>DASTNJ010000073.1:0-27081 GCA_035721065.1 Mycobacterium sp.
GAACGTCAACCAGAAATGCAGCCTGCCCAGCCGCTCGTCGAGCAGCCGGCCGGTCATCTTCGGGAACCAGAAGTAGATGCCGGCGAAGGTGGCGAACACGATCGTGCCGAACAGCACGTAGTGGAAGTGCGCCACCAGGAAATAGGTGTCGGTGACGTGGAAGTCGATCGGCGGGCTGGCCAGCATCACGCCGGTCAGGCCGCCGGCCAGGAAGGTGACCGCGAAGCCGATGGAGAACAGCATCGGCGTCTCGAACGTCAACTGGCCCTTCCACATCGTGCCGATCCAGTTGAAGAACTTGATCCCGGTCGGCACCGCGATGAAGTAGCTCATCAGCGAGAAGAACGGCAGCAGCACGGCGCCGGTGGCGAACATGTGGTGCGCCCACACCGCCGTCGACAACCCGGCGATGGTCATCGTGGCGTACACCATCGAGGTGTAGCCGAAGACCGGCTTGCGGGAGAACACCGGGAAGGTTTCGGTGACGATCCCGAAGAACGGCAGCGCCACGATGTAGACCTCGGGATGGCCGAAGAACCAGAACAGGTGCTGCCACAGGATCACCCCGCCGTTGGCGGCGTCGTAGACGTGCCCGCCCAGGTGCCGGTCGACGATGAGTCCGAGCAGTGCCGCGGTCAGCAGCGGGAACACGATCAACACCATGATCGAGGTGATCAGGGTGTTCCAGGTGAAGATCGGCATGCGGAACATGGTCATGCCGGGGGCGCGCATGCACACGCAGGTGGTGATCATGTTCACCGCGCCCAGGATGGTGCCCAGGCCGCTGACCGCCAGGCCCATGATCCACAGGTCACCGCCGGCGCCCGGCGTATGCAGCGCAGTGGACAGCGGCGTGTAGGCGGTCCAGCCGAAGTCTGCCGCGCCGCCGGGGGTGAGGAAGCCGCCCATCACAATCAGCGCGCCGAACAGGTACAGCCAATAGCTGAGCGCGTTGAGGCGCGGGAACGCCACGTCGGGCGCACCGATCTGCAGTGGCAGAACCAGATTGGCGAAGCCGAACACGATCGGGGTGGCATACAGCAGCAGCATGATCGTGCCGTGCATGGTGAACAGCTGGTTGTACTGCTCGTTGGAGAGGAACTGCAGTCCCGGCGCGGCCAGCTCAGTGCGCATCAACAGCGCCATCAGGCCGGCGATCAGGAAGAACGACATGGTCGTGACCATGTACATGATCCCGATCATCTTGTGGTCGGTGGTGCTGATCGCTTTGTAGAGGAACGAGCCCTTGAGACCGAGTCTCGGTGGATAGGGCCGGGCAGGTGTCAACTCTTCCCGGGGGGCGTCGAGGATGCTCACGCGGTGCTCCCATGTGCCAGCTGTGTCATCGGCCGCCTCCCGCCGAAATAGTAACCCGCAGGCACAGTGTGCAAGGGCGACCAGCGCTTATAAATGACGATGGTACGGGAAAATGGTGACTCAGGTGGCGGTGGAGCATAATCAGCGCATGGTGCAATCAACGAAGATCACGCCGCGCGGCTGGTTGCTCATGGGAGCCGGCATCGTTCTGCTGGGCGCGGGCCTGTACCTGCTCGGCCAGACGGTCTTTCTCGACGAGTACGACGCCACCGGCATGCAGGTCAACTGCGGCAACGGCTTCGAAAGCCAACTCCTGCAGGCGACCGTCGACGACGAGAAGTCCGGCCTGTCCGGCACCGCCACCAATTACGTCGACCAGTGCGTTCAGGGCATCCGGCAGCGTCGAGCCTGGGCGGCGCCATTGGCCGGCCTGGGCGCCCTGCTGGTCATCGCTGAGGTGTCGCTGTGGGTGCGCCGCGGGGCGGCGTGGGCGGGTATCAGCGGACCGAACGGTGAGGGCGGCGGGTGGTCGGCCAAGGATCATCCCGACCAGGAGATGCACGAGGCCGCGGATCTGGACCGCCGGGAGCGGGAGCACAGATCGGGCCCCTCGACCACCACGCCCAGCACGCTTTGAGGCACCGCACCCGGAGACTCTCGTCCCGGCCCCGGTCAGCTGCGGGCGGCATCGCCGTCGCGGCCGTCGCGCTGCTCGGGCTGACGGGCCTGGCGGGGCCGTTCCCGACGAAAGCCGACCCCGTTCCGGTCGCCGAGAACGCCGACGCGGAGCTGGCCAAACTCGACACCCTCGCAATCAAGGGCCGCGCTCCGAAGACCGGCTACAGCCGCGCGCAGTTCGGCGAAGCGTGGAGCGACGACGTGACGGTGCCCGACGGGCACAACGGCTGCAACACCCGCAACGACATCCTGCGCCGCGACCTGGTCGACGTCGAGACGAAGCCCGGCACCAACGGGTGCATCGTGCTGTCCGGCGTGCTGAACGATCCCTACACCGGCACCACCATCGACTTCCATCGCGGCCGCGGCACCTCGCGGGACGTGCAGATCGACCACGTCGTCGCGCTGTCGAACGCGTGGCAGACCGGCGCTCAGCAGTGGGATGAGCCGACCCGCCGCAACTTCGCCAACGACCCGATGAACCTGCAGGCCACCGATGGCCCGATCAATCAGCAGAAGGGCGACGGCGACGCCGCAACGTGGTTGCCGCCCAACAAGTCCTACCGCTGCACCTACGTCTCCCGGATGGTCGACGTGAAGGCGGCCTACGGGCTGTGGGTGACCCCGGCCGAACACGACGCGATCGCGCGGGTCCTCACCTCGGGCTGCGGCCCGGCCTCCGCGCCGGAACCACCGCCCCCGCCGCCGCAGGAACCCGGGCAGCCGCCGCTCCCCTCGCCGGGCCCGCCCCCCGGCGAGGGCTGACCGCCTACCGCTCCGGCGACACGGACAGCGCGCCGGCCACCAGTTCGTCGAACCGCTCGATCGCCTCGTCGCCCTCGGCGTCGATGCCGCGCAGCGGCCCCGGCTCGGCCAGGTAGCGCTGCGCATAGAGCCGCGCCACGAGTGTCTTTCGGTCGTCGCCGGATTCGGCCCGCTCCCAGGCGGCCTGCTCGGTCAACAGCGCGGCGGCGTAGACGTCGCCGATGAATTTCGCCAGCGGGAACAGCCGGGCCTCGGCCACCGTGGCGTTCACGCCGTTCAGTTTTTGCCATGCGGTGATCGCCGCATCCAGATCTTCGATCCGGTGCGAAACCAACTCCGTCGTCTCGTTGCCGTCGGACACCGACACCGCGTCGCGCATCCGCGCCAGCAGCGGTTCGTGTGCCTGGCTGCGCTCGATCCCGCGCGCCACGTCCAGGCACAGGATGTTGTCCGGGCCCTCCCAGATCGGGTTCACCTGCGCGTCGCGCAGGATTCGGGCCACCGGCCAGGTCTCGATGTAGCCGTTGCCGCCGTGGATTTCGATCGCGTCGGAGGCCATGGTGATGCCGAGCCGGCAGACCTTCAGCTTGGTGACCGGCACGGCGATCCGCTGGGGAACCGCCCGCGGCTGGCGATGGTTGACCGCGCCGGTGCCGTCGAACACCAGGGCCTGCGCGGCTTCGGCGTCGACGATCATCTCGGCCAGCTTGCGTCGCATCAGCGGCTTATCGATCAGCTTGTGCCCGAAGGCCTCCCGGCGCCGGGCGTAGCACAGCGACTCGACCAGGGCCCGGCGCGCGTTGCCGAGACCGAACGCCGCGATGCCCAGCCGCGCCGCGTTCGTCAGCTCCATCATCCGGCCCAGTCCCTTGCCGTCGGACGGACCCGCGCCGGCGCTCGGCTCACCGGACAGCAGGAATGCCTCGGCGTCGGCGAATTCGATCTCGCCCGAGGCCACCGAGCGGGTGCCGAGCTTGTCTTTGAGCCGGCGGATGCGCACGCCGTTGCGGGTGCCGTCGCGGCGGGTCCGCAGCACCAGGAAGTTGGCCACCCCGCGGGTCGAGTCCGGCGCCCCCTCCGGCTTGGCCAGCACCACGAACGCCTCGCCGTTGCAGTTCGACGCAAACCATTTGAGCCCGTTGATCAACCAGGTGTCGCCGTGCGGGGTCGCGGTGGTCTCCAGCGCGCCGAGATCGCTGCCGCCGGCCCGTTCGGTCAGCAGCTGGGCGGTCTCGCCGTCCCACTCGCCGGAGGCGAATCTGGCCAGCACGTGGTCGCGCACATCCGGCGGCGCGTACGCCTCGACAAGTGACTTCACCATGCCGCCACCGGTGCCCAGCGCACAGCCCATCCCGATGTCGGCCTGGTTGAGCAGGTAGTTCGACGCGAACAGCATCAGGTACGGGCTCACCCCGGCTCGTGTCGCGTCGTCCCGCAACGCCCGCTGCGCCTGCAGCACCGCCCGTTTGGACTCGGTGAACGACGCGGGCATCACCACCCGGCTGATGTCGTGGCCCCACCGGTCGTAGCGCTCCAGCCTCGGCGGGTTCCGATCGGTCTGCTGCGCCCACCGCTCGACCGGCCCGCCCGTCAGTTCGCCCATCCGGGTCAGGTGTTCTCCTGCGACGGCCAATTCGTCGGGCCGCAGGTAGTAGGCCATCGTCGACTGCAGCGTGGGGTCGGTGGTGTACCAGTTCAGCCCGACGGCGCCCGGATAGTTCTCGGTGCGGTATCGGTCGGCCTTGTCGGGTGTGCTGAACGGCAGCCGGTCCACGGTTTCGATGTCATAGTCGCTCACGCCACCACAATATTACTAATTTTCGCCAAATGAAAGAAATGTGTAATGCGGTCGGCCGGGCCGGTCGGTCGGCCGGGCCGGTCGGTCAGTCGGGCCGGTCGGTCAGTCGGGCCACCGCAGCGGCGATCCGCTCGTCGGTTGCGGTCAGCGCCACCCGCACGTGCTCACCGCCGGCGGGCCCGTAGAACTCGCCCGGTGCCACCAGGATTCCCCGCCGGGCCAGCCAGTCGACGGTGCGCCGACACGGCTCGCCGCGACTGGCCCACAGGTACAGCCCGCCCTCGGAGTGGTCGACGGTGAACCCGGCCGACCGCAGCGCCGGCAGCAGCGCGGCCCGGCGCCCGGCGTAACGGTCCCGCTGCAGGCGTTCGTGGGCGTCGTCGTCGAGTGCGGCGACCATGGCCGCCTGGACCGGCGTCGGCACCATCATCCCGGCGTGTTTGCGCACCGCCAGCAACTCGGCCACCAATGCGGCGTCGCCGGCGACGAAGCCGGCCCGATATCCGGCCAGCGACGACGTCTTGGACAGCGAGTGCACCGCCAGCAGGCCGGTGTGGTCGCCGTCGCACACCGACGGGTGCAGCAGCGACACCGGTTGCGCGTCCCAGCCCAGCCCCAGGTAGCACTCGTCGGAGACCAGCAGCACACCGTGGTCGCGGGCCCAGCCGACGACGGCGCGCAACTCGTCGGCGCCGAGCACCCGGCCGGTCGGGTTGCTCGGCGAGTTCAGGTACATCAGCGCCGGGGTTGTCCCGCCGAGCGCGGCCGGCGAGTCGGCCCGCGACATCGTCGTCCCGGCCAGCCGCGCACCGACTTCGTAAGTCGGATAAGCCAACTCGGGCACCACGACCAGCTGGTCGCCACCCAGGCCGAGCAGCGTGGGCAGCCAGGCGATGAGCTCCTTGGTGCCGATCACCGGCAGCACTCCGGCGCCGGGAGCGTCGGCCAACCCGGTGACGCCGTAGCGGCGGGCCAGCGCGGCGACCACCGAGGCCCGCAGCGCCGGCGTGCCGGCGGTGGTCGGATAGCCGGGTGCCGCGCTGGCGGCCGCCAGCGCGTCGCGGATCACCGGTGCGACCGGGTCGACCGGGGTACCGACGGACAGGTCGACGATGCCGTCCGGATGCGACCGGGCCAGTGCGGCCGCGTCGGCGAGGGTGTCCCACGGGAACTCCGGCAGCGACGCCGAGACCGGTCGGACGGGCTGCGATTGCACGGCACCCGATAGTAGTCGGGGCCGGCTGCCCGGGCGGAACGTGGGCGAACTCGCCGAACCGGCTGTGCCGCACCAGCGTTGTCACTAAGCTGAAATGACTTCGCGGGCAGCCTCAATGCCGCGAGGACTCGGTGGCATCGCGGCCACCGATCGTTGCGTCACCTCGACCGACCGCATCCACGCAGTGCCGCGCCTTGTGGCCCGGACATCGACGTGCTGCATCCATCGGAGAAGGAGACAACACCATGCCCAGCGAACAAGTACCGGCAGAGACCCTCCGCAAGGGAATGCACTTCAGGACCCCCGACGGGCTACAGACATTCGTCGATCTGGTCCACGTCGACGAGGGCCACAACGAGGTGGTCGTGGAGTACCGCTCGCAAGGGGTGACCGGGACCGAGGTGTACCCGCTGGGCACGATGGTGCCGCTGCTCTGAGCGCGGCCCTCGGTAGCCATAGGCACCTGGTTGCACTGCAACTAGTTGCATAGCTATCGTCAACCGGCCTATGCTGCCGGAGTGGCGCTTCCCCACGCGATCCTGGTGTCGCTCTGCGAGCAGTCCGGCTCCGGCTACGAGCTCGCGCACCGGTTCGACCGCTCGATCGGCTACTTCTGGAGCGCCACCCACCAGCAGATTTATCGCACCCTGCGGGCGATGGACGGCGACGGCTGGGTGCGCGCCACACCGGTGGTGCAGCAGGGCCGCCCGGACAAGAAGGTCTATACCGTCACCGACGCGGGTCGCGCCGAGTTGGCCCGGTGGATCGGCGAGCCGCTCTCCGGCTCCGGCGGCTCGGTGACCGACACCCGAATGCGTGACCTGGCGATCAAAGTCCGCGCCGCCGGCTACGGCGACATCGGGGCGGTGCGCGCGCAGGCCGCCGCGCTGCGCGCCGAGCGGACCACCCGGCTCGACGTCTACCGCGGGCTGGAGAAGCGGCAGTTTCCCGATCCCGGCTCGCTCACCGGCACCGCGCTGCACCAGCACCTGGTGTTGCGCGGCGGAATCCGGGCCGAGGAGGGCGCCATCGGCTGGCTCGATGAGGTTGTAACGGCACTGAGATGAAGGCGGCACTGTGACTGTTCCGGCGAACAACCCCTATCCGAACCTGCTGTCCCCGTTGGACCTCGGGTTCACCACCCTGCGCAACCGGGTGGTGATGGGGTCGATGCACACCGGCCTGGAGGACCGCGCCGGCGACATCGACCGGCTGGCCGAGTACTTCGCCGAACGGGCCCGTGGCGGTATCGGGCTGATCATCACCGGCGGATACGCGCCGAACCGGGCCGGCTGGCTGTTGCCGTTCGCCTCGCAGATGATCACCGTCGCCGACGCGCGCCGCCACCGGCGCATCACCGAGGCGGTGCACGAGGCCGGCGGCAAGATTCTGCTGCAGATACTGCACGCCGGCCGATACGCCTACCACCCGTTCTCGGTGAGCGCGTCGTCGATCAAAGCGCCGATCAATCCGTTTCGGCCGCGGGCACTTTCGGCGCGGGCCGTCGAGCAGACCGTCGCCGACTTCGCACGCGCCGCGCGGCTGGCCCGCGACGCCGGCTACGACGGCGTCGAGATCATGGGCAGCGAAGGATATCTGCTGAACCAGTTCCTGGCCCCGCGCACCAATAAACGCACCGACTCCTGGGGTGGCTCGCCGGCCAACCGGCGCAAATTCCCGGTCCAGGTGGTGGCCCGTTCCCGCGAAGCCGTCGGCGACGATTTCATCATCTGCTACCGGATGTCGATGGCCGACTACGTCGAGAACGGGCAGAGCTGGGATGAGGTCATCGCGCTGGCGGGCGCGGTCGAGCAGGCCGGGGCAACGATGCTCAACTCCGGATTCGGCTGGCACGAGGCGCGGGTGCCGACCATCGTCACCTCGGTGCCCAACAGCGCATTCGTCGACATCAGCAGCGCGGTGGCCGAGCATGTCGGCATCCCGGTGGTGGCCTCCAACCGGATCAACATGCCGCAGACCGCCGAGCAGATCCTCGTCGAGACCAGCGTGCAGCTGATCTCGATGGCCCGGCCGATGCTGGCCGACCCGGACTGGGTGCGCAAGGCCGAAGACGACCGTGCCGACGAGATCAACACCTGTATCTCGTGCAACCAGGCGTGCCTGGATCACGCGTTCGTGCACAAGAAGGTGTCCTGCCTGGTCAACCCGCGAGCCGGGCACGAAACGAAACTGGTGCTGGGCCCCACCCGCCGTACCCGGCGCATCGCGGTGGTCGGCGCCGGACCGGCCGGGCTGGCGACGGCGGTGTCCGCCGCCCAGCGCGGTCACGCCGTGACGCTGTTCGAGGCCAGCGGGTTCATCGGCGGCCAATTCGACTTGGCCAAGCGGATTCCCGGCAAGGAGGAGTTCGCCGGGACGATCCGCTACTACACCACGATGCTGGACAAGCACGGCGTCACGGTACGGCTGGACACCCGGGCTGACATCGAGGCGCTCGCCGGTTTCGACGAGGTGGTGCTGGCCACCGGTGTGGTGCCGCGGATTCCACAGATCGACGGCATCGACCACCCGATGGTGATGTCCTACGCCGAGGCGATCCGCGGTCGCCCGGTCGGCCGGGCGGTGGCAGTGGTGGGTGCCGGCGGCATCGGCTTCGACGTCAGCGAGTTCCTGGTCGTCGAGGACCCGGAGTCTTCGCCGACGCTCAACCTCAAGGCATGGAAGGCCGAGTGGGGCGCCGCGGACCCGTGGGATGCGCGCGGCGCGCTGACCGAACCGCTCCCGGCGCCGCCCGCGCGTGAGGTGTTCCTGCTGGCCCGCACCGCAGGGCCGCAGGGCCGTAAGCTCGGCAAGACCAGCGGCTGGGTGCATCGCGCTTCCTTGAAAGCCAAAGGGGTGCATCAGCTTTCCGGAGTGAACTACGAGGGAATCGACGACGGCGGGCTGCACATCAGCTTCGGCGCCAAGCGGTCGCGGTCGCGGCTGCTGGCTGTGGACAACGTGGTGATCTGCGCCGGGCAGGAGTCGGTGCGCGACCTGGAGGACGGGTTGCGGGCCCGAGGCCACAGTCCGCACGTCATCGGTGGGGCGGCGCTGGCCGCCGAGCTGGACGCCAAGCGCGCCATCAAACAGGGCACCGAGCTGGCCGCCCGGCTGTGACTCAGTGGCCGAAGGTTCCGACCGTGTCGGTCACCGCGATCGACAGGTCCGCGATCGTGGTGGTCGACTCGGTGGCCGGCGTCATCGGCGTCAGCGTCGGCGCCTGGCGCAGCGCGTAGAGCTTGAACCGGTAGTGGTGCGCACCGGTTCCCGACGGCGGGCACGGGCCGAGATACTCGGCCCGGTTCGCTGAGTTGAGGCTGACCACCGCCGCCGGCGGCAGCGTGCCCGAGACGATCTCGGTGGTGGACGGCGGGATGCCCGTCACCACCCAGTGCACGTACAGCCCGGCCGGTGCGTCCGGGTCGTCGACGACCACGGCCAGGGACTCGGCTCCCGGCGGCAGGTTCTGCCAGCGCAGCGGCGGCGGCACGTTGCGACCGTCGCAGGAGTACTCCTCGGGAATCTGCTTGTCCTCGGCGAAGGCCGGGCTGCTGACGGCGAACTTGCCGGGCTCGGATGCCGTCGGCCACGTGGTCGTCGGCGACGAAGCGGGCGCCGGCGCGCTGTCGGACTGCACATGGCCGCCACTGCACCCGGCAGTCACGAACAGCAGCGCCCCGAGCAGACCCGACCCCAGTCTCATGGGCGTGTGTATACCTTGCCCAGCGGCCGGTCGTAAAGAGGTGCGTAGTCGGTAGTGCGCTGGCGGGCGGGGCGGCCGATGCCCTCGGCGATCGCGACCAGTTCGGCGATGGTCTTCGCCGAACCGTGTTCGGAACCGGCCATCCGGGAGATGGTCTCCTCCATCAGGGTGCCGCCCAGGTCGTTGGCGCCGCCGTTGAGCATCACCTGGGTGCGCTGCACGCCGAGCTTGACCCAGCTGGTCTGGATGTTGGCGATCCGGCCGTGCAGCATGATTCGCGCCAGCGCATGCACCGCCCGGTTGTCGCGATGACTCGGCCCGGGCCGCGCACCGCCGGCCAGGTATAGCGGTGAACTCTGATGCACGAACGGCAGCGGCACGAATTCGGTGAATCCACCGGTGCTGTCCTGGATCTCGCGCAGCACCCGCAGGTGGCCGACCCAGTGCCGCGGCGAGTCGACGTGCCCGTACATCATCGTCGAGCTGGACCGCAGGCCCACCTGGTGTGCGGTGGTGATCACCTCGACCCACATCGAGGTGGGCAGCTTGCCCTTGGTCAGCACCCAGCGGACCTCGTCGTCGAGGATCTCGGCGGCGGTGCCCGGGATGGTGTCCAGTCCGGCTTCGCGCAGGCTGATCAGCCACTCGCGAATACTCAACCCGCTCTTGGTCACCCCGTTGGTGATCTCCATCGGCGAGAACGCATGCACGTGCATCGACGGCACCCTGGCCTTGACGGCGCGCACCAGATCGGCGTAGCCGGTGACCGGCAACTCCGGGTCGATACCGCCCTGCATGCACACCTCGGTGGCACCGGCCTGGTGCGCCTCCCAGGCACGTTCGCCGACCTGTTCATTGGACAGCGAGTACGCGTCGGCGTCGCCTTTGCGCTGGGCGAACGCACAGAACCGGCAGCCGACGTAGCAGATGTTGGTGAAGTTGATGTTGCGGTTGACCACATAGGTCACGTCGTCGCCGACCGTGTCGCGACGCAGCGCATCCGCCAGTGCGGCAACCGCATCCAACCCTGATCCGTCGGCGGTGGCCATCGCCAGGTATTCGGCGTCCGTGCAGCCGCCCGGATCGCGCTCGGCCGACCGCAGCGCCGCCAGCACGTCGGCGTCGGCGCGCTCGGGAGCCTGGGCGGCCAGTTCGTGAACCCGCTCGCGGATCGACTCCCAGTCGCCGAACGCGCTGTCGAGGTCGCTGCGCGCCGCGGTCGCCCGCCCGTCGGTGTCGATCGTGGTGTGCAGGTCCACCCGGCCGCTGGACTCCATTTCGTCGGGTTCCTGCCACGGCAACCCGGCCGGTTTGACGTCGCGTGCCCAGCCGGTGGCCGGGTCGGCCAGCGCGGTGACGTGCGGGCGGACCCGCGGGTCGATCCACGCCGCCCCGGCCAGCACATAGTCGGGCTGCGCGGTGAGCCGCTGCACCAGGTCGTAGCCGGCCCGCCCGGTGATGGCGGCCAGGTCGTCCAGCGCCGGCCACGGCCGCTCCGGGTTGACGTGGTCGGGGGTCAGCGGCGACACCCCTCCCCAGTCGTCCACCCCGGCGCCGATCAGTGCCAGGCATTCGGTCGCCGACACCAGGTTCGGCGGAGCCTGGACGCGCATCTTCGGGCCGAGCACCAACCTGGCCACCGCGACCGTGGCCAGAAAGTCCTGGAACTCAGCATCCGGCGTCGTGGCCATCGCGGTGTGTTCCTTGGCCCGGAAGTTCTGCACGATCACTTCCTGAACATGCCCGAACTCCTTGTGCACCTTACGGATCGCGTGCAGGGTGTCGGCGCGCTCGGCCAGCGTCTCGCCGATGCCGACCAGCAGGCCGGTGGTGAACGGGATCGAGAGCCGTCCCGCGTCGGTCAGCGCGCGCAACCGCACGGCCGGATCCTTGTCGGGGCTGCCGTAATGCGCCAGCCCCTTGGTCTCGAACAGCCGCCGCGACGTGGACTCCAGCATCATGCCCATCGACGGCGCAACCGGTTTGAGCCGGGACATCTCCGACCAGCTCATCACCCCGGGGTTCAGATGTGGCAGCAGTCCGGTCTCCTCCAGCACCCGGATCGCCATCGCCCGCAGATAGGACAGCGTGGTGTCGTAGCCCCGCTCGTCGAGCCACTGCTGGGCCTCCGGCCAACGGGTCTCCGGCCGGTCGCCGAGGGTGAACAGCGCCTCCTTGCAGCCCAGTTCACCGCCGCGGCGGGCGATGTCGAGAATCTGGTCGGGTTCTAAATACATGCCCTTGCCCTGGGCGCGCAGCACGCCGGGCACGGTGACGAAGGTGCAGTAATGGCAGGTGTCCCGGCACAGGTGGGTGACGGGAATGAACACTTTGCGCGAATAGCTGACCGGAAGCCGGCCGCCCGCGCCGCGCCGCCCGGCGGATTCCAGCCCGGCGTCACGCACCCGTGCGGCACTGGCACACAAGTCGGCGAGATCGTCGCCGCGGGCGGTCAGCGCGACCGCTGCCTCCTCGGCGTTGAGCGTCACTCCGTCGCGAGCGCGCCGCAACACGCGGCGCAGCGCCGAGGAACCCGCAGTGGGGGCAGCGAATGCCATATCCGCCACAGTAACCGCCTCGCTCGGATACATTCACCCCATGGTCGACGTGCGGGCCATCGCGGTTTCCGGGCGACTGCTGCTGGCGGCCGGCTCCGTCACCGCGGGCGTGCTGGCACCGCCGGTCACGCACGCGCCCAGCATGATCAACGACCAGCCTGCGTTGCTGACCTCCGCTGTGCTGCCGATCGACCTGAACCCGGTGGACTGGCTCACCGCACCGGATCTGGCCGACGCGACCGCGCCGATCGGCCAGATCATCGAAGACATCTACAACGCCGTGGAACCGTGGGCGCAGTACGGCGCCAACCTGCTGTCCTGGCTGGTCGGCTGGATTCCGTTCGCCGGTCTGCTGGCTCCACAGATCAACTTCTTCTACACCTTCAACGAGTCCGTCATCCAGAGCGTGGTGTTCAACGGCGCCGACCTGCTGGACGGGACCGTCGACTTCAACCAGGCGATGAGCAACATCGGCGCCGGCACCGCCGCAGCGTTCAACACGCTGATCACCACCGAGACCAACTGGATTCGGGGGCTGCTGCCGCCGCCTCCCCCGTTCGCCCCGCCGCCGGCACCGCCCGGCCTCGCTGAGGTCACCCCGGATCTCGACCACGGCGCGACCGTGGACCCGGGCGGGCTGCCCGACCCGGATCTCACCCCGGTCGCAGATGCCGGGCAGCTAGACCTGCTGTCCTGATCCCGTACGCGCGATCATCGCCTGACGGCGCCGCCACAACACGAACACCGGCGGCAGGCTGCCCAGCACCACCATCACCGGAAAGCCGTAGGCCATCACCCCGCGGCCGCCGAAGATACGGTCGTCGCCGGGGCCGCCGAACGTCATCAACGCGACGGTGACCAGCCAGGTCCATAGCGGCAGTGCACCCCTCCGCAGCGATTCGGTCCACTGCAACGCGGTCCACACCAGGACGGCGTTGACCAGCCCACCGACCAGCGCGCTAATCGGGAACGGGATCGCGCCGATGTAGGCGGGTAAAAACAGCGCCGTGGCCACCGCGCAGAGCGCTCCGTCGAGCGCCAGCAGGCACAGCACCAGGGTGCGCATTCTCGGAGCCGTCGTGCCGGTGGCGGGACTGGCAGGCGTCTCTGTTGCGGTCAGGTCGGCATGCTGTCGAGCTGGCTGACCATCGACCCCACCATCCACTGGAAGCTGTCCAGCCACCACGCCCAGTGCTCCAGGTTGGGGTCCAGATCGGGGTCCATGCCGATACCTGCCTAGCCTCATTTTCACGTCTGAAGAATGTCTGACGGGAGCTTACCGCGTCCGGCCCCCGCTCAGGTCCAGCCCCGCGAGAAGATCCGTCTCCCAGCCCCGCCCGTCGCGTTCGCCGGCCGTTCCGGCGGCCAATACGTAGTGCTCGGTGGCCACAATGGGCAGCGCGAGGTTGTTGGAGAGCGCACACGCACGGCCGGTGGGGCCGACGGTCACCTGGGTGGCGTGCGCTCGCAGTGCGGCGACCTTCGCGGGCAGCATGGCGGGGGCGTTGACGACGGCGTCGATCCGCTCGTCGGGGTAGGCGCCGAGCGCCTCGGCCTCGGCGGGCGACGGTGCCACCCAGTTAGGCAGCAGATCGTCCGGGCCGAGCGCATCGTGGCCATCCTGAAGCGCGCCGGCGGCGATGACGGTCCAGTAGAACTTCGGCGTGACCCACGGCGTCCCGGGGTGGCCGCCCTGCGCGGCGGCCTCGATGGCCGCGGCGGTGACGGTGTGGGTGTGTATGTGGTCGGGATGGCCGTAACCGCCACGCGGGTCATAGGTGACGACGACATGTGGACGCAGCTCGCAGATGATGGCCACCAGCGCGTCGACGGCGGCCTGGCCGGCGTCGATGAACCGCTGCCGGTGCCGCGCCGGAGTGCCGGCCATGCCGGAGTCGCGCCAGCGGCCCGCACCGCCGAGATACGTCGGCGTCCCGGCCCCCAACGCGCGCAGCGCTGCGGTGAGCTCGCCGATGCGGTAACCGCCCAACTGATCGGCCGCATCGACGGCCAGCAGCGCCCAGCGGTCGCCGATCACCTCGCCTTCCTCGCCGAGCGTGCAGGTCACCACCCGAACGTCGGCGCCGCGCGCGGCGTAGTGCGCGATGGTGGCGCCGGTGGTCAGCGTCTCGTCATCGGGATGGGCGTGCACGAACAGCAGCCGCGGCGTCTCGCTCGACGGTCCCGGCGGCATGGTCGAACCCTACCGCCGGTGAACGCCGCAGGGGCGGGCCGCCGTCGGCGGTCCGCCCCTGCGATGTGTCGTGGGTCAGGCTGTCACAGACCGGCGCCGAACATGCCGAACCAGTCGGAGACCGCGGTCTGCATCAAGTCGCCCTGCAGCGTGACGAGGGCATCGTGGAACCCGCTCGCGCTCTCCAGGACGCTGGAGGTCGCCGGGTTCAGCGCCTCCACGGCATCGTGGAGAGAGCCCGTAGCGGGGATGCCGGAACCGCTGATGTCTGAGTACAGGGCGCCCGCGATGTGCGTCTCATAGCCGCCCGGCCCCAGCGTCTGGTTCACGCCGAGCAGGTGGTCCCACTGGGCCTGCTGGATGGCCTGGGTGACCTCCTGGGCTTCGAAGTACCGGGTGAACGCGCCGTTGAACAGGCTGTCTTGCGGGTCGCTCGTGTCGCCCGGAAACAGCGAACTCGCGGAACCGTTCTGTACGGCGTTGTAGTAGATGCTCTCCTGCAGCCCGAGGACGTTCTGGTCGAAGTAGCTGTGGTCCTGCGCGACCTGGGCGGCGATCAAGGTGTCGTGAGCGTCGTTGAACCCGGGGTTGGGCGCGACACCGCCTGCCGTCAGCGAAACTTCTCGCTGCTGCACCGCGGCGCCGTCGTGCGCGGTCACCCCGACAACACCCAGAGCAGCAATGCCCAACCCAGCCAGCGCCGAGACTCCGATGGCAGCGCCGCGGCACCGATTCTGCGAACGACCCATGATCTACCCCTTCAGGACGACTGAATATCGATGTGATTATCAGTGCTATCACAGTTAATGAAGGGTATCCAGGCCGCACGCCACCCCAGGCGTAGGTTCTCTAGCTAACTGTCAAGGTCGACCGAAACACAACACACCATATTGTTTCGGTCATTCCGCAAACTATCTACAGCGATCAACCATTCGATGGTCTTCTCAGCAATTTGACGGGCTTTCCGGCCGGTCAAGCGAAATTACGGCGTCTTCACCCAGTTGCCGGCGCCGCCGACGATGCCGACCGGCACCGCCCCGCTCAGGCTGACGTTGCGCACGCTGGGGCCCGCGCCCACGATCGTGGTGTCCTGCAGGATCGGCAGCACCGTCGACATGTTCCACAGTCGCGGCTCCACCGCCGCGATCACCTCGCCGATGGTCTTCCGGCCGTCCAGCGCCGCCTCGATGCTCGGCTGGATACCGCGGTCGCAGATGCCGGTGATGTTCGACGGCGCCTGCATCAGCGTGCCCGGCGCGGGCGGCGGCACCGGACGGCCGACTCCCGACGACCCGGTACCCGGTCCCGTCACCGGCCCCGGTGCGGTGCCGGCGCCACCGGGCGGCGGCACCGGCGTCGGCCGCAGCGCCGTGCAGCCGTAGCGGGAGGCCAGCAGCGTCGCCAGGTCGCCACCGGCCTGCTGCCAGCCGACCACGGCGTCGACCTGGGGCAGCGCCTCCCGGTAAAGCTTGACCGGGTCGATCGCCAGCACCGTCGCGGCGATCCCGACATTGCGGAGTTGGTCGGCGGCCGTGTTGGCCACTGCTACCGAGGTCGGGTCGTTGATCGCCACCCCGAGCACCAGCGACAGCTGCGCACCGTCCTTGCTGATCCGCCCGCGGATCACCTCCGGGGGGCGTGGCGGGGCCGATCCGCCGGGCGGGCCGGCCGGCGGCGTCAGCGCCGACGGTGGCGTCGTCTCGTCGACCCGGAAGCCCGACGACTGCAACAGCAGCAACGCTCCCGTGGTGGTCATCGACGTCGGCGCCGTCGGCTCGTAGCCGGGGTCGCTGGGGGCCCGGATCTGTGCCCGGTCCGGGATGGCCGCGTTGTCGCTGGCGGCGCCGACCGCGGCCAGCAGTCCGACGTCGAGCAGCCCGAGGATGGCTCGGCGCACCCGCGCGTCAGCCAGTTTGGGCTGACCGGCGCGCAGCGCCAACTCCATCACCCGCGGGGTGAGTATCCGGGCAGTCTCCACCCCGGGAATGGCCGACAGCTGGGCGAACGCCGCTGATCCGCCGTGCACCTGGGCGACCTGCGTGTCGCCGATCCGGATGGAGTCGGCCAGGGCGGCCGGTGCCCCGGCCCGGCGGAACAGAATCAGGTCCGGTTTCGCCGGCGGCCCCCAGTACCGGTCGTTGCGGGCCAGCAGGATCGCGTCGCGCTGCGGGTCGATGTTCTCCACCCGGAACTGCCCGCCGGTGACCGGCAACGCCCGGGCCAGCCCGGCCGGGAATCCGCCCGGCACATCCTTGACGATGTGCGCCGGCAGAATGTTGCTGAACAGCTCACGCCACGCCGGATACGGCCGGGAGAAGGTGACGATCGCCTGCTTGCCGGCTGCGACCGAATGCACCCCGGTGATCAGGTCGTAGCCGGCCGGGTCGACTACGCCCGGCTGGGTGACCATCTGCTGCCACAGGTACCAGAAGTCGTCGGCGGCGATCGGGGCGTTGTCCGTCCACGACGCCTCCGGCCGGATTTTGTAGGTCACGGTGAACGGCGTCGTGCTGGTCACCTGCGCCGACACCAGCAACGTCGGGTCCATCTCCCAGCGCGAACCGGTGGCGGCGGCCGGGTCGGGCACCGGCCGGAACGCACTCGGCAGCACCAGCGCGCTGACGGCCGCCGTCACCGGCGACAGATCCGACAACAGGTGCGGGTTGAACCCTGCACCGATCGAGTCGATACCCATGATGATCTGGCTGATCGGCGCCGGCGGCGGCGACGGGTGCTGCTCGGTCTCGGTGCTCTGCGGAGCAGGCGGGGGGTTGACAGTGCACGCCGCCACCGTCAGCGCGCAGAACAGCGCACCAAGCCGCAGGCGGGCGCGGCGGGCTGGCTTCGGCACGCCCATCAGGGTATCGGCCAGTAGGCCGATGGCGGCGACCCGCGGCACCCGGCTTCGTCGCGTTTGCGATCGCCACCTAAGCGTGCAGCAGATCCATGACCGCGTTGACGAGCCCCTCCCCGACCGGGGCGATCTCGAATCCGGTCAGGAACGTCAGCAGCCCGGCGTCGGCGGCCAGCGGAAGCCCGAACGCGTCCAGCAGGTTGCCGTGCGCCAGTTCGCTGGCGAAGACACTCGCGTCATAGGCCGGGATCGAGGTGAACAGCGCGTTCAGCGTGTCTGCCGTCGGCAGCAGGGTCGAGTACAGCTGCGAGGCGGCGCTGCTCAGTGCGTTGACGAACCCGGTCAGGCCCTCCCCGGCGCCGCCGTTGCCGCCGATCGCCGTCCCCACCAGACCGTTCTGCAGCAGCGTGGCGATCGGGTTGCCCACCAGCGAGAAGAACTGCGACGGATCTCCGAACGCGGCTTCGATGTCGGCGGTCGCCTTCTGGATGCCCTCCTGAGCGCCCGTCGCCAGCAGTGCGGGCACCTTGTCCAGGTCGGCCGCCGACGGGAACACCCCCACCGGGGTGGGCACATCGGAGTTCTCGTTGACCCAGCCGTAGTCGGGATCGCCGTAACCGAGGTTCACCAGAACCTTCAGGTCCGGCTGCACCAGGTCGGCCAGGATCGGCCCGAAGCCGGGAATCGAGCGGACCGGGTCCAGCAGCGGCAGGTTCTCGGTCGGGATCATCTCGTAGCCGGTGGCACCGTCGTAGCCGGCCGAGGTCGGCACCGCCACAGCCTGTGCCAGTTCGGCCGGCGTGGGAGTCGCGATGTGCACGAACACGATGCCCAGCAGCGCGTTGACGTCGGACAGCAGATTGAGGGGGTAGCGGGGGAAGTCGGCGAAACCGTCGTACTCGCCGGTGTAGACCTCGGTCGGATACTCGCTGACCGGGGTGGCGCCCAGGAACGTGATGCCGAAGCTCGGGAACGACGGCTCGGAGCCGGCCGGAAGGTCGAAGCGCATCAGCGCGCCGCCGTTGGGGTTCATCTCGTCGCCGCTCAGCACGAAGCTGAGCTGGTCGCCGGCCGGGTGGATGCCGGCGGTGCCGTCGGCGATGTTCGCCATCTCCACCGAGGCGATGTCCGCGCTCTGCGACGAGCCGAAAACGGTGACGTGGCTACCGTCGGCGAGCTGCTGCTTGATCGCCTCGTTGAGGATCGTGACGCCCTGGGAGAGCGACGTGTCGAAGGGCAACTCCTTGACGCCGAAGAACGGGTACAGCCCCTCCGGGGTGAACAGCGGCTGCGGGGTGCAGACCGGCGGGTCGCAGTGCACGTAGAGCTCGTTGACGCTGTCCAGGTTGGACTGGCTGGGTATCGGGTTGCCGCTGCCGCCCATGATCAGTGCGGTGTCCTCGGCGAGCGCGGACGCCGCGGTCAGCACCGACGCCAGGGCCATCGCCGCGGCGGCGGTCCCGGCCAGCACCATGACCCGCAACCAGCGCTGATCGCTCATCGGAAATCTTCCGGTCGGCAAGCCGTCGCGAGCCTAAGCCGCGCTGAGCGGGCACTGTCAAGGCTTAGCACCGAATGACCGCCACCCACAGGTAGGTAATCTCACCACATGAATTGGGCTAAAGCCTTCAGTTTCGACACGCCACCGCTGGAGATCATGGTCCGCGGAACCGTGATGTACCTGGCGCTCTACGTGCTGCTGCGGGTGGTGCTCAAACGGGAGACCGGGATCACCGGCATGACCGACCTGCTGGCGGTGGTGCTGATCGCCGATGCGGCACAGAACGGGATGGCCGGCACCTACACGTCGATCAGCGACGGCATCTTGCTGGTGATCGTGATCATCGGTTGGGCGTTTCTGCTCAACTGGATGGCGCACCGCTGGAGGTGGGCGTCTCGGATCATCAAACCTCAGCCGCTGCTGATGATCCGCAACGGCCAGTTGGTGCGCCGCAATATGCGCAGGGAACTGATCACCGACGACCAGCTACGCGAACACGCACGAAAGCAAGGCATCAAAGATCTGATGGACGTGACCGAGAGCTGGATGGAGTCCGACGGCCAGTTCAGCTTCATCACCGATGGAACCCAACACCCCGGGCGGCCTCGATGAGCTGATCGCCCGGTTCGGGGTCGATCAGGCTCGCACGACACTCAGTTGCACGGCCGGCACGACGTCGGTGCCGGCTTTTGATGACTCTGAACCCCGGGGTTCCGAATGCGGTCGGGCTGCAGACCAGCCGGCCGCCACGGCGACCGCGGCGGTTGCAGCCGCAGCCGACCCCAGAGCCTGCGCCCAGCCGATCGGCCCGACCGGCGTGCAACCAAGCAGTTGGCTGACCCCAGGGGTGCTCACCATCGCCGCGAACACCGCGAACGAGCCCGCCGCGGTGGCCAGGACCAGCGGGGCGTGCGAGTCGACCAGGGTCTGGCCGAGTTCCACGGAGACCAGCGCGATCAGCGCCACGGTCGCGGCTCGCCGCGGTCGGCCGGTGACCGAGGCCATCGCCCACGCCGCCGTGGCCGCTGCCGCGGTGACTCCGCCGCGGAACGTGACCGCACGCCACAGCTTGCGCTCGTCGAGGCCTTGGGCGACCCGCTGCACCGGGCCGCTCGGTGTGCTGACCGCGACGGCGGTCGCGGGCAGTGCGTCGGTCAGCGTGTTCATCAGCAGCAGTTGGCGAGTGTTCAGCGGCGAGTTGCCGGTGAGCGCGGTCCCGATGACGGCGAAGATGACTTCGCCGGCATTGCCCCCAAGCAGCCCGGCGACCGCTGCCTGAACGCCCCGCCACAGCCGGCGCCCTTCGTCGACGGCGTCCACCAGTGCGCCGATTCGGCCATCGGTGAGCACTACGTCGGCAATGGTGTGGGCCGAGTCGCTGCCGCGGGCAACCACGCCGACTCCGACGGTGGCGACCCGGATCGCCGCCGCGTCGTTGGCACCGTCGCCGACCATCGCACAGACCCGTCCGGAGCGCTCCAGGGTCTGGACGATCTGCACCTTGTTCTCCGGCGACATCCGGGCGAAGATCACCCGCTCGCCCACCGCCCGTTCCTGCTCCTTGCGCGCCAACGCATTCCATTCAGACCCGGTGATCACCTGATCGGCAGTCACCTCGACCCCCAGCTCCGCAGCGATCGCGGTGGCGGTGACCGGGTGATCGCCGGTAATCAATCGGACAGCCACACCGCGCTCGGCCAGATCTGCCAGCAATTGAGGAGCCTCCGGCCGTGGGGTGTCGGCGAGCCCGAGGAACCCGATCAGCGAGAGCCCGGCGCCGCACAGCTTGACGATGCTGTCGGGATCCTCCCGCACCGACCGCGCCTGCGGTGCGGTCAGCCGACGCCGAGCCACCGCAATCACCCGCAGGCCCCGAGCCGCGAGTTCCGCTACAGCCGCATCGGCATCCGCGGCGGCGTCCCGACAGGCCGCCAGCACCACCTCCGGTGCGCCTTTGACGGTCAGCTGTCCACCGGACACCGACGCCGAGAACGCCCGGCCGGAGCGGAACGGCAGATAGGCGACCCGCGATGAGCCGTCGAAACCACCGGCCCGGGTGACTTCGACGGCAGCTTCGATGATGGCCTGGTCGGTCGCGTGCGCGTGGGCGGACCCGTCGGAGGCCGGCGCCGCCTGGGCCGCGCAGCGCAGCACGTCGTCATCGGAGCGCCCCGGGGCCGGGCGTACCCGGGTGACCCGCAGGTGGTTCTCGCTCAGCGTTCCGGTCTTGTCGAAGCACACCACGTCGATGCGGCCGAGCGCTTCCACCGACCGCGGAACCCGCACCAACGCACCGGTTCCACTCAGCCGCCGCGCCGAGGCGTACTGCGCCAGCGTCGCCATCAGCGGCATCCCCTCCGGGACCGCGGCCACGGCTACTGCGATGGCGTCACCGAGAGCGTGACGCAGGCCGCCGCGGCGCAACAACCCCAGCGCGCCGACCAGCAAGCCACCGCCGGCGCTGACCGGGAACGCGCGGAACATGAGCCGACTGAGCTGGTGTTGCAGCCCGACGACCGGCAGGTCGCCGGCGGCCAGTTCGGCTGCCCGGCGAACCTGCGTGTCGGCGCCGACCGCGGTCACCACCGCCACCGCCGTCCCCGCCACGACCGTGGTGCCGGCGTAGAGCATGCAGGTGCGTTCGGCGAGTTCGGCACCCGGCGTGGCGTCGACCTGCTTGCCGACCGACAGCGACTCACCGGTCAGCGACGACTCGTCGAGTTCGAGGTCGGTAGCCTCGATCACCCGGGCGTCGGCCGGCACCACCTCGTTGCTGCGCACCTCGATCACGTCGCCGGGCTGCAGCCGTTCCGCGACGACCTCGTCATACCGGTAGGCTCCGCCGGCACCGGCGGTGACTTTGCGCGCCGCCGGGGTCTGTTGCGCTAACAGGAGATTCAGCCGGCGCTCGGCGCGCAGCTGTTGAGCGGCCGCCAGCATGGCGTTTCCGGCCAGTACGGTGCCGACCATCACCGCGTCGATCGGCGAACCCAGTATCGCGGTTGCCGCCGAACCCACTGCCATCACCGGGGTCAGCGGATCCGACAGCTCCGCGCGAACCGCCTCGACGAACTGCCAGACCGCGTTCGGCGGTTTGCGGTCGGTGGCGTCGGCCGCCGCAGCGGAATCCGGCACCGGTAGCACCTCGCGGACCTGCCGAACCGACATCGCGTGCCACTCGCGAGCGGGCGCCGGCCTCGGCGCGGACGTGCGAAGGGTCTGGCGTGCCAGCAGATGCCCTGACAGCAGTCCGGCGGCGGCGCCGACGGTCACCGGTCCCGGGCCCCTTCCGCGACGCCTTCGGGCACCGGGCACCATCAGCACCGCACCCAAAGCCGATGCGCCGGCCGAGATCGTGATACCGCGCTGGCTTGCCTGCCGGGCGGCCGGCAGCGCGTGCAGCACCTGCCATGCGCCCGCCAGGTCGGCCAGGATCAGATCCGCATCCCACGGCGGCGCCACGTCGTCGGACGGCATCAGGCCCAGACCGACGTCCGCGCCGGCGAGCGCCCGCCCGGCGGTCGCCGAGAGTACCGCGACGGTGCGGCCGGCTTGTTGCAGGTCCGTCAGAACGTCGGCCAGGGCTTCATCCACCTGGTCATCGGCAGCGCTGTGAGCCGGCCTGATGTCGTCGAAAGCGGTCCGCAACTCGCCGAGGGTGTCTTCGCCTGCCGGGGAGCCGACCGAGACCATTTCCACGCCGGCGGCACGCGCTTCAGCCACCAGGGCCCGCGCCAGCGGATGATGTGCGGCGGCGATCAGCGCCTCGACCACTGAATTGGCGGCGGCATCACGCGCCGCCATCCGGGGCACCCGGTGCCAGCCGGGCGTCAAGCCACGCTTGCCGAGCAGGTTCTGCGCCTTCTCCCACGCGGCGGCGGTCCGGTCATCGGCGACACCGCGAACGGCTGTCACCCGCAGTTGCTCACCGACCAGCACCCGCGGATCGACGAGCAGCGCATCAACCTTGTCGAGACGGCGCAGGCTCCTGGGCTGCAACGGCAGCACCGCATGCCGGTCGGCCAGCCCGTGACCGAGGGTTGCCGCGAACGACTCGGTAGTGGTGCGCATGGCTTTGGGGGCGGCCACCATCGCGGCCGTCGAAGCCATCTCGATGTTGCGGGTGATCAGACCGACCAGCCCGGCACCGGCCGCCTGCGCAATCGCGACCCGCTTGCCGTGCCGCTCGATGGACCCCGGCGGTGGTGGTACCGGACGCGACGGCCGGTGCGCGTCGGACTGGCCGGCATGGGCCGCCAGCCGCGGTTCGTGGCGACGCCATGCCCGCGCCGCAGCACGGTCCTCGGCGGCCTTGAGGGACTGCGTCGCAAGATCGACCGCCAGTGTCGCCGGTGACAGGGTGACGACGTGGGCGGCGGTGGTGGCCAGCGACAGCACGGCGTGCGCCCGCCCGGCACCGATTCGGTCCTCGATCAGCCCGCGCAACCACGGCTGATAGTTGACCAGCGTCATTGCCGCGTCCAGCGCGACCGGCGCTGCCGGTAACCGCAGCGCCCGGCCGGCGACCGCGGCGGCCAGACCGGCGGCGTTGACGCCAACCAGCACACCCCTGGTCGCCAGCCGCAGGCCGTCGCCCGGCAGACCGGCGGCGCGGGTGGACGCACCGGAGCCGTCGCCCCCGGTTGGCCGGGCCGCACGCTTCTCGGCCTCGGCGACCGCCGCACACAGCTCACCCAGCGACACCCTGGTGCCGTTGCCGTCCACCCCGACGACAACCCGCGACAGCGGCACGTTCAGGCTGGCCGAGGTGACGCCGGGCCGGCCCCGCAGAGCGCTGAGCACCGCACGTCCGCGGTCGGCGCCGCCGGCACCGTCGAGTCCCCGCACCTCGATCCACGCCCGGCCGGCGCCGCGTCCACAGCGCCGGCCCAACGTCGAGGCCGGGACTTTCCCCGACAGCACTTTGGTGCCGTCACGAAGCGGAACGGCGACCAGATCCAGGCTGGCCGACACCGCGGTGAGCGCGGTTTCTCCGCCGGCGGCCGCACCGAGCGCCGCGGCTTCGGCCAGCGTCAGACCTGCCTGGATTCCCATGGCGACCGCATTCAACGGCAACCGCGCAATCATGGAAATACCCATTGAAAAACCTCCAGCGTCGCGAAAACACTGGAGGTCTCTTCCGCCACTGGGCGGCCCGCAGCACCGGTCTGCCGATGTCGGCGACGTGATGACGACGCTGCGGCGAAGGAATACTCCCCTCCGATCGGCCAGTATGCCACAGCCTGGCCGACGACCCCGGAGACTCCTCTACCCGCGGGCTTTGGCCCGCGACCGGCTGCGGGCGCGCTGCGTGGCGTCGAGTTCCACCTTGCGCACCCGCACCACCTGCGGGGTGACCTCGACGCACTCGTCGGCCGCGCAGAACTCCATCGCCTGCTCCAGATCCAGCTCGATCGGCTTGGCCAGCGTCTCGATGACGTCTGCGGTCGACGAGCGCATGTTGGTCAGCTTCTTCTCCCGGGTGACGTTGATGTCGAGATCCTCTGCCCGCGGGTTGATTCCGACCACCATGCCCTCGTAGGTGTCCTGGCCGGGCTCGACGAAGAACTGGCCGCGGTCGGCCAGCTGGATCAACGCGAACGGGGTGATGGACCCGGCCCGATCGGACACCAGCGAACCGGTGTGCCGGGCCCGGATCTCGCCGGCCCACGGCTGGTAGCCGTCGAACACCGCGTTGGCGATCCCGGTGCCCCGGGTCTCGGTGAGAAAGTCGGTGCGCCAGCCGATCAGGCCTCGGCTGGGGATGACGAACTCCATCCGCACCCAGCCGGTGGTGTGGTTGGCCATCTCGGTCATCCGGCCCTTGCGTCCGGCCGCCAACTGGGTGACGGCGCCGACGAACTCCTCCGGGCAGTCCACCGTCAGATGCTCGAACGGCTCATGCAGCTTGCCATCGACGGTGCGGGTCACCACCTGCGGCTTGCCGACCGTCAGCTCGAAGCCCTCCCGGCGCATCTGCTCGACGAGCACCGCCAGCGCCAGCTCGCCGCGGCCCTGCACCTCCCAGGCGTCCGGTCTACCGATGTCGGCCACTCGGATCGACACGTTGCCCACCAGTTCGGTGTCCAGCCGGTTCTTCACCATCCTTGCGGTCAGCTTGTGGCCGGAGACCTTGCCGGCCAGCGGCGAGGTGTTGGTGCCGATCGTCACCGAGATCGCAGGCTCGTCGACGGTGATGCGCGGCAACGCTTCCGGGGCGGCCGTATCCGCCAGTGTGTCGCCGATCATGATGTCCGGAATCCCGGCGACGGCGACGATGTCGCCGGCCACCGCCTCGTCGGTTGAGCTGCGCTCCACGCCCTCGGTGACCAGCAGCTCGGTGATCTTGACGGTGGTGGTCACCGGCTGTCCGTCGATCTCACGCAGCCAGGCCACCTGTTGGCCCTTGCGAATCCGCCCGTTGTAGACGCGGATCAGCGCCAGCCGGCCCAGGAATGCGGATGCGTCGAGGTTGGTCACCAGCGCCTGCAGCGGGGCCTCCGGATCGCCGGACGGCGGCGGGATGTGTTCTTCGAGCACCTCGAACAGCGGGTCCAGGTTGGTCCCGTCGGGGATCTGGCCGTCGTCGGGCGCCGTGGTGCTGGCCACCCCGGCGCGGCCGGAGGCGTACAACGTCGGCAGCCCCAGGGCGTGCTCGGCGGCAGCCTGCGCCTCGTCGTCAAGGTCGCTGGCCACGTCGAGCAGCAGATCGTGGCTGGCGTCGACGACCTCGGCGATCCGGGCGTCGGCGCGGTCGGTCTTGTTGACCACCAGGATCACCGGCAGATGCGCGGCCAGCGCCTTGCGCAACACGAAGCGGGTCTGCGGCAGCGGGCCCTCGGAGGCATCGACCAGCAGCAGCACCCCGTCGACCATGGACAGCCCGCGCTCCACCTCGCCGCCGAAGTCGGCGTGGCCCGGGGTGTCGATCACGTTGATGACGGTCACGGTGCCATCCGCGTGGTGGCGGTGAACGGCCGTATTCTTGGCCAGGATGGTGATGCCCTTTTCCCGCTCAAGGTCACCGGAGTCCATCACGCGGTCCGCAGCCTCGCCGCGCTCGTGCAGCGCGCCGGACTGGCGCAGCATGGCGTCCACCAGGGTCGTTTTGCCGTGGTCGACGTGGGCGACGATGGCGACGTTGCGAAAGGTGCTGGAACTCACCGGCCGATTCTGCCAGCGGTAACCGGTGATCGCGAAAACGTGTTGCGTGCGTTACATGCCCGGCGCGACGGGCACATCACCCGCGGGGCCGCTCGGCACGATCTGATTCGGGCAGTACCAGCGCGCCGCGATCCCGACGAATTGGGTGGCGCGCTCCGTGGTTATCGCGGGATTGCTGGTCATCAGGGTCGAGAGAACCTGGGGGCTGGGTTCGCCCGCCTCCATCGACCGGCACACCATTCTCGCCGCGAAGATCGCCTGGTCAGCACTGGTGTATCCGATGCGGACCGCCTGCAGCGAAGACAGGAAGGCGTGGTCGGTGTCGGATATGACGGGTGTGTCGGGATCGGCGTATGCGGGCGCGGCCAGGCCGACGAGGACGAGCACGGCGACCATCGCGGCTGGCCACTTCATCCGTCACACCCCCAGCGGTGACTCGGCGGTGAGCCGCTTGACCTCTTCGAGGTGCAGCGCGGTCAGCGATTCCAGCCGCCGCGCGGCCGCGTCAGTCAGCCCCAGCCGGATCACCCGCTGGTCGCTGCCATCGCGAACCCGGTTGACCAGTCCGGCCGCCTCCGCCCGCTGGATCAGCTCACCGGCGCTGTGGTGGCGCAACAGCAGATATTCGGCCACGTCACCGACCGTCGGCCCCCGCGGGTCGGTGTGGCCGCGGATCGCCAGCAGCAACTGGTGCTGCATCGGGGTCAGGCCGGCCGCCTGAGCCTGGTCGGCGCTCCACCGTTCGAACCGGCGCAGCCGGGTGCGCAGGGTGAGCAGCCGGGTGTAGACGTCGTCGGGCAATCCCGGGCCCGGCACACCGTCGACGGCGCCGCCCGGCTGGACGGGTTTCTCGATGCCGCCTTCAGCGGGCTGCACCGACTTGTCCAGGCCGACCGACATCGCCGCTCACCACCCGCCGCGTCGTTCGGGTGTCGGCAGCGGCCGGCCGTTGGTCGCCACATCCCGGCTGCGGTAGACGATGTAGGGCCGGAACAGATACCAGATCGGCGCGCTGAACGCGTGCACCAACCGGGTGAACGGCCACAGCAGAAACAGCGACAGCGCGATCAGCACGTGGATCTGGAAGTACAGCGGGGCCTGCGCCATCGCGTCGCCGCGCGGGTCGAAGAACCAGATGGAACGGAACCACACCGATACGGTCTGCCGGTAGTCGTGTTCCTCGCCGTACGGCGTCGCACCCATCAGCGTGCAGCACATCCCGGCGATCAGCGCGGACACCAGCACCACGTACATCAGCTTGTCGTTGAACGTGGTGGCCAGAAACACCGACCGCTGCAACCGGCGCCGGTAGATCAGCAGCCCCAAGCCG
>DASTNJ010000074.1:0-8591 GCA_035721065.1 Mycobacterium sp.
GCCCGGCGAGCATAGGCGAAGGTGTCCAGGAAGGTGGTCGTCGCGGTGTAGTGGGACAGCCAGCGTGATCCGGTCAGCCCGGAGATCGACGAGAACAGCACGAACTGGCGCACCGGGTGGGGCAGCGACAGCCGGTGCAGCCGGGCCACCGCGTCCAGTTTCGGCGCGAACATCGCGGCGACGTCGTCGTCGGTCATGTCGGCCAGGGTGACCGGGCCGCCGCCGAACGCGGCCAGATAGACGCCGGCCAGCGGTGGCAGGTCGCCGCCGAACCGGTCGAACAGTGCCGCCATCGAGGCTTCGTCGGACACGTCGGCGGGCACCGCCAGCAGTGTGGTGCCGGCCTCCGCGAGGTCGGCGGTCAACGCCTCCAGCCGGGTACCCGGGTTGCGGGACACCGCGACGATGGTGCCGGCACCCTGGGCGGCCAGCTGCCGGATCAGGTGCGGTCCGATGTTGCCGGTCGCACCGATCACCAGGTGACTGTCGGCGGAGTCCAGCCCGACGGGGGCTACAACCGGGGCGCGGCCGGGCCGCAGCCGCGGCACCCGGCGGACACCGGCGCGGTAGACCGCCTGGTCCTCGGTTTCTCCGGTCCGGGCTTCCGCGAGGACGTACCCGGCGACGGTGGCGGCGGGCACCGACTCGTCGACGTCGATGACGGCACCCCAGATCTCCGGATGTTCCAGGGCCACGGTGCGCCCCAGCCCCCACAGCACTGCCTGGGCGGCGTTGGCCCGGTCTCCCTCATTGACCGGTTGGGCGTTGCGGGTGAGCAGGTACAGCCGGGCCGCGTCCGGCGTTCCGGCTGCCCCGGCGGCGGTAGCCATCGCGGTGACCAGCCGGCGCGCGGTGTTGAACAGGGCATAGCCCGGCCCGGCGGCGAAGTGGTCCGCCGCTACGACGGCCTGCGGCGCGTAGAGCACATGCGTCGCAGCGGCCAGCTCCTCGCCGAGTGTCTTCTCGGCGTCCGTGCCGGTGAGCACCGACGGGCTGACCAGCCTGGCCGCACCGCCGAACACCCGCAGCATCTCCGCGCCGGGTTCCGCATCGGCGATCACCAACCAGAACGGCGCCGGGCCCGCCGACCCGGTCTGGGAGTCCTCGGCGTCCGGCAACTCCCGCACCGGCCAGACCAGCTCACACCACCACTCCGGGGGCAACAGCGCGGAACCTTGGGCTTCCCAGTTCATCTCGGCGCCGTCGGGCAGGTCGGTCGGTATCCGGCGGGCGGCCGGAGCGACCTCCATCCAGTAGCGGGTGTGCCGCCACGGGGTGGTCGGCAGAACCGGGTGCGGTTCCGGCGGATGCGGGGTCTGCGGCGGCTGGGCCGTCCGCGTCCGGTTGAGGTTGGTGTGGAAGCTCACCGTGTCGTCGCCGTCGCGCCACAGCGTGCCCACGCTGTGGTGGTGCGCCGCCTTCGCCGTCGGCTCCGACGGCGGCGGGGTGTCCAGCGTGTCGTTGATGGCGTGGGTCAGGATCGGGTGGGCGCTGATCTCGATGAAGGTGGTGTATTCGGCCCCGGCCGTGCCCACGGCCTGGCACAACCGGGCGGGCTGACGCAGGTTGGCGACCCAGTACTCGGCATCCAGGATCGGAGCGTCTCCGGTGCCCACAGTAACGGTGGACAGGAACGGAATGGTGGGTGTGTCGGGCCTCAGGTCTGCCAGCGCCGCCCGCAGGTCGGACAGGATCGGGTCCATCAGCGCGGTGTGGGACGCGACCTCCATGTTGACCCGGCGGGCGAATCGGTTCTGCGCGCTGACCGCGGCGATCACCGCGTCGACGGGCTCGACCGGGCCCGCGATCACCGTCTGCCGCGGTGAGACGTAGCCCGCCACACTGACATCCGCGGCGTCGGCGATCGCCGCCTCGGCGGCATCGGCGTCCAGATTCAGCAGCGCCACCGCACCCTGTCCGGCCATCTGTGACATCAGCTGGGAACGCGCGGCGATCACCCGGAAACCGTCGGCCGGGCTCAGCGCTCCGGCCACCACCGCCGCGGTCACCTCGCCCATCGAATGGCCGATGACGGCATCCGGGTGCACCCCGTAGTACCGCCACAGCTCGGTCAGCGCCAGCTGCAATCCCATCAGCACCGGCTGCACCCGCGCGTCGCCGCTGACCGGTTCACCGTTGGCGATCACCTGCCACAGCGAGAATCCGACATGCGCGACGAAGGCCGGCTCCAACGCGGCCAGCGCCCTGGCGAACACCGGTTCGTCGGCCGCGAGCTGCCGGCCCATGCCGGCCCAGTGCGAGCCCTGACCCGAGTACACGAACACCGTTCCGGGACCGCACGGCCCGTCATGGGGGCCGACGACGCCATCGGCCGTCCGGCCTTCGGCCAGCGCCTGCAGGCCTGCCACCGCCCCGGCGTGGTCGCGTGCGCACACGGTGGCGAACTGGGCGTGCACGGCGCGGTGATGGTTGAGCGTGTGAGCGACGTCGGCGAGTGCCACATCGGCTCCGGCGCCTTCCATCCACTGCGCCAGCCCTTCGGCCGCCACCGCGATCCGCTGCTGGCCGGCCCCGGAGACCACCAGCGTGCTGACCGGTGACTCGGGCTCGTGGGCCGCAACGGGTTTGGTTACCGTCGGCGCCTGCTCGATCACCACGTGCGCGTTGGTGCCGCCGAACCCGAACGCCGAAACCCCTGCTCTCCGAGGATGTTTCACGGCCGGCCATTTCCGGCTGTCGGCGGCGACCTTCAGCCGCAACTGGTCGAACGGGATGTGCGGGTTGGGGTTGTGGAAACCGTAGTTCGCCGGAATCCGGCCGTGGTCGACCGCGAGCACCGTCTTGATGAAGCCCGCTATCCCCGCCGCCGCTTCGAGGTGGCCCAGGTTCGACTTGATGGTGCCGATCAGCAGCGGCGCGTCCGCCGGGCGGCCGCGGCCCAGGACGGTGCCGAGTGCGCGCGCCTCGATCGGGTCGCCCAGCATCGTTCCGGTCCCATGCGTCTCGACGTAGTCGACTTCCTGCGGCGGCACGCCGGCCTGCGCGTACGCGCTCCGCAGCACCGCCATCTGAGCGGCGGGATTGGGCGCCAGCATCCCGTTGGACCGGCCGTCGGAGTTGACCGCCGAACCGCGCACCACGGCCAGCACCCGGTCGCCGTCGCGCAGTGCGTCGCTGAGCCGTCGCAGCACCACCACGCCGCAGCCTTCACCGCGGACGAACCCGTCGGCCTCGGCGTCGAAGGCGTGGCAGGCGCCGGTCGGCGAGAGCGCGCCGGTCTGGTCGAAGGCGCGGAAGACCCCCGGCGACAACAGCAGGTTCACCCCCGCGGCCAGCGCCAGGTCCGACTCTCCGGTCCGCAGGCTCTGGCAGGCCAGATGCACGGCGACCAATGAGGACGAACACGCCGTGTCGACGGTGACGGACGGGCCGCGCAGGTCCAGGAAATAGGACAGCCGGTTGGCGATGATGCTCAACGCGCCGCCGGCGTTGCTCCACGCATCGACCGCCGACAGATCCATCGCCGCCATATACCCGTAGTCGGTGTAGCAAGCGCCGGCGAAGACGCCGGTCTGCGAACGGCGCAGCGAACTCGCCGGAATTCCGGCGTGCTCCAATGCTTCCCAGGCGACCTCGAGAAGCAGACGCTGCTGGGGGTCCATCTTGACGGCTTCGCGGCTGGAGATGTCGAAGAATTCCGCATCGAAATCCCCCACGTCGGGCAGAAACGATCCCCACCGCGTGGTCCGGGCGAGCGCCGCTTCGGTCTCGGGCGACCCGTCATCGAACGGCGCCCAGCGTTCCGCCGGCACCTCGCCGACCGACGAACGGGTCTCGCACAGGAATTGCCACATCGAACGCGGGTCGTTGATGTCGCCGGGGAACCGGCAGCCCACTCCGATCACCGCGATCGGCTCGTCCAGGTTGCCCCGATCGGGGTCGGGCGACGGCGCTCCGGCGGCGTCGGTCTCGGTGTCGCCACCGGCGCCACCGAGAAACCGGGCCAGTTCTCCGACCGAGGGATGCTGCCAGAGTTCCACCGGCGAGACGGTCCGGCCCAGCAGTTCGGACAGCTCACCACAGAGCACCACCGCGTCGCGGGAGCCCACACCGAGATCGTTCATCGACGCCTCGAAATCGATGTTGTCCGGGCTGCAACCGATGTTGGTCACCAGATAGTCGGTCAGCCAGTTCCGGATCGCATCCTCGTCGAAAGCCGCGGTCATCGGCGAACGTCCATTCTCGTCAGTCTCATCAGATCCCGTCCAATCCGGCCGGAGCCGATTCCACGCTGTCGAACAAGTCGTCGAGCACGCCGCCGTCCGAGTCGGACAGGGTGCCCATACCGCCGGCCGTGTCGTCCTGGTCATCTTGCGGCACAAGTTTTTTGCTGAGATATGCGGCTAATGCGGCGACGGTCGGATGGTTCCACAGCATCGTCGCCGACAACTCCATGCCGACGAGCTGTTCGGTGTCCCTGCGCACCGACATCGCCATCACCGAGTTGAGGCCGAGCTCCGCGAAGGGCCTGCTCAGATCGAGTTCGGCCGCCGGCATGCGAAGTTCGCGGGCCAGGATGGTTCGCAGGCCTTCCTCGAGTTCGCTGACGACGTCGCTCTCGCTCATCTCCGACCACGCCGTGGCCGACGCGACAGCGGCGGCGGCCGGTGCGTCCGACGACGGCAGCGGCGCCATCACGGCCTGCGCAACGTCGTAGCGGTCCAGGTGATCCCAGGCGGCGAATGCTTCCTCGGCGGTGATCGGCCGCGAGCCCACCCGCTGCAGCTCCTGTACGGCGACCTGTGCGTCAGCGCCGAAACCGATTCCGCGCCAGGCCACCCAGTCCAGGCTGACGGTATGGCAGCCCTGACCGTGCCGCGCTCGGGCCAGTCCGTCGAGGTACGCGTTCGCCGCCGCGTAGGCCCCCTGGCCGGGCACCCCGAACACCGCTCCGGCCGCAGCGGTGAGGTAGAAGAAGTCCAGGCTGCCCGGCGGGAAAGCCTCGTGCAGCGCCTGTGCGCCCGCGATCTTCGGCCACATGGTGCGGCGCAGCCGGTCGGCGTTCACCTCGGTCAGCAGCTGCGCCTCGGTGATCCCGGCGGCATGGATGATGCCGCGGATCGGTGGCAGGCCCTCGTCGTCGCGCCCGGCCAGCAGTGCCCGCACCGCGTCGGCCGAACCGACGTCGAGGGAGACCGCGTCGACGGCGATGCCGCGCCGCTCGAGCGCCCGCACCGCGGCGATCCGTTCAACCACGTCCGGCTGGTTGGCCGGGTTGTCCCACTCTCGCCGTGGCGGCAGAGCGGTGCGGCCGGCCAGCAGCAGCCGGCGCGCGCCGTGGTCGGCCAGCCAGCCCGCCATCAACAGACCCAGTGCGCCCAGGCCGCCGGTGATCAGGTACGCCGCATCCGGGTGACAGCGCAGCACCTCGCGCGTCGGCTCCCCCGAGACCGGCGTCAGCATCGGGGCCAGGAATTGGCCATCACGCAGTGCCAGAATGGATTTCGCCGGCGCGCGCAGCACGCGGGCAACCGCGGCGACCGAGTCCTGCCGGCCCGCGGCGTCGCCGCCTTCACCGGGGAGGTCTAGCAACCCGCCGCACAGCTGCGGCTGTTCGGCACGGACAACCCCGGCCAGGCCCCACAGGCAGCTCTGCCGCACCGCCGCGGGGGTGGCGCCTTCACGGACACCTCGGGTGACGATCCACAGCGTGGGCGGGTCGTCTTCACGATGCACAAGCTTGTCGACCAGCCCGGCCAGACCCTCCGACAGCCGAACGGCGCAGTCGATGTCGGTCTCGGCGCTGTCATCGGCGTCGGCGGCCACATAGAACACCGACTGCGCCGCGCCGACGTCAGCGGCGGGATGCCCGAGGGCGGCGAGCCCATCGCGCAGCATGCGCGCGTCCGGGCCGTCGCCGACGACCGCCACCGAGCACCCGGCGGAGTTCGGGTGCTCGGGTTCGTCCCAGGGCTGCCAGTCGAAGACGTGCGCGAACGTGCGCGGGTCGTCCTCGGACGACCCGAAACCCGCTCCCACCGCCGCGTACCGCAGCCCACGGATTTCGGCACACGTGCCGCCGTCGGGTGCCTGCACCGTGACGTCGACGAGCAGTTCGTCGGGGCCGGCTCCGTCGCGCCGGCGCACCTCGACGATCCCGCGGCGGTCGGAAAGTTCGGCCGGCCAGCTGACCGCCTCGGCTCCCGCCGAGACCATCAGCTGCGGGTTGGCCCGATCCGCCAGGCGCGCCACGTGCAGGGCGGCGTCGAGTAGCGCCACCGTCGACGCATCGGTCAGGTCGACCTCGGCGTGCAACCCGCCCGGCGTCGACCGGCATGAGCTGACCGACCAGCCGAACGGCCTTCCCTCGCTGCCCCAGTCCCGCCACAGCTCGGTGACCGATTCGTCGGTGTATTCGCCGCTGTCGGTTTCTATCCCCTGGTGGCTGTCGGCGTCGGGTGTTTCGTTGTCCGGCAGCGCTTCTGCGATCCGGGCGCTGGCGTGCCTGACCCAGCGGTCGGCCGCCGCGGTGTCGGCGGTCCGCGACGACACCGTGACGCGGTCGCCGTCGGCGGCCACCTGAACGATCCGCGACTGGTCGACCACAATCGGCTGCTCGAACCGGATCTCGGACAGTGCGGACCCGGATTCGGCTGCGGCGACCGAAAGTGTCTGCAGCAGAACCGATGCCGGAATCAGCTCGATCCCACGGTGCTGGTGGGATCCGGGGTACGGTTTGGCGTCCGGTCGCAGACGTGTCTGCCACAGGTGCGCTGCGGGCGGGCCCGCCACCGCGATGTGCGCGCCGATCAGAGTGCCGGGCAGGGGCGGGGCCTCGGCTGCGTTGACCGCGTTTTCTACGGTGATCCAGTGGTGCGTGTGCCGCCAGGGTGTGGCCGGCAGCACCGGGTGCGGCTCCGGCGGGTGCGGAGTGTCCGGGGGTTGGGCGGTGTGAATCCCGTTGAGGTTGGTGTGGAACTCGAGTGTGTCGTCGCCGTCCCGCTGCAGGGTGCCGACGCTGTGGTGGTGGCCGGCGTCGAGGGTTTCGGTGATGGCGTGGGTGAGGATGGGGTGCGGGCTGATTTCGATGAAGGTGTGGTGGTTTTCGGCGGCGGTGGTGATGGCTTGGGCCAGCCGGGCGGGTTGGCGCACATTGGCCGCCCAGTAGTCGGCATCGAGCACCGGGGGGCTCCCGGTGGTGTCGGTGACAGTGGAGATGAAGGCGATGCCGGGGGTTGCCGGGGCGATTCCGGCCAGTTTGGCGCGCAGCTCGTCGAGGATGGGGTCCATGAACGCGGTGTGGGAGGCCACCTCCATGTTGACCCGCCGAGCGAAACGCTCCTTTTCGGCGACCGCGCCGATCACCGCGTCCACCGCCTCGGGCGGGCCGGCGACCACGGTCTGCCGCGGCGACAGATACCCGGCCACACTCACCCGCGGATAGTCGGCGATCAGCTGCTCGGCAGCCTGATCGTCGAGCTCGAGCAACGCGACCGCGCCCTGGCCGGCCTGGCGCGACATCAGCTGCGAGCGCGCCGCGATCACCGTGAGCCCGTCGGCAACGCTCAACGCCCCGGCCACCACCGCCGCGCTGACCTCACCCATCGAATGACCGATCACCGCATCGGGTTCCACGCCATAGGACCGCCACAGCGCGGTCAACGCCAACTGCACCCCCATGATGACCGGCTGCACCTGCGCATCACCGGAGATCTCCCGGCCCTGCGCGATCACCTCCTTGAGGGAGAACCCGACCCGCTCGGCGAAGACCGGCTCCAACTCGTCGACCGCGGCGGCGAACACCGGTTCCTCGACCAGCAGTCGCCGGCCCATCCCCGCCCAATGCGACCCCTGACCCGAATACACGAAAACCACACCCGGTTCGCACACCCCGTCGTGCGGACCGACCACCCCCGACGCGGACTCCCCGGCGGCCAACGCCGCCAGCCCCGCCACCGCATGGGCGTGATCACGGGCGCACACCGTGGCAAAAACACGCTGCTTGCTGCGGTGATGATTGAGCGTGTGCGCCACGTCGGCCAACGGCGTAGCCGCACCTTCGCCGGCCAGCCATTCGGCCAGCACCCCCGCCGTGGCCGCCACCCGCGGACCGGTCTTACCCGACACCACCAGCGTCGACACCCCCGGCGCAGCCGCCGGCCCCGACTCGGACTGAACCGGCTCACGCTCAGCCGCCTGCTCAACGATCACATGCGCATTCGTGCCCGACACGCCGAACGACGACACCCCGGCCCGGCGCGGTCGACCGGCGTCCGGCCACACCAAGCCCGCCACCGGGATCGTGAAATCCGACGCCCCCGCCGACGCATTCGGCGTCAACTCGGTGAAATTGATATGCGGCGGAACGTACCCGTGCCCCACCGCCAGCACCGCCTTGATGAACCCGGCAACTCCTGCCGCCGACTCCAGATGCCCCAGATTCGCCTTCACCGACCCCACCACCAGCGGTGCTGAATCGCCCCGATCGACGAACACCGCCGAAAGCGCATCCAACTCGATCGGATCCCCCAACGCCGTCCCGGTGCCGTGCGCCTCGATGTAGTCGATCTCGGACGGCTGCAACCGCGCCGCGGCCAACGCCGAACGCACCACCGCCTGCTGAGCCGGTC
>DASTNJ010000075.1:0-28404 GCA_035721065.1 Mycobacterium sp.
ACCAGCAGGTTCGCCGCCACCGGATGTTTTCCCGCCACCGCTTTCGCCCGCTGCAGGTCCGCCGCGAAAGTGTGCGGATCGGTGATTCCGACAGTGCCCAATCCACCGGCTGCCGACACCGCGCCGGCCAGCTCGCCGCCGGCCACGCCGCCGCCCATGCCGGCCTGGACGATTGGGCAGCTCAAGCCCAGCGATTGCAGCAGGTCCACGTTCGTCTCCTCACTGGGTCGGCATCGCCCCGGGGCCGGGGCCGTCAGTCGGCTTGGCAGCAGCCCGGCGGCGGTGCAGCGGGGCCGCCGCGGCGAAACGGGTTGCCGCGCTGGCGTTCCGCTGGCCGCACGACAACGCAGCACCGCCCCTCCCGCGGCGCCAGCACCGCCCGCTGCGGCGATTCGCCGGCACCCTCGAGCATCCCCTGGATCAGGTGCAGATTGAGCCCGCACACCAGCTCGCTGCATTGCCGCGCAAGCCGGTCGAACGGACAGTTCCGCAGGTCGATGCGGTCATCGGCAGCCAGCTCGGGCTCGTAGCCGGACTCACGCAGCGCGGCGAACACACCGTGGCGGCCGATGCTGGCCCGCCCGGCGCTGTGGGCCGCCGATGCCACCGCCGACCGGACCGCCTCGCCGTCGTCGCCGGCCATGGCGGCGACGAGCAGGTCGGCCAGCAGTGTGTAGTTGCGGGGCGGCACGCTGACCGAGAACTCCCGGCGGGTGCGGGCGTAGCGTTTCGCCGGACGTCCGGCACCCGGTCCCGCTCGGCCCGCCGGGCGAGCGTAGCTGACCGACAGGATGCCCGCTTCGGCCAATTTGTCCAGGTGATAGGCGGCCAGCGTCCGGCTGATGCCGGCCGCAGCTGCCGCGTCGTCGCGGGCCACCGGCTCGTCGCATGACGAGATGTACTGGTAGAGGCGCCGGCGTATCGGGTCGTCGAGGGTGCTCAACCCAGCCAGCGGATCGAGATCGTCCTGGCCGCGGGGGTTCACTCCTTCAATGTAACATCAAAAGAATTTGACAATTAGGCGCTATGATGACGACTCTAGCCACAACGCGAGTTGTCGATACAGGAGGGTGAGATGCTGGTACGCGGGCATGCAGACCTGCGGTTGGTCGACCGTCCGGTCCCAGATCTGTCCGCCGCCGAGGAGGCTGCCGCGGCCTTCCTCGAGGCGCTGGGCATCTCGACGGCCGGTGAGCAGATGCGCGACACGCCGGCGCGGATGGCCCGGGCGTACGCCGAACTGTTCACCCCGCAGCCGTTTGAGCCCACCACCTTCCCCAACGACGAGGGTTACGACGAACTGGTGCTGGCCCGGGATATCCCGCTGGTGTCGGTCTGCGAACACCACCTACTGCCGTTCACCGGGACCGCATGCGTGGGCTACCTGCCCGGGGACCGGATACTCGGACTGTCCAAACTGGCCCGGGTCGTCGAATACTTCGCATCCCGCCCCCAGGTTCAGGAGCGGCTGACCAAGCAGGTGGCCGATTGGCTCACCGATCATCTGCACCCACGCGCTGTAGGCGTGGTGATCCGTGCCGAGCACACGTGCATGACGCTGCGCGGTGTACACGCCACCGGGTCGACCACCGTGACATCGACGCTGCTCGGCACCTTGCGCAGTGACCCGCGGTCCCGCCAGGAATTCTTTTCGCTCACCGGGATCGGCGACTGACTCCCATCTCGGGTGGCCGGGTACGGCCGGTCAGACCCTGCGGATGACGGTGACGACCTTGCCGAGGATCGCGGCGTCATTGCCCGGGATCGGGTCGAACGCCGGGTTGTGCGGCATCAGCCACACTTGACCGCCGGTTCGTTTGAAGGTTTTGACCGTAGCCTCGCCGTCGATCATCGCCGCGACGATGTCACCGTTGTCGGCAACGTTCTGCTGACGGATCACGACCCAGTCCCCGTCGCAGATCGCCGCGTCGACCATGGACTCGCCGACCACCTTGAGCAGGAACAGCGTGCCCTCGCCGACCAGCTCGCGGGGCAGCGGAAAGATGTCCTCGACCGCTTCTTCGGCCAGGATCGGTCCGCCGGCGGCGATTCGGCCGAGGACCGGGACGAACGTGGGTTGCGGCAGGGCGTCGGAGCCCGCGACGTCGGTCATCGGGGCGGGCGCGCCGAGCGTTGCGTCTTCGGGCCCGCGAACGTCAACCGCCCGGGGCCGGTTGGCATCACGGCGCAGATAACCCTTGCGCTCCAGGGTGCGTAACTGGTGCGCCACCGACGAGGTCGAGGTCAGCCCGACCGCGTCGCCGATCTCCCGGATGCTCGGGGGGTAACCGCGGCTGTTCACCGATGAACGGATGACATCGAGGATGGTGCGCTGCCGTGCGGTCAGCGTGCTGTCCGGTGCCTTGCCCCGGGTATCGAGGACCGGGGGAGGTGTGCTGTCAGTCATGCGGCCGAATGTAGTCGCAGTATCGGACAGAATCAAACATGTGTTCGAGGCGTGTCGCCGACGGTTGCGGTGAAGCTGCGGCGAAGACCGGATCCGTCGAAAGCGATTTCGATCGGTGTCGGTGGCCGGGTCTAACGTATGCGACACGCAGTCGATCGAATGTTCGAGACTCGCACATTTGTGCGATACGGTGTTCGAACACGCGAGCGAATCACATCACGGCGACCGAGGAGCGCACATGACCGTCATCATCGAAACCATCCCGTCGGCGTCGGCGTCGGCGTCGAAGTCCAAGTCCGAGTGGGCCGGACCGCCCGGGTTTTCCGGGCCCGGCACCGTGCCGTTCGCGATCCGGCGTGGTCACGCCCCGCAGCGTCGGCCCGGGCGCACCTCCGGAAGGGCGTGTGTCGCCGGGACCGGTCCTGGTCGTCCCCGGTCAATGGGTCCGGCCGGCGCTCCGGTGCGGTATCGGGGTACCGGAGTACTGATGTCGCAGACCGCACACCGACGGCGCCCCATCACCCCGGCGACCACGGTGGTGCTGGCACTGCTGGCTGCCGCGATCACGGTATGGCTGGGCTTCGTGGCGGACTTCGGCGCGGCTCTGAGCGATAAATCCGACGACGCAAGCGCGGTACCGGACCGACTGGCGGTGGTGCAGGTGCACACCGGGGAGAGTCTGCAGCACCTGGCCGCAAGAGTGGCGCCGGATGCCCCCGCCGGCCGGGTGATGGACCGCATCCGCGAACTCAACAGGCTCGAATCGGTGGCGCTGGACGCCGGCCAGACGCTGATCGCACCGGTCGGCTGACGCTTCGCGTGTCGGAACAAACCGCATCGCCGTGCCGCGGAGTCGAATGCCGACACACACCTGTGCTCGGCGTGACGACGGTGTTGTCCACCGGGTTGCCGGCGCAGGTACGCTCACAGTTGTCCGGGACGGCGCCGTCGCAGCTGTCCGGGGCGTCCGGTTCTTGGTCCGGCGAAGGAGTGGCTGTGCATTGCCCGTTCTGTCGCCACCCCGATTCCCGGGTTGTGGACTCCCGGGAAACCGATGAGGGCCAGGCTATTCGCCGACGGCGGTCGTGCCCGGAGTGCGGCCGGCGGTTCAGTACCGTGGAAACCGCGGTGCTGGCGGTGGTCAAACGAAGCGGAGTCACCGAACCGTTCAGCCGAGAGAAGGTGATCAGCGGCGTACGCCGGGCGTGTCAGGGCCGCCAGGTCGATGACGACGCACTGAACCTACTGGCCCAGCAGGTGGAAGACACCGTGCGCGCGGCCGGCTCACCGGAAATCCCGAGCAACGAGGTGGGGTTGGCGATCCTCGGGCCGCTTCGCGAACTCGACGAGGTTGCCTACCTGCGATTCGCTTCGGTTTACCGCTCGTTCTCCTCCGCCGATGACTTCGAACGGGAGATCGAAGCCCTGCGCGCGCACCGCCACCTGTCCACCTCGGGGTGAGCTGCGGAGGGCGTCACGGCGGCGGGATTGTGGATCAGCTGGCATCCCCGCGGTTCGAGTCCTTACGCGCCTGCTGGGCGAGGAACCGCTCGAACTCGGCCCCCAGCTCATCGCCGCTGGGCAGATCCTCTTCACGGGCCAGCAGCGACCGGTTCTCCTGAGCGGCGGCGAATGCGTCGTACTGACGCTCCAGTGCGGCGACCACCTGCGCGACTTCGCTGCTGGCCGCAACCTGCTCGTCGATCTTCACCCGAATCTCGGCGGCGGCGTCGCCGAGTTCGGCCAGCGGTAACTGCAGCGACCCGGTTTTGGCGACCTGCTCCAGCAACACCTGGGCCGCCTCGGGGTAGTCCGTCTGGGCCAGGTAGTGCGGGACATGCACGGTGAAGCCGACCACCTCGTGACCGTGCTGGGCCATCCGGTATTCCAACAGGTTGGAGGCGCTGCCAGGAACCTGTACCTCGGCGATCCACGGTGTGTGGTCGGCGATCAGCTCGCGGTTGTTGGAGTGCGCCGTGAGCGTCACCGGCCGGGTGTGCGGAACGGCCATCGGGATGGTTCCCAGGCCGATGGTCTGGCGCACCCCGAGCTGTTCGGCCAGCAGGCGCACGGCGGCGATGAAGCGCTCCCATTTCAAGTCCGGTTCCATCCCTGCCAGCAACAGAAACGGCGTGCCGACGCTGTCATGCAGGGCGTAGAGGCTCAGCTCCGGTTCCTGGTAATTGGTGAAGTGGTCGGTCTTGAAGGTCATCACCGGCCGTCGGGAGCGGTAGTCGAGCAGATCATCGATGGCGAACGAGGCCACCAGTTCGGTGTCCAACACCGCCTTCAGATGTGCCGCCGCCAGTCGGATCGCATGGCCGGCGTCGGAGAAACCCTCCAGTGCGTGAACCAGCACCGGGCCACGGCCATCCGGCGACGACAGCTGCGGCCCCGGGAACTCCAGCTGGTACATGCCGCTTTGTTCGGGGCGCTGATACTTATCGCGCTCAGGGTGGTCGGGGTGTTGCCGGTCGACCATTGCTCTGTCCTCCTCCTCGCGGCACCGGAGCGTGCCGGAACCACATAACGCCAGTGTCCCTCAATTTCAGCGGAGTCGGAAACCGCGCGACCCCCTGTGTGGTCCGAACGTGGACGTACCCGGGGCGCATTCCGCGACCACCGCGAGTTTTCGCTCAGCGATGAACTGCGCACAGTGTCCCATTCGTCCACAGCACGGTAGCCCGGAGCGGCGCGGGCGTGAGCCGCTGACGGTGCCGGTTGCCAATCTGACCGGCATGAGCAAAGAACAACCCGACTTCAAACTCAATCGTCCCGGCGCACTGATCGCGGCGCTGCCGGCCATCCTCGGCTTCATTCCGGAGCAATCGCTGGTCCTGGTCTCCGTCGACGGCGGCGAACTCGGATCCGTGCTGCGCGTTGACCTCTCCGACCAGCTGGCCGAGACGGTCGGTCACCTCGCCGAAGTGGCTTCGGCGGCCGCTCCCGCGGCGGCGATCGCGGTGATCGTCGATGCCGACGGGGCGCGCTGCCCACTCTGCAACGAGCAGCACCGCCGGCTGTGTAAGGCACTCGGCGCGGAGCTGAACCGGTTTCGCATCGAACTGTGGGCGGCACATGTGGTCGACCGGGTGGCTCCCGGTGGGCGCTGGCACTGCGTCGACGATTGCGGCGCCGGCGGACCGGTCGACGACCCGTCGGCGTCGCCGCTGGCCGCTGCGGCGGTACTGGACGGGCGTCGGCTGTATCGGCGGCGTACGGATCTGCAGGCGGTGATCGCCGCCGACGAATCGCCGCGCGGTGCTGCGGTCGCGGCCGCGATCGGTGAACGCGCGGCCGCCCGGATGGCTGCCCACCGCGCCGATCCGGACGGCTCGACGGACAGAGCCCGCCGTGACATCGCGGATGTGACCGCGGTCGCGCACGCCCTGGCAGCCGGCCAAGAACCGACCGACGACGAGTTGGCGCTGGCGGGGTGTCCGCTGGCCGACGTCACGGTGCGAGACACGCTCTTCGGGCTGGCGGTCGGCGAGAACGCCGCCGACGCGGAGGCGCTGTGGGCGCTGCTATCGCGCACACTGCCCCAACCCTGGCGAGCAGAGGCGCTGGTGCTGTTGGCTTTCAGCGCCTACGCCCGCGGTGACGGGCCGCTGGCCGGGGTGTCACTGGAGGCCGCGCTGCGCTGCGCACCCGCGCACCGGATGGCAGGCATGCTCGACACCGCGCTGCAGTCGGGGCTACGCCCGGAACGGATTCGCGAACTGGCCGACAGCGCCTACCGGCTGGCCGACCGGCTCGGGGTCCGGTTGCCGCCGCGGCGCGAATTCAGCAGGCGTGCAGGGTAGCGGACTGCGGTCGCGGCTAGGGTTGCCCGATCCGGAGCGTCAGATCTTCTCCACCTTGACGGCGTGCGCCATCTCATAGGGCAGGCTGACATCCGCGTGGCCCGGCATCACGATCGTCACACCACCGGCGCGCTCGGTTCGAACGGTCACCCGCGCGTTGGGCACCACGCCAGCCTCTTTCAGCCGGGTGATCAGGTCCACGTCGCCCTGCACATGCTCAGTGAGCTGGCGCACCACCACCGCCACCGGAGCGCCGGCCGGCAATTCGGTCAACCGCACCAGGTTGCCGTCATCGGCGCCCGAACCCGGGCCGACGCCGAGGTCGAGCAGTCCCGGGATCGGGTTGCCGAACGGCGACGTGGTGGGGTTGTCGAGCACCTTGACCAACCTTCGCTCGACGTCCTCGCTCATCACGTGCTCCCAGCGGCATGCCTCCGCGTGCACCTCCTCCCACGGCAGCCCGATGATGTCGACGAGCAGCCGTTCCGCCAGCCGGTGTTTGCGCATCACCGCAACGGCAAGGGAGCGCCCTTTCTCGGTCAGCTCCAGATGACGATCGCCGGCCACCCGCACCAAGCCATCGCGTTCCATCCGGGACACCGTCTGGCTGACCGTCGGCCCGCTCTGCTCCAGCCGTTCGGCGATCCGGGCGCGCAGCGGCGTGACTCCCTCTTCTTCGAGGTCGTAGATCGTCCGCAGATACATCTCGGTCGTGTCAACCAACTCGTTCATTCGGCACCCTCCGTTGCCGCGAGTCTACTTGCCGATAAGGTGATCAACTCGCGTAGGAGCGCAACCGATCGGCGCGTTCGCCGTGCCGCAGCTTCGCCATCACCTCGCGCTCGATCTGGCGGACCCGCTCCCGGGACAGGCCGAACAACTTGCCGATCTGGTCGAGGGTGCGGGGCTGTCCGTCGTCCAGGCCGAAACGCAGCCGGATCACCTGATGCTCGCGTTCGTCGAGGGTCGCCAGCACGCTGCGGATGTCGACGTGCAGCAACTCGGCGATCACCGCGTTCTCCGCGGACATAGCTTCGGCATCCTCGATGAAGTCGCCGAGCGGCGCCTCCTCGTCGGAGCCGACCGGCATGTCCAGGCTCACCGGGTCGCGGCTGTGCTCCAGCAGGTCGTTGATCTTCTCGGCCGGAATACCGGACTCGGCCGACAGCTCGTCGTCGGTGGCCTCGCGGCCAAGTTGCTGGTGCATCTCGCGCTTGATCCGAGCCAGCTTGTTGACTTGCTCGACCAGGTGGACGGGTAACCGGATGGTCCGGCTCTGGTCGGCCATGCCCCGGGTGATCGCCTGACGAATCCACCAGGTGGCGTAGGTGGAGAATTTGAATCCCTTTGCGTAGTCGAACTTCTCCATCGCGCGGATCAAGCCCAGGTTTCCCTCCTGGATGAGGTCGAGCAACGGCATGCCCCGTCCGGTGTAGCGCTTGGCCAGCGAAACCACCAGTCGCAGATTGGCTTCCAGCAGGTGGCGGCGTGCGGCTGCGCCGTCGCGCGCTACCGCTGCCAGGTCGCGCTTGCGCTTCTCACCCAGGCGCTTGCGCGTGTCGAGCAGGTGCTGCGCGTACAGGCCGGCTTCGATCCGCTTGGCGAGCTCCACCTCGTCGGCCGCGTTGAGCAACGCGGTCTTGCCGATCCCGTTGAGGTAGACGCGGACAAGATCAGCGGCGGGACTCTGTGCATCCAGATCGCCGTTAACCCGACTCGTGGTGGCATGTGCTTTCGCCATTGCGACCTCCCGTGATCGACTCGAACCGTTAATGGTGTAACGCTTCGACCGCGTTGGGAGTTCCCCGTGCAGCGATGATTGCACCCAGCGCGACCTGCGTGAATGCGCCGATCACATTGAGAATGTGTTAAGAAGTTCGACCGGTCCGCGGCATGCGGGGTGCTCCGGGCTGTCAGCTGCCGCCCGGTAGCGACTTGCGATGAGGCTCCGCGGGGCCCGGCCGATCCAGTGTGGGGTGCGCCGCGGTGGGGAACAGCGGGATGCGGCGCCGGCCGTCGTCGAACCGGCGCGGCTCGTCGGCGCGACGCGGCGGCCGATCGTTGGCGATCAGCACCGCTATCCAGGGCAGTGGCAAAGACACCGCCACGATGGCCAGTGAGAGCAGACCGTTGTGCCAGATGCCGTAGGCGACCGCCGCCAGCAACAGCGCCGGAATGCGGAACGCCATCAACGTGAGGTACTTGCGCACCCGCTCGCGGTGCTGCACCTCATACGAGGGTGCCGCCCTGGTGATCAACACCGGCTTGCCGTCGTCATCGAAACCCAGCTCCGGGCCGTGCTTCATGACTCCACTGTTCCACACTCGGCGACCGGTGAACGGACCGGATTCGCACCCGCTGATTTCTCCCACCGGTTTCCCGGGCCCCGGTTTTCTGGGCACAATGGCAGGCATGCAGACCGACACGATCGAGCGCACCGACGTCGACGAGAGGGCCGACGACGGCACCGACAGCGACACCCCGAAGTATTTTCACTACGTCAAGAAGGACAAGATCGCCGAGAGCGCGGTCATGGGAACCCACGTGGTGGCGTTGTGCGGCGAGGTGTTCCCGGTGACGCGGTCGGCAAAGCCCGGCTCGCCGGTCTGCCCGGACTGCAAGCAGATCTACGAGAAGCTCAAGAGGGGCTGACGGGTTCGACGGAGCCGCCGCCCGGTGTGGTGGGCGTGTCGCCACCCCGGTTCTGTACGCGCCTGCGCAGCCGGCCGAGCAGTCGGCCGGTGTGGGTGTCCGGCGCCGGCCATTGCTCCTGGATCGCGGCGTTGAGTTCGGCGCCGATCATGATCGCGAAACCGCCGAAGAACGCGAACAGCAGAAACGCGATGGGTGTGGCCAGCGCGCCGTAGGTGTAGCCGGTGCTGGTGATCCAGGTCAGGTAGATCCGCAGGCCCAGCGTCGTCATCAAGAAGACCATCGTGGCCAGCGTCGAGCCGATGATCAGCCGGTGCGACGGCAGCGGCCGAGGCAGTGCGACCCGGTAGAGAATGTTGATCGCGACCAACAGGGCGATGACCAGCGCCGGGTAGTAGCCGAAGTGCAGCACGCGTTCCCAACTCGACGGGATGTGCTCGGCGATCTTTTGCGGGCCCAGCGACAGGAACGGTGCGCTGGCGATCACCGACACCAGCATCACCACGTAGAGTCCCAGCGCGAAGAACCGCTGGCGGACGGGGTGGCGCAACGGCGTCTGGTCGTGCGCCTCGACGACTGAGTCGACGAACGCCGAGACGGCCGATGATCCCGCCCACAGTGAGATGACGAAACCCAGCGAAACCACTTCGCCGCGGGCGCCTTTGTCGATATCGGCGATCGTCGGCTGGATGATCTCGTCGACCACGCTGGGGGAGAAGAAACTGTGCGCCATCGAGACCAGGCGTTCTTCGATGACGTGCAGGGTGTCCGGCCCGAACAGGGGGGCCAGGTAGGCCAGACTGCCCAGCAATCCCAGCAGCAGCGGCGGCATCGACAGCGCCGACCAGAATGCGGCCTGCGCCGACTCGGCGAAGATCGAATCGTCCCAGCTTTTCCCGAGGGTGCGCCGGGTGAGGCGCCAGAGCTGATGGCGCGAAGGCGCTTCGAGCGGTACCGGCATGGCCAGTTCAGAATTCCTGACGGGCTGTCGCGTGATCGGGGGCGGTGGGCTGGTGCGCTGTCCTGCGAAGTCCTACGAGTCGACGGGGTCGGCGCCGACTTCGATGACGGCGGCCAGTTCAACCAGCTTCGCCTGATGCTCGTTGGCGTGATGCTGGCAGAACAGCAACTCGGCTCCGGAGGGGAGCGTGGCCCGCACACGGGCAGCAGCGCCGCACCGGTCGCAGCGGTCGACCCTGGTGAGCTCCGGACCGGTCAGCGTTGCGTTCATGGCTCCTCATTTCCGACGTGTCTTCTGACTGTCTCAGACGTCTGGGGCTGTCACGGTGTTCCCCGCGCCGGTGTGTCGTGTCTCACCTACCGAGCAGACCGCGCTACGGCAGGCTGTATCGGGTGGGTACCCATAACCGGCCGCTGGTGCACCTGTGCGGTGCGTCATCGTGGTCACAGGCCCGGCGAAGCGGTGAACTGGCTCCGGTGCCGGGCATCGGGTTCGTCCACCTTTCCACGCCCGAGCAGGTGTACTTGCCCGCCAACCGACTCTACCGGGGCCGCCGGGACCTGGTGCTGCTGTGGGTCGACCCGGGCCGGCTGACCTCGCCACTGCGCTGGGAGCCGGGGGTGGAAACCGACCCGGCCGCGATGCTTTTCCCGCACCTGTACGGGCCGCTGCCGGTCAGTGCCGTGGTCGACGTCGTCGACTACCGGCCCGGTCCCGACGGTGCTTTCGCCCCGTTCGTGTGCGGGTAGCCGGGCGCTGCTCAGAACGCCAGTGTGGCGGCTGCAGAGAAGTCGGTGAACGCGGCGGTCCAGTCACCGGCCATCGTCAACGATTGAACGTCGGTCCCCAGGTCCGCCGGGTCCAGGTTGAGCTGCGATGGGTCGAACAGGGGCGTATTGCCGGTCCCATTGAGCGCGATTTCCAGCGAAATGATCGGCTGGTTGAACGCGGTCAGCAGCGCCTGCATGCCGTGGTCGAAGTCGACGCCCAGTGGATCGTTGAATGTGAACAGGTCCGGCGTTGAGGTGGGCGACAGGCCGACGTAGCCGTTGGTGTAGCCGATGCCCGCCAGCTGGTTAGCGCCGGTGACAACCGACGAGTTCAGCAGATCGTGTGCTGCGACCGTGGAGTCGACAGGGGAGAAGTGCCCGTCACTGACGGTCCCACTGGTGATGACGTCGTAGAAATTTCCGTCTGCGATCTCACCCAGAGGTGTCGTCGGCAGCGTGGCAGGCGGAGAACTCACGCCCTCCAGGCTGAGCAGCGCGTCGTTGATATCGGCGAGACCGTCCGAGGCGGTCAGCATCACATTGCGGTAGTGCCCAAGTTGCGCCCCCGGTATGCCCAGAACCATTGCGCCGACTGCTACCATCGCGGCACAGGCTGCAATCAACTGTGGCTTCATCTTCTTTCCTCCCCGTCCAGACCTTGACTCAGTGACCTGGAATGGAGCGGACGCTACGCCCACAGCGCTCGGTTGTCCATAGCTTTCTCTGATTAATTTCCTATGTTCTGACAATCGTCAACTCATGGAAACGCAGACGTCGGCGTCGCTCAGAACGGCTGGGCGCCGTCGATGTTGACGAACATGCCGTGAGCGGTGAAATCACTGGTGAAGCGGGTGCCCTCGGGACTGGCCACGAGGTTCCACCCGAACATGTGGTAGGCGTGACCGTCCTGCATGCCGATCTCGCCCTGCGGCCAGGCATTGATCTCGCCGGTCTTCCACCTCAAGTCGCCCGACGTTCGGACCACGGCGAGGTTGAAGGGCCGGCCGGTGTTCGGGTCGAGCGGTGCGTTCAGAAACCCCGGCGGGTATTCGCAATACACTTCCTGGAACAGGACGTCGCACACGATCTCCCCGGATTGGGTCCGCACGAACTGGCCGGATCCGGCGTGCGCGACGGCGGGTGTGAGCAATCCCAGGAGCGTCATCGGCGCAGCCAGTGCGCCGGCGACCACCAAGCTGCTGCGGATCATGTCGTCAATCTTCCACGAACCGGGGTTGACCGCGTAGCGATTGCGCTCGGATGGTGGCCTTAGCCGGCTCGCGCATACGACGATGGCCGCGATCTCATGCGCCGGTCGCGGTCACCGCGACGACCTGCTCCGTGGTCTGGGTGATGCCCCACCGCGCCGCCGAGCCGTGCACGCTTCGCCTGCCCCTGCCGGATTTCGACACCGCCGGGTACCGCGAACACCACAGCCTCGCTGCCGGACGCCACGCGCACAGCTTCGCGGCCTCGATCACCTTGGAGGGCAACGATATTCAGCGGTCTAGGCCACACGACGAGCGGATTGGGTCCGGTGACCGTGACGCCAACGCCGAAGTCGCCGCGCCTGGCTGCGGCCCGAACTCTCCGGTAGGTTCTCATCCGTCACTCTTCGGCTTCGCGCCACCTGCCCAGTGCGCGCATGAAGAAAATGGCCGCCAGCACCGCCGCCGCCGGTAACGCCCAATGCAGAAACGCACTGATGTCAGCCTCGAGTGTTGGACCGGAAAGTCCGCCTTCACCGCCGTTCACCGCTTCACCGCCTGCCGTCGCGCGCTGTCCCTCGCTTTCTGCGCTGCGAGGCAGACACTAACCCGCAGTGTTCGCAACCAGGACCACGGCGCGCCGCACATCGCAGGGTAAAAAACCTGGAACCGGCTGCACAGCTGCAAGGTCGGCCGCGCCCTGTGGGGGCCCCGCTCAATCCAGGTAGTCGCGCAAGACTTGCGAGCGGCTGGGGTGGCGCAGCTTCGACATCGTCTTCGACTCGATCTGGCGGATGCGTTCCCGGGTCACGCCGTAGACCTGGCCGATCTCGTCGAGGGTGCGTGGCTGGCCGTCGGTGAGCCCGAAGCGCAGCCGCACCACGCCGGCTTCGCGCTCCGACAGCGTCTCCAGCACCGACTGCAGCTGGTCCTGCAGCAGCGTGAACGAGACGGCATCCACGGCCACCACAGCTTCGCTGTCCTCGATGAAGTCACCGAGCTGGGAGTCACCCTCGTCGCCGATGGTCTGGTCCAGCGAGATCGGTTCGCGGGCGTACTGCTGGATCTCCAGCACCTTCTCCGGGGTGATGTCCATCTCCCGGGCCAGTTCCTCCGGGGAGGGTTCGCGGCCCAGGTCCTGCAGCAGCTCGCGCTGGATGCGCCCGAGCTTGTTGATCACTTCGACCATGTGCACCGGGATGCGGATGGTGCGGGCCTGGTCGGCCATCGCCCGGGTGATGGCCTGCCGGATCCACCAGGTGGCGTAGGTGGAGAACTTGTAGCCCTTGGTGTAGTCGAATTTCTCCACCGCGCGGATCAGGCCCAGGTTGCCCTCCTGGATCAGGTCCAGGAACGCCATCCCACGACCCGTGTAGCGCTTCGCCAGCGACACCACCAATCGCAGGTTGGCCTCCAGCAGGTGGTTCTTGGCACGGTCGCCGTCCCGGCAGATCCAGGCCATGTCGCGGCGGTAGGCGACCGCCAGCTTCTCACCCTTCTCGGTGTGCTCGGTCATCTTCTGGGTGGCGTACAGGCCGGCTTCGATCCGCTTGGCCAGCTCGACTTCTTCCTCGGCGTTGAGCAGCGCCACCTTGCCGATCTGTTTGAGGTAGGCCCGTACCGAGTCCGCCGACGCGGTCAGCTCCGCGTCCTTGCGGGCTTGCCGCAGCGCTTCGGATTCCTCTTCGTCCCAAACGAAGTCGCCGGACGCCTTGTCCTTCTCGCTGGGCTCGGTGATCTCGTCGTCGTCGTCGACGTCCTCGCCGGGGGCTTCCGCGTCAGGGGCGGACGCGGCCTCCACTTCGGCTTCGCCGCTGGACTCGGTATCGGGCGCGCCTTCCTCGAGGTCATCGAGATTCAGGTCGGCGTCGACTCCGTCTATGTCGCCTTCACCGGGCTCGACGTCGAGATCGGCATCGGTGTCCAGACCGTCGGCCGCCAGGTCGGAATCGGTCACCTCACCGGCGCCGGCAGGGGAGGCCGCGGCCTTTTTAGCCGGCCCGCGGCTGGACCGTTTCTTGGGTGCGGTGCCATCTGCTGTGACGGACTTGGCCGCCGGCCTCTTCGGGCCGCTGGCGTCGTCGGCTACCGCATGCCTTGTGGCCGGCCGTGCGGGCGCCTTGGCGGCCTTTTTGGCTGGTGCAGCTTTCGCGGGCGCTTTTTTCGCCGGTGCCGCTTTGGTGCGGGTGGCGCTGCCGGCGGGCTTCGCCGGCGACCGCTTCGCCGGCGCCTTGGCGGCGGCTTTGGTGGGCGTCTTGGCGGCCGTACTGCGCTTCTTCGGTTCGTCGGTTGTCGGCCTGGCCTTGGTCGCTGCCACGTCCACCCCTCCGGTCGGGCTGACTTTCGGCTGGCAGGGCCACGCGCAACCGAAAGTGTCGGATATATCGAATGTCGGCCCTATATCAGCCGGCAAGTTGGCTGGGATAGTCGCCGCATATTTCGGTTAGGCGGCCGCCGTCGACCATTGTAACGACAGCCGCCGCCGTCACCCGTCGAGCGGGGATATTTCAGCCGGTCGTAGTGCTGTCGGCGGCCATCGCCGCGCCGACGATCCCCGCGCTGTTCTGCAGCACCGCGGCGACCACCGGGGTTCGGTTCTCCAGCAACGGCAGCCACTTGTCAGCTTTGCGGCTGATGCCGCCGCCGGCGATGAACAGGTCCGGGCAGAGTGCGTTCTCGATGGCCACCAGTACCTTGGTCACCTGCTTGGTCCACTTTTTGTAGCTCCAGTCTTTGGCTTCCTTGACCGACGAGGCGGCGCGGTGCTCAGCCTCCTTGCCGCCCACCTCGAGGTGGCCGAACTCGGTGTTGGGCAGCAGTTTTCCGTTGAGGATGACTGCCGAGCCGATCCCGGTGCCGAAGGTGAGCAGCACGATCACCCCGCTGTTGTCTTTGCCGGCGCCGTAGCGTTCCTCAGCCAGACCGGCGGCGTCGGCGTCGTTGAGGACGACGACGTGCCGGCCGCCGAGTTCGGCGGCGATCACGTCGCCGGCGTTGACGCCGATCCACGAGTCGTCGACGTTGGCTGCGGTCCGGACCACACCGTCGGTGACCACCCCGGGGTAGGTCACTCCGAGCGGGCCGGTCCAGTCGAAGTGGTTGACCACCTCGGCGACGACCTTGGCGACTTCGGGCGGAGTCGCAGGGTGCGGTGTGGGCAGCTTGTAACGCTCACCGATCAACTGCCCGGTGTCGAGGTCGACGATTCCGCCCTTGATGCCGGTGCCGCCGATGTCGATGCCGAATCCGCGGCGTTGCGCGGTTGGGGTTGCCGGAGCTCCGGTCGATTCGGTGGCTGCGTCGGTGACCGTCATCGAAGCTCCTCGTTGAGGTGGGCGTGTTTCGCACACACCTTAGTCCGGCGAGCGGCGCTCAGCAGGTTCCGGAATGGATTTTGCTGAGCAGGGCGGGGTCAACGGGGCCGTTGGAGTCCGGGCGTAGGCCAGCCAGGGCCGCGTCGATGTCGCTGCTCTGCGCCAGTTCGGTGAACTCGGTTCCGATGGCGAGATCGACGGAGTCGTCGGTCCGGTCGTCACGGAACAATTCAGTGCACGGCGCGACCAACCACACCGCGGCCGCCGCCGCCTGGCCGCCGGTGCCGAACCGGATCTGACCCTGGCACTCCAGCCGGATATTGGCGTAAATCGGGTCGTTTGCGGCGGCAGGCTGGGCGAAGCCGTCGTCGCGCATTGCGTCGGACACGTCCGCGGCCTGCCCGGCCCGGCCGCTGGCATTGAGGACGCGAACCTTGATGTCGGCCACTTTGGCCGGGGCGATGCCGAGCATGGCGCTGCGCGTCACCTGCGTGCCCAGCCGTGGCTGCCCCGGCTCGGTCGGCGCCGGTGGAGGGTTGCACACCGTGACGTCGTGGACGTCCGCCGGACGCGTCAGTGCGACCATCCAGACCACGCCCGTCGCCAGCACCGAGCACGCCAGCAGATAGATCGCCGGCCGCACACTGCGTCGCCGGAACGGTCGACCGTGTTTGTCGAACGGGGTGCCCTCGGTGATTTGCGCGACCACGTACGCACCTTAGCGGCGGTCGCAAGTGCGGCGAAGCCGGGCGTGGCGGGCCGTCGCCGTGGGTGCGGCGGGTTCGTTTCGGGTAAGTCACCATAATAGAAGCTACGGTGTGATGGAAATCACACTTGAATGCGCCGAGTTACGGGCACGAATCGTTTGGTGGATGCGTTCGACGCTGGTACAAAGCTTTGCTTGCAGGGGTTAAGAGGGGAGAGGGGATAGGCGATGGCTACCGACTATGACGCTCCGCGGCGCACCGAGAGTGATGACGTGTCTGAGGACTCGCTCGAGGAGCTCAAGGCGCGGCGCAACGAAGCGCAGTCTGCCGTGGTCGACGTCGACGAATCCGAATCTGCCGAATCCTTCGAATTGCCCGGTGCAGACCTGTCCGGCGAAGAGTTGTCGGTGCGTGTCATCCCCAAGCAGGCCGATGAGTTCACCTGCTCGAGCTGCTTCCTGGTCCAGCACCGGAGCCGACTGGCCAGCGAGAAGAACGGTGTGATGATCTGCACCGACTGCGCTGCCTGACGCCGGCTCCCGCTCAGCCCGGTCGGTCGGACAGCGCCGAGAGCACCCGCTGCGGATCGCGGCAGCTCACCAGCCAGTAGGGCGTCGGGTCGTCCGGATCGTCGAGGACCAGAAGCACCATCGGTCCCACCCAGCCGCGGTGCACGACGTAGGCCGCCGGATCGAGCTGACGCCCCAATGCCGCCGACTTCGCGGCGTGTGGAACCTCGGCGCTGCGGGCAACCGCAGTTGTCGGCAGGTGCGCCTCGCCCACCCACAGCTCGACCTGCCCGCCGTCGTCGGTGACCCGGAGCTCGATTCGCCCCAACCACAGCAGACCCGCCGCGGCCAGCGCGAAGCCGACAGCGAACGGCAGCCAGCCGGGCAGGGTGCGGATCCCCAACCGGACTTCGTAGGCCATCAGGGCCGAGCCAGCGAAACCCAGCGGCCACCACCACCACGGCACCCACAGGCGTTCCCGATACCGCACGGTTTGCGTGGTGGCGCGCGGTCCGGACACCCGGTTGAGGGTAGTCTTCTGCCTCGTGTCGACCAGTCTCGCGGTGGTTCGTCTGGATCGTGGGCTGCCGCTGCCCGGCCGTGCCCACGACGGCGACGCGGGCGTCGACCTCTACAGCGCGATCGACGTCGAACTGGAACCGGGCCAACGTGCGCTGGTGCCGACCGGCATCGCCGTGGCCATTCCGTTCGGGATGGTGGGTTTGGTGCATCCGCGCTCCGGTTTGGCTGTGCGCGTGGGGCTTTCGATTGTCAACAGCCCCGGCACGATCGACGCCGGCTATCGCGGCGAGATCAAGGTTGCGTTGATTAACCTCGATCCGGTCGCGCCGATCGCGGTGCGGCGCGGCGACCGCATCGCACAGCTGCTGGTGCAGCGGGTCGAACTTCCCGAGCTGGTCGAGGTGGCGTCGTTCGACGACGCCGGGCTTGCCGGGACGACCCGGGGTGCCGGCGGTCACGGTTCTTCGGGTGGACATGCGAGTTTGTGACGGGATGGTTTATGGCATTCGGTAAGCGCAGAGGTAAAACGGGCAGTGAATCGCCTGCTGCTGGAACGGAGCCGGCAGCGTCCGGGGCATCGGCCTCGACACCCGACGTGGCGGGGTCGGAGTCGTCGGTGGAGCTGGACGGTCCCTTCGACATCGATGACTTCGATGACCCGTCGGCGGCCACCCAGGCTCGCCTGGACCTGGGTTCGGTGCTGATCCCGATGCCCGAGGGAGCCCAGGTTCAAGTCGAGGTCAGCGAGACGGGTGTGCCCAGCGCGGTCTGGCTGGTGACGGCGAACGGCCGGCTCAACATCGCCGCCTACGCCGCGCCCAAGACAACCGGCCTGTGGCGTGAGGTGGCCGGAGAGCTGGCTGAGGCGCTGCGCAACGACAACGCGAGCGTCAGCATCGTCGACGGGCCGTGGGGCCGTGAGGTCATCGGCACGGCGGCCGGCGCGGTCCGGTTCATCGGCGTCGACGGCTACCGCTGGATGGTTCGCTGTGTCGTCAACGGTGCTCACGAGACAATGGACGCGTTGACCGCGGAGGCGCGGAACGCGCTGGCCGATACCGTGGTCCGCCGCGGCGAGACGCCGTTGCCGGTGCGCACGCCGCTGCCGGTGCAGCTGCCCGAGCCGATGGCCGAGCAGTTGCGCGCCGCCGCGGCCCAGCAGGCCGCCCAGCAAGCGGCCGCCCAGGGGGCACCGCCCGCCGGCGGGGGGCAGGCGACGCCGCCCGGTGCCGGCGGACCGCCACCGGAGCCCGCCGCCCGGCGCAGTGCGGACGGGTCCGCGATGCAGCAACTGCGCACCATCACCGGCGGCTGACCCGTTTCGCGCGTTCAGCTCGGGTGCAGCGGCGACTCAGCTCAGCGGACCTGTGCGTCGGCGAGCGCGGTCAGGCAGGCCGCACCCAGTGCCGCCGGATCGGCGCCGATCTGATCCAACGTCACGGTGCGCAGTGCTGCCCGCGGCGCTGAGGCCACCCATTCGGCGGCGACGGACAGCGGGTGGACCGGGTCGTCGGTGGCGGCTGCCACCCCCAGCGGCACGCCCAGCAGTCCCAGATCGGCGCCGGACGGCGCGGCGTAGCCGGCGGCCTGCTCCAGTGCGGCGGGCAGTTGCGGCCATTGGATCGACCACGATCGGGTGAGCTCGTCGGCCAGCCAGGCCGGGCTGGAGGCGCGCAGTTCGGCCGTCACCGCCGCCAGACCATCGCGGCGGAGCTGGTCCGCGCAACTGCGGGCCGCGTGCGCGGCGGGCGCATCCTCCGGTGATCCGGTCCAGGCGGGCAACGCCGCCAGCACCCCCACCGCGCTCGCCGGATGTCGCAGCGCCCAGTCGGCCGCCACGGCCGCGCCGATCGACACCCCCCCGACAATGATCGGTCCGCACCGCGCGGCGGTGCTGTCCAATGCCTCCAGGTATCCGTCGATCAGCCGTTCTGGCTCGGGGCGGGGAGCGATCAACTCAGCGCCGGCCCGTCGCAGGGGATCGGCGAACGCTCGGCGGACATAGTCGTCGTCGGACCCGGTTCCCGGCAGCAGGACAGCGGTCGTACCGGGCAGGCCGGCAGGCATGCGGTGCACCCCTTGATGGTGCCCGGCGCGCGCGGCCGCCGGACGGCCGGCCTGTGGGCCGGATGCGGCGCGGCCAACATAGGGTCTACCGTGTCATAAGCAATTTCGGGAGTGGATCGGGTCACCGGATTGTTGACTTTGACTAGATGGTTGGGGCGGCAGGAGAGGGTATGACTTCAGCCGAAGGTTATTTGCGTCGGTTGACGCGGCGGTTGACCGAGGATCCTGAGTTGCGCGACGTCGAACGGATTTCCGACGAAGCGGTCAACACCGGTGCGCAGCGTGCGATCGACTGCGAGCGTGGCCAGGAGGTCACGATGGTGGGGACGCTGCGCAGCGTGGACGCCAACGCGAAGGGGTGCGCCGGCGGAGTTCGGGCCGAACTGTTCGACGGCACCGACACGGTCACCCTGGTGTGGTTGGGGCAGCGCAGGATTCCGGGGATCGACTCCGGACGTACCCTGCGGGTGCACGGCCGGCTGGGCAAATTGGACGGCGGCGGCAAGGCGATCTACAACCCGCATTACGAAATTCAGCAGTGAATGTGCCGGACGGCGAGCCGGACCAGCCGGCGGCTGACGGCGTTGAGGTTCGCGGCGTCCACCCACTGATCGAACAGATCGGCGGCGTCAGCGGCCTGATCTACTCGTCGCTGCCGATCGTGGTGTTCGTACCGATCTCCAGGCTCTGCGGCCTGCGCGCTGCGGTGCTGGCGGCGCTGGGGGTGGCTGCGGTTGTGCTGGTGTGGCGGCTGATCCGCCGCGAAACCACCCAACCGGCCGTCTCCGGGTTCGTCGGGGTCGCCGTCTGCGCGCTGATCGCCTACCTGGTCGGCGAGTCTCGCGGATACTTCCTGCTGGGAATCTGGACGTCGCTGCTGTGGGCCGCGGTGTTCGCGGTGTCGGTGCTGATCCGGCGGCCGGCGGTGGGCTACGCGTGGAGTTGGGCGACCGGACGCGACCGCGGCTGGCGGGGCGTCCGGACCGCGGTCTACGCCTTCGACATCGCCACGCTGACCTGGGTGCTGGTTTTCGGCTCCCGCTTCGTGGTGCAACGCCTGCTCTATGACGCCAACGAGACCGGCTGGCTGGCGGTGGCGCGGATAGCGATGGGTTGGCCGTTGACCGGGTTGGCCGCGGTCGCGACTTATCTGGCGATCAGAGTCGTCCGACGTTCGCTGCCGGCGTCAGCGGCGCGCGTCGCGGCCGGCAAGAATCCCTAGCGGGTCGCCGGCCCCGGTCACCGGGTCGGCAGCAGCAGCTCGCGTAGCTCGGCTTCCACGTCGCTGACCGCGACGAACAGCAGTTCATCGCCGCCCTCCAGCGGCTCGTCGTCCTGCGGCACGATCACCCGGGGTCCGCGCAGGATGGTCACCAGGGCGGCGTCGCGGGGCAGCTGCAGCTTGCGCACCGGCTTGCCGCCCCACGGGGTGTCGTCGGGCAGGGTGATCTCAAGCAGGTTGGTGCGGCTTTTGCGGAACTCCATCAGGTGGACCAGGTCGCCGACCGCGACCGCCTCTTCGACCAGCGAGGCGAGCATCCTCGGCGTGGAGACCGCCACGTCAACCCCCCAGGCATCGGTGAACAGCCATTCGTTGCGCGGGTCGTTGACCCGGGCCACCACCCGCGGCACCGCGAACTCGGTCTTGGCGAGCAGGGACAGCACCACGTTGGCCTTGTCATCGCCGGTGGCGGCGATGACAACGTCGGAACTCTCCAGCCGCACCGACTCCAGCAGGCTCAGTTCGCAGGCGTCACCGAGGTGCCACTGGGCGTCCGGGATGGCGTCGACGTCGATGTGCTCCGGGTCGCGCTCGATCAGGGTGACCTGGTGATCGCTGTCGAGCAGTTCACGGGCGATGGAGCGCCCGACGGCGCCCGCTCCGGCGATCGCGACTTTCATTCGGCCCTCATTTGTCGAGGTCTTCGGCCGGGGGCAGGGCGGCGATGGCCATCGCCTCGGCGGCCCGGCCGGAGACGGCGACGATGTAGACCTGATCGCTGGCCTGGATGACGGTCTTCGGCTCGGGCAGCACGCCGGTACCGAACCGGATCAGGAAAGCCACCCGGGCGGAGGTGGCCGACTCCAGATCGGTGACGCTGCGACCGATCCAGCCCTCGTGCAGCGAGACCTCGGCGACGGCGACGGTGCCGGTCGGGTCGCGCCACTTGGTGGTTTCGGTCTCCCGGGTTAGCGCGTTGAGCAGCCGATCGGTGGTCCAGGGCACGGTGGCCACCGTCGGGATGCCGAGCCGCTCGTAAACGGCCGCGCGTTTGGCGTCGTAGATCCGGGCGACCACGCGTTCGACGCCGAAGGTCTCCCGGGCCAGCCGGGCCGAGATGATGTTGGAGTTGTCGCCCGACGACACCGCGGCGAACGCGCTGGCCTGCTCGATGCCGGACCGCAGCAGCACGTCGCGGTCGAAGCCCATGCCCAGTACCCGCTCGCCGGTGAACTCCGGGCTGAGCCGGTTGAACGCGGTGCTGTCGCGGTCGATGATCGCGACCTCGTGCCCGATCCGGGACAGCCCGTCGGCCACCGAGGCGCCCACCCGGCCGCAGCCCATCACTACTACCCGCACCTGCAGGATCCTTTCCGCGGTGTCGTGCTCGTCATCCTCGTATCGGTGAACGCTACCGCCAGCGCCCGCCTGCCTTACCCTTGGCTCTCGTGTCCAAACTTTCGACCGCCGCGCGCCGCCTGGTTCTGGGCCGGCCGTTCCGCAGCGACCGGTTGAGCAACACCCTGCTGCCCAAGCGCATCGCACTTCCGGTGTTCGCCTCGGATGCGCTCTCGTCGGTGGCGTACGGGCCCGAGGAAGTCTTCCTGGTGCTGTCGGTGGCCGGCATCACCGCCTACCGGATGACTCCGTGGGTCGGCCTGGCGGTGTCGTTCGTGTTCGTCACCGTGGTGGCCAGCTATCGGCAGAACGTGTATGCCTACCCGTCCGGGGGTGGCGACTACGAAGTCGTCACGACAAATCTCGGCCGAACCGCCGGCCTGACCGTGGCTAGTGCGCTGATGGTCGACTACGTGCTCACCGTGGCGGTGTCGATCTCCTCCGGAGTGGCCAACATCGGCTCGGCGGTGCCGTTCATCGCCGAGCATCGGGTCGGGTTCGCGGTCGGGGCGGTCGTGCTGGTCGCGGCGACCAACCTGCGCGGAATCCGGGAGTCGGGGACGGCATTCGCGTTCCCGACGTACGCGTTCATGATCGGGGTGCTCGTCATGCTGGGCTGGGGGCTGTTTCAGATCTACGTCCTGCGCCATCCACTGCAGGCGAGTTCGGCGTCCTTCCACATTCATTCCGCGCACGGAGATGTGGCCGGTTTCGCGCTCGTATTCCTGGTGGCGAGATCGTTCTCGTCCGGCTGCGCGGCGCTGACCGGGGTGGAGGCGATCAGCAACGGGGTACCGGCGTTTCGTAAACCCAAATCGCGCAACGCGGCCACCACCTTGCTGATGCTCGGGGCGATCGCGGTGACGCTGCTGATGGGCATCATCGTGCTCGCTCAGCAGACCGGAGTGAAGATGGCCGCTCGCCCGCATGATCAGTTGATCGGCGCGCCGGCCGACTACGCGCAGAAGACACTGCTCGCTCAGCTGGCCGAGACGGTGTTCCACGGCTTCCCGCCCGGGCTGTGGATCATCGCCGGCGTCACCGCACTGATCCTGGTGCTGGCGGCCAACACCGCCTTCAACGGCTTCCCGGTGCTGGGATCGATTCTGGCTCAGGACTCCTACCTGCCGCGTCAGCTGCACACCCGCGGCGACCGGCTGGCCTTCTCCAACGGCATCATCTTCTTGGCGGTGATCGCGATCGCGTTCATCATGGCCTTCCGGGCGGAGGTCACCGCGTTGATTCAGCTGTACATCGTCGGGGTGTTCGTATCGTTCACGCTCAGCCAAATTGGGATGGTTCGCCACTGGAATCGGTTGCTGCGCAGCGAAACCGACCGTCAGGCCCGTATCGCGATGATGCGCTCCCGGGTGGTCAACACGATAGGCTTCGTTTCTACCGGTTCGGTGCTGATCGTCGTCGTGATCACCAAATTCGTCGCGGGCGCGTGGATCGCGATCGTGGCGATGTCGCTGCTGTTCGTGCTGATGAAACTGATCCGCCGCCACTACGAGGGTGTCAGCAGGGAACTGGCCGAGGACGAGGCCGCCGAAGAGGACCAGACCGTGCTGCCCAGCCGGAACCACGCGCTGGTGCTGGTGTCCAAGCTGCATCTGCCGACCCGGCGGGCGCTGGCCTACGCGCGGGCGACCCGGCCCGATGCGCTGGAGGCGATCACGGTCAGTGTCGACGACGACGAAACCCGGGAGTTGGTCCGCGATTGGGAGGACAGCGACGTCAGCGTGCCGCTCAAGGTGATCGCCTCCCCGTACCGCGAGGTCACCCGGCCGGTGCTGGAGTATGTGAGGCGGATCGGCAAGGAGTCTCCCCGCACCGTCGTGACGGTGTTCGTGCCCCAATACGTTGTGGGTCACTGGTGGGAGGCGTTGCTGCACAACCAGAGTGCGCTGCGCCTCAAGGCGCGGCTGATGTTCATGCCCGGGGTGATGGTCACCTCGGTTCCCTGGCAGCTGCATTCGTCGGAGCGAAGGAAAGCGCTGCAACCGCACCATGCCCCCGGCGACACCCGGCGGGGCTTTCTGGAGTGACACAGCCGGAACTGACCCTGGATGTCGGACCTCCTGCCAACGGCGGCAGCTGCGTAGCCCGCCACGACGGGCGAGTGGTCTTCGTCCGCTATGCGCTGCCGGGGGAGAAGGTGCGGGCACGGGTGACCGCGCAGCGTGATTCCTATTGGCAGGCCGAGTGTTTGGAGGTGCTGTCGCCGTCCGCGGATCGGATCGCGTCGCTGTGTCCGATCGCCGGCGTGGCGGGGGCCGGGTGTTGCGATCTGGCGTTCGTCGATCCCACTGCGGCGCTTGTGTTGAAAGCCGAGGTGGTGGCCAACCAGTTGGCGCGGCTCGGCGGTCACCGGTGGGACGGCGCGGCCGAGGCCCTGCCGGGGGCGGGTCCGACCGGCTGGCGCACCCGGGTGCGGCTGGACGTGGGAGTCGACGGGCGGGCCGGCTTTCATCGCTACCACAGCGACGAACTGGTCACCGACCTGCGCTGTGGGCAGCTGCCGACCGGGATGACCGACGGGCTGCCGGACGATTTCCGGCCCGGCGACCAGGTGCACGTCGTCGTCGACGACGACGGTGCCCGGCACGTGGTCGGCACCGGCCGCGACCACCGCCCCCGGGTCGTCGAGGGCGACTACCACGCGGTGCAGCGGGTGGACGAGCGCCGCTGGCAGTTGCCGGTGACGGCGTTCTGGCAGGCGCACCGCGGCGCGGCGCAGTTCTACAGCGCCCTGGTGGCCGAGTGGGCGCAGCTGGATGACGGTATGAGCGCGTGGGATCTCTACGGCGGGGCGGGCGTGTTCGCCGCGGCGCTGGGCAGGGCGGTCGGCGAGTCCGGGCGGGTGCTGACGGTCGACACCTCGCGAGCCGGATCGGGTGCCGCACGAGCTGCGCTGGCTGACCTGCCGCAGGTTTCGGTTCGGACCGATTCGGTGCGCCGGGTGCTGGCCGCACGGCATCCGCGCGCCGACGTGGCGGTGCTGGACCCGCCGCGCACCGGCGCCGGGCGAGAGGTGGTCGACCTACTGGCCGCCGCAGGGGTGCCCCGCGTGGTGCACATCGGTTGCGACGCGGCGTCGTTCGCCCGTGACATCGGCTCGTATCTGGGGCACGGATACTCGGTCGATCGACTCCGGGTCTTCGACGCGTTCCCGCTCACCCACCATGTGGAATGCGTGGCGCTGCTTGTGCGCTGAGCGCTCAGCCCGCCACGAAATAGCGCAGCCACAGGTACAGCGCCGACAGCGCCACCGAGATCACGGTGACCACCATTCCTTTGCGGGTGAACTCCCAGAACGAGATCGGATTGCCTGCGCGGGCGGCGATTCCGAGCACGACGACGTTGGCGCTGGCGCCCACAGCGGTCAGGTTGCCGCCGAAGTCGGTGCCCAGCGCCAACGCCCACCACAGCACGTCCGGGTGGGCTAGACCGGCCATCGACGGCGCCAGCCCGGCGACGATCGGCGTCATCGTCGCCGCGTAGGGAACGTTGTTGACGATGCCGCTGACCACCAGTGAGACGGCCAGGATGAGCATCGTCGCCACCAGGGCGTTGCCGCCGGTCGTCGTGGTCGCCATGGCCGCCAGATCCTTGACGACACCGGTTTTCACCAGCGCCCCGACCATGATGAACAGCCCGGCGAAGAACAACAGGGTGTCCCATTCGACACTGGACAGATAATCCGATCGCGGCAGCCCGGAGATCACGATCAGCACGCCGGCGCCCAGCAGTGCCACCGTGGACGGCTCGAGGTGCAGCGCCGAATGGCCGACGAACGCGGCGAACACGGCGGCCAGCACGACCCCGCTTTTGATCAGCAGCGCCGGGTCGCGGATGGCTTCTCGTTCCTCCAGCGACATCACATCGGCGACGTGTTCCGGATCGACGTCGAAGGCGCCCGGAAACAGCCGGGGGAGCATAGCCACCAGGACGGCCGTCACGATGATCACCAGCGGCGCCAGGTGGATCAGGAATGCGTTGAAGGTCAGGCCGGCCCGACTGGCGATGATGATGTTCGGCGGGTCGCCGACCAGGGTCGCGGCGCCGCCGATGTTCGACGCCAGCGCCTCAGCCATCAGGAAGGGCGCCGGCCTGATGTCCAGCCGGTCGCAGACCAGCAAGGTGACCGGCGCGATCAGCAGCACCGTGGTGACGTTGTCCAGCAGGGCCGAGCCGACCGCGGTGACCAGCACCAACAGGATCATGATGCGCAGCGGTGAGCCGCGCGCGCGTTTGGCCGACCAGATCGCGACGTATTCGAAGATGCCGGTCTGCCGCAGCACGCTGACGATGATCATCATGCCGAACAGCAGGAAGATGACGTCCCAGTCGATTCCGGTTTCCTGGGAGTAGAAGATGTCGTTCGAGCTGATGATCGGCAGCACCACGACGACTGCCGCGCCGGCCAGGGCCACCAGTGTTTTGTCGACGCGGTCGACGGCGATGAACGCGTAGGCCACCACGAACACCGCGATCGCGATGAAGGTCATCAACGCCCCAGTGCGGCGGCCAGCAGTCGCGACGCGGTGATCACCCCGCGCAGTTCGCCGCCCTTGACCACTGCGATCAGCGGACTGCGCAGCCGAGCCATGGCGGCTGCCACCTCGATGATCGTGTCACCGGCGTCGGCGGGCGGCACATTGTGCAGGTGCTCGGGCAGCATGTCGCGAACCGTCTTGCCGGTGAGCTTCTCGGCCGCGCGGTCGGCCACGGTTTCGCCCAGTACGCCGGCCAGGGCGGGGTCGTCGAGCACGTAGCCCGGAACGATGAACCGAACCACCTGCGAGGCCGGCAGGACGGCGTGCGGTCTGCCGGCGGCGTCGGTGACCACGATGCCGGGAAGCCGGTGCTCGGCCAACAGCCGGGCGGCGTCGAGCGCGTCGGAGTCGATCGTGACCACCGGGAAATCCTCGGCGATCTCCTCGGCGTGCATGCGAAGAACCATACGTCCGACATCCGCCGTCATGCGTAGACTGACTGGATGCTTGAACAGATCCGCGGCCCCGCCGATCTGCAGCACCTGACCCAGCCGCAGCTGACCGAGCTGGCTCGCGAGATCCGCGAGTTCCTGATTCACAAGGTCGCTGCCACCGGGGGGCATCTGGGGCCCAATCTCGGCGTCGTCGAGTTGACGCTGGCGTTGCACCGGGTGTTCGACTCGCCGCACGACCCGATCATCTTCGACACCGGCCACCAGGCCTACGTGCACAAGATGCTGACCGGGCGATGCGCCGACTTCGACACGCTACGGAAGAAGGGCGGGCTGTCCGGCTATCCGGACCGTGCCGAAAGCGAACACGACTGGGTGGAGTCCAGCCACGCCAGTTCGGCGCTGTCCTACGCCGACGGGCTGGCCAAGGCGTTCGAGCTGACCGGGCATCGCAACCGGCATGTGGTCGCGGTGGTCGGCGACGGCGCGCTGACCGGCGGCATGTGCTGGGAGGCGCTGAACAACATCGCCGCCGCGAGACGGCCGGTGATCATCGTGGTCAACGACAACGGGCGCAGCTACGCCCCGACCATCGGCGGGTTCGCCGACCACCTGTCCACTCTGCGGCTGCAGCCCGGCTACGAGCGGCTGCTGGCCAGGGGCCGGGGCGCGGTGCGGGGCATGCCGGTCGTCGGCGAGCTGGGTTATCAAGTGATGCACAGCGTCAAAGCTGGTCTCAAAGACGCGCTGTCCCCGCAGCTGCTGTTCACCGACCTCGGCCTGAAATACCTGGGCCCGTTCGACGGACACGACGAGCACGCGGTCGAGTCGGCACTGCACCGTGCTCGCGGCTACGGCGGCCCGGTGATCGTGCACGTCGTCACCCGCAAAGGCAAGGGCTATCGCCCGGCCGAAGACGACGAGGCCGAGCAGATGCATGCCTGTGGGGTGATCGACCCGCTGACCGGCAATGCCACCAAAACCTCCGGGCGGGGCTGGACGGCGGCGTTCGCCGACGCGCTCGTCGAGTACGGCGGCAAGCGGCGCGACGTCGTGGCTATCACCGCGGCGATGGCGGGCCCCACCGGGCTGAAGGCATTCGGGGAGCGATTCCCGGACCGGATGTTCGACGTCGGCATCGCCGAGCAGCACGCGGTGACGTCGGCGGCCGGCTTGGCGATGGGTGGCCTGCACCCGGTGGTGGCGATCTACTCCACGTTCCTCAACCGGGCGTTCGACCAGATCATGATGGATGTGGCGTTGCACCGGCTGCCGGTCACCCTGGTGCTGGACCGGGCCGGGATCACCGGACCGGACGGTGCCAGCCACCACGGCATGTGGGACCTGTCGATGCTGGGCATCGTGCCCGGGATGAAGGTGGCGGCGCCACGGGATGCCACCCGGCTGCACGAAGAACTCGGCGAGGCGCTCGACGTGCAGGACGGGCCGACAGCGCTGCGGTTCCCCCGGGGCGACGTCGGAGCGGACGTTCCCGCGGTCGAGCGACGCGCCGGGGTCGACGTGCTCGCCGTGCCGGCAGACGGGTTGAGCGAGGATGTGCTGCTGGTCTCGGTCGGGGCGTTCGCGCCGATGGCGCTCGCGGTCGCCGAGCGGCTGCACAACCAGGGCATCGGGGTGACCGTGGTCGACCCGCGCTGGGTGCTGCCGGTGCCCGGCGCGGTGCAGGAGTTGGCCCGCACCCACAAGCTCGTCGTCACCTGTGAGGACAACGGCGTGGGCGGCGGAGTCGGGTCGGCGGTGTCGGCGGCACTGCGCGCCGCGGACATCGACGTGCCCTGCCGGGACGTCGGGGTGCCGCAGCGGTTCCAGCGGCATGCGTCTCGCGGCGAAGTGCTCGCCGAGGTCGGCCTGACCGAGCAGGACGTGGCCCGCCAGGTCACCGGCTGGGT
>DASTNJ010000076.1:0-2458 GCA_035721065.1 Mycobacterium sp.
GCGATCCGCGCCATCTCGGCGATGTAGGGCCGCATCTCCGGCGCGCCCAGGGCGCAGTTGAGGCCCACCGCGATCGGCTTCGCGTGCCGGATCGAGTTCCAGAACGCCTCGGTGACCTGACCCGACAACGTGCGCCCGGAAGCGTCGGTGATGGTGCCGGAGATGATGACCGGCCAGCGGCGCCCGCGCTCCTCGAACAGCGTCTCGACGGCGAACACGGCGGCCTTGGAGTTCAGCGAGTCGAAGATCGTCTCGATGAGGATGATGTCGGCACCGCCGTCGACCAGACCGTTGGCGGCTTCGAGGTAGGCGGCGACCAGCTCGTCGTAGGAGACGTTGCGGGCTCCGGGGTCGTTGACGTCCGGCGAGATCGACGCCGTCCGCGTCGTCGGCCCGATCGCTCCCGCCACATAGCGCGGCTTCTCAGCCGTGCTGTATTCGTCGGCCGCCTTGCGGGCCAGGGCGGCGCCGGCGTAATTCAATTCGTAGGCCAGCTCGTGCATGTCGTAGTCGGCGAGCGAGATCGCGTTCGAGTTGAACGTGTTGGTCTCGAGAATGTCGGCGCCCGCCTCGAGGTACTCGCGGTGGATGCCCTCGATGATCTGCGGCTGCGTCAGCGTGAGCAGGTCGTTGTTGCCCTGCAGCGCGGTCGGCCACTCGGTGAACCGGTCGCCTCGGTAACCGGCCTCGTCCGGACGGTCTCGCTGGATCGCCGTGCCCATCGCGCCGTCGATCACCATGATCCGCCCGCGCATCGCGGCCGTCAGTTCGTCGGTGCAGTCGGGCCGCAGGTTCGGCTCAAAAGTTTCAGACTCGGGGGCGTGCACGCGGGTTCCTTCCGTGACGGAAGGCGTCCTTAACTCTGTCGAGCGTGGCGGCTACCGGACGGGGGCAGGGGCCCCCTCCAGAAAACCGTTGCAACGCCTCTCGACGGTGAAGAGTCTACTTTGTCACCCCGCGTCGAGACGAACCCCCGACGAACAGGCCGACTCGGTCGGTCGGAGTAAAGCCCGTGATCTTTGCGTACGCCGTAGGCTGATTTCGTGACCCGATCCGATGACGGCACCGCCCTGCCTGATCTGCACGACACCATCGTGGTGGTGGCGTTCGAAGGCTGGAACGACGCCGGCGACGCGGCCAGCGATGCGGTCGAGCACCTCAACGTCATCTGGGAGGCGCATCAGATCGTCGAGATCGACGCCGAGGACTACTACGACTACCAGGTGAACCGGCCGGTGATCCGGCAGGTGGACGGGGTCACCCGGGAGCTGGTGTGGCCGGCGATGCGGGTCTCGCACTGCCGCCCACCGGGTAGCGACCGCGACATCGTGCTGATGCACGGCGTGGAGCCGAACATGCGCTGGCGCACGTTCTGCGCCGAGCTGCTGGCGATCATCGAGAAACTCAACGTCGACACGGTGGTGATCCTGGGCGCGCTGCTGGCCGACACGCCGCACACCCGGCCGGTGCCGGTATCCGGGGCGGCGTACTCGCCGGAGTCGGCCGAGCGGTTCGGCCTGGCCGAGACCCGCTACGAGGGCCCGACCGGAATCACCGGGGTGTTTCAGGACGCCTGCGTGGCCGCCGGGATACCGGCGGTGACGTTCTGGGCCGCGGTGCCGCACTATGTCTCCCAGCCGCCCAACCCGAAGGCGACGGTGGCGTTGCTGCGCCGCGTCGAGGACATCCTCGACATCGAGGTGCCGCTGGGCGACCTGCCGACCCAGGCCGAGGAGTGGGAGCAGGCCGTCACCGAGATGGCCAGCGAGGACGACGAGATCGCCGAGTACGTGACCTCGCTCGAGCAGCGCGGCGACGCCGACGTCGACATGGACGAGGCGCTGAGCAAGGTCGACGGCGACGCACTGGCCGCCGAGTTCGAGCGCTACCTGCGGCGCCGCCGCCGCTGAGCAGCGGGCGGCGTTACTTCTTCTCGATGTCCCCGGTGTAGGCACTGGTGGAACGGCCCAGGGCGGCCACTTCGGCATCCATCCGGGGCAGCAACCCGGGGGTCTTCTTGGTGATCTGAGCTTCCAGCTTCGGGGTGGACAGCAGCGGCTTGAGCCACCGGAACAGCCCCACCCACCGCGGGCAGTACACCCGGGTGCGGCGGTTCTCGATGCCGTCGATGAACGCGTCCGCGCACTCCCCGACCGAGGTGGTCTTGTTCAGCGGCCAGGGCAGCTTGGCCAGCATCTCCGCGGCGGTCGACAAGTCGGCCTTGGTGTCGCGGACCAGCGCGGTGTCGATCCAGGACATGTGCGCCGACCCGACGGCCACCCCGCGGTGAGCAACCTCCAGGCGCAGCGTGTTGGCAAGGTGCTCCACCCCGGCCTTCGACGCGTCGTAGGGCAGCATCCCCGGCGCGGCGACGAACGCCGCCAGCGATGACACCACCAGCACATAGCCGCGGCGTTCGATGACCGCCGGCAGGGTGGCCCGCACCGTGTTGAAGACG
>DASTNJ010000077.1:0-2633 GCA_035721065.1 Mycobacterium sp.
GCCCTGCAGGTCGCGCGGCACCGCGAGGACCAGCAGAAGCTCGCCGTCCTGGAGGACCGGGACCGGATCGGGCGCGACCTGCACGACCTGGTCATCCAGCGGCTGTTCGCCACCGGGCTGCAGCTGCAGGGCACCGCCCGGCTGCTGGACGACGAGGCCCAGCGCGCCCGGGTGGAGGGCGCGGTCGACGACCTGGACACCACGATCCAGGCCATCCGCGCCACGATCTTCCAGCTCGGCCGACGCGCCGGCGCCCTGTCCGCGGAGGTGCGAGCCGTCGTCGAGGAGGCCGGCCGCTCCCTGGCCTCGGCACCGGTGCTCACCCTGGAGGGCCCGCTCGACGGCGGTGTGCCCGAGCGGGTGCGCCCGCACCTGGTCGCGGTGCTGCGCGAGGCGCTGACCAACGTGGCCCGGCACGCGCAGGCCGACACCGCGAGCGTCCTGGTCGCCGTCGGCGACGACATCCGCGTGGTGGTGGAGGACGACGGCTGCGGCATGGGCGTCACCGTCCGCCGCAGCGGCCTGCGCAACCTGCGCGAGCGCGCCGAGTCGCTCGGCGGGGTGCTCGAGGTGACCCCGGCCGACGAGCGCGGGACGCGGCTGGAGTGGCGGGTGCCGCTGCGGGGGTGAGTCCGACCCCGCCTCACGGACGGATGGGTGTCACACCCCTAGGAGACTCCTGAACAAGGGTCTTCTGTGGGCCTCTGCCTCGGGCTGGTGGCGCTTCGGTACTCCTTCGGGGCCGTTGGGGCCTTCGTTGGCGGGCTCGACGGCTGGGCCGGCTGGGCCGGTGGTGAGCGCTGAGGTGGCCGTGCGGGCGCGGTCAGCGGGGCAGGGCCGCCCGGCGGGGGCCGTTCAGGCCAGGGCCCAGGCTCCGGCTCGGGTCGTGAGGCCGAGGGTGAGCAGTCGGCGCAGGTTCAGCCCGGCGATGCGGTGCTTGAGCCAGGCGTCGTTCTTGGTGGTGCCGCGGTAGCGCAGGTGGCGGTTTCCGCCGGCGGTGAGCCAGGCGATGGATCGTTCGACCATGGGTCGGTGGCGGCGGTAGACCTCTTGCCAGGCCGGGTCTTTGGCGCGTTCGCGGTGCTCGCGCATGAGCCGGTCGTGCTCGTGCAGGCGTACGGTCCGTCCCCGCTCGGCGGTGGTGCACCGGGCGCGCAGCGGGCAGCCGCGGCAGGCTGCGCCGAACCGGATCACTCGCCCACGGGTGACCGCTCGGGTGAGCCCGGCCGGGCAGGTCACGGTGCCAGCGGCCTCATCGACGGTGAACTCATCCAGGGTGAACCCGCCAGGGACGGCGGCCTTGAGCGGCCAGGGCTTGACCAGCGGCTCGTGCCCGGCCGCGGTGATCGCGGCGAGCGCGTCGCCGCTGCCGTAGGCGCTGTCGGCCAGCACCTGCACCGGCCCGTCGGCATCGGCCAGGGTGGTGTCGGCCGCCAGCAGCCGGATGCCGGTGTGGGCGTCCGAGCCGTGCTCGCCACTGGCCGCGGTCAGCTCGCAGGCGGTGACCAGGCCGGTGTCCGGCTCGACGGCCAGGTGGGCCTTGAACCCGTCCTGGCGGCGGTGAGTGGTCTTGTGCGCGTGCCGGCTGTCCGGGTCGATGACCGAGACGACCCGGTCCGGGGCGACCCGCTGCGCGATCCGCCACCGCGGCCCGCCGGACTCGCCGTCTTCGTCGCCGGGGTCGACCAGCTCGACGTCCTGACCGGCCACCAGCGCCAGCAGCCCGACCGCATCGGCCGCCGCCGAGCCAGATTCGGGCTCACCGACCGCGCCCAGCACGGCCAGCGCGTCACGCACCAGCGCATCGACCAGCTCGGCGCGGGCGGCCGGGTCGTCCCAGGCGATCTTCGGCTTGCCCGGCTGGTTGTAGTCGTGCGCGGTGGTCACCGCGGCCACCACCGCGGGCCCGTCGGGGACCTCGCGGCGGACCCGTCGGATCGCCGCGATCAGCTGGGTGACCGTGTCCTGAGTGGCCACCGCGTCATCCAGGACGGTGGAGTCCAACGCCCGCCGGGTCTTGCCCCGCAGCGCCCCGGTCGCGGCGATGACCTCCTGCACCGCCTCGAAGATCCGGTTCGGCCGGTCACTGGCGGCCAACCGTCGCCGCCAGTACGTCAACGTGGTGTCGTGGAACGCCTTGGCGGTCACCGGCCAGCCGATCGCGGCCTTCCACCGCAGATCGAACGTGACCGCCTCGGTCGTCTCCGCGTCCGACAGGCCGTGCAAGGTCTGCAGCACGATCACCGCGGCCATCACGTCCGCCGGCACCGACGGACGCCCGGTCCGGGACTGGAACAGGTCCGCGAACATCTCATCCGGGAACAACCGCCTGCGGTGCTCGGCCAAGAACGCGAACACGCTGCCGGGCTTGAGCAGATGCCCCGACAACGACTCCGCATCCAGCAGATCCCGCTGATCCTCCGAACGCCCCTGCACCCACCCATCCTCCCGGCCCACCCACCCCCACCGGCGAGCAGACACGCGAGTTGTTCAGGAGTCTCCTAGGCCGCAGCGGTGCTCGCCTGCGCAGCCAGCGCGCGCAGGGCGCTGAGCCGGCGCCCACGGGCGGGTGCGACCAGCAGCTGCCCCAGCCCGGCGACCACGCCGAGGACCCCGCAGGCCGTCCAGAGCAT
>DASTNJ010000078.1:0-49843 GCA_035721065.1 Mycobacterium sp.
AGTTCCGAGCCGTTGCGCCGCGGCGCGTGAACACCGGACGCGACCAGCTCCCGGCCGCGATCGACCTCGGCCGCGGTCATCGCGTCACCGCCGTCCGGCGTGCCCACGGATGTCCCGCATGGAACGCAGAGCGCTGGGTTAATTCCTGCGCGACGTGTTTCCAGTCGGCGGCTTCCGAGACGGCGTCGGATGCTTGCTTGCGTGATTCCTGCGCCGTTTCGACCCGCAGCGCGTGATGCTGCGCCGCGTCGTACACCGCGGCCATCTTCGCCGGGTCGTCGTCGGACAGCCGGCACCACTGCGGTGTGCCGATCATCGGGAAGTCGATGCCGTCGATCTTCTGCTCACACCACAGGTGTGTCTCCCAGAAGCTCACGCTGCGCGACTCGACCGGGTTCACAGCTCGACCCCGGCCCGGTGGACCCGCCAGCATGACCGGCACATGCGCCGCTGCACTGTCTTCGGGGAGCTGACCCGGCATCCGCACTGCGAGCAGGTTGCCGGATCGGGGATGCGTTTCACGGCGCGGTCGCGCTGACGGCGGCTCATGCGGCACCGCCGCGGACGGGACGCAGCAGCTCGGCCAGTTTGGCGCGCTGCTCAGCGGTGAAGGGGGGTGCGTCGGCGGCGTGGCGCCGCGCGCGTTCGCGGACCTCGTCGGTCAGGTCGCCGTGCAGGATATCGCCGACGGTTTCGGGTTGGGTGGACATGCAAGGTCTCCGTCGAAATTGGAGACTCTTGCCAGTGAGTCGAGTTTCGCGGCCATCCGCGCGGCTCTTGGCTCAGACCGTAGCACCCGGCGGCGACACCCGGCGTCGGCTCACCGCGGCGGGTCGGTTTTGTGACGCGTGACGTCGTGCGGGTAGAGCGGTTCACGTCCGGCTTGCCGCCAGGTCGCGTCGGCCGCGTCTGCCGACGGCGCGTGAACGTCACGTTCGCCGGAAAGCGCCGAGCGGCGCAGCGTCCGGCTGTCGAGTGCGACCGGCTGCTTGCAGGACGCGCAGTATCCGGTCAGCGCACAGACTTCGTCGTCGGAGAGCCGGTCGGTCGTGCGTGCGCCGAAGATGCCGCCGCGGTGGTGGACTTCGGCTGTGTAGTCGATGAACAGACCGTCGGCGTCCGCACACACCGTGCCGATGCGATGGTTGCGGACGCAGAACACTTTGGTGATCTGTCGGCTCACCCGAACACCACCTTGACCCGATCCGGGTTGAACACATATCCGCCCTTGCCGACCGGCATCACCTTCACCGTGGCGATCGCGTCCAACACCGCCCGGAACCGATCCGGCGAAAGCGCACGGATAGACGTCTCGACTTCCGGTGTCCCCAAAGGGATTCCGTCGAACACCCGCAGACGCTCCGAATCGTGCTGCTGGCGCTGTATCGCTTCCAGCTTCGACTCGATCACGTCGGTTGCGACCTTGACCTGTCGTGCGGTCAGCAGAGACTCGGCGTAGTCGGCACCGAGCTGGTCGAGCTGTGCGCGCAGCGTGGTCTCCTCGACGCGCAGCGCCTCGGCCTCGGCGGCGTCGTGCTGCTCGGCGTTGAGCAGATCGACCGCGTCCGGCCGCGCCAGCCGCGCGGCGACCTCGGCGTAGACGACCGGCTCGACGTGCTCGGCGCGCACCGACACGCCGCGACACGTCGAACACACATAGACGATCGAATGCGACGCGTCGGCACGCTTGGGTGACCAGCGCGCCGCCAGCACCCCGGTGCGGCACTTTCCGCAAACCATCACATTCGTCAGCAAGTACCGGCGCACCGACTTCGGACCCGGCCGGCGCTTCCGGTCACCCATCAGCGCCATCACCGACCAGAACAGCTCCTCATCGACCAGCGGCTCCCACGCACCCTTGCCGACGATCGAGTCCCGGTCGCAGCGGTGCGGATCGGCCTGATAGGTCCGCAACCCGGCGTTGCGCGGCTTACGCAGGAAGTTGCTGACCTGCGGCGCGGTCCACTGTTTGCCGCCGCGCGTCAACGCACCCGCACCGTTCCACAGCCGGCAGATGTCGCTGAGACTCGACCCGGCCAGCACCGCCGCGTATGCCTGCTTGACCAACGGCGCGACCTTCGGATCGGGGACCGGACCGGCATCGGTGGCGATGTAGCCGAAGCAACGCTTCCACTTCGGCCTCCCCGACTCCGCGAGCTGGCGAGCCGCGCGGCGCTGCCGAGCCGACTTGCGCTCGGTCTCCGACTTGCCGACCGCACCCTTGATCCGCGCGAACAACCGGCCGTTGTCGGTGGACAGATCGCAGTCCCCGGTGACCGTCGCCAACTCGAGCTTGTGCGTGTCGGCCAGATCGATGAAGTCCTCAAGTTCGCGCGGCTGGCGGTGCAGCCGATCCAAGTCCCACACCACCACCGCGCCGAGATGACCGTCACGGACGTCGTCGAGCATCCGCTGATACGCCGGCCGGGTCCGGCCGCTGGTCGCGCTGACCGAGTTGTCGCAGTACTCGACCGGCTCCCAGCCCTTCGACCTGCACAGCTTCAGACAGTCTTCGCGCTGCCGCGACACCGCGAGCTGACGACCGTCACGGTCCAAACTGATTCTCAGGTACATTCCCGCACGCATGGCTTAGAGTGTACTGATTCGGTTCGCTAATGAGTTCTGCACTCGCACTTGAGGTTCGACGCGTGAGTGGCCCCGCCATCAGCGTGCGGGATCGTGTGGTCGATATCGCAGCGCATCGCCGGCACATCGCAGCCGGGAAACCTGCACGTCAGATCGCGGCAGCGGACGAAATCGGCCAGCGCCGACGACGGCACATATCCGGACTCCGGCGGGGTGCTGCCGGGATGGACCAGCGGACGCCGCCGCGCGGTGGTCGCCAACTCGGCCAGCAGCTCGGGCGGGATCAGCGCATCGGCTTCTATCAGCGAGCCGGGTGTCTCCCCGGCACCGTCGAGGGTGGCCTGTTCGGCGATGACGTAGATGACCGCCGGGGCCGGTGAGGATTTGCCGCCCGCGGGGCAGTCGCCGCGCTCGCACCGGCACGCCAGCCGCTGCGCGCCGGTGGCCAGCGCACCCAGCGCATCGGCGCGACGCTGAGCGACGGTGCGCGGGTCGTCGTCGCAGACCGTGCCGGCCAGCGCGGTCAGCCGGGCGTCTAACGCGTGCGCATCGGTGGTGAGCAGCCACCCGGAGATGGTGCTCATCCCCCGGGTCGAATCGCCGATCGAGATAGCACGTTCGGCGGCGAACTCACGTCGCTGGCGCAGCGCGTCGAGATCGAGTTTCGCCACCAGCTTGTCGACGTAGCCGGCCAGCCTGCCCCGCGTCAGCGACGACCAGCGCCCGATCCGGGCGGTCAAGGTGGCGTCAACGGTGGCGATGACCTCGGGATCGTCGATCAGATCGGTGCGCAACACAATGGTGGTAAACGTCCAGTACCCGATCATCCCGTCTTCCAGCAGGCCACCGACCCTCGGCAGTCGATCGCGCATCGCACGCGCGTAGTGCAGGAAACCGTGCGCCACGAACGCGCTGACCGAGAGCGCGGCCGACACCTCCGCGGCGACCGCGTTCGTGTGATCGATCGCCCAATGCTCATCGACGGCACCCTCGCGGGCCCGCACCGCGTCAAGCTCACCGATTGCCGCCAGCCGCGCCCCGGCCGCCCGATTCTCCGCGCACGCCGCCGCGGTGAGCCGGCCGATCGAGACGGCTGCCGCGCCGCCACCGCTTTCGAACATAGTTTCGATCATAGCTAGCCGGTCCGACATTCCACCGAAGCGGCCGAACGGACAGCCGTATGGTCCCCGGAGTATGGGGGGTGCCCGCTACGACGAGACCGGGCGGACGTACTCCCTGACCCGTCGACCCGATCCGCGGATCATGGCGGTCATCGGCCGGGCATTGGCCGGCATGGGAACCGTCGCCAATATCGGCGCCGGCACCGGTTCCTACGAGCCGCCCAGCACCGTGGTGACCGTCGAACCCAGCGCCGTGATGGTCGCCCAGCGCCCGGCCGGGGCCGCACCGGCGGTGCGGGCCGTCGCCGCAGAACTGCCTATTCGCACCGGAGCCGTCGATGCGGCACTTGCGGTGCTGACCGTGCATCACTGGACCGATCTTGCCCGGGGTGTCGCCGAGATGCTGCGGATCGCACGCCGCCGCGTTGTCGTCCTCACCTGGGATCACGAGGTCTTCGGTGACTTCTGGCTGCTGCGCGACTACCTGCCCGCGGCCGCGCAGACCGACGCGCGCCTCGCCGTCCCCGTTGACCGGCTGACGTCGATGCTCGGCTCGACGGGGTCGCAAGTACGGGTCGTTTCTGTTCCGGTCCCGCATGACTGCACCGACGGATTCGGCGGCGCCTACTGGCGGCACCCGCACGCGTATTTGGACCCGACCGTCCAAGCCGGCATGTCCATGCTCGCGCTGACACCGAAATTGCCGCTGCGGCAAGGGCTTTCCCGTCTGCGCATCGACCTCGAGACCGGCGCCTGGTCACGCGCGCACGCCGACCTGCTCGACGATCCGGAGCTGGACCTCGGCTACCGCTTGCTCATCGCCGAGTTACCCGGGGCCACGCCGGCCACCACCGCCGAGCGTGACAACGGGCGCTGCCCCTGCTCGTAGTCGGCGCCGGTGATCACCCCCGCGGCGTCCAGCAGTGCGTTCTCGTCGTCGGTGAAGGCGCGGCTGCGGGACAAGAACCGCATGCCCTCCGGCGCCTCCAGGCTGAAACCGCCGCCGCGGCCCGGGACCACGTCGATGGTCAGCTGGGTGTGCTTCCACGCTTCGAACTGCGAGCCGGAGATCCACACCGGCACACCGGAACCCGCTCCATTGGGCACGTCGAGCACGCCGAGCAGCACGTCCCGGTCGCCGACGATGAGATCACCGTCCGGGTAGCACATCGGCGCCGATCCGTCGCAGCAGCCGCCGGACTGGTGGAACATCACCGGCCCGTGCCGGGCAACCAGCCGGTTCAGCAGGTCGGCCGCCGCCGCGGTGATCTGCACCCGGTCCGGCGCGGTCATCAGAACAAGCCCATCAGAACAAGCCCGTCGCCTGGTCGGAGTAGGACACCAGCAGGTTCTTGATCTGCTGGTAGTGGTCGAGCATCATCTTGTGGTTCTCCCGGCCGATCCCGGACTGCTTGTAGCCGCCGAACGCCGCGTGCGCGGGGTAGACGTGGAAGCAGTTGACCCACACCCGGCCCGCCTGGATGGCCCGGCCGGCCCGGTAGGCGGTGTTGCCGTCGCGGCTCCACACCCCGGCGGCCAGTCCGTAGAGGGTGTCGTTGGCGATGGCCATGGCGTCGTCAAAGTCTTTGAACGACGTCACCGACACCACCGGGCCGAAGATCTCCTCCTGGAAGATCCGCATCTTGTTGTGGCCGGTGAAGATCGTCGGCTGCACGTAGTAGCCGCCGGACAGGTCGCCGCCGAGTTCGGCTCGCTCGCCGCCGGTGATCGCCTTGGCTCCCTCGCCCTTGCCGATGTCGATGTAGGACAGGATCTTCTCCATCTGGTCGTTGGAGGCCTGTGCGCCGATCATCGTGGTGGAATCCAGCGGGTCGCCCTGGCGGATGGCCTTGGTGCGGATCGCGGCCAGTTCCAGGAATTCGTCGTAGATGCCGGCCTGGACCAGCGACCGCGACGGGCAGGTGCACACCTCGCCCTGGTTCAGCGCGAATCCGGCGAATCCTTCCAGCGCCTTGTCCTGGAAGTCGTCGTTGGCCGCCAGCACGTCGTTGAAGAAGATATTCGGGCTCTTGCCGCCCAGTTCCAGGGTGACCGGGATGATGTTGTGGCTGGCGTACTGCATGATCAGCCGGCCGGTGGTGGTCTCGCCGGTGAACGCGATCTTGGCGATCCGGTTGGACGAGGCCAGCGGCTTGCCGGCCTCGGCGCCGAACCCGTTCACGACGTTGAGCACCCCCGGCGGCAGCAGGTCACCGATCAGGCTCATCAGGTACAGAACCGACGCCGGGGTCTGCTCGGCCGGTTTGAGCACCACCGCGTTGCCGGCCGCCAGGGCCGGCGCCAGCTTCCAGGCGGCCATCAGGATCGGGAAGTTCCACGGGATGATCTGGCCCACCACTCCCAGCGGCTCGTGGAAGTGATAGGCGACGGTGTCGTCGTCGATCTGGCTGAGCATGCCCTCCTGGGCGCGGACCGCCGCGGCGAAATAGCGGAAATGGTCCGCGGCACCCGGGATGTCGGCGGCCAGCGCCTCGCGGATCGGCTTGCCGTTGTCCCACACCTCGGCGACCGCCAGCTGTTCCAGGTTCGCGTCGATCCGGTCGGCGATCTGGTTGAGGATCGCCGCCCGCTCGGCCGGTGAGGTCTTGCCCCAGGCCGGCGCGGCGGCGTGCGCGGCGTCCAGTGCTTTGTCGATGTCGGCCGCGGTGGACCGGGGCACCTCGCAGAACGGCTGGCCGGTGATCGGCGTGGTGTTCTCGAAGTACTCACCGCCGACCGGTGCCACCCACTGCCCGCCGATGAAGTTGCCGTAGCGGGACTCGTAGCTCATCAGCGCGTCTGGCGAACCCGGGCGTGCATAAACGGTCATCTGAGCCAACTCCTCGAATCGTGGTGTTATGCAGCTCACACTACCGGCGCGGTCACAATGGCTGCCATGGCTGCCTGCACCGACGAACACGGCGACCCGCACCTCTGGCTCGAGGATGTCACCGGCGACGAGGCCCTGGACTGGGTGCGCGCCCACAACGCCCCGACGGTCGCGGAGTTCTGCGAAAACGACCATTTCGAGGCGATGCGCGCCGCCGCGCTGGAGGTGCTCGACACCGATACGCGGATCCCGTACGTCCGCCGCCGCGGCGAGCATCTCTACAACTTCTGGCGCGACGCCGCCAACCCGCGCGGACTGTGGCGGCGCACCACCCTGGACAGCTACCGCAGCGACTCTCCGGATTGGGACGTGCTGCTGGACTTGGATGATTTGAGTCGAATTGACGACGTCAAATGGGTGTGGGGCGGCGCCAGCGTCATCGAGCCCGAGTTGACCCGGGCACTGATCTCACTGTCCCGCGGCGGCTCCGATGCGGTGGTGGTGCGCGAATTCGACATGGGGACAAGGGAGTTCGTGGCGTGCGGGTTCGAGCTGCCGGAGGCGAAGACCCGGATCAGCTGGGAAGACCCCGACGCCGTGCTGGTCGGCACCGACTTCGGTGCCGAGTCGCTGACCGAGTCGGGGTATCCGCGGATCGTCAAGCGGTGGCGGCGGGGCCAGCCACTGACCGAAGCCGAGACGGTGTTCTCCGGCTCGCGGGAGGACGTCGCCGTCGGGGCCGGCCGGGACCGCACGCCGGGCTTCGAACGCACGCTGGTGTCGCGGGCGACCGACTTCTTCAACGACGAGGTCTACGAGCTGCGCGGCGCCCCCGGCACCCAAGAGCTGATCCGCATCGACGCGCCCACCGACGCGTCGGTGTCGGTACACCGGCAGTGGCTGCTGATCGAGCTGCGGACCGACTGGTTCACGGCCGGCGCCTCTTATTCCGCGGGCTCGCTGCTGGCCGCCGACTACGAGGAGTTCCTGGCCGGCACCGCCGAGCTTGCGGTGGTGTTCGAGCCGGACGAGCACACCGCGCTGTACCACTACGCCTGGACCCGCGACCGGCTGGTGATCGTCACCCTCCGCGACGTGGCCAGCCGGGTCGAGATCGTCACGCCACCTGACTGTGACGACCCGCAGCGCCAGGCTTCGCCGCGCTCGCGATCGTCACCAGGAGACTGGCGGCGGCAGCCGGTGACCGATGTGCCGCCCAACACCAACACGGTGATCGCGGGTGCCGACGACACCGGTGACGAGCTGTTCCTGGACTCCAGCGGGTTCGACACACCGTCGCGGCTGCTGCACGGGGCGGTCGGCGGCCCGCTGGCCGAGATCAAGTCGGCGCCGGCGTTCTTCGACGCCGAAGGGTTAAGCGTCACCCAGCATTTCGTTGCGTCCGAGGACGGCACCCCGATCCCCTATTTCGTGGTGCGGCCCGACGACGCGACCGGACCGACACTGCTGGGCGGCTACGGCGGCTTCGAGGTGGCTCGCACCCCCGGCTACGACGGGGTGCTGGGCCGGCTGTGGCTGGCCCGCGGCGGCACCTACGTGCTGGCCAACATCCGCGGCGGCGGCGAGTACGGACCTGGCTGGCATACCCAGGCGATGCGGGCGGGCCGGCATCTGGTGGCCGAGGACTTCGCCGCTGTGGCAGCCGATCTGGTGGACCGGGGGCTGACCACCGTGGACCTACTGGGCGCGATCGGCGGCAGCAACGGCGGACTGCTGATGGGCATCATGCTGACCCGATACCCGGAGTTGTTCGGCGCGCTGGTCTGCCAGGTTCCGCTGCTGGACATGCGCCGCTTTCATCTGCTGCTGGCCGGCGCATCCTGGGTTGCCGAGTACGGCAACCCGGATGATCCGGAGGACTGGTCGTTCATCTCCGAATACTCTCCATACCATCATATTTCGGCCGACCGGCAATATCCTCCGGTGCTGATCACCACGTCCACCCGCGACGACCGGGTACACCCCGGGCACGCCCGCAAGATGACCGCGGCGCTGGAGGCGGCCGGCCATCGGGTGCACTACTACGAGAACATCGAGGGCGGCCACGGGGGTGCGGCCGACAACGCGCAGGCGGCGTTCAAATCAGCGCTGAGCTTCGCGTTCCTCTGGCAGACGCTGGGCGGTCAGCACAACTGAGACTGCTTGTGGCTCAACGCAGCCGGGCCAGCCCGCCGAGCATCGCCACGATCACCCCGAACACGATCAGCGCACCGCCGGCCGCCAGGGTCAGGTTCAGCCAGTGATGCAGGTCGGCTACGGCGGAATCGACGACACCTTCGGCGATCAAGCGCATGTCGACGGTGGTCCGGTTGAGCACCCCGCCCAGATAACCGCGGCCGATCTCGATGCCCGCCCAGCCGGCGGCGCCGGCCAGCAGCGCGGACACGCCCAGCGCGGTCAGCGTTCTGCCGCGGCTGCGCGTCGTGACCAGGGTCAGCACAACGCAGGCTCCGGTCAGCACCACCAGGCCGGCCACCGCCCACGGACCCCACACCGACAGCGGGTGCAGCCGGCCGGGTTGCGGTCCATCCGAATTCGTCGCGGTCATCGGCACCGTGACCGCCGACGGCAATCGCACACCATAGTCGGACAGCGTCTGCGCAAACGCGCCGTCACCGAGCATCGGGGCGACGTCGACGACCCACGGATCCGAGCCGGACCAGCCGTCACCGAACAGCCAGCCGTGGCCCAGTTCATTGGCCCGGGCGAAGGCGGCCGGGAAAGCCGGACCGGCGGTGTAGGCGGCGGCGACCTCGTGGATGCGTTCGGCGTCGGCGGTGTAACCGCGCTGCCGGATCAGCCGCATCGCCTGGGTGGACAACTCCGCGGCGACGGCCTGCTGCACGGCCGGGTCGCTCGCCGCGTGCGCGGCCAGCGCCGCATAGCCGCCGGCGTCGATCAGATTCCGCTGCGCCCAGGTGGCCGGGATGGTGACGGTCAGCAGCACGGTGGTGACCAGCCACAGCAGCACGGTCGTCAGGAAGCGCACGCCGGAGATCTTGCCAGCACGGGGTCAGGGTGCGATGCCGCGCAGGTATGCGGCCTGGCCGAGATGCTGGGCGCAGTCGTCGACGACGCTGACCAGCCGCACGCCCGCGGTCACCGGTGGATCCCAGTTGGTGTCCACCACGCGGGCCAGTTCGGCGCCGTCGACGCGGGCAAGGTAGGCCAGCGTCAGCTGGTGCACGGCGCGGTAGTAGCCGGCCAACAGCTCAGCCGGTGCCCTGACCTTGGCGACCGCGGCAGCGCTGTGCCCGTAGCCGGTGTCACCGCGCGGCAGGTCCAGCCCGAACCGGTCCGCCCAGCCGTCGGACTTCCACACCTGCTGGACACCGGCGATCTCGGCGACCTGGTGGTCCTGCACCCGGGCGCTGTGCCAGATCAGCCAGCCGATGCTGTTGGCGTCGGCGGTCGGCCGATAGTTCGACAGCTGTTCGGTCAGCCCGTCGGTGAGCTCGTCGACGTGCTCGATGAGCCGGGTGAAGGCGTCCCGCAGCAGCTCTCGCGCGGCGGCGGTGTCGGTGTCGGTGTCGGCGCTGGGCATGGTCGCCACGCTACGCGGTGGCGGCCCGGGCGAGGATTCGCTGTGCACGCTTGTAGTCCTGCACGATGAGCGCGCGGCCGTCGATCTGCGCTGCGGCGCTGCCGGAATGCAGCGCCTGCTCGTACACCTGCACCACCTTCCGGGCATCGGCGACGGCGTCGGATCCCGGAGTGAACGCGGCGTTGATCACCCCGACGTGCGGCGGGTAGAAGGTCGACATGCCGTCGAACCCCATCCGCCGGGCGTGATCGGCGGCCGACGCCACCTGGCCGGGGTCGCGCAGCTGCGGCGTCAGCAGAAAGTCGAACACCGGAATCTCGAACGCCGCGCCGGCCAGCACCAGCTTGGATTTGGCGTAGTGGTAGGCATCGCCGAACAGCGCCGGTCCGTCGAACGGGGTGATCCCGGCGTCGACGGCGAGATCGAATGGACCGAACAGGAATCCACCGATCCGCGGCTGTGCGGCGATCAGCTCCAGCTCGAGGACGGCCCGGGCGGTCTCGATCACCGGCACCAGCTGTGGGTCGGCGCCGGCGTCGCGCAGGATCGCGCGCACGTCATCCAGTTCGGCGGCGCTGCGCAGCTTCGGGTAGGCGATCAGTTCTGCCCCGGCGTGCGCCATCGCACGCAGATCCGCCTCACCATGCGGTGTGCCCAGGGCGTTGACCCGCGGGATCGCCACCCGGCCGCCCAGGTAGGACAGGTCGGCCAGCTGGGCGACCACCTTCGCGCGGGCTTCGTCCTTGCGGTGTTCCGGCACGCTGTCCTCGAGGTCCAGCAGCACCGCATCGGCGGGAATGCCGGGAACTTTCGCCCACTTGCGGGCGTCCAGGATGGGCGATTCGAGGATGCTGCGCACCCGCCGCAGCGGCCGGTCAGCCATGACCGAGCACACCGGCCGCGCACAACTGATCGAAATCGGTGTCGGTCATGCCGAGCAGGTTCTTGCACACCGCTTCGTTGTCGGCGCCCAGCGGCGGCCCGGTGCGCCACACCGCCCCGCCGTGCGCGTGCAGTTTGGGCACGACCGCCTGCATCCGCACCGAGCCCAGTTCGTCGTCGGGCACCGAGATGATGTCCTCGCGTTCGGCGTAGATCGGATCGGCGGCGATGTCGTCCATCGAGAAGATCCGGGACGCGACCACCTCCGCGTCGGCCATGGCGCGCAACGCCTCGTCGGTGCTGCGCTGCCCGATCCATCCGCGCAGCGCGTCGTCGAGTTCGTCGCTCCGGGCGACCTGCTGCTCGACGGTCTGAAATTCCTCCGCCGCAAGGCCGAGCAGCCCGGCGACGTTGCGCACCGACCGCACCGTTGCGGAGGTGACGGTGATCCATTCGCCGTCGCCGCTGAGGTAGGTGTTGACCACCGCCGCCGGTGCGATCGCCAGCCGGTTGCCGGAGCGGCCCGGCGCCACACCCAGCTGGTCGTGCACGATCACCTGCCATTCGACCAGCCGGAACAGCGGCTCGAACAGCGCCAGGTCGATCCACTCGCCGCGGAAGTCCGGATCATGCGCCTTGCGGTAGGCCGCCGCCAGAATCCCGTACGCGGCGGTCAGCGCGGTCACCGTATCGGCATGCGAGAACCCGGTGTGCACCGGCGGGCCGTCCGGAAAGCCGGTCAGGTGCACCACTCCGCTGCGCGCCTCACCGACCTTGCCGAACCCGGGTGCGTTGCGCATCGACGTGTTCGCGCCGAAGCCGGTGATCTGAACGTAGATCAGCGACCGGTTGAGCTCATGCAGTGCGTCCCAGTCGATTCCCCACTGCGTCAGCGTGTCCGCGCGCAGGTTGGTGATCACCACGTCGGCCCACTCGGCGAGCTTGCGCGCCACCTGCTGGCCGGCCGGCCGGCGCAGATCCAGCGCCAGCGACCGCTTGTTGCGGGCGGCAACCTTCCACCACAGGTGCACACCGTCTTTCGCCGGCCCCATCTTCCGTCCGGTGTCGCCGACACCGGGCGGCTCGACGTGCACGACGTCGGCACCGAGGTCGGCCAGCAGCGTGCCGGCCAGCGGCCCGGCGATCACGTGGGCGAACTCGACCACCTTCAGCCCGGCCAGGGCGGCACCGTCTTGCGGTGACCCGCTGCGCTGACCACCCACGGCCATCACTTCCCCTGCCAATTCGGTTGCCGGCCTTCCCGGAACGCGGTCGGCCCTTCGATGGCGTCGGCACTGCGATACACCTTTTCGAACAGCGCGTCGGCGGCGTCCCAGGTACCGGTGACGCCCATATCGGCGGACAGCCGAACCATCTGCAGCGACGCCTGCACCGTCAGCGGCGCGTTGGCGCGGATCCGCGCGGCCATGGATTTCGCCGCCGCCATAACCTCACCGGCCGGTACCACCTCGTTGACCAGCCCGATCTGGTGGGCCCGGGCCGCGTCGATCGGCTCCCCGGTGATCAGCAGCTGCAGCCACACCCGGCGGGGGATCAGCTGCGACAGCGGCGCCGACCAGGGTGCGCCGCGGCCGACCCTGGCTTCGGGCATCCCGAATTGCGCGTGCTCGGCGGCGATCACCAGGTCGGCCATCTGGGCCAGCAGGAAGCCGCCGCCGAACGCCACCCCGTTGACCGCGGCGATCAGCAGCTTGGAAAACGGCAGGGTGCGCCGGACGATCGGCATGTAGTCCGGTGGCGGCACCGAGATCGCCTCGGCCGCCATCTCTTTGAGGTTGGCGCCGGCGCAGAAGGCGCGTTCCCCGGCGCCGGTCAGGATCACCACCGACACCTCGGGATCGGCCTCGGCGCGGGCCAGGCCGTCGAACAGGCCGGTGCGGATCGCCCTCGACAGCGCGTTGCGGTGCGGCTGGTCGTCCATCGTCAACGTCGCGACGCCCGAGTCGACCTGGTAGTGAACGGTTCCGGTCATCGCGGTCAGCCCCTCATAATGTGGGTGTTGCGTTCGGCCAGCGGCCGGCGGCGGCGTCTCCGGTAGAGCCGTAGTCTTTCGGAGATCTGTTGGCGCAGCTCATATCCCGGGACGACGTCGTCGATGTACATCTCCGCGGCCGGCCCCCACACCCCGATGTCTCGGGCGTACTCCTGCTGCTTGGCCGCCACGAACGCCGCCCGCTCGTCTTCGGGCAGCGCGGCGATCTTCTTGGCGTAGATCGCCTGCACGGCCGCGGCCGGGCCCATCAGGCCCAGCTGAGCCTGGGGCAGCGCGATGGTGCAGTCGGGCTGAAACGTCGCCCCGGACATCGCCATGTAGCCGGCCCCGTAGGCCTTGCGCAGGATCACGCAGATTCTCGGCTGGGTGGCCTCGGCCACCGCCTGCAGCATCTTCTGCCCGCGCCGGATGATGGCGGCCTTCTCACAGTGACTGCTCACCATGAACCCGGGAACGTCCATCAGGAACACCAGCGGGATGTTGTAGGCGGTGCAGGTCGAAATGAACTGGGCGCCTTTCTCCGACGAGTCCTGCATCAGGATCCCGCCGCGCACCTTGGGCTGGTTGGCGACGACACCGACCGCCATCCCTTCGATGCGCGCATAGCCGGTGACGAGTTCGCCGGCGTAGTTCTTCTTGATCTCCAGGAAGCTGCCGGCATCAACGACCGAGTCGATCACCTTGATGACGTCGAAGAACTTCCGCTCGTCGCCCGGGATGATCGACTCGAGTTGGCCGGCGTCGCCGGCGGGTTGCACCGGGTCGCAATCGGCGGGCAGCTCGGTCCAGTTCGCCGGCATCACCGCCAGATAGTCCTTGACCACATCCAGCGCGGCGTCCTCGGTGTCGACCAGCACGTCGCCGAGTCCGCTTTCGGTGCAGTGCATCCGGGCGCCGCCCATCTGCTCGTCGTCCACCAGCTCCCCGGTCGCCGCGGCGGCCTGACGCGGCGAGCCGAGATAGACGCTGGTGCGGCCGTCGATCATCACCACCAGGTCGCAGAACGCCGGCAGGTACGCCGCACCGGCGGGCGACGGCCCGAAGTTGACGCACACCTGCGGCACGACGCCGTTCATCCGGGCCATGTTCCAGAAGATGCGGCCGGAGTGGTCGCGGTCGAGGTAGAGCCCGTACTGCTCGGAGATGCGCGCCCCGCCGGAGTCGACCAGATAGATCATCGGAATCCGGTAGTCCAGCGCCACCTCCTGGATGCGTTGGATCTTGCGCACCGTTTTGACTCCCCAGGTGCCGGCCTTCACCGACATGTCGTTGGCCATCACCGCTACCTGCCGGCCGCCGATGCGGCCGACCACCGTCACCACACCGTCGGCGGGCAGCGCCGGGTCGTCGTGGCGGGCCAGGATCCAGTCCTCGATCACGAACCCGGGGTCGAGCAGACGCGCCAGCCGGTCACGCACCAAAAGGGCGCCGCGGGCTTGCAATTCGGCTTTGCGCGCCAACGTTCCGCCCTGGCGGATCCGCTCGCGCAGCGCGTCGACCTGGGCGTCGGGGTTGGTCACGTCGTCCTCGTTTCCGTTGTGGATCACCATGGGAACTCACCACCCAGGTGTCGGGTCGCTGTGCGGGCCGCGTCGAGCACGGCGGGGCGGTAGCCGGCGATGTCGGCCCCGGTGAACCGCTGCGCGGGCCCGGCGACACCGATCGAGGCGATCGCCTTCGGCCCGGCGCCGAACACCGGGGCACTGACCCCGGCGACGCCGGTGTCGAGTTCGGAGTCGCTGATCGCCAGGCCGGTGTCCCGGGTGGCCGCCAGCGCGGCACGCAGCCGGCCGGCATCCACCAGGGTGTGGTCGGTCAGCGCGACCCGGGCGCGGGCCAGGGTCTGCTCGATGGCGTCCGGGTCGAATGCGAGGATCGCGCGGCCGCCGGAGCCGACGTGCAGCGGCGTGGACATCCCGACGTGCAGCTGCCAGATCACCGAGTGCCGGGTCGCCGCCACCGCCACACAGGTCCGGTCCAGCCCCTCCGGCACGAAGACCGCCGCGCTCTCCCCGGTGCGGTCGCGCAGGCGCTCGATGACCGGGGTCAGCCGGTCGACCAGCCCGAGCCCGCGCAGCGCCGCGGCCGACCAGCGCAGCACGGCGAGGCTGATCCGGTAGCGGTCGGCCACCCGGTCCAGCAGCCCCTCGTCGGCCAGGTTGCCGACCAGGCGGCCGCACGTCGTCGCGGGCAGGTCCACCGCAGCCCGGATCTCGGACAGCGTCAGCTCGGGCCCGGCGAGGGTGAACGCGTCGAGCACATCCAGCGCCTTGCGCAGCACGAGGGTCGGTTTCGCCCGCGCCGGACCCTTGACGCTCGCCTCCATATGGTGGAGTGTGTATCCACATCATGGGTTGAGTCAAGAGAGGGGCCGAGATGGCCGACGAAGGAAACCCGACTCCTGCTTCAGAGGTTGGCGCCCGCCGCCGCGCGCGGGTCCAGGGCCGCAAGGCGGCCAAACTGCAGGCGCATCTGGAGCGCCTCGACCCGGGCGTCGCCGGCTGGGTCGACTCGTTCGTCTTCGGCCAGGTCTGGGACCGGCCCGGGCTGGGCGACACCGAGCGGACCCTGGTGGCGATCGGGATGCTGGCGGCGACCGAGCGGCCCGACCAGTTGCGCGCCTACCTGTTCGGCGCACTGGACGGCGGGGTGTCGCCGGCCGCGGTGCACGAGGTGCTGGTGATGTCGGCGGTGTACGCCGGATTCCCCGCCGCCCTCAACGCCTTACGGCTGTGGCACGACGTTTTGAGGTCGGCCGAAGCCCAGGGGATTTCGGTGGACCGGTCCGGCCTGCCGGCAACTTCGGAACCTTGATTGAACAGCCACTCGTGCGGTCGTAGATTAGCTAGATGAGCTACGACGTCCTGATCCGCAACGGCACCATCATCGACGGACTGGGCGGTAAGCCCTACGTCGGCGATGTCGGGGTGGCCGACGGCGTCATCGCGGCGGTCGGCAAGGTCGACGGCACCGGCACGCGGGAGATCGACGCCACCGGACTGCTGGTGACCCCGGGCTTCGTCGACCTGCACACCCACTACGACGGGCAGGCCATCTGGTCGGACCGGCTGAATCCGTCGTCGGCGCACGGTGTCACCACGGCGCTGATGAGCAACTGCGGGGTGGGCTTCGCCCCGTGCCGGCCGGAAGACCACGAGGTGCTGGTCGACGTCATGGCCGGTGTCGAGGACATTCCCGGTGTGGTGATGACCGACGGGCTGGCCTGGACGTGGGAGACGTTCCCGCAGTACCTGGACGCGTTGGAGGCCCGGCACCTGGACATCGACGTGGCCGCCTATCTGCCGCACTCGCCGCTGCGCGTCTACGTGATGGGCGAGCGCGGCGTCAACCGCGAACCGGCCACCGCCGAGGATCTCGCCCAGATGCGCGCGCTGGCCAAGCAGGCTGTCGAAGTTGGGGCACTGGGGTTCTCGTCGTCGCGGCTGAGCACCCACCGCACCGAGGGCGGCGAGCAGATCCCCAGCTACGACGCCGCCTACACCGAGATCCTGGAGATCGGCCGCGGCGTCGCCGACGGCGGCGGCGGACTGATCCAGTTCGTCCCCGACATCCCCGCCGGCGGCTACCAACAGGCGCTGCAGCAGGTGTTCGACGCGGCCGGCGACGCCGGGCTGCCGGTGACATTCACCCTGATCGTCGGCAACGAAGGCGACCCGGTGTGGGAAGACGCGATCACGATGGTGGAGAAGGCGAATGGGAAAGCGGGCGCCGGCGGCCCGTTGGTCACCGCGCAGGTCTTCCCGCGGCCGATCGGGTTGATGATCGGCCTGGACCTGACCATCAACCCGTTCGTGCTGTACCCGAGCTACCACGAGGTCGCCGGGCTTCCGCTGGCCGATAGGGTCGCTGAGCTACGCAAACCGGAAGTGCGCCAACGTATCCTGGCCGACAAGCCGAACATCGTGCCGGCCAATCCGCTGCTGTACCTGGCTCAGTCCTGGGACTGGATCTTCCCGCTGGGCGAGGACGCCGACTACGAGCCGGACCGGTCGAAGAGTATCGCCGCCCGCGCGCACGCCCGCGGTGTCTCCCCGCTGGAGGAGGCCTACGACCGGATGCTCGACGACGACGGTCACGCCATCCTGCTCGGTGCGCTGGCCAACTTCGAACACAATTCGCTGGACACGGTCGGCGCGCTGATGCGCCGCGATGACGTGGTGATGGGGCTGGGCGACGGCGGTGCGCACTACGGAATGATCTGTGACTCAAGCTTTCCCACCTACCTGCTGACGCACTGGGCTCGCGACCGTGCGTCCGGGCGGATTCCGGTGACCGAGGTGATCCGCCAGTTGACGTCGGTGCCGGCGCGGGTCTCCGGCCTGGCGGATCGGGGCCGCATCGCGGTCGGCTACAAAGGCGACCTCAACGTCATCGACCACGCCGCGATGCGGTTGCACAAGCCCGTCGTCACCTATGACCTGCCGGCCGGCGGGCGGCGGCTCGACCAGAAGGCCGACGGCTACGTCGCCACGATCGTCTCCGGTGAGGTCATCGCCGAGAACGGGGTGCCCACCGCGGCCCGCCCGGGCAAGCTGGTCCGCGGCCGGCAGGCCGCGCCTTCGTCGCCGACCGTGTAGGAAGTAATCGTGAAATGCCCGAAATTGGGCACACTACCTACACATTCGGCACTAGACAGGGCAGCCTGCCGCCCGCAGCTTGGTCGCCACCCGCTCGACGATGACATGAGGTCTTGACAGCATCTCAGCGCTCACCCTGACAACGGCCCAGCCGAGCGCGTCCAGCATCGCGATGCGGTCGATATCCCAAGACCGCTGACGGCGGTCTGACCAATGCTGCACGCCGTCGTACTCCACGGCCACCTTCCACCGCCGCCAGCCCATGTCTACCCGGATGCGGGCGACCCCGAACTCGTCGAAGAATTCGATCTGCGTCTCTGGCGCGGGTAGTCCGGCCTGGACCAGCAACAGCCGCAATCGGCTCTCCCGCGGGGATTCAGCGCCACCGTCGACCAACTCCGGAATCGAGCGCAGCAGGCGGATGCCTCGCAGGCCGGGCCGTTTGTCGGCCAACGCCGCCACTGCGTCGACCTTGACGTTCGTCGCATTGATCAATGCATCCAGAACCGGAACCGCCTGGTCTGGCGGCAGTGTCCGGCCTATGTCGAATGCGGTGCGCTCGGGAGTGGTGATCCGGATTCCGTCGGCAACGCAGATTTCCCGCGAGGCCAGACTGTAACTGTGGACGGCAATCCCGGGCGGGCAGCGCCGGTTGAGGCGGCACAATTCGCCCGGCCGGTCGGAGTCGATCCACTTCGTCCCCAGCACCGCCGCCGCCGACATCCCCGTCAATGTCGCCGTACCTCCGCACCACAGCCAGGCTGCGCGGGCTCGGGTCAGCGCGGTCAACGTAGCGTCGTTGGGCACGTACACGTTGCGGTAGACGGCTCGATAGTCCTTGCGCAGCCGGTGGGGCGAGAGCTGGCCATCTCGCACCGCTTGTCGTCCCAGAAACGGCCACTGCTCACGTCGCACATTCGGATGATCGCAACGACGCGCAACGACCGTGTTCGGTCATCCCCAGCCACATCGACCGTGTAGGAAGTGGTCGCGCAATCAGCAAAATCTCGCGCACAACCTACACACTCGGCATCTCAGAGCAGCCGTTTGGCCGGGGTGGACTTGGCCACCAGCGCCGGGTCGCGCACCACCACGTCGCCGAGCACCTCGTCGATGCGGGCCATCGCGTCGTCCGGGATGCGCACCCCGGACGCCTTGACATTCTCGGTGACCTGTTCCGGGCGGGACGCACCGATCAGCGCCGCGGCGACGTTGTCGTTCTGCAGCACCCAGGCGATGGCCAACTGCGCCATCGACAACCCGAGTTCGGCGGCGATCGGCTGCAGCCCGGCCACCCGGGTCAGCACGTCATCGGCCAAGAAACGCTTGATGAAGTTCGCACCGCCCTTCTCGTCGGTGACCCGCGACCCGGCCGGCAGCGGCTGGCCGACGTGGTACTTGCCGGACAGCACCCCCTGGGCCATCGGCGACCAGACGATCTGGCTCAAACCCAGTTCGCGGCAGACCGGTACGACATCGGGCTCGATCACCCGCCACAGCATCGAATACTGCGGCTGGCTGGAGATCAGCGACACCCCGAGCTGGCGGGCCAGCGCGTGACCGGCGCGAATCTGCTCGCCGGTCCACTCGCTGACCCCGATGTAGAGCGCCTTGCCGGCCCGGACGATGTCGGCGAACGCCTGCATCGTCTCCTCCAGCGGGGTGAACGTGTCGTAGCGATGCGCCTGGTACAGGTCGACATAGTCGGTGCCCAGCCGGCGCAGTGAACCGTCGATGGCTTCCATCATGTGTTTGCGTGACAGGCCGGTGTCGTTGCGGCCCAGCGGGGCGGGGCCGACCGGCCAGTACACCTTGGTGAAGATCTCCAGCGATTCGCGGCGCCGGCCCTTCAGCGCCGCGCCCAGCACCTCTTCGGCGCGGCCGTTGGCGTACACGTCGGCGGTGTCGAATGTGGTGATGCCGCAGTCCAGTGCGGCGTGCACGCATGCGGTGGCGACGTCGTTCTCGATCTGTGCGCCGTGGGTGAGCCAGTTGCCGTATGTCATCTCCGAGATCTGCAGGCCGGAGTCACCTAGGTAGCGGAATTCCATGCGTTCGACACTATGCTCGATTCCGTGGGCAAGACAGTCGATCTCGGGCGGCTGGCCGAGTTGCTGCCCGACTACGAGTTCGCCTACCTGGTCACCGTCGACGACGACCACCGCGCACACACCGCCACCGTCACACCGGCCTACACCGCCGGCATGCTCGACGTCGGACCCGTCGGCCGGCACCGACGGGCGAACCTGACCGCCCACGCGGGCGTGACGCTGGTCTTCCCGCCGCGTGCGGTGACCGACTATTCGCTGATCGTCGACGGAGACGCCGAATTGCCCGCCGATCCGGCCGATCCGGTGCTGGTGACGCCCAAACATGCTCTGCTGCACCGGCCGGTGTTCGCCGAGGGTACGGCGCAGGCAACCGGCAACGTCCACGACTGCGTGGAAATCATCGGCTCCGACAACGGCTAGGCTCGAATCCATGACTTCCAACGTCGATTTCGACCAACTCGCCGAGAAACTCGCCGGCCGCGACTACGCCTACCTGATCACCGTGCTGGAGGGCGGACAACCCAACCCGGTTCCGGTGATGCCGGTGCTGCGGGGCAACACCGTGGAGATCACGGCGATCGGCGGCCGCAAGAGCCGGACCAACCTGGCCCGCAGCAAAGACGTCACCGTGCTGTGGCCGCCGGTCACTCCCGGCGACTACACGGTGATCGCCGACGGCGTGGCCGAGGTTACCGACCCGGGCACCCCCGGCGACGACAACCTGGCCAGCCTGACGTTCGTACCGAGCCGCGCGGTGCTGATCCGGGTCGCCACCCCGGCGTCGCCGGGCGAGACCCCCTGCTACAGCGACTGCATGGATCTCAAGCTGGCCCCGCAGGGAGTCTGAGCGGCCGACCGGCCACCATCAGCACCACGGACTCGGACGACGCGGCGATGCGCGCGTTGAGCACGCCGAGCAGATCGCGGAACAGCCGACCGGACGCGGTGGCCGGCACCACCCCGCTGCCGACCTCGTTGCTGACCGCCACCGCCCGCGTCGGGCAGGCTCGCCAGGCGGCGGCCAGCTCGTCGATATCGGCGTGCACCCCGGCCAGGTCGCCGTCCCAGGCCCGGTGCCGGTCGATCCGGGCGGTCAGCCAGGTGCCCAGGCAGTCCACCAGCAGCGGAGTCTCGGCCGCCCGCAGCCGATCGGCCAGCTCGCAGGTCTCGACCGTCTGCCAGGCCGCCGGCCGGCGTGCCCGGTGCGCGGCCACCCGCTGCGTCCACTCCTCGTCGCCGTCGCGCACGCCCCCGGCGGCCAGGTAGGTCACCCCGGACTCCGCCGCCAGCAACGCCTCGGCGTAGCACGACTTGCCGGACCGCGCGCCACCGAGCACCAGGGTCCGGGTGGGGGCCGGGCGGGCCGGCACGCCGGCGGGCGAGCCGACCGTCACCACCTCGCCGTCGCGCCCCGCGCGGGCACCCCAGTTGCGCAGCGTCTCGGCCAGCTCCGCCTCCGGCGGGTTGTGGTGGCTCAGGTGCACGGCGACGACCTCGGTGTCGTCGGTGACGGCACCGGAGCGACGCAGCCCGGCGAGCGTGGCCGCAAACGACGCCAGGTCGTGATGCTCGGGGTCGTGCCCGGTGCGGTTGCCGAACGATTCCTCGAGGAACACCGCGTCGAAGCCCGCGCCGGCCACGGCCGCATGGGTGTCGTCGGGCAGCGGGCCGGTGTCGGTGGCCCACAGGATCCGGCCGCCGGACCCGCGCACGTCGTAGAGCACCGCGTGACAGTCCCGCGGGTCGCCCAGGTCGGATCCGTGGGCGGCGGCCAGCACGCGGATCCGGTAGGCCCCCAGCTCCAGTGCGTCGCCGGCACACACCGGGACGAACCGGACCGGGTCATGCGGCCCGACCCAGTCGCGACACAGGTCCAGCGCGCCGGGCGGTCCGACCAGGTTGAGTGGCTCAGTGAGCCCGGCCCAGTGCCGCATCACCAAAGCGGCCGGGCCGACGTGGTCGTGGTGGCCGTGGGTGAGCAGGATGTGCCGGACCCCGGCCAGCGAACGCCCGTAGCGTACGGCGGCACGCGGCGCCTCCGGCCCGCAGTCGAGCAGCAGGGTGTCGTCGACCAGCCCGGCGGTCTGGCCGCGGACCACCCCGGTGGCCGCCGCCGACCGACAGGACCCGCAGCGACAGAACGGGTTGGGCCACCCGTCGGCGCTTCCGGTGCCCAGCAGCTGGATCTGCATACGGCTATCCTCGCCGACCCTGCGGATGGCGAAGGCCCGGCCCCGGTGAGGGACCGGGCCTCGCCGTGCCCAGTTCGTCGACCCCGGTTACGAAGTCAGCCCGGGCAGCAGGTCGAGCGCGCTGTACAACCCGGAGTCCTGCAGGGCCGTCAGCGGTGTGAGCACGGTGGCGGCCGCGTAGTCCGTCGGGGTGAGCAGCCCGGCGGCCCAGGAGATGTCGAAGTTCCCGAAGGATGTCTGCAGGATGTCGACCGGGTGGTCGCCGGCAGCACCACCGTCGTAGTAGAGGTTGGCCAGGTTCGGGGAGAACACATGCTCGTCGTAAACGGCGCCGGTGTTGGTGACGAACTCATTGTCGCTGCCGTAGACGTGATTCAGGATCACGGTGTTCGAGACGTAGTCAGTCCCGGTCAGGGCCGTACCGCCGGCGGGGGTCCAGGTGGTGTCGGGAATCGCCCAGGCCAGCGACGACGAGCCGGGGACCTGCAGCAGGCTGGCGTCATCCGCCCCGGCGTAGGTGGGGTTCCAGCCATCCAGGGGCGGCGCGTCGGCCGGAATCTTGTCCGGTCCGATCTGGAGTGCGTCGACCAGTCGGGCCTGCTCGGCCACCTCGGTGGCCGACGGCACCGCGGAAGCCTGCGTGAAGTCCGACGGCTTGAACAGCCCCTGCATCAAGGGCATGTCGATGGACCCGAACGGCGTCTTGAGGACGTCGGCGCCGTGCAGGTCGCTGTTGGTGCCGCTGAAGTAGAACAGGTTGGTGTACCCCGGGGCCAGTTGGTCCTGGTCGTAGAGGGCGCCTGTTTCGGTGATGAATTCGTTCTCGTAGCCGCCCGCCGACGGGAACACGTAGTCGGTCCCGGACAGCGTCGTGGTGCCGTTGGTGAAGCTGGCGGGCACCGCCCACGCCACCGACGTCGGGCCGACCTGGCCGACCGCGGCGTCCGCCAGGTCGTAGTTCGGGGTCCACCCGGAGTCTGCGTGGGCGGCCGCGGCGGCGCAGAACGCCGCTGCCACGGCTCCACCCGCGACGGCTCCAATGGCGCTGAGTTTCATCGATTCCCTTTCGGAGTGTGCCGGCTGGACCATATAAGCTGTGATTTTGCTTCATACCGCACGGCTCTTTCATATGCTCCGTGGAAACGTACCAGAGCATGCACCCTTGTCGCCAATCGCCGGGAACTCCCCCGGTTGACCGGCAAACACCCAGTTCGGACGGCTTCATCGGTTCCGGCGTCCCAGGGCGAACGCCCACGGTGCCCATACGAAAAGGCCCGGCCCCCCGAAGGAGACCGGGCCTTTCTCGTGCCCAGACTTAGAAGTCTATGCCACCCATGCCACCGGTCGGGTCGCCCGCCGGAGCGGCCGCCTTCTCCGGCTTGTCGGCGACGACAGCCTCAGTGGTCAGGAACAGCGCCGCGATCGACGCCGCGTTCTGCAGCGCCGAGCGGGTCACCTTCACCGGGTCGGCGACGCCGGCCTTCAACAGGTCCTCGTACTCACCGGTGGCGGCGTTGAGGCCGGTGCCGGCGGGCGAGTTGCGGACCTTCTCGGCCACCACGCCCGGCTCCAGGCCGGCGTTGAACGCGATCTGCTTCAGCGGAGCCTCCAGCGCGACCTTGACGATGCTGGCACCGGTGGCCTCGTCGCCATCGAGCTTCAGCTTGTCCAGCGACGGGGCGACCTGCAGCAGGGTCACGCCGCCACCGGCGACGATGCCCTCCTCGACGGCGGCCTTGGCGTTGCGCACCGCGTCCTCGATGCGGTGCTTGCGCTCCTTGAGCTCTACCTCGGTGGCCGCGCCGGCCTTGATCACCGCGACGCCGCCGGCCAGCTTGGCCAGCCGCTCCTGCAGCTTCTCCCGGTCGTAGTCGGAGTCGCTGTTCTCGATCTCGCTGCGGATCTGGGCCACCCGGCCGGCGATGGCGTCGCCGTCACCGGCACCCTCGACGATGGTGGTCTCGTCCTTGGTGACCACGATCTTGCGAGCCTTGCCCAGCAGCGTCAGGTCGGCGTTCTCCAGGGTCAGGCCGACCTCCTCACTGATCACCTGGCCGCCGGTCAGGATCGCCATGTCCTGCAGCATCGCCTTGCGGCGGTCACCGAAGCCAGGCGCCTTGACCGCGACCGACTTGAAGGTGCCGCGGATCTTGTTGACGACCAGGGTGGAAAGCGCCTCGCCCTCGACGTCCTCGGCGATGATCAGCAGCGGCTTGCCACCCTGAATGACCTTCTCCAGCAGCGGCAGCAGGTCCTTCACGGTGGACACCTTCGAGCTGACCAGCAGGATGTAGGGGTCCTCCAGGACCGCTTCCTGACGGTCGGGGTCGGTGACGAAGTAGCCGGAGATGTAGCCCTTGTCGAACCGCATGCCCTCGGTCAGCTCCAGGCTCAGCCCGAAGGTCTGCGCCTCCTCGACGGTGATCACACCCTCGTTGCCGACCTTGTCCATCGCCTCGGCGATCAGGTCGCCGATCGACTGGTCGCCCGCGGAGATCCCGGCGGTGGCCGCGATCTGGTCCTTGGTCTCGACCTCCTTGGCGTCCTTGAGCAGCTTCTCGGTGACGTGTTCGACCGCCTTCTCGATGCCGCGCTTCAGGGCCAGCGGGTTGGCGCCCGCGGCGACGTTGCGCAGACCCTCCCGGACCAGCGCCTGGGCCAGCACCGTGGCGGTGGTGGTGCCGTCACCGGCGACGTCGTCGGTCTTCTTGGCGACCTCTTTGACCAGCTCCGCGCCGATCTTCTCGTAGGGGTCCTCCAGGTCGATCTCCTTGGCGATGGACACGCCGTCGTTGGTGATCGTGGGGGCGCCCCACTTCTTCTCCAGCACGACGTTGCGGCCCTTGGGGCCCAACGTCACCTTGACCGCGTCGGCGAGGGCGTTCAGGCCCCGCTCCAGGCCGCGACGGGCCTCTTCGTCATACGCAATTTGCTTGGCCATTGCGAAGTGATTCCTCCGAATTTGGTAGGGCACGCAGGGCGGCCGCTTGTCGAGCCGCCCCATCAACGCTGTGGCCGGGGACAGTGCCCGCGACGGACGACCGAAACCGGCCTCACCGCCCCGACCTAGCACTCACCGGTCGCGAGTGCCAACGTCATTCTTAGCACTCGGCTATAGAGAGTGCAAGGCGCCCGGCGACGATGCGCGGTGTGCAGCACCGGGCTGAGAAGCCGGGCAATGAGGCCCGCCCCCGGTCGGCATCCGGCTCACGGCAGGTCGAGCAGTTCCTCGTAGAAGCCACCGAAGCGGCGGCCGGGATCGAGCAGGTGCACCTCGAGAATCCAGTGGCAGGGCCGCCCGGAACGGTCGAGGCGGCGCATCGGGGCCGTGGAGCCGGGGGCGATGTAGGACCGCACGCCGTCCCCGGAGATCTTCTTGTGCGGGAACTCGCCCAGCAGATGCCCGGCGATGGGGCTGGCGAAACCGAACCCCGCCGCGGCGGCCAGCTCGACGACGTGGTCGTACAGTTCGGCGCCGGTGATGTCCGCGTGGCCGTCGAAGTAGTCGCGCCCGGCCCGCCACACCTTCGGCAGCGCGTCGCGGAGCGCCAGCTTGTCCGGGCCCGCATCGGCGCCGCCGAGCACGAAGGTCCGGCCGAAGTCGGCCTCCCACCGCTCGAAGATCGGGCCCAGGTCGCAGAACACGATGTCGTCGTCGGCGATGATCCGGTCCGGCGGACGCTCGGCGAACGGCAGCAGGGTGTTCTCGCCGGCCCGCACGATCCGCCGGTGCCAGTGCTGCTTGACCCCGAACATCGACTCGGCCAGGTCGCGGATCTCATCGGAGCACTCCCGCTCGCCGGCCCCGGCGCGAATCAGGCCGCGATGCTCGATCTCGTCGAACAGCCGGGCCGCCCGGTCCTGGGCGTCCAGCAGCCGGCGCACCCGAGCGGATTCGTCGGCAACCGAATCGGACACGCCATCGATGCTAGGGCAACGCCGGTGTTGCGTGGATCACGGCTTCCGTTGGCTTAGGCTGCATTCCGACCAGACGAGGAGATTCCGGGTGCCGGCAACAGATGCGCCCAGCACCCGGTCGATGCGGGGCTGGCAGCGACGTGCCCTGGTGCGGTATCTGACCGCCAGGCCGCGTGATTTCCTGATGGTCGCCACCCCGGGCGCCGGCAAGACCGCGTTCGCGCTGCGGATCACCGCCGAGCTGCTGAGCGACCGCACCGTCGAGGCAGTGACCGTGGTGGTGCCGACCGAGCACCTGAAAACCCAGTGGGCCGCCGCGGCCGCCGACCACGGTGTCACGCTCAACCCGAAATTCAGCAACTCCGCGGCGCACACCAGCTCGGCGTACCACGGCGTCGTCGTCACCTACGCGCAGGTGGCCAGTCACCCGGCCCGGCACCGGGTGCGCACCGAGGGCCGCCGGACGCTGGTGATCTTCGACGAGATCCACCACGGCGGCGATGCCAAGACCTGGGGGGACGCGATCCGCGAGGCGTTCGGCGACGCCACCCGCCGGCTGGCGCTGACCGGGACGCCGTTCCGCAGCGACGACAGCCCGATCCCGTTCGTGACGTATGCGCCGGACGGCGGCGGCACGCTGCGGTCGGTGGCCGACGAGAGCTACGGCTACCCCGAGGCGCTGGCCGACGGGGTGGTGCGGCCGGTGGTGTTCCTGGCCTACTCCGGGGAGGCCCGCTGGCGAGACAGCGCCGGCGAGGAGCACGCTGCCCGGCTGGGTGAGCCGCTGACCGTCGAGCACACCGCGCGGGCCTGGCGCACCGCGCTGGATCCCGCCGGCGAGTGGATGCCGGCGGTGCTCTCGGCGGCCGACACCCGACTGCGGCAGTTGCGCGACAACGGGATGCCCGACGCCGGCGGCATGGTGATCGCCTCCGACCAGGCCGCCGCCCGCGCCTATGCCGGGCTGTTGAAGAAGCTGACCGGTGAGCAGCCGACCGTCGTGCTCTCCGACGATCCCGGCGCGTCGAAGCGCATCGCGACGTTTTCCGCGGGCGCGCAGCGCTGGCTGGTCGCGGTGCGAATGGTGTCCGAGGGCGTCGACGTGCCGCGGCTGGCCGTCGGCGTGTATGCGACCAGTGCGTCGACGCCGCTGTTCTTCGCGCAGGCGATGGGGAGGTTCGTCCGGACGCGGCGGCCCGGCGAGACGGCCAGCATCTTCCTGCCGTCGGTGCCGGCTCTGCTGCAGCTGGCCAGCGAGCTGGAAGCGCAACGCGACCACGTGCTGGGCAAACCGCACCGGGAGTCGTTGGGCCTCGACGAGTTCGGTGCGGCCGAGCGTCGACAGTCCGAGCCGTCCGAGCTGGAGAACACCTTCGAGTCGCTGGGCGCCGACGCCGAGCTGGACCAGGTGATCTTCGACGGAGCCTCGTTCGGCACCGCCACCCCGGCCGGCAGTGACGAGGAGGCCGACTATCTCGGCATTCCAGGGCTGCTGGATGCCGGCCAGATGCGAGAGTTGTTGCGGCGCAGGCAGGATGAGCAGCTGGACCGTCGCAAGGCGGTCGGCGGCGGGTCTGCTGACTCAGCGCCGGTGACCGTGTACGGGCAGTTGCACGAGCTGCGCCGCGAACTCAACGCGCTGGTGTCGGCGGCGCACCACCGTACCGGCAAGCCGCACGGCTGGATTCACAGCGAGCTGCGGCGGATCTGCGGCGGCCCGGTCGTCGCGGCGGCCACCGGCGATCAGCTGCGCGAGCGCATCGAGGCGGTGCGCACGCTGAGCGCCTAGCTGTCCGACTCAGCCAGTGCCGCAAGCCGGTCCACGGATGCCATCAGCTTCTCGACGGTGGTCGCGCGGGCACGCGCGAAACGGTTCTCGTCGGCCAGCTGCGACCAGTCGTAGGTGTGGGTGACCCGGGTGCGCTGCCCGGATGAGTCGTCGAGGGGCTCCAGTTCCCACCGCCACAGATGTCCGGGCGGTTGCCGGCCGGGTTCGGCGGGCCGCCAGGCGATCCGGCGCCCCTCGTCGAACTCGACGACGTAGTTCTCCCGGTCCACGCCCATCGTCAGCGTCATGGTGAACATGTCGCCGACGGCGCGCACCCGCTGACCTTGTGCGGCTTGCGCCAGGTTGTCGTTGCCGTCCCAGCGGGGCTGTTGTGCGGGGTCGGCGATCAGTTCGAAGATTTCCGCTGCCGTGGCGGCGATTTCGCGGCTGGCGCTCACCACTCTGGTCGGGTCGGTCTCGGCGGTCATCGCTACATCGAAGCATGCCGGCGGGCGGCGGGTGCGCTCCAGCGGCTGGCGGCCACCCACGGCGACGCCGCCGCGGCCACCGACCACGCCCACGCCTCCGGCACGTCGATCACCCGGTAGGCCTTCACCCCGGCGGCGGTGGCCGCCACCAGCGTGGCGACCCCGGCGCGGCGCTGAAACCAGCTCTGCCGCACCGTCCATCCGACGATGCCCGCGGTGGCGACGCAGTCCCGGCGGCGTTCCAGGCTGCCGCTGCGCGCGACGAGCCAGTTGCGGTCGACCCGGTGGCCCAGCGCGCGCGCCCGGTCGGCGGCCAGTAGCCCGGAACACACCGTCAGCACCACCCATGCCACCCACCACCAGGCCGCGGCACCGACCGTGCCGGCGGCCGCCGCCAGCCCGGCCGCCGCAACGAGCGGCAGCATCATCGCCCGGGTCCAGCGTCGGCGCGCGGCGGTCGGGCCGTGCCCGCGCAGCGGCCCGTCGACCACGCTCGGGTCGCCGACCAGGCCGGACAGCACGGACTCGGCGGTGGCGGCCGGGCACGGCGGCAGCAGCAGCGACGACTCGCCGCCGCCGTGCACCCCGGTCATCACCGCGTCCAGGCGGGCGCCACCCATCAGCCGGACCAGCAGCGGCCGGCGCAACGTTCCACCGCGCAGCCGGCGCATGTCGTAGCTGTGCTCGCGGGCCCGCAGCAGACCGTAGGTCAGGTGCAGCACGTCACCGGCGGCGCCGGGGTTGCGCGACAGCGTCAGGTTGCCGTAGGTGACCAGCGAGCGCAGCACCGCCAGCAGCACCGACGCGACGACCACCACTGCGGCGATCAGCGTGGCCGCAGTACCCAGCCCCAGCCGCTGGACGGTGTCGGCCGCGGACCTGCCGAGCGGCGAATCCTGCAGTGTCACCCAGAATCCGCTCTGCAGCAGCGCACCGACGGCGGCCGCGATCAGCGCCAGACCGGACAGGCTCAGCGGACTGTAGCGCAGCCAGGACGGCCGCCACCGGGCCAACAGCATCCCGGTTGCGTTCGGAGCCGCGTCCGGGCGCACACCCGCGGTGCGCGCCAGCAGCATCTTGCGCAGCCGCGGAACCTGGTCGCTCTCAACGGCGTTCAGTTCGAACAGATGGTCGCCGGCGGTCTCCCGGCCGGTGCTCACCCGTAGCACGGTCAGCCCCAGCACCCGGTGCAGCAGCCGGGCCTCGGTCTGCACCGATCGGATTCGGTTGCGCGGCACCGACAACACCTTGCGGCGCAGGATGCCGGCTCGCAGCTGCAGCCGCCCGGCCTCCGGATCGGGTTCGATGCGATAGGTGGTGGTGAACCAGCGCGCCACGCCCACCGCGGCGATCACCCACAGCGCGGCGATCCCCCACAGCGGGTTGTCGGTGGTCGATCCCAGCACCACCGCCCCGATCAGCCACGGCAGTTGGCGCAGCACCTCGTACAGCGGATGCACCAGCAGCATGCGCGGGCTCAGCCGCTGCCACTCCGCCTCCGGACGCACCGGCGAAGCGTGGGTCACGTGGCGTCCTCGGCGCCCAGCGAAGCGGCATCGGTCAGCCGCGCCACGATGCGGTCGGCGACGTCGGTGTCCAGCGCGACGATGTGCACCGCGCCCGCCGACGAGGCGGTGGTCACGGTGACGTTGGCCAGGCCGAGCATCCGGTCCAACGGGCCGCGATAGGTGTCGACGGTCTGCACCCGGGAGATCGGCGCGATGCGGCGCTCCTGCACCAGCCAGCCGGTGCGGGTGTAGACGGCCTGCGGGCTGATGTCCCAGCGGTGCACCCGGTACCGCCAGAACGGCGCGACCACGACGTTCGCCAGCACACCGAGCACCGTGCCGGCCGCCGCCAGCTCGTGCAGCCAGGGCAGCCGCGGGTCGACGGCCATCCACGCCACCTGCGCGAACACCAGCACCACCCAGGGGACAGCCCCGGTCAGCAGCCAGAGCAGCGGCGCCTTGGTGCTGGGCGGGTATCTGGGCTCGGTCAGGGTGACCGTGCCGGGACTGCCTGCGCTATCGACCATGGCAATGAGGATGACAGCAGCGGCGTCGGGCTGTCACCCGGCTGGCCGCCTGCGCCCGGGCCGTAAAGTTCGCCCCATGGACTCGAAGGGCAGATGGACCGCGGCCGACGTCCCGGATCAGACCGGTCGCGTCGTCGTCGTCACCGGTGCCAACACCGGTCTCGGATACCACACGGCCGAGGTGCTCGCCGCCCGCGGCGCGCACGTGGTGCTGGCCGTCCGCAACACCGGCAAGGGCCACGACGCCGTCGCCCGCATCCGGTCGGCCAGCCCGCGCGCCGACGTCGCCGTGCAGCAGCTCGACCTGAGTTCACTGGACTCGGTGCACACCGCCGCCGATGCGCTGCGCTCGGCCTACCCGCGAATCGACCTGCTGATCAATAACGCCGGGGTGATGTGGACGCCGAAGCAGACCACCGCCGACGGGTTCGAGCTGCAGTTCGGCACCAACCACCTGGGCCACTTCGCACTCACCGGGCTGCTGCTGGAGCACCTGCTCGGCGTCGACGGTTCGCGGGTGGTGACCGTCAGCAGCATCGGCCACCGGCTGGGGGGCGCCATCCACTTCGACGATCTGCAGTGGGAGCACGAATACAGCCGGCACCGCGCGTACGCCCAGTCGAAGCTGGCCAACCTGCTGTTCACCTACGAGCTGCAGCGCCGACTCGCGGCCGGCGGCCGGCCGACGATCGCGGTGGCGGCCCACCCCGGCGGCTCCAACACCGAACTGGCCCGCAACATCCCCGCGGTGCTGCGCCCGCTGGAGAAACTGCTGGGGCCGGCCCTGTTCCAAAGCGCGGCGATGGGCGCACTGCCGACGCTGCGGGCAGCGACCGACCCGGCGGTGGCCGGCGGTCAGTACTACGGCCCGGACGGCTTCGGCGAGCAGCGCGGTCACCCCAGTGTGGTGCAGTCCAGCAGGCAGTCCCACGACCCGGAGCTGCAACGGCGGCTGTGGGCGGTCTCCGAAGAGCTGACCGGGGTCAGCTTCCCGGTGTAGGCGCCCGCGATAATGGCGGGGTGCGTTCAGTCGAAGAACACCAGCGTGCCGTCGCGGACTTGATCCGCCCCCGCCCGGCGGCCACAGTTCCGCTGGCCGCAGCCGAGGGCCTGGTGCTGGCCGGCGACGTGGTCGCACCGCTGTCGCTGCCGGTGTTCGACAACTCGGCGATGGACGGCTACGCGGTTGTAGCCGAGGACGTGGCTGGCGCCACGCCGGACAATCCGGTGAAACTGCCAGTCGCCGAAGACATCCCGGCTGGACGCACCGACGTCCTCACCCTCGTTGCGGGCACCGCGCACCGGATCATGACCGGTGCGCCGATGCCGGCGGGCGCGACAGCGGTGGTACCGGTCGAAGCCACCGACGGCGGCACCGAGATCGTCGAGATCCGGGAGTCGACCGCACCCGGCCGGCACATCCGCCGGGCCGGCGGCGACGTCGCCGCCGGTGACACGGTGCTGTGGGCCGGCCAGGTCGCCGGCCCGTCGGTGGTCGGGCTGGCGGCGGCGCTCGGGCTGACGACGCTGCCGGTGCGGCCCCGGCAGCGGGTGCTGGTGATCTCGACCGGCTCCGAACTGGCGACACCGGGCACCCCGCTGGAGCCCGGGCAGATCTACGAGTCCAACGGCGTGATGCTGGCCGCCGCGGCGCGGGCGGCCGGCGCGGACGTGGTGGCCGCGGTGACCGTCCCCGACGACACGGGTCAGTTCGCCGCCGTCGTCGACCGCTACGGGCCGGACGCCGATCTGATCATCACCAGCGGTGGCGTCAGTGCCGGCGCTTACGAGGTGGTCAAGGATGTCTTCGGCCGTTCGGGCGAGCAGGGGGTGCAGTTCGTCAAGGTGGCGATGCAGCCAGGCATGCCGCAGGGCATCGGTCGGGTCGGTAACGCCACCATCGTCACGCTGCCGGGCAATCCGGTCAGCGCACTGGTGTCCTTCGAGGTGTTCCTGCGCCCGGCGCTGCGCCGCGCGATGGGCCTGCCGGCGCCCGAGCGTCCCCGCCGCGAGGCGGTGCTCACCGAGAAACTGACCTCGCCGGCCGGCAAACGACAGTTCCGGCGCGGCCTGCTCGACCACGCCGCCGGCACCGTCAACGCCTACGGGCCGCCGGCGTCGCACCACCTGCGCTACCTGGCGTCGGCCAACTGCCTGTTCGACATCGCCGAGGATGTCACCGAGCTGGCGGCGGGGACGCGGCTGCAGGTCTGGGACCTGACCGACTGAGCGGCGCGGCTGCATAAACTGTCCGGATGGCCAGACGCCCCCGTGCCGCAGACGATCCGAACTCGGGTCCGCTGCGGCTGCTCGGACTGCTGCGGTCGGCGGTCCCGCCGATGCACCCGGCCGGGGCTCCGTTCGTCGCCGCCGGGCTGGGCGCGGCACTGGTGGGGAAGCTGACCGGGCGACGCTTCCTGCGCCGGGCGGGCCTGGCCGCAGCGGGCGCCAGCGCCGGGTTCTTCCGCAACCCGCCCCGGGTGCCGCCCGGCCGGCCCGGCGTCGTGGTGGCCCCCGCCGACGGGGTGGTCTGCACGGTCGACACCGCCGCGCCGCCGGCCGAACTCGGCCTGCCGGCAACACCGCTGCCCCGGGTCAGCATCTTCATGTCGATCCTGGACGCGCACGTGCAGCGCGCACCGGTGGGCGGCGAGGTGCTCGCCACGGCGCACCGCCCCGGCCGGTTCGGCTCCGCGGACCTGGCCGCGGCCAGCGAAGACAACGAACGCAACAGCGTGCGGATCCGCACCCCGGCCGGCGCCGAAGTGATCGCCGTACAGGTTGCCGGGCTGCTGGCCCGGCGGATCGTCTGCGACGCCAAGCCCGGCGACACCCTCGCGATCGGTGACGTGTACGGCCTGATCCGATTCGGCTCGCGGCTGGACACCTACCTGCCGGTGGGCGCCGACCCGCTGGTCGCCGTGGGCCAGCGCGCCGTCGCCGGCGAGACCGTGCTGGCCGAGCTGCCATGACCCGCACGAGGCGGGCGGTCGGCCTGCACATCCTGCCCAGCTCGATGACGGTGCTGGCCATCTGTGCCGGGCTGACCTCGATCAAGTTCGCGCTGGACCATCAGCCGCACATCGCGATGGCGCTGATCGTCGCCGCCGCCGTACTGGACGGACTCGACGGCCGGGTTGCCCGCATCCTGGACGCCGAGTCGCGGATGGGCGCCGAGATCGACTCGCTGGCCGACGCGGTCAACTTCGGGGTGGCACCCGCGGTGGTGATCTACGTGTCGCTGCTGTCGCACCTGCCGGCCGGCTGGATCGTGGTGCTGCTCTACGCGGTCTGCGTGGTGCTGCGGCTGGCCCGCTTCAACACGCTGCTCGGCGACACCGTCCTGCCCGCCTACACCCGGGAGTTCTTCGTCGGGATGCCCGCCCCGGCGGGTGCGCTCATGCTGATGGGCCTGCTGGCCGCCAAGCTGCAGTTCGGGGCCGGCTGGTGGGTGTCGCAGTGGTTCGCCTGCGCCTGGGTGGCGATCACCGCCGCCCTGCTGGTCAGCCGGATTCCGATGAAGAAGGTGCACGCCGTCTCGGTGCCACCGAACCTGGCCGCCCTGATGCTGGCGGGGCTGGCGCTGGTGGCGGCGGCCGCGTTCCTGTTCCCCTACATCCTGGTGCTGGTGCTGATCGTCGCCTATCTGGCCACGATCCCGTTCTCGATCCGCAACCACCGCTGGGTGGCCGCGCACCCCGACTCCTGGGAGGACGCGCCCAAGCAGCGGCGTGCCACCCGCCGGGCGATCCGCCGCGCGCAACCGCAGCGCCGCTCGGTGGCGCGGCTGGGGCTGCGTAAACCGGGCGGCCGCCTACCCCGGGGCTAGGGCGCGCAGTACGACCGGGTGGCAAACGAAAGTGCCCGCCGGTAGACGGCATCGAGTTGGCGTTGGCTGCTTGCCTCGCGCCGAGCCGCCTCGAGTCGGCCGGCGCATTCCGGTGAATGCAGCGCGGCCCATTGCAGCCTGATCTCACCCAGCATCACCCCGTTGAGGTCGTCGGCCACGGCCCGGGAAGTCGACAGGTCGGGCGCGGCGACCGGGATGCTGGCCGGATCCAGCTTCCACTGGGCGAAGTGCTGGTACTCCAGCGCCTCGGTCGCACCGATTTGATCCGCGAACACCCGGGTCACATAGTCGGGGTCGACGTTGTGGGCGGCCGCGTCGGCGGCCAGTGCGGCCAGCTGTTGCTGCACCCGGCTCGGATCCTCGATGGGGGTCCTGGTGGTCCACTTGGCGGCGGCCACCGGCTCCGCGATCGCCAGGCGCTGTGCGGCGGCGTCGACCAAGTCGGCCAGCGGGTTCGCGACGTCGGCCCGGGCAAGACCCGGGCCGGTGAGGGCGAGCAGCGCGAGCAGCGTGGCGGATCGGGCCGCGCCACGTCGTGCGCGGCGACGCCCCACACCGAAATATGCCCAGGTTACGCGGAATTCGATAGCCATCAAATTAACGCCGCCGGCAAATGTCTGGTCGGGATTTCAGTGAAAAGAGCCCACGGTAACTTGATAATGACCACATGCATTCAATGGACGGGCGGCCGCTATGACGATGCCCGGCCATGCGGCGGGTCGCCACCTCACCTTGATCGCCCGGCTCAACACGGCGGCCGTCGACGCCCGCCGCGGCGTGGTGCGGCTGCACCCCGAAGCGGTCGCCGCTCTGGGCATCCGGGAGTGGGATGCGGTGTCGCTGACCGGAACCCGCACCACCGCGGCGGTGGCCGGCCTGGCCGGCCCGGACACCCCGACCGGGGTCGCGATGCTCGACGACGTCACGCTGTCCAATGCCGGGCTGCGGGACGGCACCGAGGTGATCGTCGCTGCCGTGACCGTGCACGGCGCCCGGTCGGTGACCCTGAGCGGCTCAGCCCTGGCCGCCGAATCGGTGCCGCCGGCCACCCTGCGCCAGGCACTGCTCGGCAAGGTGATGACCGTCGGCGACGCGGTGTCGCTGCTGCCCCGCGACCTGGGTCCGGGCACCTCGACGTCGGCGGCCGCCACCGCGCTGGCCGCTGCGGTCGGTATCAGCTGGACGTCGGAGTTGTTGACCGTCACCGGGGTGGATCCGGCCGCACCGGTCAGCGTGCAACCCAACTCGTCGGTGTCCTGGGGCTCTGCCACGGCGTCGGCCGGAGCGGCGGTCGCCCAGGCGGCGCCGGGTTCACCGCCCGTGCCCGCGCTCGGGGTGGACGACCTGCGGGGCTGCGCCGCCCAGGTGGACAAGCTCACCGAATGGCTCAAGCTGGCACTCGACGAGCCCGAGCTGCTGCAGAAACTGGGCGCCGGCGCCAACCTCGGTGTGCTGGTGTCCGGTCCGGCCGGGGTCGGCAAGACGACCATGGTGCGGGCGGTGTGTGCGACCCGGCGGCTGGTCGAGCTCGACGGGCCGCAGACCGGTGCGTGCAGCGCCGACGACCGGCTGGCCGCGGTGACGTCGGCGGCCGCGCAGGTGCGCGACGGCGGCGGGGTGCTGTTGATCGCCGACGCCGACGCACTGCTGCCGGACCCGCCCGAACCGGTGGCCACCATGATCCTGGCCGAGCTGCGCGCAGCGGTGGCCACCGGCGGGGTGGCGTTCGTCGCCACCTCGGCGCTGCCCGATCGGCTGGACGCCCGGCTGCGGGCACCCGACCTGTGCGACCGGGAGCTGCGGTTGAGCCTGCCGGACGCCGCCACCCGCGCCGCCCTGCTGTCGTCGCTGCTTAAATCCGTGCCGTGCGGCGACCTGGACCTGCCCGCGATCGCCGACCGCGCACCGGGTTTCGTGGTCGCCGACCTGGCGGCGCTGGTCCGCGAGGCGGCACTGCGGGCGGCGTCGCGGGCCAGCGGCAACGGCGACCCGCCGACCCTCACCCAGGACGACCTGACCGGCGCGCTGAGCGTGATCCGGCCGTTGTCGCGGTCGGCCACCGCCGAGATCTCGGTCGGCTCGGTCACCCTCGACGACGTCGGCGACATGGCCGAGACCAAGCAGGCGCTCACCGAGGCGGTGCTGTGGCCGCTGCAGCGGCCGGACACCTTCGCCCGGCTCGGCATCGACCCGCCGCACGGTGTGCTGCTCTACGGGCCGCCGGGTTGCGGCAAGACGTTCGTGGTGCGGGCGCTGGCCGGCACCGGACGGGTCAGCGTACACGCCGTGAAAGGCGCTGAGCTGATGGACAAATGGGTGGGCAGCAGTGAGCGGGCCGTTCGCGACTTGTTCCAGCGGGCCCGGGACTCGGCGCCGTCGCTGGTGTTCCTCGACGAGGTCGACGCGCTGGCGCCGCGCCGTGGCCAGAGCGTCGACTCCGGGGTGACCGACCGAGTGGTGGCGGCGCTGCTCACCGAGCTCGACGGGGTGGAGCCGCTGCGGGACGTGGTGGTGATCGGCGCGACCAACCGCCCCGAACTGGTGGACCCGGCGCTGCTGCGGCCGGGCCGGCTGGAGAAGCTGGTGTTCGTCGAGCCGCCGGACGCCGACGCGCGCCGGGACATCCTGCGGATCGCCGGCAAATCGGTGCCGTTGCACAGCGATGTGGCCATCGATCAACTGGCGGCCGAACTGGACGGCTACAGCGCCGCCGACTGTGTCGCGCTGCTGCGCGAGGCGGCGCTGACGGCGATGCGCCGATCCGTGGACGCCGCCGACGTCACCGCCGCCGACATCGCCGAGGCCCGCCAAAACGTCCGCCCCTCTCTCGAATCCGCTCAGGTGGAATCGCTGCGTTCGTTCGCAGCCGGCCGATGAGGGATAATCGGCGCTATGGCCGAGGACGCATTTCCGGACGTGCGTTGGGGCAGCGATCCCGGCCCGCTGCTGCGCCAACCGATCGAGGCGTTCATCAGCTCCCGAATGGGGGCCTGGCTGATCCGGCAGCTGACCCCGGTTGACCGCTGGCTGCTGCGCCACAGCGACGGTCACCTCACCATCTTCGGCCCGATCGGGGCGCCGTTGCTGTTGCTGACCACGACCGGCAAGAAAACGGGTCACCTGCACGAGACGTCGCTGGCCTACATGCGCGATGGCGACCGGCTGTTCCTGGTGGGGGTCAACTTCGGCAAGTCCAAGCATCCGGACTGGTCGACGAACCTGCTCGGCGACCCGAACGCCTCGGTGACGATGGGCGGCCAGCTGATTCCGGTGATCGCCACGCAGGTGATCGGCATGGAACGCGAGCGGATTCTGCGGATGTTCGGCGACTACGCCCGCAACTTCGACGTCTACCACAACCGTTCGCACCGCGATGTGCGGGTTTTCGCACTGACCCGACGCTGACCCGCGGCTGCCCCGTCAGTGGCCCCGTGGCGGCGACCCGCCGCTGGAGAGCTGGAATTCCACCATCGCGGCGACGGTGTCCACCGCTTCGTGCAGCGCCTTCAGCCGATCGGTGAGCGACGCCGCCGACAGCACCGCATAGCGGTCCGCCTCGCCCATCGGGACCCGGGCGGCCAGGGCGTAGAGCCGTCGCCCGGGCGGCAGGGCGGCCAGCTTGCGGCGCCGGACGCCCAGCACCGCGCTGCGTCCCGGAACGAACCGGGTGCCGCGGGCTTCGGCGATGCGCTGCAACAGCGCCACGATCCGGCCCTCGACATCCCGGAACTGCCGGTCGGACAAGGGGTTCCCCGGATCGTCGGGCCAGACCTCAGCGGTGGCCCGGGGGTAGGGGTCGTCGGGCAGCCACTCCTGCACCCGGATGCGGTCACCCACCTGGCAGCGCAGCAGGTACCGGCCGGATCCCAGGTCGCTGCACTGGGTGATCGTCGCCAGCGCGCCGACGTCGCAGCGTTGCTCGCCACCGCCGACCTCGCGTCCACGGGCGATCAGCACCACCCCGAAAGTCGGGTCGGTGCTGCGCATCAGTTCGCCCACCAGCGTGGTGTAGCGCAGCTCGAAGATCCGCAGGGACAGCTCCTCGCCGGGCAGCAGCACCCACTCCAGCGGGAACATCGGCAGCTGCGACGGTCCCACGGCTAGCTGTCCAACTCGGCTACCAGCGAGTCGACCACCGCGCGCAGATCGCCGTCGTGTTCCTCGGCCACCCGCCGCTGCCGTTGGTAGGACGCGCCGGCGGAGTAGATGTCGGCGACCGCGGCCAGTTCGTCTTCGCAGTCCAGTTTCTTGGCGACCGGCTGCAACCGGGTCAGCAGGTCGTCGACGTCCTCGGTGACCAGGCGTTCGTTGCTGTCGGCGTCCAGGATGATGACCGCGTCCAGACCGTAGCGGGCCGCCCGCCACTTGTTCTCCTGCACATGCCAGGGCGGCATGGTCGGCAGGGTCTCGCCGGCCTCGAGCCGACGGTCCAGGTCGACCACCAGGCAGTGCGTCAGCGCCACCAGCGCGCCGAGCTCCCGCAGATTGGACACGCCGTCGCAGACGCGCACCTCGAGGGTGCCCAGATGCGGCGACGGCCTGATGTCCCAGCGGATCTCGTCGATGTGGTCGATGATCCCGGTCTTCTTCTGGTCATGAACGAAACCCTCGAACTCGGACCAGGTCTGGAAGTGGAAGGGCAGCCCGGCGGTGGGCAGCTGCTGGAACATCATCGCCCGGTTGCTGGCGTAGCCGGTGTCCTCGCCACCCCACCACGGCGAGGACGCGGACAGGGCCAGCAGGTGCGGGTAGTAGAGCAGCAGCGACGACATGATCGGCATCACCTTGTGCGCCGAGGAGATACCGACGTGCACGTGCACGCCCCAGATCAGCATCTGCCGGCCCCACCACTGGGTGCGCTTGATCAACTCGGCGTAGCGCGGCGCATCGGTGAGCTTCTGGGCCGACCACTGGGCGAATGGATGGGTTCCGGCGCAGAACAGCTCCATGCCCCGGCTCCGGACGATCTGACGGGTGCTGCCCAGAGTGTCGCGCAGGTCACCCATCGCCTGCCCGGTGGAATCACAAACACCACTGACGATCTCGACCGTGTTGCGCAGCAATTCCTTGTGTACGCGCGGATTCTCACCGAGCTCGGCGAAGACCGCGGCGGCTTCGTTGCTCAGGTCGCGGGTCTGCGCGTCGACCAGCGCGAACTCCCACTCCACGCCGACCGTCGGCCGGGCGGAACCGGCGAAGTCGATGTGGGCTGGCGGTACCCGTCCAGAGCCGGCCTGACCCCTAGCCGGAGTCGATGACACCGCACGCCACCCGCTTGCCCGCGTCACCGGTGTTCAGCGTGGCCTGATCGGGGCCGGGCGTGCCATTGACCTGGGAGTAGCGGTCGGGCGGGATATTGCCGAAGTTGTCGTCGTCGGCGTGGATGATGATCGACGTCTTGCCCCCGGACAGCAGGTCGCCCCGGGTGAACGCGTCGGTGGTGGTCACCAGCAGCCCGCCGCCGTCCTCACGCACCTGCAGTGAGGTCAGATCACCGCTCTGCGGGTGCTCGCTGTGACCCGGCGACTGGAAGTGCCCGCCCGCGGACAGGAAGTTGCCCGGCTCTCCGCCGGCAGGAGCCACCGAGTTGGCTTCGCACTTGCCTATCGCATGGATGTGCAGGCCATGAAAGCCGGGAGTGAGCCGGCCGGTCCCGGTGGTCTGCACGGTGACGGTGGCGTAACCGTTGGCGAACTCGAATTTAGCGGTGGCGACCTGCGCGCCGTCCGGTGTCGCCAGGTGGGCGATCAGCGTGTTGGCGCCGCCCGACTCGCCGGAGGGCTCCGAGCCCGCCGGTTCCGGTGCACCGGTCCAGATGGCCGGCGTGGTGCCCAGCGAGGTCGACGGCGGCTGGTTCGGCGAGCACGCGGTGACCAGCACGGCGGGGGTGGCGAGCATGACGGCGGCCGCGACCTTGCGGCGGCTGACGGTGTGGGCGGGCTTAACCATAGGGAGCAGCCTAATCGCAAGCGCGGCGGAACCGGGCGGATAGGGTCGCGCCGACTGGCGCCAAGGCGATCCCAAGCGCGGCGGAACCGGGCGCAGCGGGTCGCCGCCGTCGGGCAATCAGCCCGGAAGCTACGGCGTCACCGCGACGATCACCCCGGGCGGCTGGTCGGCCAGCTCCGGCGTGCGCGGCTCCACCGGCGCGTGCAGCACATCGCCGACCTCGTCGGCGGCCTCGTGCTCGCCGTCGGTGTCGCCGTAGTAGACGGTGGTGGAGGTGACGTCGGGCATCGACATGTTGCCGACCTCGCCGACAGGCCAACCCGCGCCGCGCAATTCGTCGGCGGCACGCCCGGCGACACCCTCTTCGTCGGAGATGTTGTACACCCGCACCACCGGCTTCGCGGCAGGCTTCGCGCTCGTCGAGGCCGCGGCGCTGGTGGTGGTGCGCGCCGTCAGCGGGGCGCTGTCGTCCTTGTCGCCGCTCGACCCCATCGCCTGGAATCCGACCAGCAGGAAGACAACGCCCAGGAACAACAGCACCATGACCATTGCCCGCAGCGGAAGCCCCGACGAGTTGGGGATGTGCTCATTCATTGCGCTCACTGTATCCAGCGGCGGGCGATAGACGGCAAACGCGCCAGCGGTCCATCGACGTTCCGGCCGTCAGGGAACCTCGAAGCCGAGCCGCCGCGCGGCGCGCGCCTTCTGCCGGCTGGCCCGCAGCCGGCGCAGTCGCTTCACCAGCATCGGGTCGGCGGCCAGCGCCTCCGGGCGGTCGACCAGCGCATTGAGCACCTGGTAGTAGCGGGTGGCCGACATCGAGAAAAGCTCTTTGATGGCCTCTTCCTTGGCGCCTGCGTACTTCCACCACTGCCGCTCGAACGCCAGGATGTCATGCTCGCGGCGAGTCAGACCGTCGACGGTTTCCGAGCTGTCCCCCGATCGATCAGCCCGCGCCATGGCGCCGTCCATATCGCTTCCTCGACCTTTCCGGCCTAACCAAAATCCTGCAAATGTCTCTGCATTGTGTCGGCGTCTTCCGGCGAATATTGAACCACGCGCGCAACTGCGTAGCGGCGAACCCCGCCCGCGAGTCGGCTTAAGCTAACCGATCATGGCCGTACTACCGATCCGGATCGTCGGCGATCCCGTCCTGCATACCCCGACCGCCCCGGTTCCGGTGGCCGCCGACGGATCGCTGCCGCCCGAACTCGGCGACTTGATCACCACGCTGTACGAGACCATGGACGCGGCCAACGGTGTCGGCTTGGCGGCCAACCAGATCGGGGTCGGGCTGCGTGTCTTCGTCTACGACTGCGCCGACGACCGGGGCAAGACCACCAGGCGCCGCGGAGTGGTGGTCAACCCGGTACTGGAGACCTCCGAGGTGCCCGAGACAATGCCCGACCCGGATCGCGACGACGAGGGCTGCCTTTCGGTGCCTGGCGAGTCGTTTCCGACCGGGCGGGCGGACTGGGCGCGGGTGAGGGGGCTTGACGCCGACGGGAAGCCGGTAACCCTGGAGGGCAGCGGTTTGTTCGCCCGGATGCTGCAGCACGAGACCGGGCACCTGGACGGGTTCTTGTACCTCGACCGCCTGCTGGGCCGCCACGCCCGGGCGGCGAAGCGGCGAGTCAAGTCGAACGGCTGGGGCGTGCCGGGCCTGTCGTGGACGCCGGGCGAGGTTCCCGATCCCTTCGGCCACTGATGATTTGCCGATGACGTCCACCCCTGAGCCGCCGCAACTTCCGGAGGTGGGCACCCGGGTCAGCCTTCGCTACCTGCGGCCCTCGGGTTCGCAGCCGCCGATGGCCGACGTGGTGGGCCAACTGGTAGAGGCCGGACCCCGGGTACGGGTGCGCGGCGCGGACGGCCGGCTGCACGAGCTCCGGCTGGCCGACGTGCTGTACGTGCGCCGGCTCACCGACCGCCCGGTGAAGAACTCGGCGATCCGGGCGGTCGAGCACGCCGCGGCGCTGGCCTGGCCGGGGAGCGAACACCAGTGGCTGGACGGCTGGCTGCTGCGGGCCGGAGGCGGCCACACGTTGCGGGCGAATTCTGCTGTGCCGCTTGATATGTTCGCGCGTATCGGCAGCGTGGCCGCGATCGTCGACTGGTACGCGACTCGCGGGCTGCCCCCGCGGCTGTCGGTGCCGGAGCGGCTACTGCGGGTGCCGGAGAACCTGCCCGCCGAATGCGAAGCCCGGATGCTGGTACGGGATCTGGACCGCGGCGGCGCGGATGCCGCCGGCGGCGCCGGGGTCGTGCTGTCGGAGCGGCCGGATGCCGGCTGGCTCGAGGGCTATGCCCGCGACGTGCCGGTCGACGTGCTGACCGCGGTTGCCGACGGCGAGGTGGTGTTCGCCTCGATCCCGGGTGCGGCGGTGGGCCGCGCCGCGATCACCGAGTCTCCCGACGGCACCCGGTGGGTCGGGCTCTCCGCGCTGCGGGTCGCCGAAAGTCAACGGCGGCAAGGCTATGCCCGGGCGATCTGCGCGGCGCTGCTGGCCTGCGGCCGCGACCACGGGGCGAGCCGCGGTTACGCGCAGGTGCGCAGCGGTGACAGCGCTTCGTTCGCGCTGTTCGAAGCGATCGGTTTCACCGGCCAGCACCGGACCCGCTACCTGGACGCCCGGCTGCTGCTGCCGTCGTCGACCTAGCGACGGTCGCAAGCGTGGCCGCGACGATCGCAAGCGCGGCGAAGCCGCGCGCGGCGGGTCGGCGCTGCGAATCAGCCACGCGCAGCGGGCCGGCGCCATCAGACCTAGGGTGTTGGAGTGAGTCCCGACACGCTGCGGCTGGCCACCTGGAACGTCAACTCGATTCGCACCAGGGTGAACCGGGTGACCGATTGGCTGGCCCGCGCCGAGGTGGACGTGCTGGCCATGCAGGAGACCAAGTGCACCGTCGAGCAGTTCCCCACGCTGCCGTTCTACGAACTCGGCTACGAGGTCGCCCACGTCGGCTTCAACCAGTGGAACGGGGTCGCGATCGCCTCCCGGGTCGGACTGGACGACGTGCAGGTCGGCTTCCCGGGCCAGCCCGGCTGGGCTGCGAAACCCGACACCGAGCCGGCCGTCGAGGCGCGGGCGCTGGCCGCCACCTGCGCCGGGGTGCGGGTGTGGAGCCTGTATGTGCCCAACGGACGGACTCTGGAGGACCCGCACTACGTCTACAAGCTGAGGTGGCTCGCCGCGCTGCGTGACGCGGCCGGCGGCTGGCTGCGTGACGAACCGTCGGCGCCGATCGCCTTGGTCGGCGACTGGAATATCGCCCCGCAGGACGACGACGTCTGGAGCATGGAGTTCTTCGAGGGTGCCACCCACGTCTCCCAGCCGGAGCGTGATGCGTTCGCCGCGATCGTCGACGCCGGCTTCGCCGACGTGGTCCGGCCGTTCACTCCCGGGCCGGGTGTCTACACCTACTGGGATTACACCCAGTTGCGGTTCCCGAAACGGCAGGGCATGCGCATCGACTTCATCATGGGCTCACCTGCGCTGGCGGCCCGGGTCGCGCACGCCGAGATCGTCCGCGACGAGCGGAAGGGGAAGTCCCCCAGCGATCATGCGCCGGTGCTGGTCGAAGTGACCGCCGGCTAGCGGCACGGACACCGTCATTTCGAATACACTCAGCATTCATACAGCGTTCATTTCACCGCACACGCGCTCCGAGTGCATAAGATGGTCGCATTACGAATTTCGCGCTTTCAAACGGCGCCGGCAGGGAGTGATCTCAATGAACGCCGTCGGCGGGGCGGTACAGAAGGTAACGCAGGCGGTGGGTCGCGCGGCGACCATCACCACCGAGACGGCCGGCGCGGTCGGGGGGGCCGCGGTCAACGGCGTGGTCGGCGGTCTCAGCGGGGCGGCTTCCGGCATCCAGCGTGGTCTGGGCAAGGGCAGTCACTCCACCCCGGCCGCGGCACTGACCATGGGCGCCCTCGGCGTCGCGGGGTTGGTCGAATGGCCGGTGCTGCTGGCGGTCGGCGGCACCGCGCTGGTGATGCAGCAACTCAACAAGCGCAAGGACACCAACGGGTCGCCCGTCAGGTCGAAGGCCGTGAAGCCGGCCAAGACCGCGCCGCCCGAGAAGGCCGCGCAGACCAGCACCGCCACGCCGATCCAGTCGGCGAAATCGGCGGGGTCGGCCGGGCCGAAGCGCAGCCCGGCGAAGAAATCCACACCGGCACAGCGGTCGCGCACCACCCCGTCGCGCCCGTCGCGCAGCCGCCGCTAGTCAGGCGCGTGTGAACATAGCCCGAGCTTTGCAACCCTCGTTACCGCTACGCGCAGTCACCGCCGGAATCCAGGCCACCTCGGCAGTGGTCGCCGCGGTCGGATCGGTGGCCGGATCCGCCGCGGGCGCCGGCGTCAACCTGGCCACCCTGCCCGCCCGGCAGACCGCGAAAATGCTGTCCAAGCAGGCCAAGACGCTCTCCCGGGAGCTGGCCGGCCCGCTGTCGCGGCGCTGCTCGGTCACCGGCGATCACGCCTGGATCGAAGTGCGCGGCCTGAACGGCCCGGCCGGAGCGGAATTGGGGACGGCCGTGCTCGGCGCGGCGCGGGCCGCCCCCGGGGTGCGGTCGGCCCGGCTGAACTACCCGCTGGCGCGGCTGGTCGTCGACCTGGACTGGGATCACCCGAACGCCACCTCGCTGCGCGGGCTGTGCCGGCTGGTCAGCGACGCCGAGGACCGGTGCCAGCAGGCTGACCGGCCGGCCCAGCCGGTGAGCCTGCCCGGCGACGGCATGACGCAGGCGATGCGCGCGGCCACCCTCGGCGCCAACGCCGCCGGCCTGGGCGTGGCCACGATCGGCCGGCTGCTGCGGCTGCCGGGTCTGCCGCTGGGCCTGGAGTCCCTGGTGGTGGCCGTCGACTACCAACCGCGACTGCGGTCTCTGCTGGAGGAGCGGATCGGCAAGCCGGCCACCGACACGCTGCTGTCCCTGGCCGCCGCCGGGGTGCACGTGCTCAACGAGGCGCCGACGTCGCTGGCGGTGGACCTGTTGGTCGAGACGGTCAAGGCGGGCGAGGAGCGCGCCGCGGCCGAGGCGTGGCGGCACCGCGAGCCGAAACTGGCCGAGCACGCCGAACACCCGTATCTCCCGCTGCGGCCGCGTCCGGAGCCGCGGCCGCTCGGACCGATCGAGCGGCACGCACAGCGCAGCAGCTGGCTGCAGGCGATCGGCGCCGGCGTGGTCGGTGCGGCCACCGGCAGCCCGGACGCCGCCGGAACAGCGGTGGCGGTGACCGCTCCCAAGGCCACCCGCACCGCCCGCGAGTCGTTCGCCGCGACGCTGGGGCGCGGCCTGGCCGAGCGGCACGGCGCGCTGACGCTGCGCCGGGAGAGCCTGCGCGAACTCGACCGGGTGGACACGGTGGTGATCGACCCGCGGGTGCTGTGCAGCCGGATCATGCGGGTGGCGCAGGTGCGCGGTGCCGACGACGACGAGTTGGTCGACGTGTGGACTCGCGCCCAGACGCTGCTCGCCGACGCGGACCTGCAGCCGGGCTGGCACCGGGTCGGGTCGGGGCCCGATTCCCCGGAAGCCCTGGTCCAGCCGATGCTCAAAAGGCTGGCTTCGGCGGTGGTCAGCGAGGCCCGTCGCGCCGACGTCGAAGTGATCTCGATCGATGTCGACATCCTCGGCGAGCTGCGGGGGATCTTCGATGAGCTCCATCCGCTCGGCCACCGCCAGTCGCTGGACGACGCTCTGGTCGCCACGGTGGTCGGCTACCAGCAAGACGGCCACGACGTGGCGGTGCTGTCGGCGGTCGGGGTCGACGCGCTGATGGCGGCCGATGTGGCGCTGGGCGTCATCCCCGCCGAGGGCCCGCCGCCGTGGTGCGCCGATCTGCTGCTGCCCGACCTCTCCGCCGCCTGGCGGGTGCTGCACGCGCTGCCGAGCGCCCGGGCGGCCAGCCGCCGCGGGGTGGAGATGGCCGCCGGCGCCACCGCGCTGGGTGCGCTGCTGATGCTGCCCGGGGTCCGTGGGCGCGGTCCCGGCCCGGTGACCACCGGCGCGGCCGCCGGTGCGCTGACCGGGTATTGGATGGCCCGGCGGATGACCAACGCGCCCGCGCCGCGGCCGGCGTCGACCTACGAGTGGCACACCATGACGCCCGAACAGGTTCGCGACGTGCTGCCGCAGCCGCACCTGGCCGAGGCTCCGCCCCCGGTCGAACATGCCCCGCTGGTGGCGGCCACGCTGACCGGGCTGGGGTTGACCCGCCGCGGGCTGGCGCTGACCAACGTGCCGCGCCGGATGTTCCTGCAGTTCGCCAACGCCGTCCGCAGCGAGCTCGCCGACCCGATCACGCCGGTGCTCGGGCTCGGCGCCGCGGCCAGCGCGATACTCGGCTCACCGGTGGACGCGGTGCTGGTCGGCTCGGTGATCGGCGGCAACGCCGTGCTGGCGGCTACCCAGCGCCTGGTCGCCGAACGACGGCTGAACGTCCTGCTGACCGCGCAGATTCCGCTGGGCCGCAAGGTGATTCCCGGTCTTGACGGCTCGAACACGTACCTGGACGTGATCGCCGACGAGTTGCGGCCCGGCGACCTGATCGAGGTGCGCCCGCAGGAGGTGATCCCCGCCGACGGCCGGCTGATCGAGGCCGAGGACCTCGAAGTCGACGAGTCGTCGCTGACCGGCGAGTCGCTGTCGGTGACCAAACAGGTCGAGGCCACACCGGGGGCCGAGCTCGCCGACCGGGCCTGCATGATCTACGCCGGCACCACGGTGGCGACCGGAACCGCGATCGCGGTGGTGACCGCGGCCGGGGCCGACACCTATGGGCACCGCGCCGCCGAACTGGTGGCCGGCGACGCGTCCACGGTCGGGCTGCAGCACCAGCTGAGCCTGCTCACCCGCAGGGCGTGGCGGATCAGCCTGGCCGGTGGCGCGCTGGTCAGCGGCCTCGCCCTGGTGCGCCGCGCCGGGCTGAAGGAGGCGGTGGCCAGCGGTATCGCAGTCAGCGTCGCGGCCATCCCGGAGGGGCTGCCGCTGGTGGCCACCCTGGCCCAGCAGGCGTCGGCACGCAGGTTGACCAACTCCGGAGTACTGGTCCGCGTCCCCCGGTCGGTGGAGGCGCTCGGCCGTGTCGACGTCGTCTGCTTCGACAAGACCGGAACGCTGAGCAAGAACCGGCTGCGGGTGTCGCAGGTGTACGCCGCGCCACGGCACTCCCGCGAGGAGGTGCTGCGCTGCGCGGCCGACGCCGCGCCGGAGACCAACGGCGGTCCGCAGGCGCACGCCACCGACGCCGCGATCGTGGAAGCCGCCGTGGCGGTCAACGGAGTCGAGCCGGACGACGACGAGAACGAAGCGCACCTGCCGTTCCGGTCCGGCCGGCCGTTCTCGGCGACGGTGTCGGGCGCCGAGATGACGGTCAAGGGCGCGCCCGAGGTGGTGCTGGCCAGTTGCGCGAAGGTGGCGCCGGTCGCCCGGCGGACGGTGGACACCTTCGCCGCCGACGGCCTGCGGGTGATCGCGGTGGCCCGCCGGCGGCTGACCGCGGCGCAGGTGCGCCAACTCGGTGACGACCCGGAACCGGACGAGATCGCCCGGTTGTGCACCGACGGCCTGGAGTTCGTCGGGCTGCTCGGGCTGTCCGACACCCCCCGCGACGAAGCCGCCGACCTGCTCTCCGAGTTGCATCGCAGGCAGGTTCCGATCCGGTTGATCACCGGCGACCACCCGATCACCGCGGCGGCGATCGCCCGCGAGCTGGGTGTGCCGGTCGCCACCGAACAGGTGATCAGCGGCGCGGAGTGGGATGCGCTGTCGCGCAAGGGCCAGGAGCGTGCGGTCGGCGAGCGGGTGGTGTTCGCCCGGATGTCGCCGGAGAACAAGGTGCAGATCGTGCAGACGCTGGAACGCACCGGCAAGGTGTGCGCCATGGTCGGCGACGGCGCCAACGACGCGGCCGCCATCCGGGCCGCCACCATCGGGGTCGGGGTGGTCACCCACGGCAGCGACCCGGCCCGCACCGCCGCCGACGTGGTGCTGCTCGACGGCCGGATCCACACGCTGGTCGACGCGCTCGACGAGGGCCGGGAACTGTGGCAGCGGGTGCAGGCCGCGGTGGCGGTGCTGCTCGGCGGCAACGCCGGCGAGGTGGCCTTCGCGATCATCGGCAGCGCGGTCACCGGGCATTCGCCGCTGAACACCCGGCAGCTGCTGCTGGTGAACCTGCTGACCGACGCGCTGCCGGCCACCGCGCTGGCGGTCAGCCCGCCGACCAAGCGGATGGCCGGCGGCGGCCACGGTCCCGACCCGGGCCTGCTGTGGCGGACGGTGGCGGTGCGCGGGGTGGCGACCGCCTCGGCGGCGACCGCGGCCTGGGCGGTGGCGTCGTTCACCGGGCGGCCCCGGCGCGCGTCCACCATCGCGCTGGTGTCGCTGGTCTCCGCGCAGCTGGGGCAGACCCTGCTCGACTCGCACGACCCACTGGTGGTGCTCACTGCGGCCGGTTCGCTGGCCGCGATGGGAACCCTGATCAGCATCCCGGGCGTCAACACCCTGCTCGGCTGCACCTGGCTCGGCCCGATCGGCTGGGCGCAGGCGCTGGGCACCGCGGCGGCGGCCACCGCCGGGGCCGCCATCGTGCCGCGCATCTTCCCGGCGCTGCTGGCGCCGTCCGACGACGAGGACGAACCGCCGGAATACCTGGTTCCGGTGGAGGCGGTGGAGGTCGCGCCCGACTCCGGCCGCGTGCCGCACGACGCCGAGGCCGAAATCGCCGACGCCGGGCACACCCCGCCGCGGCTGCGGATCGTGGACAATGGGTCGAACGGCCAGGGCCCGGTCCGGACCGGACCGATCGAATCCGGCCCGCCGGTACCGGGAGGCTCATGATGGTGGACAAGCCGCGCCGCAGCACTTCGCAGCGCGAGGCCGTGGCACACATCCGGGGGGGCGAAACCTTCGCCCTCGAGCTGCCGATGATCGGCCGGGTGGAAGTGCCGCGGCCGGAACAGATCGCCTACTACGGCGGCCTGGCGATGCTGGCCGCGTTCGAGATCATCGACTGGCCGGTGGCGATCGCGGTCGCCGCCGGGCACATCCTGGCCAGCAACCACCGCAGCCAGCTGCTCGAGGAGCTCGGCGAGGCGCTGGAAGAGGTGTGATACGAAAGCGGCTGCGCAGGGGTTTCGCCCTACGCAGCCGCTTTCGCTACCTTTTCGACCTCTTGTGCGTCTTCGATCCCTTCGACCTCGATGAGCCCGACTCGCCACAGCGCCGCATACACCTCGCGCACCGGTATGGCGAGCAGCCGGGCTAGCGCCGGTGCTATCGAGTCGGCCAGAACATCACTGGTGGACACGCCCGCCAGGGTGACGCAGGCATCCGGCACGACGGCCAACCCGGGGTTACCGTCAGACGAACTGTGGCGGAAGAGTCGCTCACTGCTCGACGACTAGCAGGCCGGCCCGCCACAGCAGTGCATACATCTGGTGCAGCGGCGCGCTCAGCAGACGGGTGGTCATGTCCACCACCGGGTCGCCGGTGGTGTGGTTACGACGGCGCTGCGATCCCTTTGATGCGTGCGCGGCGGGCACGGCACGCGGCGCGGTCCGGGCCGGCTGGGCCGGCGCCGTGATGTCGGTGTAGGCGATTGCAACCATGATGGCCTCCTAGTCGCGTAACGGTGATACGCGCCGCAGGAGGCCTGGAATGAGGCTCAGCTGGAGGCGGTATGCGACCGTTCGGATGGGGACGGAACAGACGTCAGATATCGGCTCGGACTATCACCGGAACTCATTCGTCCCTCACCTCCTCTCGGTCACGGGCACGTTGGCACGTACCAGGTTCACCGCACGCGTGGAAGCAGCACCGACGACCGTCGGAAGACCGCACCCCTCTCGTCAGAGCTTTGACACTGCACGGCGTATCCGGTTTCCCGGAAGCCACTTGGGCTCAACCCTTAAGCCGGGAGGAGCTGTCCTGACCGGGGGCGTCTTTCGACGTTCGGGGTCAGTGGCCTGTATCCATGC
>DASTNJ010000079.1:0-38630 GCA_035721065.1 Mycobacterium sp.
GAGCAGTTTTTCTGGGTGGTGGAATGTGTTTGTTCTGGGTTGGCCGTGGTCGAGGTGTGCCGGTGGGATGGTGTGGGTGTCGCCGTTTCTGGCTCGTCGGGTTTTCCAGCCGCCGGTGGTGATGAGTTGGTGGTGGGGTCCGCAGCGGAAGGTGAGTCCGTCGATGTCGGTGCGGCCGGTGTGGGCGTAGTCGTCGTGGTGGTGGACCTCGCAGAGATAACCCGGTATCGGGCAGCCCGGGTGGCTGCAACCCCGATCCCTGGCGTGCAGGACGATGCGTTGGCCGGGTGAGGCGAGTCGTTTGGTGTGATACAGGCTGAGTTCTTTGGCGCCGGCGTAGATCCGCAGGTAGTGATGCGCGTGGGCGGCCATGCGGATGACGTCTGTGATGGGTAGCCAGGTGCCGCCGCCGGTCACGGCCTTGCCACTGCCCGCCTCCAACTCGGCCAGGCTGGCCGAGATGATGATCGACGCGGGTAGGCCGTTGTGTTGGCCGAGGTCTCCGGAGGCGAGCATGGCCCGGCCCAGGGCGGTCAGGGCGTCGTGGTTGCGTTGCCCAGCAGAGCGGCGGTCGGCTTCGATGGCGGCCTGACTGGGGGTGCCGGAGACACAGGGGGTGTCATCGGCCGGGTTGCACATGCCCGGGGCGGCCCAGCGGGCCAGCACCGCATCCAGGGTGGCGCGGGCTTGCGGGTCGAGCAGCCCTTTGATCGGGCTCATGCCATCAGCGCCCTGGCGGCCCAGGATCAGGGAGCGGCGCCGGGCCCGGTCGGCATCGGAGAACCGCCCGTCGGGATTGAAGTAGTCATAGAGCTTGGTGGCCAGTTTGGTCAGCTCGTCGGGCCGGTACTGGGCACCCTGGCCGGCCAGCTGGGCCTCGGCGACCTCGCGGGTCTCGAGGTCGATGTGGTCGGGCAGGTAGTGGCAGAAGTCCCGGATCACCCGCACGTGCGCCCCACCCAGCTCCCCCTTGCGCTGGCTGGCAGCCACCGCCGGCAGCACCGGCTCCAGCGGCTCGCCGGTCAACGTCCGTCGCGGCCCGAGCTCGGCGGCCTCCTCGACACGCCGGCGGGCCTCGCCGCGGGTGATGTGCAGCCGATCGGCCAGTGCGCGGACCAGCGTCTTGCCCAACTCGGCCGGGGTGGCCTGCTCGGCCAGCTGGTTGACCAGCGGATGCTCGACCGCCGGCAGCCGGCGCCGCAAAACCTCGCAGCGCTCCAGCAACGCCAGCCGCTCCGGCGTCGTCAACCCCTCGAAATCCAGATCCAGCGCCGCGTCCAAGTCAGCGGCCAGCGCGTCGAACACCCCGACAACGCCATCCCGACCAATCGAACGCATGTGCTAATCGTAGAACGGCACGCCGACACGAAGCGGCCATCAAATCAGGTCAGGTAGCGGACCACGCTCTCCGCGACGCATGCCGGCTTGGGCGAACCCTCGACCTCGACCGTCGTCGACATGGTTAGCTGGTACGCGCCGTCGCCCAGGTCCGCAACATCGGCGACGGCGGTCTGGGCGCGAACCCTCGAGCCCACCGGGACCGGAGCGGGAAAGCGCACCTTGTTCAGCCCGTAGTTGATGCCCATCTTGACGCCCTCGACGGTGTAGATCTGCTGCATCAGGCTGGGCAGCAGCGACAGCGTCATGTAGCCGTGTGCGATCGTGGTGCCGAACGGCCCCTTGGCGGCACGTTCCCGGTCGACGTGGATCCACTGGTGATCCCCGGTGGCATCCGCGAACAGATTCACGGCTTCCTGGGTGATGGTCACCCAGTCGCTGGTACCGATCGGCTGACCCTGCAGAGCAGCCAGCTCCCCCACCGACTTGAAAGTGCGCATATTTCAGTGTTCCCTTCTGTTATCCCGTTGCCACAGTGCCGGATTCCACCAGCCGGTCGATCTCATCGGACGTCATCGCCAATCGATCCCGCAGCACCTCTGCGGTGTGGTCGCCCAGCCCGGGCGCCGGCGTCGGCCGCGGATGAGCACCGTCGACCGCTGCCGGCAATCCGGCCGCCAGGTACTCGCCGACCCTGGGCTGGTGCAGTGCTGTGAACATCGCGTTGCCGCGCAGCCGCTCGTCCCCGGCCACCTCCACGAAGCTGCGGTACCGGTCCCACAGCACCGAGGTCCTCGACAGCGCGGCGTCGACCTCGGTTGCGGTGCGCCGCGCGAACCACCCGTTGAACAGTCCGGTCAGCACGTCGCGGTGCTGGTACCGCTGGCCCTCGTCGGCGAAATCGGCATCGAGCGCCTGCTCCAGCGCCGCAACCGCTTTCGTGGTCCCGGTCACCTCGGCCAGGTCACGGAAATGGCGTGCGGTCAGCGTGACCACCATGAACGACACGCCGTCGACGCTGGTGAAGCTCTGCCCGTACTGCCCGTACACCGAGTTGCCGATGCGTGGCCGCTCGGTGCCGTTGACCATCGCCTCGGTGAGGAACCCGAGTGCGCTCGCGGTGGCCAGCGCCACGTTTTCCAGCGCCAGGCTGATCCGGCTTCCCTCCCCCGTCTGCTCCCGGCGCCGCAGTGCGGCGACGACGGCCAGCGCGGCGTGCAACCCGCAGGCGACGTCCCACGCGGGCAGCACATGGTTGATCGGCGCACCGTGCTCCCCGAACTCGGCGGGGCCGGTCACCAGCGGGAAACCGGTCGCGGCGTTCACCGTGTAGTCGACGGCGGTCGAGCCGTCGGCTCGGCCGAGCACCTCGAGATGGATCAGGTCCGGACGCTCCTGCGCGAGTGTCTCGTAGGAATGCCATTGCCGCCCGGCCATATTCGTCAACAGGACACCGCTGTCGGCGACCAGCCGCTGAACCAGCCGCTGGCCTTCGGCGGAGCGCAGGTCGACGACCACCGACCGCTTGCCTTTATTCAGGCCGGTCCAGTAAATGCTGGCGCCGTCGCCGGTGACCGGCCACCGTCGGTAGTCGGCGGCGCCACCGACCGGGTCGATGCGCACCACGTCGCAACCGAGTTGGGCCAGCGTCATCCCGGCCAGTGGCACCGCGACGAAGCTGGCCATTTCGACGATACGAACCCCGGCCAGCGGTCGCGCCGCGTCCGGCGCTGTCGATTCGGTCACCCATTGATACTGCCCGAGTCCGCTACGACTCTCAATCGTTAGCTAACCGCGACTTCAATCCCCGTGGCGCCGAACGGGACACGACGTGCAACTGTGTTTGACTGCCCAGCGAAGACATCGATCCGCGCCTTGTGGGGCGGAGAAAGTTTGGGGTGGCTGGTAGCGATGAAGTCCGCTGAGAAGTTCCGTGCCATGTCGGCGAAGTTGCCGCGCCGGCTGGCGATGGCCGCGGCCGCGGCTGCGCTGCTGCCGGGCCTGGTCGGCGCCGCAGGCGGGTCGGCCACCGCGGGTGCCTTCTCACGCGAGGGCCTGCCGGTGGAGTACCTGCAGGTGCCGTCGCCGTCGATGGGCCGCACCATCAAGGTGCAGTTCCAACCCGGTGGAGAGCACGCGGTCTACCTGCTGGACGGGCTGCGCGCCCAGGACGACTTCAACGGCTGGGACATCAACACTCAGGCGTTCGAGGAGTACTACCAGTCCGGCCTATCGGTGATCATGCCGGTCGGCGGGCAGTCCAGCTTCTACACCGACTGGTATCAGCCGGCCTGCGGCAAAGCGGGTTGCTCGACGTACAAATGGGAGACGTTCCTGACCCAGGAGATGCCCGGCTGGCTGGCGGCCAACAAGGGTGTCTCGCCCTACGGCAACGCCGTCGTCGGCATCTCGATGGCGGGTGGCTCGGCGCTGACCCTGGCCAACTACCACCCGCAGCAGTTCCCGTACGCCGCATCGCTGTCCGGCTTCCTCAACCCGTCCGAGGGCTGGTGGCCGACGCTGATCGGCATGGCGATGAGCGATGCCGGCGGCTACAACGCCACCAGCATGTGGGGACCGTCGAGCGACCCGGCCTGGAAGCGCAACGACCCGATGGTGCAGATCCCGCGAACCGTCGCCAACCGCACCCGCATCTGGATCTACTGCGGCAACGGCACGCCGAGCGACCTCGGCGGCACCGACATGCCGGCCAAGTTCCTGGAGAGCTTCACGATTCGCACCAACCAGGCCTATCAGCAGAACTACATCGCAGCCGGCGGGAACAACGGGGTGTTCGTCTTCCCGGCCGACGGCACCCACGCCTGGCCGTACTGGAACCAGCAACTGGTCGCCATGAAGCCGGACATCCAGCGAACGCTGCTGGGCGCCGGGGTCGACGCCTCCTGACCACCCCCGATGACGTCGGCAGCAGCGCATGCCCCGCGCTGCTGCCGATGTTCATCAGGGCGGTGACACCCTCAATCCGGCGTGCCGACCAGCACCCCCTCGATGGCACCGTCGGTGGTGACCAGCAGTCCACGTCCCGGCGGCAGTTGCTGGGCGGTGATCCGGCCGAAGACCTTGACGCTGGCCGGATCGTTGTCCATGAACAGGGTGGGCGCCCGCGACGCCGTCATCTTCTGCAGGAACGGGCTCATCGCCGACACCCCGGCCCAGTTTCCCGGCGCGCGTGACGCGATGACGTGCAGGCCGACCTCTCGGCCGCGTTCGATGAACCCCCACAGCGGCGCGGTCGCCGCCGGTTTTCCGATACCGCCGGACGGCCGGAGTTCGTGCTCGTCGTCGATCAGCACGAAGTGGTGCGCGCCCTCCCAGGGTGGGCGATTGAGCAGCTCCTCCTGGCTGAGCCCGGCCGGTGGCAGCCGGTCCGCCAGCACCTGCGCCAACTCGCCGATCACCCGGTCGATGTCGTCGACGGTGTAGGCGTACGCGCGCACGTGGTCGCCGCGCACTCTCCCGATCAGTGATGTCTTCGGGTCGATGATGGTGATCTGCGCCTGCTCCGGTGTCAACCTATCGACCACGGCCTGGCCGACGGCCGCCAATGTTGTTGTCTTGCCGCACGACTGGCGGCCCACCACTAGGATGTTCGGAACCGAACGCGCGGGCAGCGCCACCGGTTGCAGGGCACTCTCCCCGATCGCGAACGGGATGTCGAAGCCATCCCCGACACCCCCGGCATAGGCGGCGACGATCTGCCCCAGTGGCACGCTCTCCGGGAGCCTGGCCAGGGCCTCCACTTTGCCCGTCCCGGCCACCCCGGCGATGACCTGGCCCACCTGCCGGGTGTTCAACCGCTGACCGCCCGGGCCGGTTATCTCCGGCACGCCGACCAACAGCTCGTACCCGTCGCGGGTCAACCCGAACCCGGGCTTGTCCAGTGTTTTCCGGGCCGCCTTGCGGTGTTCGATCGAGTTGCCCATCTGCGATTCGTCCGGGTTGCTCAGCCGCAACTGAATCCGGGCGTTCGACACGTTGAGCAGCCCCTGTTTCTGGCCGACGAACCAGGCGGTGGCGCTGGTGATGACGTGCACCCCGTAGGACAGGCCCTGCCGGGCCAGGGCGATCAGCCGGTCCCCCATCACCGCATCTTTTTCGTAGAGGTCACCGAAGTTGTCCACCACCAGGAAGACGTCGCCGAATTTGTCGTCCGGGTCGGTTTCGCCGCCGGTGATCATGCCGAACCGCCGTTCGCGGAATTCCGCGACGTCGATCTGGTAGCGCTTGAATGCCGCTTCGCGTGCCCGGATCAAGCCCTCGACCGTCGCCACGGTCCGCGAAACACCCTCGCCGTCACTGAGACTGACGACGCCGGCCACGTGCGGCAGTTCCTCGACCGGATACAGCGCGGCCCCCACGCAGAAGAACGTCACCCGCTCGGGTGAGTACATCAGCGCGGCGGACGTCATCAGTGTCATCAGGGTGGTCGACTTACCGCGCTGTGCCGTGGCGACCACCATGATGTTGTCCATCTCGGCGTCGACGACATGCACGTGCTGAGCGTGCTCTTCGGGAATGTCCACGATGCCGACCGGGAATACCAGGCCGGCGGTTCGGCCGTAGTCGACGTGCCATGGTTTGCCCCGCCAGGCGTCGACCAGCGCGTCGACCGGTTCGCTGTTCTCCAGCGGCGGCAGCCAGATCTGGTGCGGCGGCCTGGCCGGATGCGAGCTCAGCGACTCCCGGATCACGTCGACGAGCTTCTTCTTCCGGAATCCATCCGGGTGGTAAAGGAATTCGTCCGGTTCCTCTGGTTCGTCGGCCACCGCCAGAGCCGCACTGTCCGCTGCGCTCAATGGCTGGTACTCCCAGGTCAACGATCGCGGTTGGGCGAAGCTGACCGCCACGGTCCGGTTCGGGTCCACCGTCTTCTTCGGGAGCACGAACGGCGCCGACACGTAAAAGCAGCGGAACTGCTCCAGATCCCGCGGACCCACCTTGAGCAATCCGTAGCCGTTCTCCCGCGACGGAAGGTGCAGAGCGGCATCGCTTCCGATCACATCGCGTGAGTCCTCGGCGGTTTCGGCCCGCAGCGCGACCCGGAACGCGATGTTGCTCTTGGCTTTGCTCAGCGATGACAGGTCCAGTCGCTGGCCGCCAAGCGTGAAGAACACATTGCAGCCCCGGCCTTCCTGGCCGATGTGGATCACCAGGTCGATCCACTCCGGATGGTGGATGAACAACTCCAGATACTCGTCGATGATCACCAGCAGGATCGGCACCGGCTCCAATTCGCGCCCGGCCAGCCGCATCTCTTCGTACTCGTTGGCATCGCGTGCGCCCGCCTCTTTGAAAAGCTGGTAGCGCCGGTGAATCTCGCCGTTGATCGCTTTGCGCATCCGGTCGGCCAGGTGCCTGTCGTCCTTGCCCAGGTTTGACAGCGAGCCGGCCACGTGTGGAAACCCGTCCAGGTCCTGGGCCGCCGACTCGAACTTCATGTCGACGAAGATGACGATGAACGTCTCCGGGGAATGGGTCAGGGCGATCCCGCTGCAGAGCGACAGGAAATACTCCGACTTTCCGGAACCGGAGGTGCCGATCACCACCGAGTGGAATCCGAAGCCGCCGAAATCCTTGGCCCGCAGCATAATATGCTGAAGATCTCCGCTCGGCTTGACGCCTACCGGCACCATCGCCCACTTGGGGTCGCCGCGCCCGCGGCTCTCCACCCAGAGCCGATCGACGTCGAGCCGGCGCGGGTCGGCGATGCCCAGTGCGCGCAGCAGTTCGCCGCCCTGGCTGTCGGTCTGCGACAACTCGCCCGCGGTCATCGGCGACCAGCGGGCCAGCGCCCGCCCATACCGGCTGGCGGTGCTGTCCTCGAGCTGGTCCGGCACCGCGTAGAAGGCGCCGCGGTGAAAAAGCCGGCCGTTGCGGAGTTCGAAACGCTGATCCTCCGAATCGAATCCGATCCCCGAGCCGGGCCGCGTCGCCAGCCGAAGCACCGTGATACCGGCCATCCCCTTCTGTCCGGTGATCCCCTCCCACTGCTCGGGCGTGCCGGTGTTGTCGTCGACGATCACCCAGTGCGGGCCCAGCGCCGGCCCGGCCGGCGACTCCATCGGCGATGGCATCGAGGTCGGGCTGGCCCCGGTCGGCGGCGACCACGGCCCGCGGCCCTTGCGGTGCAACTCGGCGTCGAGCGCCTCCTCCAGGTCGGTCGGCGAGGCGAACACCAGGCGCCGCAGCCCGCACGCGTCGAACATCTCGTCGTGCTGGCTGTGCGGCAACCAGACCAGCCACGACCACAATTCGGCATGCCGGGTCACCACCATCAGCTTGACGTCGCCGGGGCTGTGATAGACGGCCAGCGACGACAGCACCGAACGCATCAGGCCGTGGAGTTCGGTCAGGCTGTCTCCGACGAAGCTGAATCCGGGCTTGGACCTCAGGCTGAGTACTTTTCCGATCCCGCGGATCTTGCTCTGCTCGACAATGAAGTCGCGCAGCGCTCCACCGGTCACCGGTTCGAGCTCTTCGCCGATCGGAACCTCCGGCCATTGCAGCGAAACCGCGGCATCGCTGGCTTGCTGCACCCCGAGTCCCAGTCTGACGTCGAGGAAATCCTGGTCGCCGCTTCGTCTTTCCCACATTCGCGGCCCGCCGATCACGGTGTCCAGCCGTTGCGGGTCGGCATGCACGAAGAGCTGGTTGCGTCGCTGTTCGCCGGCGGCGCGCTGCACCTCGTCCCGGTCCTCGTCGAGTTGACGCAGGTAACTGCGGCGTTGCTTCTCCTGCTCACCCCAGGAAATCCTGCGTCCGCGGCCGAGTCGTCCGCTGAACATCAGCGCGCCGAAACCGACCAGGCCCATCATCGGGAAGAAGCCGGACTGCAGCGACCGGACGCCGGACGTGTACATCACCACCAGGGTGCCGACGATTCCGACCAACACGGCCGGGATGGCGATCATCAGCAGGATGTTGCGCGGTTCACGCTCCGGGAGGGCCAGTGGCGCGGCGACCGCCACCCGAGACGGTGGGACGACCGGAACCTGCTGGCGGGCGTCGCGCACGAAACCGCGCTTGGACATTCCTACTGCCCCGCCGGCTGTTCCGGCCACTGGACCGGTGCCACGGGTCCGCCTGCCGTCACCGTGTCGCGGGCCAGCAGCGCACTCCCCCGGCTGATCGCGGGGCCCGCCGCGAACGTACGCACCAGAGGCCAGGGCGCCTGCACCGCACGGCCGGTGTCGAGTCCCAGCGCCTGCAGCGTCCGGCGATCCCACTCGATGCCGTACCGGACGCCCTGCGGTGAGATCCAGTACAGGCTCTCCCGGCTGTCGGCATCGGGCGCCTCGCTGGTCGTCGCAACGAAATTCGCGGCGCCGGGCAGCACGAGTGCCTGGTCGGCCTCGACCGAGTCCGGCGCACGATCGTCGCGCACCAACCGGACCAGCCGGTCGTCGAGTTCGATGGGTACCGGCAGACCTCGTCCGGTGTAGAAGGCGACGGTCGCCTGCGGATCGGTGGACTGCTTGGACCACCCCACGCAGGTCACCGGGTTCGCCGCTGTGTCAACGAAGTTGAGCTTGCCCGGCGGGTAGTGGGCGACGTGCAGGGTATCGACTACCGGGATGCCGATCAGCTTGTCCGGGGAGAGCAACTTCGGCGTGGTCGATCCCTGCGAATCCGCGGTGCGCAGCAGGTCGGCGACGAAGCTGCTGATGCTCTGCACGCCGCCGGGCAGCAGTGCGTAGAACGCGCTCACGGTGCCGGTCGCGTCCCGGGTCTCCAGCACGCTGCCGACAGTTGTGTCCGGCAGCCAGGCCGACGGCGCGCCGCGGTCCGGAATCTGCGGCACCACGATCGGCTCGGTCGCCGGCATCGCGTCGAAGGCTGCGTTGGAGATCGCCACCGGGTGCGTCTCCCCCGGGTCGAGCCCCAGGTTGAAGGTCACCGATCTGTCCGCCGGGTCGATGCGGGACCGGTGCCCGCCCCAGATCACATACGTCGCGTCCCGGTGAGTGGCGAGGACGGCCTGCGACTGCTGCATCGGTGCGGCGCGGCCGACGGCCGACAGCCGCCCGGCGATCGACGTCACCGTCGGTGCGGCGCCGCTGCCGCGAGCCGCGGCGGTGTCGCAGACCGCCCATGCCGAGACGGAGTTCGCGGTGACGCCGATGCTGTCCGGCGCTCCGGGGATGCCGATCGTCGGTCCGGTGGGATATTTGGCGATCTCCCGCGCCTTCACCCAGGAGGGTGCCGCGGGGTTGCCGACCGCCAGCCGCGCCGAGGTGAGGTTGAGCGCCGGGTGGAGCCGCCCACCGATTCTGGCGTAAACCGCCCCGGTGTCCCGGTCGCCGACGATCGCCGACTCGGCGACGAGACCGGATGGCTTCATCACGTGCAACAGTGCCATCCAGCCAATCCCGATGAGCACGAAGACCACCGAGAGCGCCACTGCCGCTTGCTGTTTGCGGTCGTCGTGTTTCATCCGGACGGAGAACCGGGTGATCGCCGCCTTAAGCCGGCGGTTATAGAACAGGTGCCCGGAATTCTGGTCCCGGTTGGACAGGTTCAGCGGCAAGGTCGCTGTCCCGACGATTGGGCGGTCATTGCCAGCCTCCGCCGTACCGCTCCCGGTAGTCGGCTTCGGCCTCCTCGCGCAGTGCGGCGAACGCCAGGTTGAGCCGATCTGTCAGCACGTCATGCGGGTAGTCGCTCACCACTGCCGGGTGCAACGTCAATTCGGTCAGCCTGCCGTCCGCGTTCGCTACCGCCTGAATGTCGCCGAGGTCGACGCGGTAGGTGATGTTCTCCGCCTCGGCGACGAGGGCTTCCCATTTTTCGGCGGCGTCGCGCAAGTCCCGTAGAACCGCTTCAACGAGGTCTTTGTCGCCCAGTTCCGCGCGGCCGTCCGCCCCCGACACCGGTCCAGTATGTCGAGCACCTGCGAGCAGGGCAATTCATGACGGTCCGCTCAGGGCCCGTGCAGCGCCTCGTACCAGGCGAAATGGTAATTGGCGGCCACGTCATCTCCGGTGACGATGCCCTCGACCGCCGCCAGCAGCATGCAATTCAACAGCAGCACCTCGTCCACCTGCGGGTACTGCGCCAGCAGCCGGTACCGCGCGGTGTCCACCCGCACCCGAAGCTGGTCGAGTCCGGCGTCGGCCGGCCCGGCCCCCGGGGACCCGCTTTTGGTCAAGACACTCGCCACCTGCGACAACGCGGCGCGCCCGCGCACGGCCGCGATCATCCGCCGCCGGATCCCGCCGATCGCCGGCAGGGCCCGCGGCTGCTGCGACGGCTCGATCCGGCCGGACCCACTGGCCCAGCCGAGCCGGTCGCCCGGCGCATACGCGACCGACCCGCGCACCTCCCCCAACAGCGCCGTCGCGTCGCCGTCACGCCTGCCGGGCTCGAGCAACCGCACGCCGGCGGGCAGCTCGACCCGGGGCGGAATCCAGCCGTGCGCGAGGTCGGTGACCAGCAACACGGCCGCGCCGCGCCGGGCGCCAACCGCCCAGCGCAGCCCCGGCTCCTGGCGTGCGACGAACTCCAGCAGTTCCCGCAGGCGCCGCTGGGCGTCCGGTCGTCTCGCCACCGGTGTTGGCTTTGCCGGTGATGCTGCTGCGGGCGGAGGCGTCAGCGGTGATCGACGAAGCTGCCGGACGGTCGACTCGACCCTAAGCGTCGCGAATGTCCGTGCGGCATCGATCACCCGGCGTTCGGCGACTCGGCGTTCCACCCCCACCAGCCCTGCGCCGTCGATCGCTGCCAGCCTGCTGTTGGCCGAGCCCGCGATCCGCCGAAGATCGGCGTTGAGATACTCCGCGAGCATCGCCGTTTGAGCTGTCACCGTGGCCAATTCGGACGGCCAGAGCCCGCCGAGCACCCACGCCGAACAGTCGACCGGGACGGTGGCGGTCGGCGTTGCGACACGCTCCGGGGCCACCCTCCCCGGCCGCCGGCGTGCCGGCCGCCGGCCGAAGATTGCCACCGCGCAAGCGTACCGCCGCGGTTCGGCGCGTCCGCCGGTCGACGCGGGCGGTCCCGGTTGGTTCCGGTCGGTGCCGGCGGTCCCGGTCGACGCGGGCGATTCCGGCGGTGCCGGCGGTTCCGGCGGTGCCGGCGGTGCCGGAGTGAATTGTCAGGGGCGGGGCCCACTGGGTAGCGTGGGCGCCATGGCGGATTCGCTGCTGCAGCAACAGTTGGACGAGCTCCGGGATCTGCTGCGCCGCACGCGAGACCTTTTCGGCGCCAAGCCCATTGCGCCGCCGGCCGACATCTCGCCGGATTCTCGTGCGGCGCAACGACAGGCGCCTTGACCCCCCGCCCGGACGATCCGGGAAGACCTCAGCGTTCGCGCCGCAGCAGTTCGTGTCCCAGCAGTCGCCGGTTGGCCGACTCGAGATCGTCGGCCGTGGGCAGCGCTGCCGACGGGGTGTGTCCGGCTGCGACGATCTCGCCGCGCACCTGCACCGCCGCCTTGAGGAATGAGACGTCCGCCGCCAGCACGATCGCTTCGGCCAGGGTGCGCGCGTCGGTGTCCATCGCCGCCTCGGTCAGCGCCACACTGTGCAGATAGCCACCGCGGCAGGAGCGGAACAGGATGTGGCCGCTGGGATGGACCGCGTCGAAGGCCTGGTCCGGTTCGGCCATCAGTGTTCGTCCGCGACGGCGCGGAACGCCGCCGCACCGTCCTGCTCGTGCTGTTCCCAGGTCTCCGCGGCGACGGTCAGGCCATCGGCCATGTCCGCATGCCCGGCGGCCTGACTCTCGTAGCAGCTGCGCCTCTCCTCCAGTAACTCACGCCCGGCTTCGGCCAGACCGCTGTAGATCGGCCCCAGCGAATCCAGGCTGGCCTGAATGTCCGGATGCGACAAGGGGATCGACGCCAGGTACTCCGCCGTCTCACGATGGTGCGCAGCGGCTTCACGCAGCTTACCGGTCACCACTCGAATCTGCTCGGCCATCTCTTCCTCCTCAACCGGCCCGGCCTTTCGCCGAACACGTCATGCCCATGCGGTCACAGCCGCCGCCGGCCGGGTGGCCGTCGGCGTGCGGGTCGGCTCGGTCGTGCCCGCCACCATCGGTGGGTGCTGCCAGCCTAGGAAGCTCGGGCCACGGACGTTGGCGATCCGTTGGATCTGGCCGTCGAGCAGCGCCTTGCCGTCGCCCAGCGCCAGAGCGTGGCGGTCGGTGAACATGCCGATGTCGCCGGAGCCGACTTGCGACTGATCCACCGGGGCGGCCACCGCCGTACCGGGTGGCGGGATGATGATTCCCTGCTGACGGAACGCATCCGCGACCGGCGTGCCGTCGGCGGCCGCCTGCAGCACCGCGGCCAGTTGCGGTGTGGCGGCGGTGACCGTCTCCCCATTGGGCAGCGTCACGGTGACCGGGCCGGTGGCCGCCGCCGGTTCCGGCGCTGCCGGTTCGCCGTCGGCGTCGGCCTCGCCGGACTGATCGGCCGGCAGCCACCCCTCATCCGTCGGCGGTTCGTCGTCGACCCCGTCCGTCACCGGATCGTGCGGCGGCAGACCGGCCGGTGCCGCGGCCGTCGGCAGACCGCCCGGCAGACCGCCCGGCATGCCCCCGAAAGGCAGGCCGCCGAAGGGCAGCGCCGGCCCGCCGGGCACACCGTCTCCCAACGGCGGGGCGGCGGCGACCGGTGTGCGACGCTCACCCGGCTCCGGCCCGCCCGCTACCGGGTCGCCGTAAAACGGGTCGGCGAAATCCTGGTCGGCGAAATCCTGGTCGGCGCCGCTGTCCGGAAGCGGCTCCGACTTTCGGTCCGCATTCCTGCCGGTGGGCGCCGACTCCCCCGGCCGGGCTTCGTCCGCCGCGGTCGCCGTGCGGTCCGGATCGGCCTGTGCGGCGTACAGCGCGGCCCATGCCGACGCCAAGGCTTCCTTGGATGCGTCGTCGTCGTTGCCGTCCTGCACCACCGCGATGATCCGGCGAAGCTTGCCGAGCAGAAACCGTTGAAACTCGCGGGCGCCCGCGGCCGTGCTCAAGTCCCACAACCGCGTTCCCTCGTCGATCTCGGCGGCGAGTTCATCGAGCCGTCTGCGGCCCTCGACGGTGGTCTGGTGCGCCTGCCGCAGCGCCTCGATCACCTGGCGGTCGAATTCGGCGGTCTTCGACTTCACCTGTGCCAGCTCGGTTTCGGCCTTCTCCATCGCTTCCGCCGCGACGCCCTGCTGCCGGGGCTGTGGCGGTGTCGGGCCGGGCGGCGTGTTCGGTTCGCGGCGACGAGGGAAGAACTCCGGGTAGGCGGACCGCAGCCGGTCCAGCACACCGTCGAGAACCCAGGAGGGTTGCAGCGGAACCCCGACATCGAGCAGCGCGTCGACGGTCGCCGGTCCCCCACGTCCGGCTCGCTCGATGCGCTGGATGGCGGCGATCACGTCCTCGACCGTCGTCATCGCGGTGACTGTACCGATGCCTGTTCGCCTCGACAATTCACTCCGGTGCGGGGCCCGGCGCCCGCGTCAGGTCGTCGGCGGTAATTTCGAGTACCCCGGCCGCAGCGACTCCAGCAGCAGCCGCTTGACCGCATCATCGTGCTGCGCCCCGGCCACCACGTCGATGAGCTCTCGGTTCTTGCCGGCCAGAAAACGTTGCAGCTCCCGCACGCCCAGTGGTGTGTCCACGGCGAACGCACTCGGATCGGCCGCGGCGTCATCGATGTCGCCGGCGATGGCGTCGATCCGCTCGCGCGCCGCGGCAGTCGCGGTGTATGCGTCCCGCACGGCCTGGGCCAGCGCGGCGTTGGCGGCGGCCGTGCCCGCGGCCCATGCCGCCAGTTCCGCCTGCCGCGTCTGCCGGGCATCACCCGGCGCCGACGACCCCGGCTGCTCTGGCACGGCTCAACCGTACTCAGCGCCCGGACAGGCGTCGAGTCACCGACGAGTCACCCGCGCGGTCAGGCCCTCGGACGGCGGATCGTCACCTGGGCTCCCAGCGGGCTGATCCTGACCACCGCCCCCGGATGCGGCGCCTCCACCACCTGGTTGTTTCCGATGGCCAGTTGGACGTGTCCCGCATTGGGGAACACCAGATCCCCCGACCGGATCTGCGAGCGCGGTACCGGGATGCCGTCGTGAATCTGCTCATAGGTGGTGCGGTGCAAGTGAATTCCGGCCTGCGCATACGCCCACTGCGTCAACCCCGAGCAGTCGAACCGGTCCGGGCCGGCGGCCGCCCAGACATAGGGCCGGCCCAGCCGGGACAACGCCGCGCGCACCGCTTTGCCAGCTCGGCTGTCCGGCGGCGGCAGGCTGCGCCCCGCGGGCCGACCGCCCCGGTGCCGGCCACCGGGGTAGCGCAACCGCCGCAACCTGGCCCGGTGCTGCCGCGCCCGCTGCCGGGCCGCCAGCAGGTGCGCGCGCTGGGCGCGCAGCCGGGCCGCGCGGCGCCGCATCGCCTCCCGCTGAGCCAGCGGATTATCCGGCGCGACAACCGCATCCGCGCGCGCCGCGTCCAGCACCTGCCGGGTGTGTTCCCGGGCATGAGCGTGGTCGGCGTGTGCGGCGGTGATGATGTCCGCGGCGGCAGCGTCGATCTGCGCGGCCGAATCCAACTCCTCCCGCTGGGCGGTCACCGCCGGCCGGTAACCCCGCTGACCGCTGCCGACACCCGACCCGGCGGCCCGGCTCAGCAGGTCGCCGTGGCGCTGCACGGCAGCGCTGGGCGGTAACGGCAGCGTGGCGCCCGCGAACAGCCGGTGGGCGCGGCTCAGCAGCGCCAGTTCGCTATCGCTCACCGGCCTGCCCCCCGTCGTCGTCCCGGTGAGCGCCGGCTTCGATCGCTTGGGCGAAAGCGCGCACCCGGGGGAGTGCACCCGACGGGATCGCCCCACGATTGCGGATCTCCCACAGCTCGTCGCCGGTGACACCCAGCAGGGCCGCGATCACCGGTTCGGGCAGCGGCGACCGCCGGCAGGCCGCATCGAACCGGCAGCCCAGGCTCGCCGGCATGCGTTCCAGCAGTGCGCCGCGCGTCGACTCCAGCGCGTGCAGGTGCCGCAACAGCCGGCCAGCCGCATCCGAACCGGCGTTCACCGCGACCCGCCAGGAGTTGGCCGCCAGCATCTCCGCCTTCACGCACTGTGCGACCACGGAGAGGATATACGTTTCGTATTCGTCTGACGTGTGCGGCGGCAGGCGGTCGATCACCGAACGTAACGCCTCGAGTTGCGCCTCGGCATACTCCTCCAGCACCGCGGTGTCGCTGTGCCGGTCGACGATGATAGCCCCCGCGGGCTTCGGCGAAGCGGGGCCGGTTGCCACCAGTTGCGCGAGTTCGGCGGCGGCGTCGTCTGCGGCCAGCAATCGCGAGTAACTGCCGGGCGGTAGACCGAGTCCGTTTTCTACCTTTTGAACTGTGCCTTTGTGGGGCTTGCGGGCGCCGCGCTCCAGGTAGCTCAAGCCCATGATGCTGACTCCGGTTGCCGCGGCCAGGTCGGCCAGCGACCAGTCCCGCGACTCGCGCAGCGTGCGGATGGCCGCGCCCGCCGACTCGCGGCTCACCCGAGCGCCCCAGCCATAGCCGGATCGTACACAGCAGCGGCCGACGATCTGTCGTTATACGTTTCAATCTCGTTTCCCTTGCATACTCGTCGTCGATATGTATATGTTCTGATCTACGTTATCTACGTTATCGAATCTCCGTTCACGACGCCGAAGGAGCCGCACCGATGCCCAACCCCTGTGCCAGCAACCCCGACCTCTGGTTCGGTTACGCCGACGACGACGGCTCCGACGGCTCCGCTAAGGCGCGCGCCTACGAACAGTCCGCCGCCGAGGCGCGGCTGATCTGTCTGCGCCGCTGCCCATTGGCCCAGCAACGCCGGTGCGCCGCGCTGGCCGTCGAGCGCAGCGAGCAGTACGGGGTGTGGGCCGGGGTCAAGCTGCCCGGCGGTCAGTACCGCAAGCGCGCGGAGCTCGCACGGGCGCACGCGGTGCTGCGCCGCATCGCGGCCGGCGAGATCTCGTCGCGGCAGTTGCCCGACAACGCCGCGCTGCTGGCCCGGCAGGAGGGGGAGCCGGCCGCGGCGCCGGGCACGGTGTTCCACCTGCCGGCGGGCACCGCCGCACCGTTGACGGCGGCCTGACGCCGGTACGCTTGGCCGGTGGTGACCTCCGGCCGGACCACCCGGCCTCGATACGCGCGGCGCAGCGCTGCGGCCACCTGACGGGGGCCGGCGCAGTTGCTGAGCAGCGGTGCGGTGGTCGCCGGGTACCGGATCGAGCGCGTGCTGGGCACCGGCGGCATGGGTGCGGTCTACCTGGCCGCGAATCCGACCCTGCCGCGTCACGACGCGCTGAAGGTGCTCTCCGCGGAACTGTCCCGCGACCCCGACTTCCGGGCCAGGTTCATCCGGGAGGCGGACGTGGCGTCCGCGCTGGATCATCCCAACATCGTCGCGGTGTACAACCGCGGCCAGACCGAGAACGGCGAGCTGTGGATCGCGATGCAGTACGTCGACGGCACCGACGCCGAGGCCGCCCTGCGCGCGGGCACCATGACCGCGGAGCGTGCCGTGCGGATCACCGCCGAGGTCGCCAAAGCTCTCGACTACGCACACCGCCGGGATGTCGTGCACCGCGACGTCAAACCGGCCAACTTTCTGCTGTCGGGCGTGATCGGTCCCGACGAGCGGGCGCTGCTGGGCGACTTCGGAATCGCCCGCGCGCTCGGCGACGTCGGCCTCACGGCGACCGGCTCGGTGCTGGCGACGGTCGCCTACGCGGCGCCGGAGGTGCTGTCCGGCAACCGATTCGACACCCGCGCCGACATCTACTCGTTGGGCTGCACCCTGTTTCGGCTGCTGACCGGCGCCAACCCGTTTCCCGGTGAGAACGGGCTGGCAGCGGTGATGATGGCCCACCTGCAGAGCCCGCCGCCCCGGGTGAGTTCGCTGCTGCCGGCGCTGGGGGCGTTCGACGACGTGATCGCCTGCGCGATGGCCAAAGACCCCGCCGCGCGGTTCTCGTCGGCGGGGGAGATGGCCGCTGCGGCCCGGGCCGCGTCACGGAATTCGCCGTGGTCACCGCCGGCGCCGGCGCAGCGCCGGCCGGCGATCGTCACCTACCCGGGCGCCGGCAACGCGACATCGCCGTGGTGGCGGCACGACAACCCGCCCGGTGTGCCACCGGTGGACAGCGGGCGGTCGCGGCGCAGATCGGCCTGGCTCGCCGGTGCCCTGGCGGCGGCGGTGCTGGCCGCCGGAGCGGTCACCGCGGTGACTCATGCCACGCACGGTGATCCGGCGCGTTCGGCCGCCGACGCCGGCGCGGGCCTCGCGGAACTGCCCGGATCGACGGCGGCGCCGGGACCGCACCAACCGGACCCGTCGGCGGGACCGGCGGCCACCGATGTCGCACCCGCCCGTTTGCGATCGATTTTGCTGACCGCGGCGGAGCTTCCGGGCGGCGACACCGGTGAGCCCCTGGTGCTGGAAAGCGACAGCGGCACGCTGTTCAACGCCGCCGACACGATCGACGCCGCGCAGTGCGTCGGAGCCTGGGCGCCGGCGCAGCAGTGGACCTACGCCGACAGCGGATACACCGGCGTGGCCGGCCAGGTGCTGCGTGCCATGTATCAGAATGTGTCCGAAGACGGCGTCATCCAAGCCGTCCTGACGTTCCCGTCCCAGGGCAAGGCGATCACGTCACTGCAGCGACAGCGGGACCAGTGGGCGATCTGCGCGGACAAGGCCGTCACCATGGCATCCGCGGGGGAGCCCGCACAGGCGTGGGACTTCGGCCGGCCCGGGATCACCGCCGGCACCACCAAGATCGACATCAAGCTGCACGACGGTACGGTGGTCTGCCAGCACGGGATCGGTGTGCGCGGCAACGTGCTCATCGACATCCGCCAGTGCCGGCCGCGGGGTGAAGGCGACGTTTCCGCGCTGTTGAACGCGACGGCCAACAAGGTTCCCCGACAGTGAGGCGAATTCGGATGACGCTGGTCCGGCGTGCGGGTGGCCGTGCTCTCGGGTCGCTGGTGCTGGCGGTGCTGGCCGCATCCTGCGCGTCGACGACGGGCGGGCGGCCGGTCGCCGAGCAGGGTCCGGCCGGGTCCGCGCCGGCCGGGGTGCCACCTGCCCTCACCGCCGAGCCGGAAGCCCCGCCGCCGCCCGAGTCCGACGAGGATCAGATACGCCGCACGCTGCGGGCGTTCCAGGACGCGTTCAACACCCGCAACTGGGCCGCCTACAAAGAGTTGATGTGCCCGGCGATGCGTGCGCGGTTCAACGGGCCGGTGATGGATCTGGTGAAGAAATCCCGTGACGAGCAGGGGTTGGGCCAGTCCACGGTGACGGCGGTGGTGATCGACGGCGACACCGCGACGGCGACCCTGGATGCCTCCAGCGAGACGCTGGGCCGGCAGACCATCACCATGCCGATGGAGCGCGGCGACGGCTGGCAGGTCTGCATGCGCCGGTGAACCCGGCGTCGGCGACTCAGCGCACCCGTGGCGGCGGCGTAGATTCGACCGGTGCGGCGTAGCGGAGGAGCAGCGGCCGCGCTGCTGGTCGCGGTGCTGGCGGCGGGCTGCGTGCGCACCACACCGGGGGCCGCGGTCAGCCCCGCGCAACCCCCGATCGCCGTTGACGTGGGCAAGCTCGATCCGGGACCGTACCCGACGGCCCCGTCGCCGCCGCTCGGGGTGGCGGGCAGCGATCAGGTCGGCCGGCTGGCCGAGGGCAGGCGGATGGCCGACTACGTCGTCGGGCCCTGGCAGGTCGATCCGGCCCTGATCGGGGGCGGCTCCAGCGAGGTTCACATCGTCACCGACCGGATGCAGCTGGGCACGCTGCTGTGGCCGGCGATCACCGCACCCGCCTACAACCAGCCGTTCCTCGTCGCGTTCTCCTCGCAGCGGGATGCGGCGGCCGACGACGCCACCTCGCTGCGCAACATCGTGCTCCGGTTCGCCGGCGAACAGGCCGCCGCCACCACCGCCCGGGGAATCTCGGCCGCGGCGATGACCATGCCGGTGATGCTCAACAGCGGGTCGCCGATCCCGGCGGAACCGATCCGGGCGGTACCGATCCCCGGGCACCCCGGCGTCAGCGGCGCGCTGCTGACCCACCTCGACGGCGACCGATCCGTGCAGGAACTGACGGCGGCCAGCGCCCGCGGCCCGTTCGTACTGGTCCAGGTCGCCCGGTCGGCCGGCGGCCCGGACGGGGCGGCCGCACTGGCCGGTCGCGCCCTGGACCTGCAGGCGCCGCTCATCGACCGCTTCCAGCCCACCGACCCGGCCCGGTTCGCCGACATCGCGCTGGACCCCACCGGCCTGGTGGCCCGCACGCTGCAGCAACCCCGGGGATCCGGCCTGCTGGACGGCGCCGCCTACGCGCCGGCCGGGGCGCTGCATCTGGCAGCGGATCCGGTCCGGACGGCCGCGGCGTTCAGCGACGCCGGCGTCGACGCCGTTTCGGTGGGGCTGACCCGCGTCTACCAGGCCGCGAACGCCGACCAGGCGCGAGCGCTGGCCGCCGCGCTCGCCGCCGAGGCCGCCGATCACACCGCAGCCGCCGAGCAGGCCGGGGTGCCAGGTTTGCCGGGCAGCCGGTGCATCGGCGACAACGGGCTGGTCGCACACACCTGGTGCGTCGCGGTGGCCGGCCGGCAGGTGATCACCGCGTTGACCCAGCAGCCCGTCACCGCGCATCAGCAGGTGGCTGCGCAGTACCGCATGCTGCTCGACTGAGCGTACGGGGGGGAGTGGCGTTGCTACCGTGAGACGATGGACACCTACGACGCCGACTCGGTAATAGGCATGATCCCGTTCGCGGCGGGACTGGGCATCGAGGTGGCCGAACTGACCCCGCAGCGGGTGGTGGCCACCATGGAATGGGCGGCGGACCGGTGTACGACCGCGGGAATCCTGCATGGCGGCGCGCTGATGGCCTTCGCCGACACGGCCGGCGCGCTGTGCGCGGCCGCCAACCTGCCACCCGGCGCCGGCACCACCACGATCGAGTCCAAGACCAACTTCTTCCGGGCGGTACGCGCCGGCACGGTGACCGCCACCAGCACGCCGTTGCACGCCGGCCGGCGCACGATCGTCGCCCAGACCAACCTCACCAACGATCGCGGCGCCCTGGTCGCGCAGGTGACCCAGACTCAGGCCGTGCTGCCGGCGGGCTGACGTCGACCAACAGAAAAACCCCGGCCGATAGCCGGGGAATCTGTCGCCGATGACTCGACTCATCGTAAAAGTGGGCGAAGGGGGACTTGAACCCCCACGTCCCGAAGGACACTGGCACCTGAAGCCAGCGCGTCTGCCATTCCGCCACTCGCCCAGAACAACCGCTGGAGCCTATCACGGTGGTTCGGGCGGCCCGGCACGGTGCCGAAGGGGCCGGCAGGCGACGGCCGAGCCTTGCGGACAGGGTCTGCCGATCAGCCGCGTTAATCACGGTGACCTGCCCGAATCGGCCGGCGCCCGGCGTAAAACGCACTCGGTTCAGCGCGGTACCGATACCATATGCGGGATGACCGCAGCCGACGGCACGCCGACCGGCGCGGGCCGGCACGGGGGCGGCCGGAGTGACGTAACGGAATCGGGGGAGCATGGACGACCAGCGGGGGCTGGTGCAGCGCCTGGAACGGCGGCTCGAAGTCGCCGTGGGCGACGCTTTCGCCCGGATGTTCGGCGGGGCGGTCGTCCCGGAGGAATTGGCGGCGGCGCTGCGCCGTGAGGCAGCGGCCGGAATCCGCTCGCTGGCCGGCAATCGGCTTTTGGCACCCAACGAATACGTCATTACGCTCGGTGTACAGGATTACGACAACGTGGGGTCGGACCCGGATTTGACGGGCGACATGTTCGCCAGCCATTTGTCCGGATACCTAGGGGAGCAGGGGTGGCAAACGTATGGTGATGTGGTTGTTCGGTTCCGGCGGTCGCCGAACCTGCACACCGGGCAGGTTCGCGTCCACGGCACCGTCAACCCCGACGTCGGCACCCCCCAGACGGTCGGTGAGCCCGGCCCGCCACAATCGAATCATGCGTCTAGCGCAGAACCAGGAGTGTCATCGATGACCGATAACCCGACCTACCGTGGCGGCCCGGGGCAGGGGCGGCCCGACGACGAGCACCCGGAATACTACGACGACCGGTACGGGCGCCACCACGACGATTCCCGGGGCGGGCAGGAACCGCGCGGTCCTTACCCTCCGGCACCGGGTCCCTACCCGCCGGAGCAGGGCGGCTACCCGGGCCAGCCGGGTGGCGGCTTCCCCCCGCCCCGGCGCCCCGACCAGGGCGGCGGCTACCCCGACCAGGGCGGCTACCCGGAGCCGGGCGGTGGCTACCCCGACCAGGGCGGCTACCCCGGTCAGCCGGGTCCGGGCCCGGCCGGCTACCAGCCGCCCTATGAGCAGCGGCCTCCGGCCGGCCACGGCGGGCAGCCTGAGCCGCCGTTACCGTCCGGCTGGGACCCCGGCCGCCAGCAGCCGCCGGGCGGCTACGCTCCCCCCGCAGGTCCCCCCGCAGGTCCACCCGCCGGTCCACCCGCGGCTGCACCGGGACCCGGCCAACCTGGGTACCCCGACTACGGCCATGCGCCCTTCCGCCAAGACGACTACGGGCAGCCCGAGCAGCGTCCGCCCTACCCCGAGCAGGAGGACGACCCCTACGGCCGGCCGGACTACGGCCAGCCCGAATACGGGCGCTACGGTGAGGCTCCGCCTGCCGGCAGCTACGGCGAGAGTTCGGGCAGCCGGGACTTCGGGCGGATTCCCGGGCCGGACCCGGGGCAGAGCTACCCCCAGGATTTCGGGCAGGACTACGGCCAGAACTACGGCCAGGACTACGGTCAGCCCGCGCCCCGCGGCGGGTACGACGCCCCGGCGCCGGGCGGCTTCGACTACGGGGACTACGGAGACCGCGGCGACTACGGACAGCCTCCGGCCGCCCCCGCCGGCTACGGCGGTTACGGACAGCAGGGCTACTCCGCGCCGGCCACAGTCACCCTGCAGCTGGACGACGGCAGCGGCCGGACCTACCAGCTGACCAGGGGCAGCAATGTGGTCGGCCGTGGGCAGGACGCCGAATTCCGGCTGCCGGACACCGGGGTGTCCCGCCGCCACCTGGACATTCGCTGGGACGGTCAGGTGGCGCTGCTCTCCGATCTGAACTCCACCAACGGCACCACGGTGAACAACGCGCCGGTCCAGGAGTGGCAGCTGGCCGACGGCGACGTGATCCGGGTCGGCCACTCCGAGATCGTCGTCCATATCCACTGAGGTTCACCCAGGTTCGATGCGACAACCGGCCAAGTATCGTGACGGTGGCCGATGTGCCCGAGACGGGGGTGCCGCGCGGACGGAAGGAACGTCGGATGCAGGGACTGGTGCTGCAACTGACGCGCGCCGGCTTTCTCACCCTCCTGTGGCTTTTCATCTGGTCGGTGCTGCGAATCCTGCGCACCGACATCTACGCGCCCACCGGCGCGGTGATCGTGCGCCGGGGGCTGTCGCTGCCGGGCGGGCTGCTGCCGTCGCGGCAACGCCGAACGGTGGCGCACTACCTGGTGGTGACCGACGGGCCGCTGAGCGGTGCGCGGATCACCCTCGGCGAGCAACCGGTGGTGATCGGCCGCGCCGACGATTCCACCCTGGTGCTCACCGACGACTACGCCTCCACCCGGCATGCCCGGTTATCTCAGCGCGGGTCGGAATGGTATGTCGAGGACCTAGGATCGACCAACGGCACTTACCTTGACAGGGTGAAGGTGACCACAGCATTGCGAGTTCCCATCGGAACGCCGGTCCGGATCGGCAAGACCGCGATCGAGTTGCGCCCGTGAGCATGACCCTGCGGTACACCGCGCGCAGCGACCTCGGCCTGGTCCGCACCAACAACGAGGACTCGGTCTACGCCGGCGCCCGGCTGCTGGCGCTGGCCGACGGGATGGGCGGCCACGCCGCCGGCGAGGTGGCCTCCCAGTTGGTGATCGCGGCCCTGGCCCACCTCGACGACGACGAACCGGGCGGCGACCTGCTGGGCAAACTCGACGCCGGCATCCAGGAGGGAAACTCGGCGATCGCCTCATACGTGCAGTCCAACCCGGAACTCGAGGGGATGGGCACGACGCTGACCGCGATCCTGTTCGCCGGCAACCGGCTCGGGCTGGCACACGTCGGCGACTCGCGCGGCTACCTGCTGCGCGATGGCGAACTCACCCAGATCACCCGCGACGACACCTTCGTCCAGACCCTGGTCGACGAAGGCCGGATAACCGCGGAGGAGGCGCACAGCCACCCGCAGCGCTCACTGATCATGCGGGCGCTCACCGGTCACGAGGTGGAACCCACCCTGACCATGCGCGAGGCTCAGGTCGGCGACCGCTACCTGCTGTGTTCCGACGGTCTCTCCGACCCGGTCACCGACGAGACCATCCGCGAGGCGTTGCAGATACCCGACATCGAGGCCAGCGCGCTGCGGCTCATCGAACTGGCGCTGCGCGGCGGCGGACCCGACAACGTCACCGTGGTGGTCGCCGACGTCGTCGACGACGAGCACGACGGGCAGACCCAGCCGATCCTGGCCGGCGCGGTGTCCGGCCACGACGAGTCGCTCAACCTGACCGACAGCGCGGCCGGGCGGGCGTCCGCGATCACCCGCAGCAAAGCGGTCGCCGAACGCGTGCTGCCGAAAGTCGCGCCGACGGCCCTGCGACCGCGGTCCAGGCGCCGTTTGCTGGCCGCCGCCGTGCTGCTGGCGTTGCTGATCGCGGCCGCGCTGTTCATCGGACGCATCTGGACCCGCACCTACTACTACGTCTCCGCCTATCAGGGCACGGTCTCGATCATGCGCGGTGTCCAGGGATCGATTCTCGGATTCCGGCTCCAGGACCCCTACCAGCTGGGGTGCCTCAACAGTCACGGCGAGCTGGTACAGGTCAGCTACGGCCAGTCGGCGAAGGCGATGGGCTGCCAACCGCTGACCCTGCAGGACCTGCGTCCGCCGGCCCGTCAGCAGGTCTCCAACGGGCTGCCGGTCGGCTCCCTGGACGACGCGATCAAGCAGCTGCACAATCTGGTCAAGGATTCGCTGCTGCCGCCCTGCCCGGCCGGTGCGCCGGGCCCGGGCAACCGGCCGCCGGCGCAGGGTGCCGCGCCGGCCCCACCGCCCGCCCAGACAGCTGCTCCGGCGCCGGCCAACGGTGTGCCGCACCTTCCCACGGCGACCAACCTGGCGCCGGCCCCGCCGGAACCGGGCACCGAATGCCGGGCAGCGGCATGACAACCCAGCCGCAACCGCCGGTGACGCTGTTGCCGGCCCTGCCGGACCGGCGTAACGCCGAGCTGCTGCTGGTCTGCTTCGCCACGCTGATCACCGCAGTGGCTCTGCTGATCGTCGAAGCCGGCCAGGAGCAGGGTGTGCGCTGGGAGCTGGCCCGGTACGCGGTGGCGTTTCTGGCGCTGTTCACGTTCGCGCACCTGATCACCCGGCGCTATGCCCGCTACGCCGACCCGCTGCTGCTTCCGGTGGTGGCGCTGCTCAACGGGCTGGGCCTGGTGATGATCCACCGGATCGACCTGGGCGTCGGCGTCGGCGACGCCGCCGAGCGGCCGAGCGCCGGGCTGCAGATGCTCTGGACACTGGTCGCGGTGATCGCGTTCGCACTGGTGCTGGTCGGGCTGAAGGATCATCGCCAACTCGCGGCCAGCGGCTATCTCAGCGGGCTGATCGGCCTGGTGCTGCTGGTCATTCCCGCCCTGCTGCCGTCGTCGGTCTCCGAACAGCAGGGCGCCAAAATCTGGATCCGGCTGCCGCACCTGTTCTCCATCCAGCCGGCCGAGTTCTCCAAAATCCTGCTGCTGGTCTTCTTCGCCACGGTGCTGGTGGCCAAACGCGGCCTGTTCGTCAGCGCCGGCCGGCACATCTGGGGGATGAACCTGCCCCGCCCGCGGGACCTCGCACCGCTGCTGGCGGCCTGGGTGATCGCGGTCGGCGTGATGGCGCTGGAGAAGGACCTGGGTACCTCGCTGCTGCTGTACGCATCGTTTCTGATGGTCGTCTACATCGCCACCCGCCGGCTGAGCTGGACGGTCCTCGGCCTGATCCTGTTCGCCGCCGCCAGCGTCGCGGCGTACTTCCTCTTCGGCCATGTCCGGGTCCGGGTGCAGACCTGGCTGGACCCGTTCGCCGATCCGGAGGGCGGCGGCTACCAGATGGTTCAATCGCTGTTCAGCTTCGCCACCGGCGGCATGTTCGGCACCGGCCTGGCCAATGGGCAGCCCGGCTACGTGCCGGCGGTGTCGACCGACTTCATCATCGCGGCGTTCGGCGAAGAACTGGGGCTGGTCGGTCTGGCCGGCGTGCTGATGCTGTACACCATCGTGATCCTGCGCGGCCTGCGCACCGCCATCGCCGTCCGCGACAGTTTCGGCAAATTGCTGGCCGCCGGGCTGGCCGCCACCCTGGGCATCCAGCTGTTCATCGTCGTGGGCGGTGTGACCAAGTTGATCCCGCTGACCGGACTAACCACCCCGTGGTTGTCCTACGGCGGGTCGTCGTTGCTGGCCAACTACATACTGCTGGCGCTGCTTGCGCGCGTCTCGCACGCCGCACGCCGGCCGCTGAGCAGCCGGCCGGTCAGCATGTCGCCGATCGCCGACGCCGGCACCGAGGTGATCGGGCGCGTATGAACACGTCGCTGCGGCGCATCGCGATGATCCTGATGGCGCTGATCGTCCTATTGCTGGCCAACGCCACCCGCACCCAGGTCTTCGCCTCGGACGGGCTGCGCGCCGACCCGCGCAACCAGCGGGTGCTGCTCGACGAATACTCCCGCCAGCGCGGCCAGATCACCGCCGGCGGCCAGCTGCTGGCCTACTCGGTGGCGACCGACGACCGCATTCCGTTCCAGCGCGTGTATCCCAACCCGCTGGTGTACGCGCCGGTCACCGGCTTTTACTCACTGCGGTACTCCAGCAGCGGCCTGGAACGCGCCGAGGACCCGGTGCTCAACGGCTCGGACCCGCGACTGTTCGGACAGCGTCTGGCCGACTTCTTCACCGGGCGGGGCCCGCGCGGCGGCAACGTCGAGACCACCATCAACCCGAGGGTGCAGCAAGCCGGCTGGGACGCCCTGCAGCGGGGTTGCAACGGGCCGTGCCGCGGCGCGGTGGTGGCGCTGGAGCCGGCCACCGGGAAGATCCTCGCACTGGTGTCGTCGCCGTCCTACGACCCCAACCAGCTCTCCGCGCACAGCGCCGAGAAGCAGGGGCAGGCGTGGCAGCGGTTGCGGGACAGCGCGGACACCCCGCTGACCAACCGCGCCATCGGCGAGACCTACCCGCCGGGCTCCACGTTCAAGGTGATCACCACCGCGGCCGCGCTGGCCGCGGGTGCGAGCGAGAACGACCAGCTGACCGCGGCGCCGCGGATCGAGTTGCCGGACAGCACGGTCACCCTGGAGAACTACGACGGCACCGCGTGCGCGGGCAGCGAGCACACGGTGCCGCTGCGGGTCGCTTTCGCGCGGTCCTGCAACACGGCGTTCGTCCAACTGGGCGTCAGCACCGGCGCCGACGCCCTGCGCAGCACCGCGCTGGGTTTCGGGCTGGACATCGTGCCCGATCCGATGCCGCTGCAGGTGGCCGAGTCCACCCTCGGTCCGATCCCGGATGCGGCCGCCCTGGCGATGTCGAGCATCGGCCAGAAGGACGTGGCCGTCACACCGCTGGGCAATGCGCTGATCGCGGCCACCATCGCCAACGGTGGGGTGACGATGCAGCCCTATCTGGTGGACAGCCTGGAGGGGCCGGACCTCGCCGGCGTGGCCACCACCGCGCCGCGTGAGCTGCGCCGGGCGGTGTCCACGTCGGTCGCCGCCAAGCTCACCGAATTGATGATCGACGCCGAGCGGGCCACCCAGCAGGACGGCGCGATTCCCGGCGTCGCGATCGCCTCCAAAACCGGCACCGCCGAGCACGGGACCGATCCGCGCAACACCCCGCCGCACGCCTGGTACATCGCGTTCGCCCCGGCCGCCGCCCCGAAGGTCGCGGTGGCGGTGCTCGTAGAGGGATCAGCGGGAACAGCGGGTGTGCCCGGCGCGGACGCCGGCGGCTCGCTCTCGGCCACCGGCGGAAGGCTCGCCGCCCCCGTCGGTCGGGCCGTGATCGAAGCCGCCCTGCGGGGGAGATCATGAGTTTGCAGGTTGGCGCGACGCTGTCCGGGCGCTACCGGCTGCAGCGGCTGATCGCGACCGGTGGCATGGGCCAGGTCTGGGAGGCCACCGACAGCCGCCTCGGCCGCCGGGTCGCGGTCAAGGTGCTCAAAGCCGAGTTCTCCTCCGACCCGGAGTTCATCGAGCGGTTCCGCGCCGAGGCGCGCAACACCGCGATGCTCAACCACCCGGGCATCGCCAGCGTGCACGACTACGGCGAAACCGAGCTGGACGGCGAGGGCCGCACCGCCTATCTGGTGATGGAGCTGGTCAACGGCGAGCCGCTCAACTCGGTGCTCAAACGCACCGGGCGACTCTCCCTGCGGCACGCACTCGACATGCTGGAACAGACCGGCCGAGCCCTGCAGGTGGCGCACAGTGCGGGCCTGGTGCACCGGGACGTCAAACCGGGCAACATCATGATCACGCCCACCGGGCAGGTGAAGATCACCGATTTCGGCATCGCCAAAGCCGTCGACGCCGCCCCCGTCACCCAGACCGGGATGGTGATGGGCACCGCCCAGTACATCGCCCCGGAACAGGCCCTCGGCCAGGACGCGACCGCCGCCAGCGACGTGTACTCGCTGGGGGTGGTCGGCTACGAGGTGCTGGCCGGCCGGCGCCCGTTCATCGGGGACGGCGCGCTGACCGTGGCGATGAAGCACATCAAGGAACCACCCCCGCCGCTGCCGGCGGAGCTGCCGCCGAATGTCCGGGAACTGATCGAGATAACCCTGGCGAAGAACCCCGGGATGCGTTACCGCAGCGGCGGGCCGTTCGCCGACGCCGTCGCTGCGGTCCGGGCCGGTCGGCGACCGCCCCGGCCGGGGCAGGCCCCGCCGCCCGGGCGGGCCATCCCGTCCTCCATCCCGTCGACCGGAGCGACCCGGATCGCGTCGGCCACCTCGGCCCGGGCCATGGCCGCCCGCCGCGCGCGCCCGGCCACCGCCGCACACCGGCCGCCACCGCCGCGGCGCACCTTCTCGGCCGGTCAACGGGCACTGCTGTGGGCGGCCGGGGTGCTGGGTGCGCTGGCGATCATCATCGCGATTCTCATCGTGGCGAACGCCAAGAACTCCTCCGGGCAGCCGCAGTCGGCCACCCCGAGCGTCACCGGAACCGGCGCCCCGATGCACCCGGAGATCCGCTCACCGGACTCCGCGCCGTCACCGGTCCGGTACAGGATTCCGCGATGACCACCCCCCAGCTGCTGTCGGATCGCTACGAGCTCGGGGAGATCCTCGGTTTCGGCGGCATGTCGGAGGTACACCTCGCCCGCGACCTGCGGCTGCACCGCGACGTCGCGGTCAAGATCCTGCGCGCCGACCTGGCTCGCGACCCCAGCTTCTACCTGCGGTTCCGCCGCGAAGCGCAGAACGCCGCGGCGCTCAACCACCCGGCGATCGTCGCGGTGTACGACACCGGCGAAGCCACCACACCGGCCGGCCCGCTGCCCTACATCGTGATGGAGTTCGTCGACGGGGTCACCCTGCGCGACATCGTGCAGAACGACGGGCCGATGCCGCCGACCCGGGCGATCGAGGTGATCGCTGACGCCTGCCAGGCACTGAACTTCAGCCACCAGCACGGCATCATCCACCGCGACGTCAAGCCGGCGAACATCATGATCAGCACCACCAACGCGGTCAAGGTGATGGACTTCGGCATCGCCCGGGCGATCGCCGACAGCGGCAACCGGGTCACCCAGACCGCGGCGGTGATCGGCACCGCGCAGTACCTGTCGCCGGAACAGGCCCGCGGCGAACCCGTCGACGCCCGCTCGGACGTCTATTCGCTCGGCTGCGTTCTCTACGAAATCCTCACCGGCGAAGCGCCTTTCGTCGGCGACTCGCCAGTGTCGGTGGCCTACCAGCACGTTCGCGAGGACCCGGTGCCGCCGTCGCAGCGGCATCCCGGCCTGTCCGCGGGATTGGATGCGGTGGTGCTCAAAGCGCTGGCCAAGAATCCGGACAACCGCTACCAGACGGCGGCCGAGTTGCGCGCGGATCTGGTCCGGGTGCACGACGGCGAACCGCCGGAGGCGCCCAAGGTGCTCACCGAGGCCGAACGGTCGTCGATGCTGGCCGCGACCGGGGGCGGCGCGGCGGCGCGAGGCGACGGAGCGCGTCGGCACGCTCTCGAGTTCGACCGGGAGCGCGGTGCCGGATCGGTGGGCCGATGGCTGGTCGCGGCGGTCTTCCTGGCCGTGTTGACCGTGATCGTCACCGTGCTGATCAACACATCCGGCGGCCGTACCCACCCGGTGCAGGTGCCCGATGTGCGCGGCCAGGCGTCGGTGGACGCGATCGCCGAGCTGCAGAACAAGGGTTTCAAAATCCGGACCGAGCAGAAGGCGGACGCCGTCATCCCGCCGGATCACGTGATCAACACCGATCCGCCGGAGAACGTCGAGGTGAACAAGGGCGACAAGATCACCGTCTACGTGTCCTACGGGCCGGAGCAGCACCAGCTGCCCGACGTCTCATCGCTGAGCTTCGCCGACGCGGTGAAGAAGCTCAAGGCCGCCGGGTTCACCAAGTTCAAGCAGGTGGACACGCCGTCCGCGCCGGAGCAGAAGGACAAGGTGCTCGGCACGAACCCGCCGGCCGACCAGGCTGCCGCGGTCACCAACGAGATCGCTGTCCTGGTCGGCTCCGGTCCGGAGACCAAGCCGGTGCCCGACGTCGGCGGCCAGACCGTGGAACTGGCCGAGAAGAAGCTGACCGTCTACGGCTTCACCACATTCACCGAGACGTCGGTGGACAGCCCCCGCTCGGCCGGCGAGGTGATCGGCACCAATCCGCCGACCGGTGAGACGGTGCCGCTGGACTCCGTCATCGAACTGCAGGTGTCGCGGGGCAACCAGTTCGTGATGCCCGACCTGGCCGGGATGTTCTGGACGGATGCCGAACCGCAGCTGCGCGCACTGGGCTGGACCGGAATGCTGGTCAAGGGCGCCGACGTCGATGCCGGCGGCGCCGGGCACAACCGGGTGCTCTACCAGAGCCCGGCGCCGGGCCAGGGTGTCAACACCGGCGGTGCGATCACGCTGAGATTCGGTCAGTAGCCGACGGGGTCGGCCGGCACAGCCGCGGCCGGCACCGAGACAGCCCGCACCGTCTCGGTCACTTCACTTTCCAGCCGGCGCACCAGCGCCTCCCATGCGCCCGCGTCGCCGACCGGTCCGCAGTAGGCCAGCCAGTTGGCCAGCATCCGGTGGCCGCCCTCGGTGAGGATGGACTCGGGATGGAATTGCACGCCGTGGATGGGCAGCTCGACGTGCTGCACACCCATGATCACTCCGCTGCCGGTGCGCGCCGTCACCTCCAGCTCGGCCGGCAGGGTCTCCGGCAGGATGGTCAGCGAGTGGTAGCGCGTCGCGACGAACGGGTCCGGAATGCCCTGCAGCACACCAACATCGGCGTGAAAGACGGTGCTGGTCTTGCCGTGCAGCAACTCCGGCGCCCGGCCCACCGTGGCGCCGAAGGCCACCCCGATGGCCTGGTGACCCAGGCACACGCCGAGCAGTGGGGTTCGGGTCGACGCACATGCCCGCACCAGTTCGATCGAGGCGCCGGCCCGTTCCGGGGTGCCCGGTCCCGGGCTGAGCAGCACGCCGTCGAACTGGCCGACGGCCCCGGCGGGGCTCGCCGCGTCGATCAGCCTCGGGTCGTCGTTGCGCCACACCTCAGCGTCGACCCCCAGCTGGCCCAGGTACTGCACCAGGTTGAAGACGAAGCTGTCGTAGTTGTCGACGACCAGAATCCGCACGCCTGACAGGCTACCGGGGCTGATCAGTAGTCGACCGGACCGGCCGGCGCCGCGAAGCGCATCCGCGCCGGGCCCGCCGCCCCGGCGACCTGCAGGTCGGCGCCGGGCCGTTCGCTGTAACCCAGGCCGAACCGCACCACGTACTGCTTGTACAGGGTGACCAGGGGAGCGGCCGCCAGCGCCGCCTGCATGGCGGCCACGTCCCCGATCGCGACGAGTGTGTAGGGCGGGCTGTAGGTACGCCCGCCCAGCAGCAGGGTGTTGCCGACGCAGCGCGGGGCCGACGTGGCCACCAGGCGCTGGTCCTGCATCTGGATCGCCTCAGCGCCGCCCTGCCAGAGCCCGTTGATCACCGCCTCGATGTCCTGCTGGTGCACCACCAGGTCGTCGGGGGAGGCGTCGCGCGGGAACCGGCCGTTGGCGTCCCGCTGGGCGTCGGTCAGCGTCACCACCAGGCCGGGCCCGCGCATCGCGTCCAGACCGGCGGCGTCGGACAACTGCGCGGCGCGGTTGAGCATCGCCGACAGCGCGGTGCCCGAAGAACGGCCGTGGGCGGATTCGATCGTGGCGGCCAGCGCCTCCCGCTGAGCGTCGAGCCGCTGCACCGCCGACTGGGTGCTGCGAACCAGGTCGACCAGGCGTGGGGCGTCGCCGCGGCGGATCTCGTGGCCGCCGGCAACCCCGTGGGTTGTCGACAGCAGCAACCCGGCCAGCAGGCAGACCAGCGGCACGCCGAACCGCCAGGGGGAGCGCCGGCTCCCGGCGGCGTCTGCGCCCTGCGTCATCGCGTCCCCAATCAGGTCCCTCACCGGCGACCCGTCGCACCCCCGTCGAGTCTATGGCGGCGACCCGCTGCACCCTGCTCCGCAGCGCTTGCGATCACCGCTCGGCTGATGGCTGCGACCCGCTCGGCTACTCTCTACCCGAGCAATACTCGCAGGTTTACCGTCGCACTGTCCCGAGGTAGGAATGCCCAAGTCCAAGGTTCGTAAGAAGAGCAACTTCACGGCCAGCACGGTCAGCCGCACGCCGGTCAAGGTCAAGGCCGGGCCGTCGAGCGTCTGGTTCGTGGTGTTGTTCTGCGGGTTGATGCTGGTCGGCTTGGCCTGGCTGATGGTGTTCCAGCTGGCGGCCACCGGGCTGGACGCCCCCGCGGCGCTCAGCTGGATGGCCGAACTCGGTCCGTGGAACTACGCCATCGCGTTCGCTTTCATGATCACCGGACTGCTGCTCACGATGCGTTGGCATTGAGCCACGCGCAATCACATCGATGTCATTCATCCCCATTGTGCACAACTCCTGTAGATAACCGGCGTCAGCCCTGGTGGGGCGGGTGACCATGGCCCAGCAAACACAGTGGGCGCCGCGGCCGGGCGGCATCGCTGGTTGCGCGGTCGCCGGCGCGATCCTGGCTACCTGTTCTGTGACGGGCGTCACAGATCTTCCGGGCCGGGTGCTGGCCGGAATCGCCGCGGTCGGCCTGCTGGTGTTCGCCGGCGGATCCTGGCGCGCCCGGCCCAAGCTGGCTCTCACCCCGGACGGCCTGCTGGTGCGGGGCTGGTGGTGCGACCAGGTGCTGCCGCGCGCCGCCGTCCGGTTGATCCGGATCACCGAATTCCGCCGCATCGGGCGCAAGGTGCGGCTGCTGGAGATCGAGTCTCACGACGACCGGTTGCTGGTCCTGTCGCGGTGGGACCTCGGGGCGAACCCGCTGGACGTGCTGGACTCGCTCACCGCGGCCGGCTTCGGCAGCGGGCGTCCCGACCGCTGAGCCGGCCCACCCGGGCTCGGCCGGGTCAGCTGATGGTCACCGACTCGATGACGACCGGCTCGGACGGCCGGTCGCCGGCGTCGGTGGCGGTGGTCGCGATCGCGTCGACGACACGTTGTGAGTCGGCGTCGACCACCTCGCCGAAGATGGTGTGCCGCCGGTTCAGGTGCGGCGTCTGGCCGACGGTGATGAAGAACTGCGAGCCGTTGGTGCCCGGGCCGGCGTTGGCCATCGCCAGCAGGTACGGCCGGTCGAACTGCAGCTCGGGGTGGAACTCGTCGGCGAACTTGTAGCCGGGCCCGCCGCGACCGGTCCCGGTCGGGTCGCCGCCCTGGATCATGAAGCCGCCGATCACCCGGTGAAACACCGCGCCGTCATAGAACGGGCCGGATGTCCCGCCGGAGGCGTTCGTCGTCGAGTACTCCTTGGTGCCCTGCGCGAGCCCGACGAAGTTGGCGACGGTCTTGGGCGCGTGGTTGCCGAACAGCGCGATCTTGATGTCGCCGCGGTTGGTGTGCAGCGTGGCGGTCGCGGTGGCGTTGGGGCTGGAGGTCACGGGATGACAGTGTGCCATTCACGCCGGGACGGGCTACGCCGTGGGTAGTGTTTAGCTCACCCGCCGGCACTTCGAGAAAGGCCGTTGATGCCCACCGAGACACTCGACACCGAGACCAAGCTGACTCCGGGGCGGCGGTTGACCCGCGGCCTGACCCACACCGCGACCGGTCCGGTGGACGTGACCCGCGGTGTCGTCGGGCTCGGCGTGAACTCCGCGGTGACCGGCGCCGCACACCTCTATAAGCGCTACCGGGAGAGCCGCCTGGCTCGAGAGGTCGCCGCCGCTCCGGATCTGCTCGAGCAGGGTTTGGCCTCGGCGCAGGAGGCGCTCGTCGGAATTCCGGAGGCACTCCAGCAGGTCCGCGAATCGGGCCGGGCGCGCGGGTGGCGCCCCGGGCTGATGGTCGGCGTCGGCGCCGCGGTGTTGACGGCAGGCGCGGCCGCATTTGTGATCATCCGCCAATCGTCGCGGACCAGCGCGCCGTCGGCCGACCAGCCGGGCCCGGCGGTGGCCGGTCGCGCGAGTGGAGCCTAGGGGATTCGAACCCCTGACTTCTGCCTTGCAAAGGCAGCGCTCTACCACCTGAGCTAAGGCCCCTCGTGGTGATCAGCCCGCCGGTCGGCCATGCCGACTAGTGGGCTGGTGGGCCTAGGAGGACTCGAACCTCCGACCTCTTCGTTATCAGCGAAGCGCTCTAACCGCCTGAGCTATAGGCCCGTACGCGCATACGGCCGAGCGCTGAATTTACCGCACCCGCCGTGCTCTCCCAAAATACCGACTGTCCCGACCGGGCGGCCGGCGCGGACCGGCACTCAGTCTCGGTCGGCCAGGGTCACCTCGATACCGCCGACCACGTCGGTGCTGACGTTGTAGATCACCGCGCCGAGGGTGGCCATCGCGGTCAGCAAGACGATGTTGACCAGCCCGATCAGGAATGCGCCGCCGAAGATGGACGACGCCGAGACCAGATCCGCGGCACCCGTGGTGTTGGTCAGCAGGTCGCCCATGTTGCTGTTCAACTTGCTCCACACACCCATGGCTCCCAGCATGAGGTAGAGAACCGCCACCGCGATCATCCAGACGAAGAACAGCGCCACCGACAGCAGCAGCGACACCTTCAACGTGCTCCACGGGTCGATCCGCCGCACCTGCATGCTGGCCCGGACCGGGCCGCGTGCCCGGGCACCCACCTGCATGCGTGGTATGGCCGGCTGGCGCTGTACCGGCGGCGGCGGATCGGACAGGTCCGGCAGTTCGGTGCCGTACGTTTCGACCGGCTGGCTATCGATGCGGGTCGCCCCGAGATCGTCGGCTGCGGGCGCTGCCTGCCCGGGCTGGGCGCCCGCCGCGGCCGTGCCGGGGACGAACCTGCGCAGTTGCGCGTCGAGCCCGGGGACGCCGGGTGCCTGGGCGGCCGGTGGGGGCTCCTGGTGGCGGGGCTGTTCCGTCGGCCGGGGCGCGGTGGCCTGCGGCCGCCTGGCGGGTGCGCGCTTCTTCGGCGGCTCCGGCGACGTCGCCTCGCCGAACTCGGCGCCCCGGCCGACCGCCGGAGCGGGCGCGGCATGCTGGCCGACCCGCTGGGTCGAGCCGTCCCCGTTTCCCGGGCCGCCGTCCGGTCCGGGATTTCCCGGCTCGTTCGGTGCAGTCACTCACGGCTCCTTACCTGCGGGTCTCCGCCGATAATCCGGTCAGGTACCCGGGTCTTCGTCGTCGGCCGCCTCTTCGTCGGCATTGCGGGCGATGGCTAACAGTGTGTCGCCCTCGCCCAAGTTCATCAACCGGACACCCTTGGTCTGGCGCCCGGCCTTGCGGACCTGCCGCGCCGCGGTGCGAATCACCCCACCGCCGGAGGTGATGGCGTAAAGCTCGCTGTCCTCGTCTACGATCAGCGCCCCGACCAGCCGGCCCCGTCGAGAATCGTACTGAATGGTCAGGATCCCCTTGCCGCCACGGCCCTGCGCGGTGTACTCGTCGATCGCGGTGCGCTTCGCGTAGCCGCCCGAGGTCGCCACCAGCAGATAGGTGCCCTCCCGGACCACGTTCAGCGAGAGCAGCCGGTCGTCGGCGTTGAACCGCATGCCCTGCACCCCCGAGGTGGCCCGGCCCATCGGGCGCAGCGCCTCGTCGGTCGCCGAGAAACGGATCGACTGCCCGTTGGCCGAGACCAGCAGCAGATCGTCCTCGGCGGAGCACAGCACGGCCCCCACCAGCTCGTCGCCGTCACGCAGGTTGACCGCCACGATCCCGCCGGAGCGGTTCGAGTCGAAGTCGGTCAGCCGCGACTTCTTGACCAGCCCGTTGCGGGTCGCCAGCACCAGATATGGCGCGTCCTCGTAGCCCTTGATCTGGATGACCTGCGCGATCCGCTCCTCCGGCTGGAATGCCAGCAGGTTGGCGACGTGCTGGCCGCGTGCGTTGCGCGCTGTCTCCGGCAGCTCGTACGCCTTGGCCCGGTACACCCGGCCCTGGGTGGTGAAGAACAGGATCCAGTCGTGGGTGGAGCAGACGAAGAAGTGCGCGACGATGTCGTCCTGTTTCAGGCCGGCGCCCTGCACTCCCTTGCCGCCCCGTTTCTGGCTGCGGTACAGGTCGGTCTTGGTTCGCTTCGCATAACCCGTCTCGGTGATGGTGACGACGATGTCCTCGCGGGCGATCAGGTCTTCGTCGCTGACCTCCCCTTCCGCCGCCACGATCCGGGTCTTGCGGTCATCGCCGTACTTGCCGACGATCTCGGCGAGTTCGTCGTGGACGATCCCGCGCTGCCGTTCCGGCTTGGCCAGGATGTCCTCCAGGTCGGCGATCTCGGCTTCGATCTTGGCCAGGTCGTCGATGATCTTCTGCCGTTCCAGGGCCGCCAGCCGGCGCAGCTGCATGTCCAGGATCGCCTGCGCCTGGATGTCGTCGACGTCGAGCAGGTCGATCAGGCCCTGCCGGGCGACGTCGACCGTCTCCGAGGCCCGGATCAGCGCGATCACCTCGTCGAGTGCGTCGAGGGCCTTCACCAGCCCGCGCAGGATGTGAGCGCGTTCGTTCGCCTTGCGCAGCCGGTAGGTGGTTCGGCGCACGATCACGTCCAGCTGGTGGTCGACGTAGTGCCGGATCAGCTGGTCGAGCCGCAGCGTGCGCGGCACCCCGTCGACGATCGCCAGCATGTTGGCGCCGAAGCTGGTCTGCAGCTGCGTGTGCTTGTACAGGTTGTTGAGCACCACTTTGGCCACCGCGTCGCGTTTGAGTTCGACGACGATCCGCAGGCCCACCCGGTCGCTGCTCTGGTCTTCGATGTTGGCGATCCCGGCCAGCTTGCCGTCGCGGACCTGCTCGGCGATCGAGGTGATGAAGTTGTCGTGGTTGACCTGGTACGGCAGCTCGGTGATGACCAGATGCGCCCGTCCCCGGGAATCCTCTTCGATCTCCACCACGCCGCGCATCCGGATCGACCCGCGGCCGGTCTGGTACGCGGCGGTGATGCCCTGCGAGCCGACGATGAGCCCGGAGGTGGGGAAGTCGGGGCCTTTGACCCGCTCCATCACGGCGGCCAGCGTCGTCTCCTCGTCGGCGTCGAAGTTCTCCAGCGCCCAGTACACCGCCTCGGCCAGCTCGCGCAGGTTGTGCGGCGGGATGTTGGTCGCCATCCCGACCGCGATGCCGCCCGAACCGTTGGCCAGCAGGTTGGGGAACCTGCTCGGCAGCACGGTGGGTTCTTGCACCCGTCCGTCGTAGTTGGGTGTGAAATCGACTGTCTCCTCGTCGATTTCGCGCAACATCTCCATCGCCAGCGGGGTCAGGCGCGCTTCGGTGTTGTGGCTGACGAACCCGTTGGTGATGAACGCGTGGTCTTGGGTGTCAACCCGCAGGCTGTACACCGGTTGCACACCGGCGTCGGTGACCGTCGCCACGCGCGCGTAGTAGAACCGGCCGTCGGTGAGTTCGGTCGCGATGGCGCGGACATCCGGATCGCTGCCATGGGCCGCCAGCAGCCTCGCCAGACCGGGGACGTCGTCGACTGTGCACCTTGTGTTTGCGATTTGCGGTAATTCGCGAACAGAACCTACACAGTCGGCGCGCCGCAGCACAGCGAAGTCGCCGGGCCGTATCTCTTCGATCAGTTTCCACAGGAGTGTCGGCACGCCACCGACGTCGACCAGGCAGAGCAACGGATGGTTGGCGGTGCCGGTGACTTCGTAGCCTTCGGCGGTGCGCACGGTGTACGTCTGGTGTGCACCGGAATGGAACAGCCGATCGGCTACGACGGGATTGCCGTGCCGGTCAAGCACTTTCAGTTCGATCGCGTTGTCGGAATTCGGCCGAGCGGCTGGGACGATGTCCGCGATACGCACCGATCGTCCCAGCGGTAGGTCGACCAGCGCGTCTCCGGTAACGCAATACCGCATCGCCGCCGGCGGGTCGTTGCCCGGCGAGCCGAAGTTGCCCTGCCCGTCGACCAGCGGGTAGCGCAACGACCACGGCTGGGCCATCCGCACCAGGGTGTCGTAGATCGACGCATCGCCGTGCGGGTGGTAGTTGCCCATCGTCTCGGCGACCGAGCGAGCCGATTTGGCGTGGCTGCGATCCGGGCGGAACCCCGAATCGAACATCGCGTACAGCACCCGCCGGTGCACCGGCTTGAGGCCGTCGCGCACCTCGGGCAGCGCGCGGCCGACGATCACACTCATCGCGTAGTCGATGTAGCTGCGCTGCATCTCCTGCTGGATGTCGACCGGTTCGATCCGGTCCATCGAGTCGTCGGGCGGCAGCGTGGTGTCTGTCATCTGGTTCCCGTTCGGTAAGGGGTCGGAAGGTCGGGGGTGGCGGCCGGTCGCCGGATGCCGCTAGACATCGAGAAAGCGGACGTCCTTGGCGTTGCGCGTGATGAAGCTGCGCCGCGCCTCGACGTCCTCGCCCATCAGGATGGAGAACAACTCGTCGGCCGCGGCGGCGTCGTCGAGCGTGACCTGGCGCAGCACCCGCACCGACGGGTCCATCGTGGTCTCCCACAACTCCTTGGCGTCCATCTC
>DASTNJ010000080.1:0-4733 GCA_035721065.1 Mycobacterium sp.
GGACCCCACCACCAACTCATCACCACCGGCGGCTGGAAAACCCGACGAGCCAGAAACGGCGACACCCACACCATCCCACCGGCACACCTCGACCACGGCCAACCCAGAACAAACACATTCCACCACCCAGAAAAACTGCTCCTCCGCGACAGCGGAGACGACGAAGATGCAGCTGCTGAGGGTTCGTAGGCGGGTCGCGACCCACCCGGATCGTCGGCTCGGCGAAGCGGCTGAGCCTTGGAACGTGTGCTGAGCATGGGAGCATGTGTCAGCAGTCGATGTGACTGCGGCGTCGGAGAGCACTGGAGAGCACTGGAGTGCGGCCATGAGCAGCCACGCGGTCGAATCCGCGAGTACCTCCCGGTCTCGGGTGGTGGCGTGGGCACTGTGGGACTGCGGCGCAACGGGAGTGAACGCGGTCGTCGGCACTTTCGTCTTCTCCGTCTACCTCACCGGGCAGGTCGGCGCGGGGCTGCCCGGCGCCACGTCACCGGCAAGCTGGCTGGGCAGGGCGCTGACGGTCGCCGGGCTGCTCGTCGCGTTCCTGGCGCCGGTGACCGGGGTATGGGCCGACGCCCCCCACCGCCGCGGCACCACTCTGGCGATGCTCACCGGCATGGTCGTCGCACTGACATCGGCGATGAGCCTCATCGACGCCGATTACCACTACCTGTGGCTCGGATTGGTTCTGCTGGCGTGCACCGCGGCGTGCAGTGACCTCGCGACGGTGCCGTACAACGCGATGCTGGGCCAGCTGGCAAAACCGCAGAGCATGGGAAAGATCTCCGGAATCGGCTCGGCCGCGGGCTTTTCCGGCAGCGTCCTGTTGCTGCTGATCCTGTACGTCGGATTCATGCAGGGCGATGGCGACACCCGGGGCATGCTTCACCTCGCGGCGGCGCATGGCCAGCACGTTCGGATGGCGATGCTCTTCGCGGCGGCGTGGCTGGCGCTGTTCGCCGGACCGTTGCTGTTCTCGCTGCGCGAGCGGGTCACCGCCGACCGTCCGCCGGTCGGCGGCCTGCGCAGCGCCTATCGCACGCTCTGGCACGACGTGCAGGGGGAGTGGCGGCGTGACCGCAACGTCATCTACTACCTGTTGGCCAGTGCCGTATTCCGGGATGGGCTGACGGGTGTCTTCGCGTTCGGCGCGGTGCTCGGTGTCGCCGTGTACGGGATATCGCAGGCCGACGTGCTGGTGTTCGGGGTGTGCGCCAGCATCGTCGCGGCGATCGGCGCGGTGGGTGGCGGCCTGCTCACCGACCGGATGGGCGCCAAGACCGTCATCACCGGTGCGCTGACCGCCATGATCGCCGTCGGGTTGGCGCTGCTGGCGCTCTCCGGGCCGCTGACATTCTGGATCTGCGGGCTGCTGCTCTGCCTCTTCGTCGGTCCGATCCTGGCCGCCGCACGGGCGCTGATGCTGCGAATGTCCGCTGACGGCAAGGAAGGTGTGGCTTTCGGGCTGTACACCACCACCGGACGCGCCGCGTCGTTTCTGGCGCCGTGGATGTTCTTCACCTTCGTGGATCTGTTCGGCACCGACCGGGCCGGGATGGGCGGGTTGTGCGTGGTTCTGGCGGCGGGTCTGGTGGCCATGCTTGCCGTGCGGGTGCCACGCGGCGCGAACCCATGCTGATCACCGTCCTGGTGATGGCGTTGGCGGTGAGCCTCGAACCGTTCCGGATCGGTATGACGGCGCTGATGCTGAACCGGCCGCGGCCGGTGCTGCAACTGCTGGCGTTCTTGTCCGGCGGTTTCGCGATGGGCATGACCGTGGGACTGGGCGTCCTGTTCGTCTTCCGGCGCAGATTGCCGGGGTCCGCCCACTTCACCTTGCCCACGGTTCAGATACTGATCGGCGCGCTGGCGCTGCTGGCCGCCGCCGTGCTGGCCGTGCACGACGTCACCCGGTGGTTCGGCCCCCGCCAGGAAAGATTGGCGGCGCGGGCGCGACGGCTGGGCGGCGGCCGGTCGCTGTGGGTCGCCGCGGCGATGGGCCTGGGGATCGCACTGCCGTCGGCGGACTACCTTGCTGTGCTGGCGGTCATCCTGGCGTCCGGTGCGGCGGCGATCACTCAGATCGAAGCCCTGGTGATGTTCCACATCGTCGCCTTCGGCGCCGTCGAGATCCCGCTTCTCGCATATGCCTTCGCGCCACAGGCGACGCGTGCCGGGATGGCCGCGGCGCACGATTGGGTTCGATCGCGACGGCGCGCAGAGGTCGCCGTCCTGCTGGCCGTGGTCGGCGGTCTGCTGCTCCTGGTGGGCTTAGCCGGTCTCGCCGGTCGTTGAGGCTGCCGGCTCGGCGGGCGCCCCGGACTCCGACTCGCGCGGCACCGAGTCGGCTTCGGGTAGCTGACTGGCCAGGTACTCACCGAGGCCGCCGATCGTCGGATAGTCGAACACCGCGGTCGCGTTGATCGTCAGCTGGCCGCCGAACTGGCTGTGCAGCCGGTTGCGGAGTTCGACCGCCATCAGCGAGTCGGTACCCAGGTCGAGGAACCTGCTGGTCGCGGCCGGCGGCTGGGCGAGCCGCAGGAAACCCTGCACCTCGCGCTGCAGGAATTCGGTGACGAAAGCACCGCGTTGCGCCACCGGGATGTCCTGCAGCTGCCGCAGCAACTCACTGTCGCCGGTCACCTCCGCTGCCGCGCTGGGCAACACCAGGTCGAGAATCGGCGGACGGGAACTACCCAGCACCTTGGCGGCACGCTGCCAGTTGGCTTTGATGACGGCCGCCTGGGCCGTTCCGTTGGCGACGACTTCGGCGAGAGCAGCCAGCGCGGTCGAGGGCTCCAGCGGAATCAGGCCTTGCGCAGCGATATTGGTGCGCGCGGCCTCCGACGAGGCCATGCCGCCCTGGGCCCAGGGGCCGAAGTTGATCCCGGTCGCCGGCAGACCCGCCGCCTGCCGCTGTGCGACCAGCCCGTCGAGCAGCGCGTTGGCGGTCGAGTAGTTGGCCTGGCCGGGTGAGCCGAACAGTCCGGACACCGAGGAGGACACGATGAAGAAGTCGAGATCGTCGTCCCTGGTCAGAAGATCCAGATAGCAGGCACCGAATGCCTTGGGCCGCAATGTCGTCCGGAAATGCTCCAGGTTCTGACTCGACAGCAGCGCGTCGTCGAGCACTCCTGCCAGATGCGCCACACCCGCCAGCGGCGGCAACTCCGCGCGAATCCGGTCCAGCAGGTTGGCGACTTGCGACTCGTCGCCGACGTCGGCCGCGTAGTGGTGGATGCGGCAGTGGTGCCGCTCGGTGATCTCGTCGATGGCCCGCTGTGCGTCCGCATCGGGCTCACCCCGGCTGGTCAACACGATGTCGCCGGCTCCGAGTTGGGCCAGATACGACGCCAGGTGCAGACCGATCGCGCCGAGTCCGCCGGTGATCAGATAGCTCCGGTCGGTGCGCGGTTGCAGCGGTTTCGGCATCTGCAGCACGATCTTGCCGATGTGGCGCGCTTGCTGCATGCGGCGGAACGCCGTCTTCGCCTCGGTCAGCGGGTAGATCTCGGCCGGCAGGGGCGCCCACTCGCCCTTGTCCAAGCCGGTCGACACCTCGCCCAGCAGGGTGCGAATGCGCTCCGGCTCGGCGAAGGTCGTCGCGTCCAGCGCGACGACCTCGTAGGCGATGTCGGGGCGGGCCGTCGCCATCTGCTCAGGCGTCCAGATGTCGCGCTTGGCGATCTCGGCGAATCGGCCGCCGTGGGCGGTGGCCCGCACCGTGGCTTCGACGAACCCTTCGCTGGTCAGGCTGTTGAGCACCACATCGACCCCGGCTCCGTCGGTGTCGGCGAGAATCTGGTCGGCGAAATCGGTGCTGCGCGAGTCGTAGACGTACTTCACACCCATCTTGTGCAGTGTCGAGCGTTTGTAGGTGCTCGCGGTGGCGAAGACGACCGCACCGTGTTGCTGGGCCATCTGGATGGCGGCCAGTCCGACACCGCCGCTGGCGGCGTGGATGAGCACACGGTCACCGGGCTTCAGCTGTGCCCAGTCGAATGCGAGCCGGACCGTCAGCGCCGCGGCCGGAATGGTCGCCGCGGCAACCGCGCTCACCCCGTCGGGAATCGGCGCCAGCAGCTGGGCCGGCACGTTGAACCGGCTGGCGAACGCGCCCTGCATGAAGCCGTAGACCCGCTGGCCGACGTCGAGTCCGGTCACGCCGTCACCCACTGCGGTGACGGTGCCGGCGAAGTCGCCGCCGATCGGGCCCGGATCACCGGGGTAAAGACCCAGCACGTTGAGCACGTCGCGGAAGTTCAGGCCGGCGGCTTCGACCCGCACCTGCACGTAGCCCTCATCGGGCGGCCGCACTTCCGTCTCGGCCAGCCTCAGGTTGTCGATCGCGCCGCGTTCGGTAGGGGCCAGGGCGTAATCCGTGGCCCGCGGCACCGCCAGGTGGCCGCTGCGCGACCACTGAAGCAGCCGAGACGTCAGCAACTTCCCCTGCCGCACAGCGAGTTCGGACTCGGTCAGCTGTGAGCTCGGTGCGCCGAGCAACGCGGTCAGCGCGTGCACCGCCTGCCTGGATCCGTCGCAATCGACCAATCGGCAGTGCACGGCCGGTTCCTCGTTGACGATGGTGCGCCCCAGTCCCCAGACCGCCGCCTGCACCGGATCGACCGATTCGCCGGATTCGGTCGCCACGGCCCGTTCGGTGACGATCCACAGCCCGTGCGGAAGTCTGACCGCACCGTCGGCCTGCAGGGCGTGCACGGCGCTGAGCAGGT
>DASTNJ010000081.1:0-23444 GCA_035721065.1 Mycobacterium sp.
CGCCACGTCATGCCGGTGCACGGCACTTGGCGGATGTTGCGTGCCAACGCCGCGCTGGCCGCCGGAACCGGGGTGGCCGAGGACGCGATCATGCTGGCCGAGAACGGGGTCAGCGTCGACCTGGTCGCCGGCAAAGCCCGCATCGCCGGGGCGGTGCCCGTCGGCAAGATGTTCGTCGACGGCCTGATCACCGGCGACGTCGGCGACACGACGCTGGGGGAGCGGCTGACCCTGTCGTCGGGTTTCGTCGCGGTGACCGTGGTGTTGCGGCGCGGCACCGGACGGATCGCCGCGCCTCCCCACCTGCATTCACGGGGGTTCTCCGAGGACCCCAAGGCGCTGGAGCCCGCCCTGCGCAAAGTGGAGGCCGAGCTGGAATCCCTGGCCGCCGAACGGGTCACCGACCCGGTACGGATCGCCCAGGCGGTGCGCCGCACGGTCGGCAAATGGGTGGGGGAGACCTACCGTCGCCAGCCGATGATCGTGCCGACCGTGCTGGAGGTCTGAAAGGGCCAGCCCGGCGCTGCCCGCGCCACCCTTGTCGAGATTGCGCTGAGGGTGGTCGATTTCGTCGAATCGCAGCCTCCTCCGCATTCTCGACGCCGTACGTCCAGCCGCACGCCCGGTACTTTGGAGGAATGGCAGAACTGCGGGAAGACGATATTGCGGCGGCGATCCTGCGCGGGCCGGACGCGATCATCGCGGCCGACGCCGAGGGCGTGATCAGATTCTGGAACCCCGGCGCCGAACGGATCTTCGGCTTCGGCTCCGACGAGGCCGTCGGGCAGTCACTGGACCTGATCATCCCCGAACGGCTGCGGGCGCGGCACTGGGCCGGCTGGTGGAAGGTGATGGAGACCGGCAGGAGCCGCTACGGCGAGACCGATCTGCTCAAGGTGCCGAGCCTGCGAAAAGACGGCAGCAAGATCTCGGTGGAGTTCACCATCTCGCTGATGCTGGGTCCGGACGGGAAAATCTTCGGGATGGCGGCGACCCTGCGGGACGTGACCCGGGCGTTCAACGAGATCAAGGAGTTGCACAAGAAGCTTGCGGCGCAATCCAGGCCCCAGGGTCAGCCCGGTGACGTTGCCTAGCCCACCTTTTCGGCGTACACCGACCACTCCAGTTCGGAGGCGGTGAGGTTGCGGCCGGTGGGCTTGACGTAGCGCTCGACCAGTTCCCGTGGGCCGGCCTGCTCGATCAGCCGCCACCCGTAGTCGGCGAGAAATTCCGCGACCTCTTCGGTGCGCAGCCCGAAATGCCAGAGCTGCCGCAGCCGGCGGCGAGAAAGTGCCGGCACACCATAGCGATTGCTGCCGTCGATGAAATCCGGACGGACATAGGTGAACACCAGCCGGCTGCCCGGTGGAACCGGGCGCAGTCCCTCCAGGGTTGCGCGGACGGCCTGCTCGGTGAGGTATTGGGTCACGCCCTCCCAGACGAAGAAGGTGCGGTAGCCGGGACGCCAGCCGTGCTCGGCCAAGGCGGTCAGCAGGTCGTCGCGTTCGAAGTCCAGCGCCACCAGCCGAACCGAGCGGGGCAGGCCGCCCAGCGCCCGGCGCACGGTGGCGGCCTTCCGGGCGATGTTGACCGGCTGGTCGACCTCGAAAACCGGGATACGGGTCCGCCCGGTCAACCGGTAGGCGAGCGTGTCGAACCCGGAGCCGAGCACGACGACCGCGTCGACGTCGTCGGGAACATGACCTACCACCTCAGCGAGCTTGTCGGCGACGAATCGTTTGCGGCAGGCCAGGTTGGTCCACAGTCCCGGCCCGGATCGCTGCACCCCGGCGATGAACAATCGCCGCAGCTGCGGCTGCCGCATCGCCGTCACCAACCACCGCAGCCGGGCCGGCAGGAACGACGCCGCCAGGTCGTCGTCCACCAGCCGCCGCCCGGGCGGCTCGTGCTGTTCGATCGCCACCAGCACCATCGGGCCGAAGGCGGTCTGCGCGGCGGGATTGCGCGCCACGGTCAACTCCGCAGCCGGCCCTTCGCAGGGTCACCCGCACCGACCGGCGTGAGGACTTTCACATCCGGCGCCGCGGCCAGATGCTCGGCGACGTCGCGGAACAATGCGGTGGCAGCGGGTGCGGTGGAGTGGGTTTTCAGGGCGTCGGTGTCGGACCACTGCTCGACGAAGACGAAGGTGTCCGCGGATTCGTGCAGCGAGTACAGCTGGCAGCCCGGTTCGGAGTGCACCTGCTCGATCGCACGGGTGCAGATGTCGCGGACGGCGTCTCTCGACTCCGGTTTGGCGGTCAGGGTGGCGACGACGACAACGGGCATGGCTGGGTCCTTGGCGGTGTGATCCGGCGTGCGGGTCGGGCGTTGGTAACCCTAATTCAACCGACCCGGGACCGCGCTGAGACGGAGCTGGGACCGGTTCGTGACGTTCACGCGCTGGAGTCCAGTGGCCAGTGTGGCGGGAGTTGATAATGAGGCTATTGCGACTACGCTTGCCGCTATGGCCAGTAACACCGTTTCCCGGTCCGGTTCCCGAACGACCAGGGCAACGACCGCTTCGCGATCCGGTCGCGGCGGCCAGGCGAGTCAGGCCAGGAAGCCCCGCCGCAAGCCCGCCCAGCGCCGTCACTCACCGCCGGCCACCGCCGGCCTGGCTTGCGGCCGGGCAGCGCGGGCGGCGTGGGTCATGGCGGCGAAGGGTGTCGGCAGCACCGCGCGGTCGGTGGGCCGCGCCCGCGACATCGACGCCGGACACCGCCGCGACGGAATCGCGCTCGCGTTACTGGGGGTGGCCGTCGTCGTGGCCGCCGGCTCGTGGTGGCACGCCGCCCGTCCGGTCGGCGCCTGGGTCGACGCCCTGCTGCGTACCTTGGTGGGCTCAGCGGTGGTGCTGATCCCGGTGATCGCCGTCGGCGTCGCCGTGACGTTGATGCGCACCGAGCCCAACCCGGACGCCCGGCCACGACTGGTGCTCGGTGCGGCCATGGTGTCACTGCCGATCCTCGGACTGTGGCATCTGTGGTCGGGCTCGCCACAGCTGCCGGACCGGCGCGCGCACGCCGGCGGATTCATCGGCTTCGCGATCGGCGGCCCGCTATCCGACGGGCTGACCGCGTGGATCGCCGCACCGTTGCTGTTCATCGCGGTGCTGTTCGGACTGCTGCTGCTGACCGGCACAACGCTGCGTGAGGCGCCGGCGACGATGCGGTCGATGCTGGGCACCGGAATGTTCGGCGGCGACTACCAGGGTGACGAGGATTACGAGGACTACGAGGACGGCGAATATCACGGCGACCACGACGAACCCGCTGCGTCGATCACGGCCGGCGATGCGCCATCCTGGGCCGGCGGCACCCCGTACGACAACTACCCGCTGAGCGAGACCGGCACGGCCGACGCACCCGAGGTGACCGCGGCCACGACACGCCCGCGGTCCCGAAAGAAGGCCAAGCCGGTCACCGAGCGCGACACCCTGGCGATGGACCGGGTGGTGGAGGGCCCCTACACCCTTCCGCCGCTGAGTCTGCTGGTCGCCGGCGACCCGCCGAAGCGGCGCACCACCGCCAACGAGGCGATGGCCGACGCGATCACGTCGGTGCTGGAACAGTTCAAGGTCGACGCCGCGGTCACCGGCTGCACCCGCGGCCCGACCGTCACCCGCTACGAAGTCGAACTGGGCCCCGGCGTCAAAGTCGAGAAGATCACCGCCCTGCAGCGCAACATCGCCTACGCGGTTGCCACCGAGAGCGTGCGGATGCTCGCGCCGATCCCGGGCAAGTCGGCGGTCGGTATCGAGGTGCCCAACACCGATCGGGAGATGGTGCGGCTGGCCGACGTGCTCACCGCCCCGTCCACCCGCCGGGACCACCACCCGCTGGTGATCGGGCTGGGCAAGGACATCGAGGGCGACTTCATCTCCGCGAACCTGGCCAAGATGCCGCACCTGCTGGTCGCCGGGTCCACCGGCTCCGGCAAATCCAGCTTCGTCAACTCGATGCTGGTGTCGCTGCTGGCGCGGGCCACCCCGGAGGAGGTCAGGATGATCCTGATCGATCCGAAGATGGTGGAACTGACGCCGTACGAAGGCATTCCGCACCTGATCACCCCGATCATCACCGCACCGAAGAAGGCGGCCGCCGCACTGGCCTGGCTGGTGGAGGAGATGGAACAGCGCTACCAGGACATGCAGGCGTCCCGGGTGCGCCACATCGACGACTTCAACGACAAGGTGCGATCCGGTGCCATCACCGCGCCGCTGGGCAGCCAGCGCGAGTACCGGCCGTACCCGTACATCGTGGCGATCGTCGACGAGCTGGCGGACCTGATGATGACCGCGCCGCGCGACGTCGAGGACGCCATCGTGCGGATCACCCAGAAGGCGCGCGCGGCCGGCATTCATCTGGTGCTGGCCACCCAGCGGCCGTCGGTGGACGTGGTCACCGGCCTGATCAAGACCAATGTGCCGTCGCGGCTGGCGTTCGCGACGTCGTCGCTGACCGATTCCCGGGTGATTCTGGATCAGCCGGGCGCCGAGAAGCTGATCGGCATGGGCGACGGGCTGTTCCTGCCGATGGGCGCCAACAAGCCGATCCGGTTGCAGGGCGCGTTCATCACCGACGAGGAGATCCACGCCGTCGTCACCGCCTGCAAGGAGCAGGCCGAGCCCGAGTACACCGACGGCGTGACGACGGCCAAGCCCACCGGCGAGCGCACCGACGTCGATCCCGACATCGGCGACGACATGGATGTCCTCCTGCAGGCCGTCGAACTGGTGGTGTCCAGCCAGTTCGGGTCCACCTCGATGCTGCAGCGCAAGCTGCGCGTCGGGTTCGCCAAGGCCGGCCGGCTGATGGACCTGATGGAGACCCGCGGCATCGTCGGCCCGTCCGAGGGCTCCAAGGCACGCGAGGTGCTGGTCAAGTCCGATGAGCTGGCCGCGACGCTGGACGCCATCCGGGGCATCGGGGGCGACGGCGAGGACGAGGGCTACGAGGTCGACTAGCGCGCCATCAGAGCACCAGCAGCATCCGGGTGTTGCCGAGGGTGTTCGGCTTGACGAAGCTCAGGTCGAGGAACTCGGCGACGCCGACGTCGTAGGAGCGGCGCATCTCCTCGAACACCTCGGCGGTGACCGGGGTGCCGTCGATCTCGGCGAACCCGTGCCGGGCGAAGAACTCGGTCTCGAAGGTCAGCACGAACAGCCGTCGCAACTGCAGTTCGCGTGCCACCCGCAGCAGCCGGTCGACGATCGCGTGGCCGACGCCGTGGCGGGTCAGCGCCGGGTCCACCGCGACGGTGCGCACCTCGCCGAGGTCGGACCAGAGCACATGCAGCGCACCGCAGCCGGCTACCTCGCCCGGGCGGTCAGGGTGCTCGGCCACCCAGAACTCCTGGACCGCTTCGTAGAGCGTCACCAGGTTCTTCTCCAACAGAATCTCACCGGCGTAGATGTCCACCAGCGCTTTGATCGCCGGGACGTCGGAGGTGCGCGCACGCCGGACCAATGGCCGATCGGCCGGCGGATCATCGGCTAGCTGCACGGATGCACAGTAGCGGGTGCAGGTCAGCAGCGCAGTAACAGATATCCTGATTGCCGTGTCAGGTCAGCCTCAGACGGATCCGGCGATGACACGCGTCCGCTTGGCCAATCCCGCCAATGCGCTCACCGCGCTGCGGTTGGTGCTGGTGCCGGTTTTCCTGTTGATGCTCTTCGCGGTGGACGGTCACGAAACAGCCAGCCGCATCACAGCTTTCGTCATTTTCGCGGCCGCGGTCGTCACCGACCGGTTTGATGGCGCGCTCGCCCGCAACTACGGGATGGTGACCGCGTTCGGGACGCTGGCCGACCCGATCGCCGACAAGGCGCTGATCGGCGCGGCTCTGATCGGGCTGTCGGTGTTGCACGACCTGCCGTGGTGGGTCACGGTGCTGATCTTGTCTCGCGAAGTCGGGATCACCGTGCTGCGGTTCGTGATGCTCCGGCGCGGGGTGATCCCGGCCAGCCGCGGCGGCAAGCTGAAGACGCTGGTGCAGGCGGTGGCGATCGGGCTGTTCGTCCTGCCGCTGTCCGGGCTGTGGCTGGTGGTCGCCCAGGTGGTGATGGGCATCGCGGTCGTGTTGACCGTGGTCACCGGGGTGGATTACGTGCTGTCCGCAGTGAACGACGTGCGCGGCGGGCCGTCTCGCAGCTGACCTCCGCTCAGCCGAGGTGTACCGGCCGGGAACCAAGTCGGCCGCCGTGTGCGTTGACTCCGATGAATGTTGTCTCGACAACGACGATGGGAGCGGACGATGACGGCACTGTTGCGTGAGGCGGTTGGCGACGTGCTGCGCCGGACCAGGGCCGCACAGGGCCGGACGCTGCGGGAGGTGTCCGATTCGGCCCGGGTGAGCCTCGGATATCTGTCCGAGGTCGAGCGGGGCCGCAAGGAGGCTTCCAGCGAGCTGCTGAACGCGATCTGCGGGGCGCTGGGCGTGCGGTTGTCGGCGGTGCTCTTCGACGCCGGCCGCTTCGTCTCGCGGGCTGAAGCCCGGGAGGTCGCCGCGGCCCCGGTCGCGGCCACGTCGGCAGCGGCGAACATCGATGCCGCCACCAAGGTCGTCATCCCCGCGCTGACCTCCAGGGTGTCGATGGCCTCGGTCTGACGTGAGTCTGACGTGCGCCTGAACCCTCACCCCGGGCATCCCGACCCGATAAATTGAGCAGCGGTACCGACCGGCCCATCCAAATCGGACAACGAAGACGGAGCTGACTCATGGCCAACCCGTTCGTCAAGGCGTGGAAATACGTCATGGCGCTGTTCAACGCGAAGATCGATGAACACGCCGACCCGAAGGTGCAGATCCAGCAGGCCATCGAAGAGGCGCAGCGCCAGCACCAGGCGCTCACCCAGCAGGCCGCGCAGGTGATCGGCAACCAGCGGCAGCTGGAGATGCGGCTCAACCGGCAGCTGGCCGATGTGGAGAAGCTGCAGGCCAATGTGCGCCAGGCGCTGACGCTGGCCGACCAGGCCACCGCTGCCGGAGACGCGGCGAAGGCCACCGAGTACAACAACGCCGCCGAGGCGTTCGCCGCGCAACTGATCACCGCCGAGCAGAGCGTCGAAGACCTCAAGGCGCTGCACGACCAGGCGCTGTCGGCGGCCGTGCAGGCCAAGAAGGCCGTCGAACAGAACGCGATGATGCTGCAGCAGAAGATCGCCGAGCGCACCAAGCTGCTCAGCCAGCTCGAGCAGGCCAAGATGCAGGAGCAGGTCAGCGCGTCACTGCGGTCGATGAGCGAGATCGCCGCCCCCGGCACCACCCCCAGCCTCGATGAGGTGCGCGACAAGATCGAACGCCGCTACGCCAATGCGCTCGGGGCGGCCGAGCTGGCCAAGGACTCGGTGCAGGGCCGGATGATCGAAGTGGAGCAGGCCGGTGTGCAAATGGCCGGGCACTCACGGCTGGAGCAGATCCGAGCGTCGATGCGCGGCGAGACCCTGCCGGCCGGCGGGGCGGCAACACCGTCGAAGAGCGCCGACCCGACACCGGCCACCCCCGCCAAGGGCGCCGAGGCGGCACCGGAGAAGCCGCTCGGCCAGTAGATCGGGGCGAAGGGACGCGCGGATGGGGATGATCGAGCCGGTGCACGCCGGTGCGTGGCGGACGGTGCTGCGACGCGGTGTCGACGCGGGCTACCGGCTGTCCGACCTTTTCGCGCAGTGGGTTGTGGCAGCGATGGACCCGCGAGCCCGACTGATGCGCCAGCGCCGCCGCGCGCTGCGCTGGGGTCTGATCTTCGGCGCCGCGTGCGGGTTCTGGATGCTGGTGACCGCGGTGCTGGCGTCGGTGACCACGCCGGCCTGGGCGTTGCTGATCCCGGGCCTGCTGGCCGCGGGCGCCGCGGGGCTGTCGACGCTGCTGTTGCTGCGCTACCGCTGGCTGCGGGCGACGCCGCTGCCGGCGCGGCGGCCCGGCGCCGGCCGGCAACTGCCACCGCCGGGTTCGGCGGCGCGGCCGGCGATGTCCGCCCTGGGCACCGCCGAGGGCGGACTGTTCTCGCTGCTGGGCGTGCTGGACCGGGGCCGGCTGTTGCCCGCCGCCGAAATCGGTGACCTGACGGCGGCGGCTGAGCGTGCCGCGGCGGCCATGGCGGCCACCGCCGCCGAGGTGGTGTCGATGGAGCGGACCGTGCAACTCAGTCCGGATTCCCGGGAGTATCTGACACCGACGATCGGGGCGTTCAGTGCGCAGCTGGGTGCCGGCGTGCGGCAGTACAACGAGATGGTGACCGCGGCAGCACAGTTGGTGGCCGCGGCGAACGGCGGCCCGGCGTCGGGTTCGAATTCGCATTCGCCGATGGCGCGGGGACGCTATCGGGACGAGCTGGTTTTCGCCACCGACCGCCTGCTCGGCTGGGCGCAGGCCTTCGACGAACTCGGCGGGCTGCGCCGGGTCTGATGGCACTCGCCGACGACACCCGCTGGATGGACGCGGCCGACCAGGCCGCGCTGGTGCGCAACCGCGAGGTGACGCCGCTCGAACTGCTCGACGCGGCGATCGAACGCATCGAGCGCATCGACGCCGTCGTCAACGCCGTCGTGATCCGATGGTTCGACCATGCCCGCGACACCGCCCGGGCCGAACTGCCCGACGGACCGTTCAAAGGCGTGCCGTTCCTGATCAAAGACCTGTTCGCCGGCTACGCCGGACAGCCCATCAGCAACGGCAACCTCGCGCTGAAACGCGAGAACGTGATCTGCGATGCCGACACCACACTGGTCAGCCGGTTCCGCGCCGCCGGACTGGTCATCGCGGGCCGGACCAACAGCCCGGAGCTGGGCAGCGTGCCGACCACCGAACCGGTCGCGTGGGGCGCGACGCACAACCCGTGGGACACCGGTCGGTCGCCGGGTGGCTCCAGCGGCGGTGCGGCGGCCGCGGTCGCCAGCGGGATAGTCCCGTTCGCGCACGCCAGCGACGGCGGCGGCTCGATCCGCATTCCGGCATCCTGCTGCGGCCTGATCGGCCTGAAACCCAGCCAGGGGCGGATCTCGCTCGGCCCGCTCCGCGACGAAACCGCCCTGTCGGTCGAGCTGGGGGTGAGCCGCACGGTGCGCGACACCGCCGCACTGCTGGACGCGGTCCGCGGCCCGGGCGTCGGCGACACGGTGATCGCGCCCGCCCCGTCGCGCCCTTACGTCGACGAGGTCGGCGCGGACCCCGGCCGGTTGCGCATCGGCCTGCTCGACCACCATCCGCAGGGCGGCGCGGTGGCGCCCGAGTGCACGGCAGCCGCCCGAGCCGTTGCCGCACTGCTCGAATCGCTCGGCCACACCGTCGAGGAGGCATGGCCCGCCGCGCTGGCGGACACGACGTTCACCTCGCGCTTCATCGCACTGTGGAGCACCAACATGGGCGTGAGCCTGCGACGATTCGAGGAACAGGTCGGCCGGCCGCTCACCGACGGCGAATTCGAACCGATGAACCGCGCGCAGGCCGAACTAGCCGCCGGTGTCGGCGCGATCGACTACGCACTGGCGCTGTCGGCGACCAGCCAATTCCGCCGCGCCGTACAGGGCTGGTGGGCCGACGGCTGGGACCTGTTGCTCACCCCGACCGTGGCCGAGCTGCCGCTGCGGCTGGGTGAGATCGCCAACGATCCGGCGCATCCGATGAATCCGATCGGACGCGCGGCTGCGTTCTGCCCGTTCACCCCGCCGTTCAACACCAGCGGCCAGCCGGCGATCAACGTGCCGGCCGAGTGGACCGCGGATGGGCTGCCGGTGGGTGTTCAGTTGGTGGCCGGCTACGGGCGCGAGGACGTTCTGCTCCGGGTCGCCAGTCAACTCGAGGCTGCCAAGCCGTGGGCGCACCGCACGCCCGACGTGTGAGTCTCACTGTGGCAATGTGTCGACCAGGTGGTAATCGCGTGGAACCTTGTAGGACGCCAGACGTTGACGCAGCGCGGCGTCTATCCGCTCGATGATTTCTTCGGTGCCGTCTTGTTCCACTGAGTGCTTCGCGACTATGTAGGCGACGACCTTCTCGCCGAACCGCGCGTCCGGCTCTCCGCGAACGAGAACCTCGGAGACCTCCGGCATTAGCCGCAGCACATCCTCGATCTCGCTCGGATAGATGTGGTAGCCGGTGTTGATCTGTCGATCGAGACGGCCGGTCAAGTACAAATAACCGTCGCGAAGCTCACCGGTGTCGCCCAGGCCGCACCATCCGTCGACGTCGGCGAACTCGCGGACGGTCATGTCTGAACGTACCGCGATCTCACCCCAGGGACGGATCATCATCTCTCCGGCGGCTGGCAGTGGCCGTCCGCAACTGGTAGCCAACTCCGCATTGCCGGAAGCGATCTCGACGTGATCTTGAGAGGACAAGACAGCCATCGGCCATCCGCCTTCGAGTCGGCCGAAACCCTGGACCAGAGCGAACGACAAGGTCTGGCAGATGTCGCGCAACTCGCCCGGTGGCACCGCCGCGCCACCATAAATGAGCCGGCGCAGGCTCCCGGTGTCGGCGCCCGACGATCCGATAGATTCGGTCAGTCGGCGCAGCATCAACGCCGGCATCATCGTGGCCGTCGCTTTCCCGTCGTGCGCCGCGGTGAGCAGATCGACAGTCGAATACTGCCGCATGATTATTTGCGGAAGTCCCATATGCAGGAATGGAAATGTGCCCATCAATCCGGTGCCGTGCATGATCTGCTGGGCGGTCAGGAAGACCTCGGTGTCCGGATCGAATCCCGGCCCGTAGGTGCCGTCGCGATGTAGCTGAACGTTAAGCCGCATGGTTGCAGCCCAGTTGCGGTAGGAGATCGGGATCGCCATCAGTTCACCGCCGCGGATTCCGCGCGGGTACAGCAAGGCCGTGGAGTCCGGGTCGACGTCGTCGAGTGGGAGTGCCGCCGGCCCGGCGAGTCGCCGGTCGTCGTCGTGGATGAGCGCTCGCTCATCGAGCTGGGGGGCGTGTTCGAGATCGGTGATCCAGGCTTGCGCATTCGCCGCCCGCCAGGTGGCCATCGCCTCGGCCGCAGTCGAATTGGGGTCGAGGGGGATCCGGGTGCCGCCTATCCATTCCACCGCCAGCGCAGCTTCGATCGCCGCGATGCTGTTAGAGTGCCACAGGCCTATCCGGCCACCGGACAATCCCCGCTCGTGCAGCGCTCCGGCCAGTGCGTCGACATTGGTGACGAGGTCACCGCCGGACTCGACGGGCCCGCCGGTTTCCCGGAGCAGCAACGCCTCACCGGCGCCGAGCAGTGTTTCGCGAAGCTGTGTCACGTTATGCCCTCCCGCGGTTCGCGTCATCATCGATCCCGGCCAACTGGCTTCGCAGCGCCGCTCTTTGAACCTTCGCGCCACCCAGGACGGTGGGTAACTCAGCGACGAACTCGATCCGCGCGGGAAGCTCATGCTCGGCCAATGTGCCTCGGGCAGTAGCGAGGATCTCCTGGGCGAGGTGCTCGCTGGGCGACCGGCCCTCTTTGAGTTGTATGAATGCCGTGATCGATGGACAGCTGTCCGCACTGTCGCCGACAACGCCGCTGAGGCGCACCGCCGGATGGCTGGCAAGGGCGGCCTCGACGAGGTGCGGATACACGGCACCGCCGGGGGTGATGATCGTGTCGCCTGCCCGGTCGCTGTAGTAGAGGAAGCCGTCCGCGTCGAGGTATCCGACGTCGTCGGACCGGAACCATCCCCCGGGGAAGCGCGCGGCGGCGGTGGTCTCCGGCTGTTCCCAGTACTGGCCGAGCGACATCGCACTACGAACGCAGATCTCCCCGGTTTGGTTGAGCCCAAGTGAGTTACCGACCGGATCCTTGATCGATATCTCGAAAAACGGCGAACCCGGGCGCCCAACACTTCCTATCCGGTCGGGGTGCCCGGCTAGATCCGAAGGCAGCAGTCGCGTTGCGCTCGCACCCTGTTCGGTGGAGCCGAATCCATGCGCCCACACCGCTCCCAGCAGCCGGGTGGTGCGGTCGAGTATCTGCGGGTCGCAGAACAGCACGACGACGCGCCGGAGTCGGTGGTCGATTCCTCCTCTGGACTCGATGACGTCCAGGACCGGACCCCACAGTGGCGCCGGGGCGAGCGTGGCGGTCACGCCTTCGCGCAGCATCGTGTCGACGACAACGGCGGGATCGAAATCGGCGTCGTCGAGCAGAACGCTGCGAGCTCCGCGAATCAGGTAGGGGTAGAGGGTCTGCGCTCCGGATGCCCATTGCAGCGCATGGAAATGCAGGTTGACGTCATCTGACCGGACGGGGGGCGTGTCGGGGCCGAACGTGTCGAGATGATGCAGGTTGTGGCTGACGAACGCGTGCCAGGATCGATACGAGGCGGTCCACAGCTTCGGTCTGCCGGTGGTACCCGACGTCGGCTGCAGAAAACACAGCGCGTCTTCGTCTACATCCAGTTCAGCTTCGTTAGCGTGGCCCAACGCCGCCACGTCGGCATACGCCACCGCCCAGTCGGGCACGTCAGGCCCGATGGCGATCAGATGTTTGGTCGTCGTCAGCCGATTGCGGACCGCGGCTATCGCGCCGCTGAACCGGGTGTCGAACAACAGCGCGGACGCGCGAATCTCGTTCAACGTCGCCACGTGGACATCCGCGTCGAAGTGGCTGTGCAGCGTCGTTCGCACCAAGTTGTGCTTTTCCAGCCCGAGCCAGGCTTCCACGACCTCCGGCACGTTGTGCGCGAGAACCCCGACGCGGTCGCCGCGTCGTACCCCGAGTTCGAGCAGACCTGAGCCGATCCTGTTCGCCGCCTCGTTCAGCTCGCCGAAAGTGTACGAGGCGACCGTCTCGGACCCGCGTACCGCCGTGAGTGCCGGACGACCACCGAACCACAGCGCAGCTTCTCGTCCGAGCAATCCGGCTTGTAGCTGCAACCTTCGAACCCTCTCGTCAGGGGAGCATAAGAGAAGTTATGTTCGAAGCCTACCCGCATCACCGCGACCTTTCGGCCCAGGCGTCGCGCAAAGCATTCAGAAGCGCGGCCGCAACGGCGGCCTCGGCCGTCTGCCCCGGGTCTAGATGTCGTCGGTGCGGTGATCGGCTGATTCGGGCCGCGGGCCGTAACGTTCGATGTAGGCCCGGTGAATGTGGGCGTCACGTTTGCGGGCGAGTTCGTCGGCCAGGTCCGGGTCGAGATTGTGCATCCGCAGCATGTGCCGGCGCCACACCTTGTTCAGCGAGTGCGAGAAGATCACCAGCATCAGGAAAATGGGCAGCGTCATGGTCAGATGCACGTCGAACGTCGTCGGCAGCAACCAGAACGGGGCCAGGACCAGCGCGGTGGGGACGATTGCCCGCATCATCATCCGGGCCGTGGCGCCCCGGCCGGCCAGGTCGTTGCGGACCCAGTCGCGCATCGAAGCGGGCAGCGGGCGCCCGTAGCAGTACCGGAGGTATTGGATCGGGTTGGGCCGTCGGGACGCGCGGTCTTCGCTCATCGCAGAGTCCGGTCTACAACGTCGGGCGCAGCGCCGGGAACACCACGCCCGCGACCGCTCGCAGCGTCGCCTTGAACATGTCGAAGAAGTCGAAGTAGTCGCGCCACAACGTGATCCGCCCGCCATGAACCTCGAACACCCCGCACACCCAGAACTGCAGCCGCAGCGGGCCGATGATCAGCGCGTCGGTGCGCTCGGTCAGCACCGCCGAGTCGTCGGCGGCGATCCGGTGGATCTTCACCTGGAACACGGCGCGCCCCTGCATGCGGCGGAACAGCCCGACGGTGGCCTGTTGCCCGTTGATGGTCGGCAGCCCGACGTTCTGGTACACCACGTCGTCGGCGAGTGCCGCGCTGGCGGTGTCGAGGTCATCTTCGGCCAGCGCGTTGAGGAAAACCTCGACCGTGCGGATGTTGTCGGTGTCCGGTGCAGGCATGCCTGCCAGCTTAAGGCGACGCGCCTGTGGCACGGTAGGACGATGCGGGTGGTGGTCGTGGCCGGGCCCGATCCCGGTCACGCGTTCCCGGCGATCGCACTCTGCCGGCGCTTCACGGCGGCCGGCCACCTGCCGACCGTGCTGACCGGTGTCGAGCGGCTGGACACCGCTCGCGCTGCCGGGGTCAGCGCCGCCGGGCTCGCCGGCCTGGACCCCACTGCCGCCGACGACGACCACGACGCCGGCGCCAAAATCCACCAGCGGGCCGCGCGGATGGCGGTGGAGAACCTCGATCAGCTTCGGGCGCTGGCGCCGGACCTGGTGGTCTCCGATGTCATCACCGCCTGCGGCGGGATGGCCGCCGAATTACTGGGCATTCCGTGGGTGGAACTCAACCCGCATCCGCTCTACCTGCCGTCGAAGGGGCTGCCGCCGGTAGGTACCGGACTGGCGCCGGGTGCCGGGGTGCGCGGCAGGCTGCGCGACCGGGCGCTGCGGGCGTTGACGGCGCGGTCGTGGCGGGCCGGGCTGGCGCAGCGGGCGGCAGCCCGGGTGGGGATCGGACTGCCGGCCGTCGACCCCGGACCGGTGCGCCGGCTGATCGCCACCCTGCCCGCGCTTGAGGTGCCCCGGCCGGACTGGCCGGCCGAGGCGGTGGTGGTGGGTCCGCTGCACTTCGAGCCCACCGAGGAGGTGCTGGACGTTCCACCCGGGCCTGGACCGGTGGTGGTGGTGGCGCCGTCGACCGCGACGACCGGGGCGCGCGGTTTGGCGGAGTTGGCGCTGGAGCACCTGGTGCCGGGTGCCGGACTGCCCGACGGTGCCCGGCTGGTGGTGTCGCGGCTGGGCGGGGAGGAGCTGGCGGTGCCGCCATGGGCGGTGGTCGGGCTGGGCCGTCAGGATGCGCTGCTGGCCGGTGCCGACCTGGTGGTCTGCGGTGGGGGCCACGGCATGGTGGCCAAGACGCTGCTGGCCGGCGTGCCGATGGTGGCGGTGCCGGGCGGCGGCGACCAGTGGGAGATAGCCAATCGTGTTGTGCGACAGGGAAGTGCGTTGCTGGTTCGGCCGCTGACCGGTGAAGCTCTGGTCGCCGCCGTCGGCGAGGTGCTGGCATCGCCGGCCTTTCGCGCCGCGGCCCGGCGGGCGGCGGACAGTATCGCGGGGGTGGCCGACCCGGTTGGCGTGTGCGCTGACGCCCTCGCCGGTGCTGGGTAGGTTGGGCGGCGTGCGGCTGACGGAGTTCCGGGAACGGGTCACCCTGCGGTTCGGCGCGGGGTACGGCGCCTCGGTGCTGACCGACCACGTGCTGGGTTCGCTGGGCGGGCGCACCGCCGCGCAGGCGGTCGAGGACGGCGTGGAACCGCGTGACGTGTGGTGGGCGTTGTGCGCGGACTTCGACGTCCCCCGTGACCAGTGGTGAGCCGCTGACTTCCGATGCCGCCATCGGTGCGCGGCGTGTCGAACCTGAATCGAACAGGTGTTCGCCTACTGTGGGGAGTGTTCGACGGCCGGATGCCAGCTCAGGGTTGTTTGTCGGACCCTGCCGCTAGCGTCACGGCCAATCGACCGAGACCGGTCAACCGAACACGAGAGCAACAGGAGAAATGCCATGCCACAAGTCCCTGACCGCGAGAAAGCCCTCGAGCTGGCGCTGGCCCAGATCGAGAAGAGTCACGGCAAAGGGTCGGTGATGCGCCTCGGTGACGAGGTGCGTCAGCCGATCTCGGTCATCCCGACCGGGTCGATCGCCCTGGATGTGGCGCTGGGCATCGGCGGCCTGCCGCGTGGCCGCATCGTCGAGATATACGGCCCGGAGTCCTCGGGGAAGACCACCGTCGCACTACACGCGGTGGCCAATGCCCAGGCCGCCGGCGGGATCGCGGCGTTCATCGACGCCGAGCACGCCCTGGACCCCGAATACGCCAAGAAACTCGGGGTGGACACCGACGCGCTGCTGGTGTCTCAGCCCGACACCGGTGAACAGGCGCTGGAGATCGCCGACATGCTGATCCGTTCCGGAGCGCTGGACATCCTGGTCATCGACTCGGTGGCCGCGTTGGTGCCCCGGGCGGAGATCGAAGGCGAGATGGGCGACAGCCACGTCGGGCTGCAGGCCCGGCTGATGAGCCAGGCTCTGCGGAAAATGACTGGCGCACTGAATAATTCGGGCACCACCGCGATCTTCATCAACCAGTTGCGCGAGAAGATCGGGGTCATGTTCGGTTCACCCGAAACGACCACGGGCGGAAAAGCATTGAAGTTCTACGCCTCGGTTCGGCTGGACGTGCGCCGCATCGAGACGCTCAAGGACGGCACCGACGCGGTGGGCAACCGGACCCGCTGCAAAGTAGTCAAGAACAAGTGCCTAGCAGAAGGCACTCGGATCTTCGACCCGGTCACCGGTACAACACATCGCATTGAGGATGTCGTCGATGGGAGAAAGCAAATTCATGTCGTGGCTGCGGCCAAAGATGGAACGCTGCATGCGCGGCCCGTGATGTCCTGGTTCGACCAGGGGGCACAGGATGTGATCGGCTTGCGGGTCGCCGGTGGCGCAACCGTGTGGGCGACACCTGACCATAAGGTGCTGACCGAGTACGGCTGGCGCCAAGCCGGGGAACTCCGCAAAGGAGATCGAGTGGCGCAACCGCGGCGCTTCGACGGATTCGGCGACAGTGCGCCGATCTCGACGGACCAGGCAAGGCTGCTTGGCTACCTGATCGGGGATGGCTACGTCGGGGGTAAAACTCCGATCAACTTCATCAATGTCCAGCAGACGCTCCTGGATGACGTGAGGCGAATCGCCGCGACGCTTGGTTGTGCGGCCCACCCGCAGGGGCCACTCTCACTTGCGATCGCTCATCGACCAGGCGAACGCAACGGCGTTCTGGACCTCTGCCGGCGGGCCGGTATTTACGGCAAGCTGGCGTGGGAGAAGACGATTCCGAACTGGTTCTTCGAGCCAGATATCGCCGCCGATATTGTCGGCAATCTGCTGTTCGGTCTATTAGAGAGCGACGGCTGGGTGAGCCGGGAACAGACCGGAGCGCTTCGGGTCGGTTATGCGACAACCTCTGAACAGCTTGCACACCAGATTCATTGGCTGCTACTGAGATTTGGGATTGTGAGCACCGTTCGAGACTACGACCCGACCCAGACGCGGCCGAGCATGATCAAAGGTCGGCGAATCCAGGCCCGGCGTCAGATATTCGAAGTCCGGATCTCGGGTATGGAGAACATCGCAACATTTGCCGACGCAGTTCCGATGTGGGGGCCGCGCGGTACGGCTTTGACGAAGGCCATTCCCGAAGCCATGCAAGGGCGGCGGCGTGGATCACAGGCGATGTATTTGCCGGTGGAGATCGCCGATGCGGTGCTCAACTACCTTGGTGAGCGTGGCGTGGCCGCGCGGGATGCCGCGGCCATGATCGGTGAAAGCGCGGGGGATCCTCGCGGCGGTATGAAGCAGGTCTTGGGCGTCAACCGTCTTCGCCGGGATCGCGTGCAGGCACTGGCGGATGCCTTGGATGACAAGTTCCTTCACGAGGTGTTGGCCGATGAACTCCGGTACTCGGTGATCCGAGAAGTGCTGCCGGCGAGGCGAGCGCGGACATTCGACCTTGAGGTCGAGGAACTGCATAACCTCGTCGCAGAAGGTGTTGTCGTGCACAACTGCGCCTCGCCCTTCAAGCAGGCCGAATTCGACATCCTCTACGGCCGGGGGATCAGCCGCGAGGGTTCGCTGATCGACATGGGCGTGGATCAGGGCTTCATCCGCAAGTCCGGTTCCTGGTTCACCTACGACGGCGAGCAACTCGGGCAGGGCAAGGAGAACGCCCGCAACTTCTTGCTGGAGAACGTTGATGTGGCCAACGAGGTCGAGAAGAAGATCAAGGAGAAGCTCGGCATCGGCGCCGTGTTGACCGATGAGCTACTCGATGGCCTGGCCGATGACGTTCTGCCCGCCCCCGTCGATTTCTGAGCCTTCTGGGCCTGAGTCTTCGGGCGACGGGTCCAGGCGCGAAGAGCAGGCGCAGGCGTTGTGTCTGCGCCTGCTCACCGCGCGGGCGCGGACTCGCGCCGAGTTGTCCGCTCAGCTGGCCAAGCGGGGATACCCGGCCGACGTCAGCACCGCGGTGCTGGACCGGCTGACCGCAGTCCACCTGATCGACGATGCCGATTTCGCCGAGCAATGGGTGCGAGGCCGATGGGCGCGCGCCGGAAAGGGCAAGCGGGTGCTGGCCGCCGAGCTGCGCACCAAGGGCGTCGACGACGACGTGATCTCGGCAGCACTCGACGGCATCGACGCCAGCGCCGAGCGTGACCGCGCAGAGGAATTGGTGCGGAACCGGCTGCGACGGGAAACCCTAGGAGAAGACGACATGCGGATCAGTCGCCGGCTGGCCGCGATGCTGGCCCGTCGCGGCTACAGCCAGTCGATGGCCTGGGAGGTGGTCAGCGCTGAGTTGGCCGGCGAACGGGAGCGCCGCCGGGTTTAGGTCTGCTGGTCCTCGTCCTTGTTGCTGAAGACCTCCTTGGTCCGCTCCACGGCGTGGGTGGCGATGTCGATCGAGTCCTGCACGATGGCGCTGGCGCCGCCGGCGACGTCGCCCTTGACGATGTGGCTGGCGTCTTCGACGATGTCCGAGGCTTTCTGGACGGCGTTGGTCGCGATGTCCCGGGCCGCGTTGAATGCTTCCTTGGGGGTGAAGGCCATGGGGTTCTCCTGTTCCTAGCAGCTGGTATGACTCTAGACCGGGCAGTCCCGGCCGGGTAGCGGCTGGTCGAATCCGATCGGGGTCACCGCAGTGCGCCGCCGTAGCATGGGTGCCGTGATTTCGACGACGGCGCCGGAGCGGGTGCGCACCTACCAGGTGCGCACCTACGGCTGCCAGATGAACGTGCACGACTCCGAACGGCTGGCCGGCATGCTGGAGGCCGCCGGGTACCTGCGGGCCCCGGAGGGCGCCGAAGCCGACGTGGTGGTTTTCAACACCTGCGCGGTGCGGGAGAACGCCGACAACAAGCTGTACGGCAACCTGAGCCACCTGGCCCCGCACAAGCGGGACAACCCGGACATGCAGATCGCGGTGGGCGGCTGCCTGGCGCAGAAGGACAAAGAGGGGGTGCTGCGCAAAGCGCCGTGGGTCGACGTCGTGTTCGGCACCCACAACATCGGGTCACTGCCGGTGCTGCTGGAGCGTGCCCGGCACAACAAGGCTGCCCAGGTGGAGATCGTCGAAGCGCTGCGCGAGTTCCCGTCGTCACTTCCGGCGGCACGCGAATCCGCATACGCGGCATGGGTTTCCATCTCAGTCGGCTGCAACAACAGCTGCACGTTCTGCATCGTCCCGTCGTTGCGCGGCAAGGAGGTCGACCGCAGCCCGGATGACATCCTGGCCGAAGTGGCCGCGCTGGCGGGCAGCGGCGTGCTGGAGATCACCCTGCTGGGCCAGAACGTGAACGCCTACGGCGTCTCGTTCGCCGACCCGCAGTTGCCGCGCGACCGGGGCGCGTTCGCATCGTTGCTGCGCGCCTGCGGAGAAATCGACGGGCTCGAACGAGTCCGGTTCACCTCGCCGCACCCGGCCGAGTTCACCGACGACGTCATCGAGGCTATGGCGGAGACGCCGAACGTCTGCCCGGCGCTGCACATGCCGCTGCAGTCCGGATCGGATCGGATGCTGCGTGCGATGCGACGCTCCTACCGGGCCGAACGGTACCTCGGAATCCTCGACCGGGTGCGCGAAGCGATCCCGGACGCGGCCATCACCACCGACATCATCGTGGGTTTTCCCGGCGAGACCGAACAGGACTTCCAGGCCACCCTCGACGTGGTGCGCGAGGCCAGGTTCTCGGCCGCATTCACCTTCCAGTACTCCAAACGCCCGGGAACGCCGGCCGCCGAGCTCGACGAACAGCTGCCCAAAGCCGTGGTGCAGCAACGCTATGACCGGCTGGTGGAACTCCAGGAGCAGATTTCGCTGGCCGAAAACGAGGCACAGATCGGGCGAACCGTCGAAGTGCTGGTAGCCGCCGGGGAGGGGCGCAAAGATGCCCACACCGCGCGGATGACCGGGCGGGCCCGCGACGGCCGGCTGGTGCATTTCAGCCCCGCCGGGCTGCAGGTGCGGCCCGGCGACATGGTGACAACCGCAGTGACCGGGGCGGCGCCGCACCACCTGCTCGCCGACGGGCCCGTCGTGACACACCGGCGCACCCGAGCAGGGGATGCGGGCGGCGGGCGAGCCAGCGGAGTCAGCCTGGGCATGCCGAAGGTGGGCGTACCCGCCGCGCAGACGGCCCAGACGCCCGGGTGTGCGGGGTGATCCGGCGATGACCGGAGACCCCGCAGACTTCGAGGCCTACCGGGCCGACATCGAAGCGGTGGAGCGCCGGGTCGCCCGCGAGATCGAGCCCGGCGGACGGGCGCTGGTCGTTTTGATCGGCGTGTTCGTGCTGCTGGTGTCGTTTCTGCTGCCGCACACCGGCTCGGTGAGGGGCTGGGACGTGCTGTTCGCCGGTGACGGCGCCGCTGAGGCCGCGGTGACGCTGCCGTCGCGGCTGTTCATGTGGCTGGCGCTGGTCTTCGGTGTCGGCTTTTCGCTGCTCGCGCTGCTGACCCGGCGCTGGGCGATGGCGTGGGTGGCGCTGGCGGGCTCGGCGGTGACCACGGTCGCCGGCCTGCTGGCCGTGTGGTCGCGGCAGACCGTGGCCGCCGGACACCCTGGGCCGGGCGCCGGGCTGGTGGTCGCCTGGATCACGGTGATCGTGCTGACCTTCCACTGGATCAGGGTGGTCTGGTCGCGGACCGTGGTGCAGCTCGCCGCCGAGCAGCAGCGCCGCGAGGCTGCCGCGCAGCACCAGTCCCGGACCCTGTTGGATGAGCTGGGCAAGCCCGACGAGCTGCCGCCGGAAGGGTCGTCGGCGGCCGATTAGCGTTTGCGGGCCAGGGCCTGCTCGGCGGTTTCGGCCCATTGCCGCCACTGCTCGGCGCTGGCACTCGCCTCGGCGGCCTCCTTGTCCCGGCCCGCGGCCTGTGCCTTCTGCGCCTGTCGCTCGAATTGCTCGGCGCGATCGCGGAACTGCTGAGCGCGGGCTTGGGCCTCCGGGTCCGGGCCATTCGAGTCGGACCCGTCACCGGCGCGGACCTTCTTCTCGACGGCGCTGAGCCGTCGCTCCAGTTCGGCCGAGCGCTCCCGGGGCACGTTGCCGACCGCGTCCCATTTCGTCAGGATCGCCCGTAGCGCCGTCCGGGCGGCCTCACGGTTGCTCGGATCGATCCGCTCCGCCTCCACCAGCAGCGCCTCCTTGGCGGCAACGTTGCCCTGCAGCGTGGCGTCGCGTTCGGCGCTCGCCGCGTTGCGCGCCGTGAAGAACGTGTCCTGAGCGGCCTTGAACCGCCCCCACAGTTCGTCGTCCACGCCCTTGGCCGCGCGCCCGGCGGCCTTCCACTCGGCGAGCAGCTGCCGGAAAGTCGCGGTGGTGGCGCCCCAGTCGGTGGACGCGGCCAACTCCTCGGCCCGGCGGCACAACTGCTCCTTGGTCTGGCGGGCATCGGCCCGATCCCGGTCCAGTTCGGCGAAATGCGATCCGCGCCGCCGGTTGAACGCCTCGCGCGCCGCGGAATACCGCTTCCACAAGGCGTCGTCGACCTTGCGGTCCAGGCCACTGATGGTCTTCCACTCGTCGAGGATGGTCCGCAACCGATCGCCGGCCGTCTTCCACTGCGTCGACGTGGCGGCCAGCTCCTCGGCCTCGGCGGCCAGCGCCTCCTTGCGGGCGGTCGCCGCGGCCCGGTCCTGTTCGCGCTGGGCGCGGCTCTCCGCCGCGACGGCGCCGGCCTGTTCGCAGACGGCGGCCAGCCGCACGGCCAGCGCGTCGACGTCACCGAGCACACTGGCGGTCGGCAACGCCTCGGTCAGCGAGGTCGCCGTCGCTTTGATCTTGCGAGCGTCGCCCCGGCCGGTTGCTAGCCGCTCCTCCAGCAGCGTGACCTCGGTGTTCAGGTCATCGAACCGCCGGCCGAAGTGGGCGAACGCCGCTTCGGCGTCACCAGCCTGCCAAGACGCGATCTGGCGCTCACCGGCCGAACTGAGCAGCCAGACCGTGCCGTCGTCGTCGATGCGCCCGAACCGGTGCGGGTCGCTGGGCGGCGGCGGCGCGGCGGGGTGGACAGCGGCCCTCCGGCCGGGTCCAGACCCCGGCCCCGGGCCCGGCCGCGGACCGGGACGAGGCACCGGCCGCGGTGCGGGACTGATCGAATCGTCGTCGGGGGCCATACGCTGCCATCACCTCATCCTTCGCACGGCTCTGTCACTGCAGACCGCGCATCTGCCGCGCACCGCGGCGCCGATATCTATGACGTATTCAAGCAGCTGACCGGCGGATGCGTCGCCACCTTCGCGCTGCCCGGGCAGCGAGCATGCCGCTATGACGCCGCTGTCATAGTGGTACCGCCGGTGGCGGGCCCGGCTGGGGAAGGGATCGGGGATGACCAAAGAGGCCATCGCAGCGCTGCTCACGCTGGGTGCGGCGCTATGTGTCGCGATCGGCGACGTGATCCAGCAGCGAGCCGCCCACGGCGTCACCGAAGAGCCGGTCGGCCACGTTCGGTTGCTCACCGCGCTGCTGCGCGACCGCCTGTGGTGGTCGGGCAGCGTGGCGGCCGTGCTGGGGGTGGTGCTGCAGTCCGCTGCGCTCGGGCTGGGATCGGTGCTGCTGGTGGAGGTGCTGTTGGTGACGTCGCTGCTGTTCGCGTTGCCGATGAGCGCGCGATTGGACCGCCAGCGGGTGAGTTCGATGACCTGGCTGTGGGCCGGGCTGCTCGCCGCCGCGCAGGCGATCGTCATCGTGGTCGGGCATCCCACATCCGGGCTGTCGCACGTTTCGCAGCACACCTGGGCCATGGTGATTCTCGTGCTCGGCCCGGTGTTATTGGGGTGTGTGCTGGGCGCGCGGGTCTGGCCGGGTCGGGTCGCGGCGGCATTGCTGGCGGCGGTGTCGGCTTCGTCGTGGGCGGTGTTCGCCGTGCTGACCAAGGGCGTGCTCGAGTTGCTCAGCCACGGTTTCGGGCCGCTGTTGCGATCGCCGGACCTGTACGGCTTTGTGCTGGCCGCGCTGCTCGGGACGATTTTTCAACAGTCGGCGTTTCGGGCCGGCCCGCTGACCGCGTCGATGCCGACGTTCATGGTGGTGGAACCGGCAGTGGCAACGGTGCTGGCCGTCACGCTGCTGGGGGAGACGCTGCGCCCCGGCGGGGCGGGCTGGTTCGCCCTGGTTCCGGCGGTGCTGGTGATGATCGCCGCCACGGTCGTGGTGTCTCGCAGTGAGGCAGCCGGCGTCGCCTAAGACCACTGAAGACCACTGACGGCCGAAATCACGGCCGGCCGGTTACATCTAGCATGTCCGGGTTCGCTGACCAGGCACGACTGCGCGCACAGGTATTGTTGCCGCGTTGAGGAGGTCAACCATGTCGATGGCGAACGGCATTGCAGCGCTGCTCGCACTGTGCGCCGCGCTGGCGTCTGCGGTCGGCGATGTGGTTCGTCAGCGGTCCGCCCAGGAGATCACCGACAAAGAGGTC
>DASTNJ010000082.1:0-3845 GCA_035721065.1 Mycobacterium sp.
GACATCGTGCAGGCCCAGCGGGAGCGAACGATCACCGCGCTCAAGGACGGCAGCATCGACATCCTGGTGGCCACCGATGTGGCCGCCCGAGGTCTGGACGTCGAACGCATCTCGCACGTCGTCAACTACGACATCCCGAACGACCCTGAGTCTTACGTGCACCGCATCGGGCGCACCGGCCGGGCCGGCCGCTCCGGGGCAGCGCTGCTGTTCGTGACTCCGCGGGAACGCCACCTGCTCAAGGCGATCGAGAAGGCGACCCGGCAGAAACTCGCCGAATCCGAGTTGCCCAGCGTCGACGACGTCAACGCCCGGCGGGTGGCCAAATTCGCCGACACCATCACCGACAGCCTCGCCGCCCCGGGCACCGATCTGTTCCGCCGGCTGATCGAGGACTACAGCCGCGAACACGACGTCCCGATCGCCGACATCGCCGCGGCGCTGGCCGTGCAGACCCGCAACGGCGAGGCGTTCCTGATGGAGCCCGAACCGCCCCGGGAGCGACGGCGCCAGCATGAGCGGCCGGACAGATCGGAGCGGCCGGAGCGCAAAGGCGGGCACCGAGCCGGCCGCGATGGGCTGGTCACCTACCGCATCGCCGTGGGCAAGCGACACAAGATCGGCCCGGGCTCGATCGTCGGCGCTCTGGCCAACGAGGGCGGACTGCACCGCAGCGATTTCGGCCAGATCAGCATCAGGGCAGACCATTCGCTGGTGGAGCTGCCGGCCAAGTTGCCGCCGAAAACCCTGAAGGCACTGGCGAACACCCGTATCTCCGGGGTGCTCATCGACCTGCGCCGGGACGGGCGGCCGAGCGGGCCGAAGGGCGATGGCGGGCGGAAGCGCGGTGGCGGGCCGAAGGGCGGTGGCGGGCCGCACCGGAAACGGGCGGGATGACGGTTCCGCAAGACTCCACCAGCGCGCCGGCTTCGGCGAACTCAACCGACCAGCCCGGCGCCGGGCTCCCGAACCGGAAACCGGACTGGGTCGACTCGCTGACCGGCATCCGGGCCGTCGCGGCCATCCTGGTGGTCGGCACCCACGCCGCCTACACCACCGGCAAGTACACCCACGGCTACGCCGGGGTGATCGCGTCGCGGATGGAGATCGGGGTGCCGATCTTCTTCGTGCTCTCCGGTTTCCTGCTGTTCCGGCCGTGGGTGAAGTCCAGTGCGGTCGGGCGCCCGGCACCGTCGCTGCGTCGCTACGCCTGGCACCGGGTCCGGCGCATCATGCCGCCGTATCTGGTCACCGTGCTGGCGGCCTACCTGCTCTACCACTTCCACGCCGCCAGCCCGAACCCCGGACACACCTGGATCGGGCTGCTGCGCAACCTCACGCTGACCCAGATCTACAGCCACACCTACCCCTACGGCGGCTATCTGCATCAAGGCCTCACCCAGATGTGGAGCCTGGCCGTGGAAGTCGCCTTCTACCTGGTGCTGCCACTGCTGGCCTACCTGCTGTTGGTGTCGCTGTGCCGGCGGCAGTGGCGACCGGTGCGGCTGCTGGTGGCGCTGGTGGTGGTCTCGCTGGTCAGCCCGGCGTGGCTGATCCTGGCGCACGCCACCGATCTGCTGCCCGGCGGTGCCCGGATCTGGCCGCCGGCCTACCTGGCCTGGTTCGTCGCCGGGATGATGCTGACCGTGCTGCAGGCGATGGGCGTGCGCTGCTACGGCTTCGTGGCGATTCCGCTGGCGGTGATCGCCTACGTCATCGTCGCCACCCCGATCGGTGGCGAGCCCACCACCACGCCGGTCGGCTTGGCCCAAGCACTCACCAAGGCGGGGTTCTACGCCGGCATTGCGGCGTTGGCGGTGGCGCCGCTGGCGCTGGGCAACCAGGGCTGGTACGCCCGCCTGTTGGCAACCCGGCCGATGGTGTGGCTGGGGGAGATCTCCTACGAGATGTTCCTCATCCATCTGGTGGTGATGGAGGTGGCGATGGTCAAGGTGCTGCACTGGCGGGTCTACACCGGTTCGCCGGTCGACCTTTTCGTCGTCACCCTGGCGCTGACGATCCCGCTGTCCTGGCTGCTGCACCGGTTCACCCGGGTCAAGTCCTGAGCCGCCGCGCGTCGGGCAGGTTAAGTTATGCTGCCCTAAGTTCGACGGAGGGAGCGTGATGGCCGACCAGGGTGCCGGCCGCGGCTGGCAGGGCGCGGTGCTCAAACTGCTCGGCGCGGGCGACTACCTGCTGACGGTGACCGGTCGCCGCGAGATCAGTCCGCACTACCTGCGGCTGAGTTTCGATGCCGGCGGCCTGCTCGACGGGCGTGCGGCGCACCCGACGATGTGGATCAGGATGTGGTTCGCCGACGGCGACAAACGGCACCAGCGCGGCTACACACTCGTCGACCCCGACCCGGTCGCCGGCACCGTCGACATCGAATTCGCCCTGCACGACGGGTGCGACGGGGTCGCGACGCGCTGGGCGCGCGGTGCGCAACCGGGCGACACCGTGGAGGCGACGGTGCTGGGCAGCAAGTTCGCCATCCCCGAGCCGCCGCCGGCCGGCTACGTCATCGTCGGCGACAGCGCCTCGCTGCCGGCGATCAACTCGCTGCTGGCGGCGATCGGCGACGCGCCGGCCCGGGTGTTCCTGGAAGCCGGCCACCCCGACGACAAGGAGTTGCCGGTGCACCGCGGCGGCAGCGTTGTCTGGGTGGACCGCAAGAACGGTGGCGAAGCGCTGGTGCAGGCCGTCAGCGGGGTCGCCTTCGACGGCGCGGAGCATTTCGGCTGGGTGGCCTGCGACAACAAGACCACCCGGGCCGTGGTCAAGGTGTTGCGGGACGACTACGGGATGCCCCGCAAATCGATTAAGTCCCAGGCGTATTGGATGGTCTGACGATCCGCGACCGCGCCGAGTGTGAACGTAGGTTCACGTTCGGCGCCCGAGGGTGAACCTGGCTTCACGCTCGGCGGGTGGTCACGCTCGGCGGGTGGTGACGACGGCCGGCGCGATTACCGGGACGACGAACTCCGCCAGCATCGCACGCTCGTCGTCGGCGTCGCGGCCCGGAAAGACCAGCAGCGACGTCATCACCCGGACCACCCAGCGGGCACGCCGGCCGACCGCCTGGGGGTCCTCGGAGCCACCGCCGAGGGCGGCCAGGAACCCCGCCACCATCGTGGTGATCACGTCGGATCGTTCGGCCATTTCCCCGCCGATCGGCGGCCCGGTCTTGGTGAACCATGACGCCAGCGCCGGATTGGCCCGCACCAGCGCCAGCGACTCGGCTATCCCGGCGACGAACCGCTGCTGCGGATCGCTGACATCGGCCAACCGGTCCGTCAGCTCGCCGTAGAGTTCGTTGGCCCAGCGGTGCACGTAGGCGGTGTGCAGCGCGTCGCGGCTCTCGAAGTAGCGGTACAGCGTCGCCCGGGAACATCCTGCCGCGCGGGCGATCTCGTTCATTCCCACCGAAGCCGGGTCGTGCCCGGCGAACAGCCGCTCCGCCGCATCCAGAATCCGGTCGGCGGCCACCTCGGTGCGCCGATCTGCCAGCCAGTCGGCGCCGGGCATCAGGCGCTCACCGTGAACGGCACCGACAGCGGGCGGCGCACGTAACTGCCACCGGCAAAGCTGATTCCCGCTTCGTCGACCGCGTAATCCGGACAGCGGGCCAGCAGTTCCTCCAGCGCCACCTGCGACTGCATCCGCGCCGCCTGGTTGCCGATGCAATGGTGCGCGCCGTAGCCGAAGGTGAGGATCTGGTGCGGCTTGCGCAGCACGTCGAGTTCCTCGGCGTCCGGACCGAAGTAGCGGTCGTCGCGGTTGGCCGAGCCGTAGAGCAGCAACGCCTTGCGGCCGGCCGGGATCGTGGTGTCGCCGATCGTCAC
>DASTNJ010000083.1:0-32780 GCA_035721065.1 Mycobacterium sp.
CGACGACCCCACCGGCCGGTCGATGATGCGCCGGGTGCCCGAGGTGCTGGACGTGTGGTTCGACTCCGGGTCGATGCCGTACGCCCAGGTGCATTATCCGTTCGAGAATGCCGACTGGTTCGACCATCACTACCCGGTGACTTCATCGTCGAATACATCGGCCAGACCCGCGGTTGGTTCTACACCCTGCACGTGCTGGCCACCGCGTTGTTCGACCGGCCCGCGTTCAAAACATGTGTGGCGCATGGGATTGTGCTGGGCAGCGACGGGCAGAAGATGAGCAAGTCGCTGCGCAACTACCCGGACGTGACCGAGGTGTTCGACCGCGACGGCTCCGATGCGATGCGCTGGTTTCTGATGGCGTCACCGATTCTGCGCGGCGGCAACCTGGTGGTCACCGAACCGGGCATCCGCGAAGGTGTCCGCCAGGTGATGCTGCCGCTGTGGAACGCCTACAGCTTCCTGGCGTTGTACGCGCCGAAAGTCGGTGCGTGGCGCACCGACTCAGCACACCTGCTGGACCGCTACATCCTGGCGAAACTCGCCACCCTGCGCGGTGAACTCACCGATGCGCTGGACCGCTGCGACATATCCGGCGCCTGCGAACGGCTGCGCCAGTTCACCGAGGCGCTGACGAACTGGTACGTGCGGCGCTCCCGGCAGCGGTTCTGGGACGAGGATCCTGATGCGGTCGACACGCTGCACACCGTGCTGGAGGTTACCTGCCGGCTGGCGGCGCCGCTGCTGCCGTTGACCACCGAAATGATCTGGCGAGATGTGACCGGTCAACGCTCGGTGCACCTGACCGACTGGCCGGACGCACAAACACTGCCGGCCGACCCCGGATTGGTCACCGCAATGGACCAGGTGCGCGAGGTGTGTTCGGCGGCGTCGTCGCTGCGCAAGGCGCATCGCCTGCGGGTACGATTGCCGCTGCCCAAACTTACGGTGGCGCTGGAGAACCCGTTGCCGCTGGAGCCGTTCACCGAGTTGATCGCCGACGAGCTCAACGTCAAGGAGGTCGAACTCACCGACGACGTCCGTCGCTACGGGCGATTCGACCTGACCGTCAACGCCTCGGTGGCCGGCCCCCGGCTGGGCAAGGACGTGCAGGCCGCGATCAGGACGGTCAAGGCAGGGGAGGGCGTCGTCAACGACGACGGCACCCTGAGCGCCGGTGCGGTGGTGCTGCAACCCGGCGAGTACACCTCGAAACTGGTCGCCGCCGAGCCGGAGTTCACCGCGGCACTGCCCGACAGCGCCGGGCTGGTGGTGCTCGACGCCGCCGTCACCCCGGAACTGGAAGCGGAGGGCTGGGCCAAGGACCGCATCCGCGAGCTGCAGGAGCTGCGCAAGTCGACCGGCCTGGACGTCTCAGACCGGATCAGCGTGGTGCTGTCGGTGCCCGCCCAGCACGCGGACTGGGCGCACACGCACCGGGATCTGATCGCCGGTGAAATCCTGGCCACCAGCTTCGAATTCGGCGATCCGGGAGCGGACGCGGTCGAGATCGGCGACGGGGTGCGGGTGTCGCTGGCGCAGGTGCTTCGAGCCTGATCGGCGGGCAGGTATCGCGGATCGGTTCAGGTCAGCCCGGGCAGGTCACCCAAGAAGCTGGACAGCGCGCCGGTCAAATCGTCGAGCCCGCTGCCGCCACTGCCGCCGGACAGCTGGCCCAGGAGATCTGATACGGCACTGGTGAATGCACCGAGGCCGGTGGCGCCGCCGCTGCCGCTGGGCAGATCGCCGAAAAGATTTGAGATGGCGCCGGTCACATTACCGAGGTCGCCGGTGCCTCCGGTGTCGCTGCTCGGCAAATCGCCGAGGAGTTTGGACACGCCGCCGAGCAAATCACCAATCCCGGTGGTGCCGCCGGTACCACTGAGCACACCGCCGAGCCCGAGGCTCGATAGCAGACCGGTCACGCCGTCCAGATCGATGCCGCCACCCGGCAATTGACCGATCAGGCTGGACAGTTCGCCGCTCAGCGTGCCGTTCGACAGTTGATCGGTCAACGCTCCGAGCAGGATGGACATCGCGGTTTGCAGAGTGCCCAGATCCAATTCCGACGGGAGGTCGCTCGGACTGAAGCTCCCGGGGTCCGTCAGGAAGCCGAAGATGCTGCCCAGACTGACCGGGTCGCTGCCCTCAGCCGCAAGTGCCGCCCCGAGCAGGATGAGCGCCTGATCGTAGGCCAGTGGGATACCGATCGCGTCGAGGTAGTTGCCCTGCGCAACCTCATAGTCGAAGATCTTCTCGTTGATTTCCGGCAGCGTGGCCAGCAGCGCCGTCGTCACGTCTGCGGCCGGAACACCGGTATGCGGCGGCAATTCGGTGAACGACGGGCCTTGCGTCGTGTCCGAGGAAACACTCGCGGAATCGGCCTGGTCAGACTTTTCCAGCGGCACCAAAAAGTCGCTGTCGGTTTCTGGCGACACCGGTTCGTAGTTGCTGGGTGTGGTCAGGTCTTTGAGGAAGGCTTGCACACCCTGGGTCAGGCCGTTCGCCAGGGCCTCGGGAACCTGGGCGAGGACGCTTGCCGGCGGCAGAAACCCGAGCGGTGTAGCCACATCGGCATCCCCGGGCGACCAGCCTTGAGAGACACTGCCGTAGCCCAGGTTCACCAGCACCTCCAGGTCCGGCTGGATCAGATCGGCCAGCGGGTTGCCCAACACCGGAAGCAGGCGCAGCGGGTCCAGCAGTGGCAGGCTGTCGGACGGGATCATGTAATAGTTGACCAGCGTGTCTGCTGTCGAGGTCGGCAGCAGTATCGCGTCGCCGCCATCGGCTACCGGGGTAACCTGCTGTGCCGTCAGACCCATGTACTGGGTGTGGTTCAACACGATTCCCATAATCGCGTTGAGGTCGGCCAGGGTATTGATCGGGTACTGCGGGAAGTCGGCAAAACCGTCGTATTCGAGTGTGTAAACGTCGGTCGGGTAGAGATCCGACGGTACCGACCCGCTCATCGTGACACCCATGCTGGGAAAGGTCGGGCTGGTACCGGGTGGAAAGTCGAAGCGCTCCAGCAGTCCGCCGTTGGGCGCGCTCACGTCGCCGACCATCACGAAGTGGGCGTCGTCGCTGGGCACCCCCTGGTCGGCCAGTTGCGGCTGCGCCAGTGAATCGATCACCGAACTCTGCGAATAGCTGTCAACCACAACCGGGTTGGCCGCGCTGACCCCGCCAGCGGCGATCTGACCCTTGATGGCGTTTTCGACGATCTGCTCGCCCTGGGCTACCGACGGGTTGAGTTCGCCGCTGAACGTACCGGTGTCGGGGTAGAGCGACTCGGGCGTGGTGACCGGCACCATATGGCCGGTGAAGCCGCGTGGCGCCAGGTACAGCTTGTCCATGTCGTCCATCCAGAGCTGGCCGGGCGTCTGGGTGCCGCTGGCGCCGAGGATGAGCGCCGTGCCATCTCCTAGCGGGGAGTTCGCGGTGTCGACACCGGCGAGCCTGAGGGCGCGAGACTGGACATCCGATACGGGCGGCAGCGCCGGAATCGCGATCAGGCCGGCACCGGTGATGGCGATCCCGGTGGTCAGGTATGCGCGCAATGGACGGTTCATAACGCCTCCGCGGTCGTCATCCGGCAGTCACCTCGCAGCACCCCCGAAACACGATCGGGAGGTCGGTTTGCTGCCGCACCGCGGTTTACCTCCTCCGGGACAGAACCAAACCGATTCCGGACAGTACTTCGGTCGGCTTCCGCGTGTCGAGAGGGCATTCAACATCCCCGAGGGGTGCCGTTGCGGTGGCCAGGTGAATGCGCGATTCGGTCACGAAAGACGCGAGCGACGGTCATAGGTGGCGGCTTGCGGTCGCCATACCGTCGCCGTTGTGGCCGATCGGGTGTTCGCTGACCACCGGAGCGAGTTCACCACCCGCCGGTCGTCGAGGCTGGACGGCGCACCGCTCCAGGCGAAGGCGATCAACCGTACGACGCGGCTCGGTCTGGTTTGACGTGCGCACCCGGAACCCTAGGAACTCTATGAACCCCACGCATCGCCCCTACAACATGACCGTTGTCGCGCTGGGCACAGCCGGCCTTCTCGTCGCCGCGTCGACGGCGCCGGCCCTGCCCGCTGCTCAACTGCGCGCAATAAAGCTGACGTCCGCTGACGGTGTTGACTCGGGCGAGCCGACCATCGGTCTGGTCATGGGCGGTAGTGGAATACCGCTGCCCGAAGACGATTTCCCCAACTACGTCCAAGACGCCAACAATCTGTACATCGACAATTCGCTGCACCCCAATTTTCCGGGGACAACCTACCCGGCGCCGTTGGAAGACGGCCTGTTCACCCCGGAATATCCGCTCCTCGGCCTGCCCTTCACGATGAACTATCCCACCGCCACGACTGGACCGCTCGCCGGCTTTCCGGATTTGAGCAGCTCGATGGGTCAAGATATGCTCATCCTGGAAAATGCGATTAAAAGCGACCAGGGCGCGGGCGATACCAGCACGGTGTTCGGCTGGTCGCAGAGTTCGTCGGTGTCCGGCCTGGCGATGGAACAGCTGGACCCGTCCGGCGCGCCGATGCCGCACGACGGCGTGCAATTCGCCCTGGTCGGCGACCCGAGCAACCCCGATGGCGGGCTCCTCGAGCGTTTCGACGGGTTGACGATGCCCGCTCTCGGTATTTCGTTCGACGGTGCAACGCCGTCCGACGATTTTCCGACCGACATCTACACCCTGGAATACGACGGCTTCGCGGACTTCCCGAAATATCCGATAGACTTCATATCGGACTTCAACGCGCTCCTGGGATTTGTCGATGTGCACGGAGAGTATCTCTCGCTGACACCCCAGCAGGTCGCGAATGCGATCCTGTTGCCGGGCTCCGCTGCCGACGGCACTTCGGACAGCCTGACCAATTACTATATGATTCCCCACGCGGCACCGTTGGTGTCGCTTTTGTCGCAGGAAAACCCTCAGATGGGGGCGCTGCTGGGTCCGGCGTTGGCACTGTTGATCCACCTGGGTTATGGCCCGGACAACCTCGGGTATTCGGACACGGCGGCGAATGTGCCCACGCCATTCGCGGCGGGATTGCCGGTCAGTTCGGCGACGCTGATGAGCGAGCTGACCACCGCGCTTCAGCAGGGCGCCGCGAGTGTGAATGCCGCGGCCGGGCCGGGTTCGGGCAGCTCGGAACTCACCTCGCTGTTCGATCAACTCGGCGTCGGCGGGTCGGGTTCGGAAAGCTCGGCAATCAGTGCGCTGGCCAATGAACTCGCCGGCCTCGCCGGTGCGGGATCAGGCGCAGGTGGTTCGGGGCTCGGTGGCGTGCTCAGCGAGCTCGCCAGCCTCGCCGGGACCGGGTCGGGGTCGGGCGGCCTGCTCGGTGACCTGCTCGGCGCCCTTACCGCTGCAGGGTCGAGTTCCGGCGGCTCGGGGCTCACCGACCTGTTCGGCGCCCTTACCGGAACCGGATCGGGCATGGGCAGTACAGAGCTTGGCAGCCTGCTCGGCGACCTGCTCGGCTCTGCCGGCACCGGCTCGGGCAGCTCGGGGCTCGCCGGCCTGCTCGGCGATCTGTTCAGTGGCCAGGCCGCGACCTCGACGGCCCCGTCGAGCTCGGCCGGTTCGGGGCTGGACAGTGTGCTCGGCGGTTTGACCGGAACCACGACGTCGAGCTCGAATGGCTCGGGACTCGGTGGTGTGCTCGGCGAGTTGCTCCATGGCCTCATCGGCAATGCGACGCCCGGAACGGACCTGGATCAAACCGGCCTCGGCAGTCTGCTCGGTGACCCCGGAATGCCGGCACCCGACTTCACCAGCGACACGGACAACATCACCATGTTCATCGCCGGCGTGGCTGACGAGATGATGAACAACCTGGATCTCGACGACACGCTGCTGACCACGTTGCCGACCTATGACGGAGCGCTGCTCGCCGACAACCCGACCGATGGCAGCAGTCTGGCCGCCGCAGCGGATGTCGGCCTGCTGACGCTGTTCGGCGGAATCGAATTCTTGCTCAGTGAAAGCGGGGCTTCGGTGCTCGCCGGTGAGCTCGAGGGTGAGATCCCGTCGTAGCCAGCTGGTTTGGTGTATCTCCCTGCCCTCCTGGAGGGTAGGGAGCCGCTAGCCGGATCCTGATTGGCTGGGGCGGTACGTCCCGGGCGAGCTACCGGTCCATCGTCGGAACGCGCGCCGGAACGCACTCGGTTCGGAGAAGCCGAGGCGCTCCGAGAGCTGTTCGATGGATTCCCGCCCCTTGGTCAGGCTGGTGATCGCCTCGTCACGCAGAATCTCCTCTTTGATCTGGCGAAACGTGACGCCCTCCGCGCAGAGCAGGCGGCGCAGGTGCTGCGTGCTGATATGCAGCCGGGCCGCCACGTCGCGCGCGCTGACCACCTCGCCGGTGGCCGAGTGTTCGATGATTTTGCGAACCTGGCCGGAGATGCTCGGGTTGTAGTCGTGGCGGAACAGCAGATCGTTGGGTGACGTGCGCAATAGCTCCAAAAGTTCTGCCTCGGTGCGGATTACCGGCGCAGACAGGTAGTGGTTCAGGAAGGACAGTGCCGCATCGGACCCCCCGAAGTGGGGTGCAATCCCGTACGCCGGCAAGTATTCCGCTGCATACGAGGGGGCCGTACCCGGGAGCACCAACGAACTCAACTCGATCTGCCGGCCGATCAGCCAACTGGCGAAACGATGCACGATTACCCCGATAATGCCAACGATCAGTTGGTCCGTGCCGGTGTAGCCACGGGAATCAAATGCCAGGCGGGTGTGCTCGGGCCCCTGCACCATCTCGAGTTCACGGAATCCGATTGCGAGACGCGAGAATTCGATGAAACGGCGTAATGCCTCGCCCAGGTCGGGTGTGTGGACGACACCGAGGGTGATCATCCGAAATGTCCCGCGCGGAACCGGTCTGGGGCCGATGCCGGCCAGTTCGTCTCCGGTGGCTCTCCACAATGCCTGCACCAGGCGGTTTGCCTGTTGCCTGGTGACGCGAGCCGTGCCCTGGGTCAGGAGTTGCGGCGTGATGCCCGCCTCCTGCAGCATTGCGCCGGCGTCCAGCCCGTGCAATTGGGCCGATTCGAGCGCCGAGCGGACAAACTGGATCGCCACCGTGCGGCCAGCAGGGGAGTTGACCGCGTTGTCGGGCGGATGTGCGCTTCGGTCATGAAAGACGCGAGCGACGGTCATAGATGGTGACCCGCGCGGCGGCTTACGGTCACTGTCGTGGCCGAGCACGTCTCCGACAGCGTGGGTGTTGAGCATCGAAGCTCTGTGACCTCCCCCCTTGCCATGTCGACCGGTCCGCCGCCGTAGCGAAGGCGACGAGCGAGTCGAGCGACACCTGGTTGCGCCGCGAATCCTCATCAGGTTCGGCGGGTTGGCAACCCAAGAATTTCATACATTCAGCATCTAATTAACCGTATTAACATACCGCGCGTCGCCAGCGCAAGCTTCATCGCATGCTGGCGGCGCCCTGGAGATTCGCATCCGCGGAGTAAGGAACATCAGGTGGCTCGACGGAACGTCAACGCACGGAAGCAACGATCAGGCAAGGCCAATGCGCGCCGCCGCGGGCGTGCGGTCGGTCTCGGCGGTGCGATCAGCGCATTCCTCACCTTCGGCATGTCGCCGTTGGCCACCGTGCCGTCCGCCCGGGCCGATGAGTTCGACGTGGGCATCGACCAGATCCTCGATGCGATCGGCGGCTCGGTGGGCAACTCGGCCACCACGGATCCCGCTGCCGGCATCGACCTGACGGCCGGCGCCGGAGCGGATCCCTTGGGCGCGATCGGTCGGCTCGTGGAGCAGGACTGGATGAGCAGCGCGGTCGGTCAGCAGGTCGACCACTTGCTCAATGCGTCCTTCGCGTCTCTCGTCCCTGCCGATAGCTGCGGGCTGATCTGCGACGGCGCCGACGGCACCGCGGGTGGGACGCTGGCCCAGGCCGACGGCCAAGACGGCGGGGTGCTGATGGGCAACGGCGGCAATGGCGCCACCGATGCGGATGGCCAGGGCGGCAACGGTGGCAGCGCCGGGATGTGGGGCTACGGGGGCAGTGGCGGCAACGGCGCCGGAGCTGTCGGCCCCGGTAGCGAAGGCGGCGCGGGCGGTGCCGGGGGCAACGGCGGGAACATCTTCGGAAACGGCGGCGCCGGCGGAAACGGCGGGAACGACGCCAATGGCATCGATGGCGGCGCCGGCGGCGCCGGCGGGCGTGCCGGGTTCCTCTTCAGCGACGACGGCAACGGCGGTAACGGCGGTGCCGGCCCGGTGGGAGGCGCCTTCGGCGATGGCGGCACCGGTGGTGCTCCTGACCAATCCGGCCAAGACGGTGCCACGGGTCTGTCCGAGGACGCCGGGGCGACCGGACCAGCCGATCTGCTCGCGGCTTCCAGTCAGCAGGACGAGGGTGGCGCGCCTGGAGCGGCGGCGGCTGAGCACCCGACGGGCCCACCGGGGCCTGGAGGCGGGACTGGCCCGGCCGGCCCGCCGGCGCCCGGGGGCGCCACAGGCCCGGCCGGGACGACGGGCGCTGGCGACACCGTTCCGGTCGGCGTCCAGCCGGAGGGGGTGGCGGTGAGCCCGGCATCCGGTGATATCTATGTCGCGAACCTTGGCGGCAACTCCGTGTCGGTGATCGACCCTGCCGACAACCAGGCCACGCTGTTCGCCAGCACCGGCGACAACACCGGCCCGTTCGGGGTGGCGGTAAGTCCCACGGGCCCCGAAGCCGGCGACATCTACGTCACCGATTTCAACGGCAACTCCGTCCAGGTGTACTCGCCTTCGGGCGCGCTGATGGACACCATCACGGTCGGCACTGCGCCCGAGGGCGTCGCCGTCAGCCCGACGACCGGTGACGTGTACGTGGCCAACGCCGGCAGCGAGACCGTGTCGGTGATAAACCCCTCCACCAACGCGGTCAGCACCGTCGACAACATCAACGCCGGCCCTGAGGGCGTGGCGGTGAGTCTCACCGGTCCCGAAGCCGGCGATGTCTTCGTCACCAACTCCGGCGCCGGCACCGTTCAGGTGATCGATCCGTCGTCCAACATGGTGATCTCTACCGTCACCGTCGGCAGCATGCCCGCGGCGGTCGCGGTGAGCCCGAGTACCGGCGACGTCTACGTCGCCAATGAGGGCAGCGACACGGTGTCGGTGATCGACCCCTCGACCAATTCCGTCGAGAACGTGCTTGGCGGGGTTTCGCTGGGCGGGACACCGGTGCTGACGACGGCGACCGACCCGCTTTCGCCGGTGACCAGCCAGGTCCTGCCACCGGGCAACACCGTGGTGGACTCGGTCGGCGTCGGCAGCAAACCGGACGCGATCGCCATCAGCACAACCGGCCCGCAAGCCGGGGACATCTATGTCGCCAACTCCGGCAGTGACACGGTGTCGGTGATCGATCCCGCCACGAACGCGGTGATCGCCACCCTCCCGGTGGCGAGCGAACCGGTCGGCCTGGCGGTGAGCCCGACGGGTTCCGAGGCCGGTGACATCTACGTCACCAACGACAATCCGCCGGCAGGCAGCGGTTCGGTGTCGGTGATCACGCCGTAGCGAAGCTGCCATGGCTGACGTTGGAAATCGGAGGGTACAACAAATGTCACCTAACAAGCCCCGACGGCTGCGATTCGGGGTGTTGGCCAGCACCGGCGCCGGCTTTTTGGCGATGACGTCGGTCATCCACTCCGCCTTCGCCTATGGGCAGACAGCACCGGCGCCGTTTCCCGGGCCGATACCGACCACGGAGGTCATGGGGGCGACCGGCCTTTCCGATCCGACCCAGCAATCATTCTATTGGCAGGCGGCGCAGGCATACGCTCATACATTTTTTCCGGGTAGCAATCTGAATCCCGTGGTGACGCCTGAAGATTTAGCCCCGTGGACCGGTGTGAACTCGATGACGCTGGACCAATCCGAGGCCGAAGGGCTGGACATCCTGAACCGGGCGCTCTCGCCATTGATCAGCGCCGGGACGCCGACGGGCGTTCTGGGCGTCTCACAGAGCGCTGATATTTCATCGTTGGAGATGGAGAAATTGGACCCGGCCGGCACACCGAGCAGTTTGCCTGCGTCTTTCGTGCTGCTCGGTGACGAGTTGAACCCCAATGGGGGAATGCTGTCCCGATTCCCGGGCTTGAACATGGCGAGCATCGGGGTCACCTTCGGCAACTCGACGCCCTCCGATGATTTCCCGACCGTCGTCTACACACACGAATATGACGGATTTTCCGATTTCTGCCAGTATCCGATTGATACAATGTGCGATGTCAACGCCCTCATCGGAATCGCATTCAACCATTCGTATACCGGCCCGATGATCCCCAGCGCATTCGAACTGCCGACCGAGGGACCCACCCTCACCACCTACTACATGATTCCCTCCCAGCTGCCGCTGACGGAACTCATCAGTGACATCCCGAACATCGGAAAGCCGCTGGCGGCCCTGCTGGGCCCCGATCTTTCGGCGATCGTCAACCTGGGCTACGGGGACCCCGATTACGGGTATTCGACCGGTCCCGCCAACATAACCACCCCGTTCGGTTTTCTGCCGAGTGTCAGCGACTTCGAAAAATTCTTCCAACTGCTGCAAAGCGGAACCGCGCAGGGTATCCAGAACTTCACCGAAGGCATCGCCAACGGCAGCTTCAGCAACCCTTTCACCAGCGACGTGCCTGCGTCGAGCACAACCGACGTGGCTGCACCGAGCGCAACCCCGGATCCGGTGACCGGCCTGGTCAACGGCCTGCTCGGCTCGGTTCGCAGCGCTCTCACCAGCCTGCCCGGCGGCGGCATCGGAACCGATCCACTGACCGGCCTCACCGACTCGCTAGGCGGCGGCACCTCCGGAACCGACCCGATCACCAGCCTGCTCAGCCCGCTTACCGCATTGCTCGGCAACAGCACCCCCGGAGCCGGAACCGACGCACTCACCAGCCTGCTCAACGCCATGGCCGGCTCTCTGACCAGCCTGTTCGACGGCACAAACGGCACCTTTGGAACGGCCGCGTTGACCGGTCTGCTCAGCGGTCTGCTCAGCCCCCTCACCGACTTGCTCGGCGGCGGAGCCAACGGAAGCCCTCCACTCATCACCCCGGCGGAGCTGGCCAACGACTTCTCCCCGGGGGCGCTGGGCAACAGCATCATCATCGCGTCCAACCACGCGGGGACTGCGGCGAACCTGGCTACCGCTTTTCCCGAGGGGACAGAGCAGTTCGCCGAGGCGCTGGCGATCGCCATGCCGGCATACGACTTGGATCTGTTCCTGACCAATCTGTCCAACCCGATCGATGCGATCGGGTTGCCGATCGCCGCCGACATGGCGATCAGCTCGATAGTCGCCGGGTTCGAGCTCTTGTTCGCCGCGGAAGATTTCAATCTGCTGGATACGTCGCCCGGCGGACCGCTGGAGCTGGGCCTGCCGCTGTAGGCCTCGACTCTGGCCAAGGTGCGGAGTCCGCTACGGCTTGACCGCCCGCCAGCGCTGCCGATCGCCTCTGACTTCAACCTCGACGTCGCGGAAACCCGCGTCGCGCAAACGATCCGGCAAAGTGTTCGGCGGCACCGGGTTGTAGATGTCGCGGAAGTGCACAAGCCGGAAGTGCAGGGCCGGCACGCCGTCGCTGCCGGCGAATACCCCGCCCGACCGCAGCACCCGGAAGGCCTCGGCGAACAGCCGGTCCTGCAGCTGCGGTGTCGGAACGTGGTACAGCATGGTGAAACACACCACCGAGCTGAACTCGTCACCGGGCAGGCCGGTGTCGGTGCCGTCGCCGTTGAGCACCCGGGCGCGCGAGCCGTACGTCTCCTGCAGTCGCGCTGCCATCACCGGATCGAGCTCCACTGCGGTGAGCGCCGGTGTCCGGTCGACCAGCACCCGCAGGTTGGCGCCGTAGCCCGGCCCGATCTCCAGGGTGTTGTCGCCGAGGTCCACCCCGGCCAGCACCCACGGGATCATCTCTTCTTTGACCTGGTTGGCCCAGCGGGTGGAACTGCAGCACCGCCGGTGCAGGAGGTTCATCGCCATCCGGCCAGGTTAGCCGCGTTTGCCATCGTCGCGCCTAGCATCGTCGGGTGTGGACGCCCGCTGGGTCCTGCACCTGGACATGGACGCGTTCTTCGCGTCGGTCGAGCAGCTGACCCGCCCGACGTTGCGTGGCCGGCCGGTGCTGGTCGGCGGCCTGGGCGGGCGCGGCGTGGTGGCCGGCGCCAGTTACGAGGCACGGGTGTTCGGCGCGCGTTCGGCGATGCCGATGCACCAGGCGCGTCGGATGGTCGGCGCCGCGGCCGTGGTGCTGCCGCCGCGCGGGGTGGTGTACGGGGTGGCCAGCCGGCGGGTGTTCGCGACCGTGCGCGAGCTGATCCCGGTAGTCGAGCAGCTCTCCTTCGACGAGGCGTTCGGCGAGCCGGCGGAGCTTGCCGGGGCGTCGCCGGCGCAGGTGGAACGCTTCTGTGAGCGACTGCGCCGACGGGTTCGCGAGGAGACCGGCCTGGTGGCGTCGGTCGGCGCCGGGTCGGGCAAGCAGCTCGCCAAGATCGCCTCGGACCTGGCGAAGCCCGACGGAATCCGGGTGGTGTCGCGCGCCGAAGAGGCCGCCCTGATGGACCGGTTGCCGGTGCGCAGGCTGTGGGGCATCGGCCCGGTCGCGGAGGAGAAGCTGCACCGGCTCGGGATCGAGACCATCGGCCAGTTCGCGGCGCTGACCGATGCCGAGGTGGCCAGCATCCTGGGGGCGACGACGGGCGTCGCGCTGCACCGGCTGGCCCGCGGCATCGACGACCGTCCGGTCGCCGAACGCGCCGAGGCCAAGCAGATCAGCGCCGAGTCCACTTTCGCCACCGACCTGACCACCCTGGACCAGCTGCAGGAGGCGGCCGGCCCGATCGGCGAGCACGCCTATCAGCGGCTGCTGCACGACGGCCGCGGTGCCCGCACCGTCACGGTGAAGCTCAAGAAGGCGGACATGAGCATCCTGACCCGCTCGGCCACGATGCCGTATCCGACCACCGACGCGGCCGCGCTGATCTCGGCGGCCCGGCGGCTGCTGCTGGATCCGGTTCAGGTGGGGCCGATCCGGCTGCTCGGGGTGGGATTCTCCGGGCTGACCGAGGTGCACCAGGAGGCGCTGTTTCCGGCGCCGGAAGCAGCTCCGGAGATATCGGGCTCCCACGAGTCGGTGGACGCACCGGCACCCGAGGCGGCCGACGACGTTGCCTGGTCGGTGGGTGACGACGTCGTCCATCCCGAGTTCGGGCACGGCTGGGTGCAGGGCGCCGGCCACGGCGTGGTGACGGCCCGGTTCGAGACCCGGGCGACCGGGCCCGGCCGAGCGCGGACGTTCCCGTCCGAGACGCCGGAGCTCACCGCCGCCGACCCGGTCGACAGCCTGGCCTGGCCGGACTACCTGGCGCATCTGGCTCAGCTGTCGGAGCCGACCTGACGCCCGCGGTCAGCCCCAGCGCTCGAGGACTTCGGCTATCGGCAACCCGCCGGCCAGGGCGGCCATCAGCAGTACGCGGGCCTGCGGTGGGCGCAGCCGCGGCACCGTGACGGCGCCCGCATCGGTCAGCGCCCGGCCGGGACCGTAGTCGGGGCTGACCCGCCCGCCCGGCACCCTGCTGGACACCGCGACCACCAGCCCATCGGCACAATGCCGTCGCACCGCGTCGACCACCGCCGCCCCGGCATTGCCGGACCCCATCGCCTCCAGCACCACCCCGCGCGCACCGGCGGCGGCGCAGGCGTCGATGGCCGCGGCGTCGGCGCCCGGGTAGAGCGCGACGATGTCCACCCGCGGGCCGGGGGCCAGGTCACCCAGGTAGCAGCGGGCTTTGCCGCCGGTCAGGCGGACCGTTCCGCCGGCATGGGCGTCATCCGCGTCATGTTCGTCGTGTTCGATGGCGCCGAGCAACTGCCCGGTGAACCCGCTCAGGTCACGGGTGGCCGCCTTCTGCAGGCCTAGCGGGGCTAACACCCGGCCGGCGAAACACACCAGCACCCCCATCCCGCGAGCGGCCGAATCGGCGGCCACGTCGAGCGCGTCGCGGAGATTGCCCGGCCCGTCGGCGTCGGGTGCGTCGGCGCCGCGCTGCGCCCCGGTGAGCACGATCGGCGCCTCTCCGCCGTAGGTCAGCTCGAGCCACAGCGCGGTCTCCTCTAGCGTGTCGGTGCCGTGCGTGACGACGACCCCGTCGGCGCCACCGGCCACGGTGCTCAACACCGCCGCCCGGATCCGGTCCCAGTCCGGCGGCGTGAGCTCCGAGCTGTCCAGCGTCATCAGGTCCGAGACCGCGACCGTCACGCTCGTATTCAGCCCCGCGAGCAGGTCCGCGCCGCTCCGTGTCGGCCGGTGCACTCCGTCGGCGTCGGTGCTGGTCGCGATCGTCCCACCGGTGGTGATCACGACGATATGGGGCATCCGCCCATCATGCCCGCCTCATGCCGGGCTCGAACCGAACTCGCCCTAAGGGATGATGGGGGGCGTGACCGACGAAGCCAACGCGTCAGCGGGCTCGACCGAGCCGGTGATGGAGGAGCTGAGCGTGCAATCAGGGCTGGAATCGGGCACCGCGTCAGAAGCCGGCCCGGATGGGCAAGCGCCCGCCGCACCCGAGCCGCCGCGCCGGCTGCGTCTGCTGCTCTCGGTCGCCGCGGTCGTGCTGGCCCTCGACGTCGTCACCAAGGCACTCGCGGTCAAGCTGCTGACCCCGGGTGAGCCGGTGCCGATCATCGGCAACACCGTCACCTGGACGCTGGTGCGCAACTCCGGCGCGGCGTTCTCGATGGCCACCGGGTACACCGGGGTGCTGACCCTGGTCGCCTGCGCGGTGGTGGTCGGCATCATCCTGATGGGTCGCCGACTGGTGTCGCCGTGGTGGGCGATCGGCCTGGGCATGATCCTGGGCGGGGCAATGGGAAACCTGGTAGACCGGTTCTTCCGCTCACCCGGCCCGCTGCACGGCCACGTGGTGGACTTTCTGTCGATCGGCTGGTGGCCGGTGTTCAACGTCGCCGACCCGTCGGTGGTGGGAGGGGCGATCCTGCTGGTCGTGCTGTCGGTGTTCGGCTTCGACTTCGACGTGGTGGGACGCCGCCGGGCCGACGGGCAGCGGTGACCTCTCGCGCGATGCCGGTCCCGGAGGGGCTGGCCGGCATGCGGGTCGACGCCGGCCTGGCGCGCCTGCTGGGTCTGTCGCGGACCGCGGTGGCGGCGCTGGCCGAACGCGGGGACGTCGAGTTGGACGGCGCGCCGGCGGGCAAATCCGACCGACTGGTTGCGGGCGCCTGGCTGCAGGTTCAGCTCCCGGAAGCCCCTGCGCCGCTGCGGAACGCCCCGGTAGAGGTCGAGGGCATGAAGATCCTCTACTCCGACGACGAGATCGTCGCGGTCGACAAGCCGGCCGGGGTGGCCGCGCACGCGTCGGTCGGCTGGACCGGGCCGACGGTGCTGGGCGGCCTGGCCGCCGCCGGATACCGGATCACCACCTCCGGGGTCCCGGAACGGCAGGGCATCGTGCACCGCCTCGACGCCGGTACGTCGGGGGTGATGGTGGTGGCGATCTCCGAGCGCGCGTACACGGTGCTGAAGCGCGCGTTCAAACAGCGCACCGTCGACAAGCGCTACCACGCATTGGTGCAGGGCCATCCCGACCCGTCCAGCGGCACCATCGACGCACCGATCGGCCGGCACCGCGGACACGACTGGAAGTTCACCGTCACCGCCGGCGGCCGGCACAGCCTCACCCACTACGACACCGTGGAGGCATTCGTCGCGGCGAGCCTGCTCGACGTCCACCTGGAAACCGGCCGCACCCACCAGATTCGGGTGCACTTTGCGGCGGTGCGCCATCCGTGCTGCGGGGACCTCACCTACGGCGCGGACCCGGTACTGGCGAAAAAGCTTGGGCTGGAACGCCAATGGCTGCATGCGCGGTCGCTGGCGTTCACCCATCCCGGCGACGGCCGGTGGATGGAGATCACCAGCGAGTACCCGTCGGATCTGCAGCACGCGCTGGACGTGCTGCGCGGCGATTCCCATTGATGACTCTGGGTCAGCGGCGCAAGAGTGCGAGCAGGTCGCGCCCTCAGCGCAGGGTCAACGCGATGTGACGGGTTTCCGCGCCTCGAACAGCACGCGGGTGGAGTGGGCCACGAACGGGCCGTCGGCGGCGATGCTCTCGTGCAGGGAGCGCAGCCGGTCGAGATAGCCCTCGACGGTGAATCCCGGCACCACCCAGATCACCTTGCGCAGGAAGTAGACGACCGCGCCGATGTCGAAGAACTCCATGCGCAGCCGTTCCATCCGCAGATCGGCCACCTGCAGGCCGGCCGCACGGGCGCCGGCCGCCTGGACGTCGGGATCGGGCACGCCGGTCCCGGGCTCGCGGGGGCCGGCGATGAATTCGAACAGTTCGCGCACCGACGCCGGCCCGATGTGCTGGGCGAAGTAGGTGCCGCCCGGCCGCAACACCCGCGCGATCTCGGTCCACCACAGCGCGTTCGGGTGCCGGCTGGTGACCAGATCGAATGCGGCGTCGGTGAACGGCAGCGGCGGACAATCCTCGGTTGCGACCACCACCACCCCGCGCGGGTGCAACAGTCCGGTGGCTCGGGCGGCATTCGGTGGCCACGATTCGGTGGCGGCCATCGTCGGTGGGCGATCGCCGAATTTCGCCAGGTCCCGTGCGCCGGCCAGCACCTCCCCGCCACCGGTCTGCAGGTCCAGGGCCGCGCACGCACCGGCCAACCGCTGCGCCAGATTTCGCTGGTAGCCCCATGACGGACGGTCCTCGGTGGCACGGCCGGCAAGCCAGGAGAAATCCCACCCGTCGACCGGAACCGCGGCCGCTTCGGCCACTAGCTCGTCGAAAGATCGGGGTTTTGCAGACGGCTCCGAGGACGGCATGGATGACATTGTCGCGCACCGGTGACGGTGCGGATCACATACAGGACACCGGCAGGTCAAGTGCCTGTGCGACGGCGTTTGGCGGGATACGCTTATCGGCATGATGAGGCAAATCGTGATCCGGGGCGCTGCGCGGCTGTGCGCCTGGTCGATCGGGCTGTGGTTGGCGGTGCTGGTGGTCCCCGGCGTTTCGGTGCGGCCGTCCGGCTTCGTCGTCGCGGTGCTGATCCTGTCGGTGGGAATGACCGCGCTGTCGCCGCTGATCCTGCGGCTGCCGCACGGTTACGCGTCGTTGGTGATGGGCAGCTCGGCCCTGATCATGACGTTTGTCTCGCTGGGTCTCGCCTCGGTGCTCACCCACGGGCTGTGCTTCCGCCAAGGCGCATCCTGGCTCGCCACGGTGATGGTGTGCTGGCTGTGCACCACGATTGGCGCGGTGCTGCTGCCCGACGTGTACATCAACAGTGGGACTCGCTCCACCTGAGCGGCGACCACCGACCACTGCGCAGCGTCGCGCCGTTCGATCACAAATCAGGGACACACCAGGGAGAGACCATGGGCGACACCCACCACGACCCGACGGACCATCTGCGGACCACGCACCAGCACGCCGGCATCGCGATCAAGGACAACTTCTTCTGGCCCGGTTTCATCCTGCTGGCCATCGCGCTGCTGGCGATGGTGAGCACCGTGCTGGTCGCCGCCTACGAGCATTACGAGTGGATCGAGGCGACCGTGCTCATCTCGGTGCTCGGCACGGCTGCCGGGGCACTGTGGCTGCTGGTGGAGCTTCGCCACGTGACCGGCGTCGATGCGCAGCACCGAATGGGCGCTGTGGCCGCCAAGACCGGGTAGCCCCACCCACCCGGCCGGCGCGCGGTCGGGCGCCGCGGTTACTACTCGTGCGAGCGGATCTTGAACGAGATGCGCAGCTTGGTCCGGTAGATGATGCCGCCCTTGTCGTCCAGGGTGAGGTCCTGTTCGACGACCTGCGCGACCCGGACGTCATCGATGGTCTGCTTGGCGCGGTGCACGGCCTCCGCAGCGGCGTTCTCCCATGACGACGGGCTGGTTCCGATGAGTTCGGTGACCTTGTACACGCTCATGTATGTCTCCTTAAACGCACGAAAGTTCGATGCGAGCCGCAGGGCACCTCACCGGCACTCAAACGTAGTGCAGACCGAAGGCGCTTGTCCGCTGAAACGCTATCAGCGCCGCCAACGGCCGCCCGGCCCGCGGCCGCGGAGACACGCCCACCGACACGCGCGAGGGGGTCGGTGGGCGGTCATAGACTGGCGGTCCTATGGACGCTTCATCTTCGCCCGCCGGATCCTTCGTGCACCTGCACAACCACACCGAGTACTCGATGCTGGACGGCGCCGCGAAGATCACCCCGATGCTGGCCGAGGCGCAACGCCTGGAGATGCCCGCCATCGGAATGACCGACCACGGAAACATGTTCGGCGCCAGCGAGTTCTACCACGCGGCCACCGACGTCGGGATCAAGCCCATCATCGGGGTGGAGGCGTACGTTGCTCCGGGCTCGCGCTTTGACACCCGCCGGATTCTGTGGGGCGACCCGAGCCAGAAGAGCGACGACGTGTCCGGCAGCGGGTCCTACACCCATCTGACCATGGTCGCGGCCAATGCCACCGGGCTGCGCAACCTGTTCAAGCTGTCCTCGCTGGCCTCCTTCGAGGGCCAGCTGGGCAAATGGTCGCGAATGGACGCCGAGCTGGTCGCCGAGCACGCCGAGGGCATCATCGCCACCACCGGCTGTCCGTCCGGAGAGGTGCAGACCCGGCTGCGGCTCGGCCAGCACCGTGAGGCGCTGGAATCGGCGGCCCGGTGGCGGGAGATCTTCGGCGCCGAGAACTACTTCCTGGAATTGATGGACCACGGGCTGTCCATCGAGCGGCGGGTGCGCGACGGCCTGCTCGAGATCGCGCGCAGCCTGGACATTCCGCCGCTGGTCACCAACGACTGCCATTACGTGACCCGCGACGCCGCGCACAACCACGAGGCGCTGCTCTGCGTGCAGACCGGGAAGACTCTGTCGGACCCCAACCGGTTCAAGTTCGACGGCGACGGTTACTACCTGAAGTCGGCAGCCGAGATGCGCGGCACCTGGGACAGCGAGATGCCCGGCGCCTGTGACACGACGCTGCTGATCGCCGAACGGGTGGAGTCGTACGCCGAGGTGTGGGCGCCACGCGACCGGATGCCGGTGTTCCCGGTTCCCGACGGGCACGACCCTTCGTCGTGGCTGCGGCACGAGGTCGAGGCCGGGTTGAGCCGGCGCTTCGGCGGTGACGCTCAAGGGGTGCCCGACGGCTACCCGCAGCGCGCCGCCTACGAGATGGAGGTGATCTGCGCCAAGGGCTTCCCGTCCTACTTCCTGATCGTGGCCGACCTGGTCAGCCACGCCCGGTCGGTCGACATCCGGGTGGGTCCGGGCCGCGGCTCGGCGGCCGGTTCGCTGGTGGCCTACGCGCTGGGCATCACCGACATCGACCCGATCCCGCACGGACTGCTGTTCGAGCGGTTCCTCAACCCGGAGCGCACGTCGATGCCCGATATCGACATCGACTTCGACGATCGGCGCCGCGGCGAGATGGTGCGCTACGCCGCCGAGCGCTGGGGCCATGACCGGGTCGCCCAGGTCATCACCTTCGGCACCATCAAGACGAAGGCGGCGCTGAAGGATTCGGCCCGTATTCACTACGGGCAGCCCGGATTTGCGATCGCGGACCGGATCACCAAAGCACTGCCGCCGCCGATCATGGCCAAGGACATCCCGCTGTCCGGGATCACCGACCCGAACCACGAGCGGTACAAGGAGGCCGCCGAGGTGCGCGGCCTGATCGACACCGACCCCGACGTGCGCACCATCTACGAGACCGCCCGCGGGCTGGAAGGTCTGATCCGCAACGCCGGCGTGCACGCCTGCGCGGTGATCATGAGCAGCGAGCCGCTGACCGACGTGATCCCGCTGTGGAAACGCCCGCAGGACGGGGCGATCATCACCGGCTGGGACTATCCCTCCTGCGAGGAAATCGGTCTGCTGAAGATGGACTTCCTCGGGTTGCGAAACCTGACCATCATCGGCGACGCGATCGACAACATCCGGGCCAACCAGGGCGTCGACCTGGACCTGGAGTCCCTCGCGCTGGATGACCCGGCCACCTACGAACTGCTCGGCCGCGGCGACACGCTGGGGGTGTTCCAATTGGACGGCGGGCCGATGCGCGACCTGCTGCGCCGCATGCAGCCCACCGGTTTCGCCGACATCGTCGCGGTGCTGGCGCTGTACCGGCCCGGACCGATGGGGCAGAACGCCCACAACGACTACGCGGACCGCAAGAACGGGCGCCAGGCCATCAAGCCGATCCACCCGGAGCTCGCCGAGCCCTTGGGCGAGATCCTGGCCGAGACCTACGGCCTGATCGTCTACCAGGAACAGATCATGCGGATCGCGCAGAAGGTGGCCGGCTACTCGCTGGCCCGAGCCGACATCCTGCGCAAGGCGATGGGCAAGAAGAAGCGCGAGGTCCTCGACAAGGAGTACGAGGGGTTCGCCGACGGGATGAAGGCCAACGGATTCTCCGCGGGCGCGATCAAGGTGCTGTGGGACACGATCCTGCCGTTCGCCGACTACGCGTTCAACAAGTCGCATGCCGCGGGGTACGGGCTGGTGTCCTACTGGACGGCCTATCTGAAGGCCAATTACCCGGCCGAATACATGGCCGGGCTGTTGACTTCGGTGGGTGACGACAAAGACAAGGCGGCGGTGTATCTCGCCGACTGCCGACGGCTCGGGATCACGGTGCTGCCGCCCGACGTCAACGAGTCCGGCCTGAACTTCGCCTCGGTTGGCGCTGACATCCGCTACGGGCTGGGTGCGGTCCGCAATGTCGGCGCCAACGTGGTCGGCTCACTGATCCAAACCCGCACGGCCAAGGGTAAATTCGTTGATTTCTCCGACTACCTCAACAAGATCGACGTCGCCGCGTGCAACAAGAAGGTCACCGAATCCCTGATCAAGGCCGGGGCATTCGACTCGCTGGGCCACCCTCGCAAGGGCCTGTTCCTGGTGCACACCGACGCGGTCGACTCGGTGCTGGGCACCAAGAAGGCCGAGGCGATGGGCCAGTTCGACTTGTTCGGCGGGCCGGACGGCGAAGCCGGCGACTCCGCCTCCGTGTTCTCGATCAAGGTGCCCGACGAGGAGTGGGCCGACAAGCACAAGCTCGCCCTGGAGCGGGAGATGCTGGGCCTGTACGTCTCCGGTCATCCGCTCAACGGGATCGCGCACCTGCTGGCCGCCGAGGTGGATACCGGAATCCCGGCGATTCTGGACGGCGACGTCGCCAACGACACGCAGGTCCGGGTGGGCGGCATCCTGGCCTCGGTGAGCCGCCGGGTGAACAAGAACGGGATGCCGTGGGCCTCGGCCCAACTGGAGGACCTCACCGGCGGTATCGAGGTGATGTTCTTCCCGCACACCTACTCGGGCTACGCGGCCGAGATCGTCGATGACGCCGTCGTGCTGGTCGGCGCCAAGGTGGCGATCCGCGACGACCGGATCGCGCTGATCGCCAACGACGTCGCGGTGCCGGACTTCTCCGGCGCACTCGACGGATCGGGCACCAGGCCGTTGGCGGTGAGCCTGCCGACCCGCCAGTGCACACTGGACAAGGTCACCGCCCTCAAGCAGGTGCTGGCCCGCCATCCCGGAACGTCGCAGGTGCATCTGCGGCTGATCAGCGGTGACCGGATCACCGTGCTGGAACTGGACTCGTCGTTGCGGGTCACCCCGTCCTCGGCGTTGATGGGCGACCTCAAGGCGTTGCTCGGCCCCGGCTGCCTCGGTGGCTGAGTCGCCGGCGGAGGTCACCGTCGATCTGGGATGCGGATCACTGGGCTGACCGCCGGTACACGACGCCTTCCTTCATCACGAAATCGACCCGGCCGGTGACGCCGATGTCGGCGAATGGGTCGCCCGGCATGGCGATCAGGTCGGCGATCCTGCCCTCGGCGATCACGCCGAGATCATCGAGCCCCAGTAATTCGGCGGCGACCGTGGTGGCGGCCTGCAGCGCACGCAGCGGGGTGATGCCGGTGGACACCATCGCCGGAAACTCCCGCCAGTTCTCCTGATGCGGGAACATGCCGGCATCGGTGCCGAAGGCGATCCGGACGCCGCTGGCCGCCAACTGTTCGGCAGTGTCGGTCAACCGGCCGCGGTATTTCTGGAATTTTCGGCGGGCGTGTGCGGGAACCGTCGCCCAGAACGGGTCATCGTCGGCAAGCCCCGTCCCGGACAGGATCGCGAACTGGGTCGGGACCAGGAACACCCCCGCGTCCTCCATCATCCGCAGCGTCTCGGCCGAGGCGAGGTTGCCGTGCTCGATGCTGCGCACGCCGGCCCGCACCGCGCGCCGGATGCCCTCGTCGCCGTAGGCGTGCGGGGTGGCCGGGACGCCGAGATCGGCCGCGGTGGCGACCAGCGCGTTCATCTCGTCTTGACCGTAGGTGGCATGGCCGGGGTCGTCGGAGGGGGAGGCGAAGCCGCCGGTGGCGGCGAACTTGATCCAGTCGGCGCCGGCCCGGATCTCCTGACGCACCCGGGTGCGGATTTCGTCGCACCCGTCGGCGGCCGCGAGTTCCGGCAGCCGCGCTGTGCCCTGGTACTGGTCGGCCAGCAGGCCGCTGAAGTCGCCGTGCCCACCGCGCGCGGAGATCATGTGCGGCGCAACGAGAATCCGTGGCCCCTCGATGAGGCCGGCCGCTACCGCATCCCGCAGGTACACATTCGGGTAATCGAGGTCGAAGCAGCCGAGGTCGCGCACCGTGGTGAATCCGTTGCGCAGCAGTGCCCGCAGCACCGGCAGCGCCTTCAGCGCCTTGGTGGTGCTCGAATCGCCGGGCAGCGCCGCGCCGAACGGCGGGATCACCGTGACGTGGGTATGGCAGTCGATGAACCCCGGCGTCAGCGTGTGCCCGGCCAGGTCGATCGACTCGGTGGCCGGCGGCACTTCGACGCGCTCGCCGATCGCCCGGACCCGGCCGTCGACCACGAGCACCTGACGTGGTGTCGCCGTGTCGGACAGCCCGTCCCAGACGTTTGCTCCCGCGATCAAGGTGGCTGTCATGGTCTTCGCCTTCCGCCGTCGAAATCCACGCTAACGCGGGAAAGTTCGAGTGGCGATCACGCCGGCGTCGATCTGGGCGGGCCGGGATTGAGCCCGAACCCGTAGCGCAGAATCCGGGCCTTGCGGGCCCCGGCTGCGGTCCGGCCGGCCAGCCTGGTCAGCGCCCTGGCCCGGCGGGGAAACAGGTCGACCTCGGGGGCGTGCGTCAGGCTTGCCTCCTCGATGAGCCGTAGCTGCGGGTGCCACGTCTCCGGGACGTGAGCGTCGGCGAATCCGGGATTGGCCCATACCCGGCCGATCACGGCGAACATGCCCCGCGGTGCCGCCTTCATCGCGGCCCAGCTGACCCGGCCGACGCGCCCGTAGTCGTTGAAGGCCAGTTCGCCCGCCCGGAAATGGTCGGTGATCTGCCCGAACAGCTCAACGATCAGCTGAACCCGCATGAAGGCGAACAGCCCGTCGGCGATCAGCATGGTGGGCCGGTCGCCCGGGATGCTTCCCGCCCAGTCGTCGGTGCCCAGTGACGCGGTAACCGACTGCTCACCCGGGGCCGGCGGCACCAGCCGGGCCCGCAGGTCCATCACCCGCGGCAGGTCGACGCTGTACCAGTCGACGCCGGCGGGCGGCTGTACCCGCAGTGCCGCGGTGCTCAATCCGGCGCCGAGGTCGACCACCACCGCCTCGGGATGACGCGCGGTGAAATCGCGGACCCGGTCGTCGAGCATCTTGGCGCGCAGCGCGGTCTGGCAGATCACATTGGTCGGGATGGCGAAAGCCGGGAAGTCGTAGTCGATCTGGCCGACGATCCCCTCGGCCAGGGTGTCGCCGAGTATCGGCCGCGCCCATCGGCTGTCGAGTGCGCGGGCATAGACGGTGAGAAACGCGGTCTGCTCGAGCGCGGTGAACTCGCTGACGGCGACTGCCATGTCCGCCAACGTACCCGGTGCAAAGCGCCGAACGGTCTCGGCTCGGCCGCCGGCACGCTACCGTCGAAGGAGTGCAGACCCTTCAAGCAGTGACCCTCGAGGTGACGGCCGACGGCCCCCGCGGCGCGATCACGCTGAACCGCCCGGACAAGCTCAATCCGCTGAGCGCGCAGACCCTGAACGAGCTGGTCGTCGCGGCCCGCTGGTTCGACGATCGCCCGGAGGTGAAGGTCGTCGTCGTCGGCGGCAACGGCCGGGCGTTCTCGGCGGGCGCCGACCTGGCTGCGTTCACCGGGCCGGAGCAGGGCGCCGGCGCGATGCGGGAGGCCGGCGATGCCGGCCGCCGGATGGCCGACGCCATCGAGGCGATGCGTGCGGTCACCGTGGCGAGGCTGCACGGCCACTGCGTCGGCGGCGGACTGGTGCTCGCCGCCGCGTGCGACTTGCGGGTGGCCGCCGACACCGCCCGATTCTCCATCCCCGAGGTCGACCTGGGCATCCCGCTGGCGTGGGGCGGCATCCCGCGACTGGTGCGCGAGATCGGACCGGCGCTCACCAAGGAACTGGTGATGACCTGCCGCCCGTTCGGGCCCGACGAGGCCAAAGCGGCCGGGTTCGTCAACCGGGTGGTAGGTGCGGCCGACCTCGATGCGGAGGTCGAAGACCTGGTCGGGCAGCTGATCACCAAGTCGTCCCTCACCCTCGGCGCCACCAAACGGCACACCAACGCGGTGACCGAGGGGATGGTCGCCACGGCGCGCGCATGGAACGACGCCGACTCCCTCGTCACCGCGCTGCACGACCCGGAATCACGCGAGGCCGCGATGGCCTATCTGGCGCGGGTCGCCCGCCGCTGACCCGATGCCTGCACAACCAAGGAGGACATCGCAGATGAGCACACCCGACAAGCCGACCACCGTGTGCGAGGCGTTCCAGCTCACCGCCGCGATCGACCCGGACGCCGTCGCGCTCCGCACGATCGGCGGCACCGAGACGGTGACCTGGCGCGACTACGCCACCCAGGTACGTCTGGTCACGGCCGGCCTGGCGGCACTCGGCGTGAATCGCGGCGACACCGTGTCGTTGATGATGGGCAACCGAATCGAGTTCTACCCGCTGGAGGTGGGCGCCCAGCACGCCGGCGCGACCTCGTTCTCGGCATACAACACCCTGGCCGCCGAGCAACTCAGTTACGTGTTCGACAACGCCGGCACCAAGGTGGTCATCTGCGAGGAGCAGTACGTCGACCGGATCCGGGCCAGCGGCGCCGCGATCGACCACATCGTCTGCGTCGACGGATCGCCGGCCGGAACGATGCCCGTCAGCGAGCTGATCGCCGCCGGCGCAGCCGATTTCGATTTCGATGCGACGTGGCGGGCGGTGCGCCCCGACGACGTCGTGACGCTGATCTACACGTCGGGCACAACGGGCCCGCCCAAAGGCGTGGAGATGACGCACGCGAACCTGATCTTCGAGGCCGACGCGCTGCAGAACGTGCTGGGCATCCGGTTCGGCGACCGCATCACGTCGTATCTGCCGGCGGCACACATCGCCGACCGGGCGATGTCGCTGTACAACCAGGAGATGTTCGGCGTCCAGGTCACGGTGGTTCCGGACCCGCGCGCGATCGGCGCCGCACTGCCGGATGTGCGGCCGACGATCTGGGGCGCGGTGCCGCGGGTGTGGGAGAAGCTCATGGCGGCGGTCACATTCGCCGCCGACCACGAGCCGGACGAAGGACGGCGGGCCGCCGTGCAGTGGGCGCTGGCGGTAGCGGCCAAACGCGGAGCGGCCCTGATCAACGAGGGGTCCGTCCCCGACGAGCTGGCGGCGGAATGGGCGCAGGCCGACGAGCTGGTGCTGTCGAAACTCCGCGAGAAGATCGGCCTGGACCAGCTGCGCTGGGCGGTGTCGGGGGCGGCACCGATTCCGCCGAAGACCCTGGGGTTCTTCGCCGGCATCGGCATCCCGATCTGTGAGGTGTGGGGCATGTCGGAACTGAGTTGCGTTGCCTCGACCGCGCATCCGCGCGACGCGCGGCTCGGCACGGTCGGCAAGCTGCTGCCCGGGCTGGAGCGAAAGATCGCCGATGACGGCGAGTTCCTGGTGCGCGGGCCGCTGGTGATGCGCGGCTACCGCAGGGAACCGGCCAAGACCGCCGAGGCCATCGACGCCGACGGCTGGCTGCACACCGGCGACATCCTCAGCGAGGATGCCGACGGCTACCTGCGGGTGGTCGACCGCAAGAAAGAGCTGATCATCAACGCGGCCGGCAAGAACATGTCTCCGGCCAACATCGAGAACACCATCTTGTCGGCCTGCCCGATGATCGGCGTGATGGCCACCATCGGCGACGCACGGCCGTACAACACCGCGCTGATGGTCTTCGACGCCGACTCGGTCGGCCCGTATGCCGCCGCCCACGGCCTGACCGACGCGTCGCCGGCCGCGCTGGCAGCCGACCCGGAGGTGATCGCCAAGGTCGCCGCCGGGGTCGCCGCGGGCAACGCGAAACTGTCGCGCGTGGAGCAGATCAAGCGGTTCCGTGTGCTGCCCACCCTCTGGGAGCCGGGGGGAGACGAGGTGACGCTGACCATGAAGCTCAAACGCAGGCCGATCGCGGAGAAGTACGCCGCGGAGATCGACGAACTCTATGCCCCGCAACCGGGGCCGCAGGTGCACGAGCCAGGTTCCGCGGCAGCGCCGGTCGCCACCAGCTGAGGCGGAAACGATCACGTCACCAACCGTTTTCACCTTCGGTCACGGCACCGCCGGCGCGGCGGAGATCACCTCGCTGCTGCGCGGCGCCGGGGTGCAGCGACTCGTCGACGTGCGGACCGCGCCCGGCAGCCGGCACAACCCGGACTCGGCGCGCGAGGCGATGGCCCGCTGGTTGCCGGAGGCCGGCATCGCCTACCAGTGGGAGAAGCGGTTGGGCGGCTGGCGCCGGGTGAAAGGGGAGAGCCCCGATGTCGGGTTGCGCAACGAATCGTTCCGGTCCTATGCGGGCTACATGCGCACACCCGAGTTCCGGGCCGGCATCGACGACCTGCTGGTGACCGCCGCCGGGCAGCAGATCGCGATCATGTGCGCCGAGACGGTGTGGTGGCGCTGCCACCGCAAGATGATCGCCGACTACCTGACGCTGGTGCGCGGCGTCGAGGTGCGCCACCTGATGCACGACGGGAAACTGCGGCCCCACCGGCCGACCGCCGAGGCGCGGGTGGACGGTGACGTACTGGTGTACGACGCGCCGTCGCCGGCCGTGGACGACTAGGCTGACCGGCATGCCGCTTTCTGGAGAATATGCACCCGGAGCCCTGGACTGGTCCCGCGCGAACGCCGAGCAGTACATGGCGTCGGGCGGCACCGAGGGAACCGAGATGAAGGGCAAGCCGGTCATCTTGCTGACCAGCGTGGGCGCCAAGACCGGCAAGCTGCGCAAGACCCCGCTGATGCGGGTGGAGCACAATGGCGAGTACGCGGTCGTCGCGTCGATGGGCGGGCAGCCGACGCATCCGGTCTGGTACCACAACCTCAAGAAGAACCCGCGGGTCGAATTGCAGGACAAGACCGTCACCGGCGACTACGACGCCGCGAGGTGTTCGGCGACGAGAAGGCGATCTGGTGGGAGCGTGCCGTCGCGGCGTGGCCGGACTACGCCGGCTACCAGGCCAAGACCGACCGGCAGATTCCGGTGTTCGTCCTGACCCCGGTGGGATGAGGCGGCTGGCTCGGCCGAAACACCGAATGGCACCATAAACCGGTGTCTGCCGCCGAATTCCCACGCCGAAGCGCAACCAATGCCGGACCGCTCACCGCGGCCGACATCGACGCGGCGGCCAAGCGGATCGCCGGGGTGGTTACCCCGACACCGCTGCAGCGCTGCGACCGGCTGTCGCAGATCACCGGCGCCACCGTCTATCTCAAGCGGGAAGACCTGCAGTCGGTGCGGTCCTACAAACTGCGCGGCGCGTACAACCTGCTGGTGCAACTGTCCGAAGAGGAGATCGCCGCCGGTGTGGTGTGCTCGTCGGCCGGCAACCATGCACAGGGGTTCGCCTACGCCTGCCGGTCGCTGGGCATCCGCGGGCGGGTCTACGTGCCGGCCAAGACTCCCAAGCAGAAACGGGACCGGATCCGCTATCACGGTGGGGAGTTCATCGAGCTGATCGTCGGCGGCGCGACCTACGACGCCGCCGCGGAGGCCGCGCAGGCCGACGTCGAGCGAACCGGGGCGACGCTGGTGCCGCCCTACGACGACCTGCGCACGATGGCCGGCCAGGGCACCATCGCCGTCGAACTGCTCGACCAACTGGAGACCGAACCGGACCTGGTGGTCGTTCCGGTCGGTGGCGGCGGCTGCGTAGCCGGCATCACCACGTATCTGGCCGAACGGGCCGAGCAGACCGCGGTGCTCGGCGTAGAACCGTCCGGCGCGGCCTCGATGCTGGCGGCGCTGGCGGCGGGGGAGTTGGTTACCTTGGACCACGTCGACCAGTTCGTCGACGGTGCGGCGGTCAAGTGCGCCGGCAAGCTCACCTACGCGGCCCTGGCCGCCGCGGGCGACATGGTGTCGATCACCGCGGTCGACGAGGGCGCGGTCTGCACGGCGATGCTCGACCTGTACCAGAACGAGGGCATCATCGCCGAACCGGCCGGCGCGCTGTCGGTGGCCGGCCTGCTCGAGGCCGACATCACCCCCGGCTCGACGGTGGTCTGCCTGATCTCCGGCGGTAACAACGACGTCTCCCGCTACGGGGAGGTGCTGGAGCGTTCGCTGGTGCACCTGGGCCTCAAGCACTATTTCCTGGTCGACTTCCCGCAGGAGCCGGGGGCGCTGCGCCGGTTCCTCGACGGAGTGCTCGGACCCAACGACGACATCACCCTGTTCGAGTACGTCAAACGCAACAACCGGGAGACCGGCGAAGCGCTGGTCGGCATCGAACTGGGATCGGCCGCCGACCTCGACGGGCTGGTTGCCCGGATTCGCACCTCGGACATCCACGTCGAGCAGCTGGAGCCCGGATCGCCCGCCTACCGGTATCTGCTCTAGCCCGGCCACCCGCGCGTTCTGGCATGATCGGTTGCATGGCAAGTCTTTTCGGACGACCAACGTGACGACGGCATTCGTCCTCTCCGGCGGGGCGAGCCTGGGATCAGTCGAGGTCGGCATGCTGCTGGCGCTGGCCGAGGCCGGCATCACGCCCGACCTGATCGTCGGCACGTCGGTCGGGGCGGTCAACGGTGGCTGGGTCGCCTCGCGGCCGGACGCCGCTGGAATCGGGGAGCTGGCCGATGTGTGGCGGTCGGTGTCGCGCGGTGACGTGTTCCCGGTCCGGCCGCTGTTCGGCCTGATGGGCTTCCTGGGGCAGCGCAGCAGTTTCGTGCCGGCCGGCGGCCTGCGCCGCCTGCTTCGGCGGCACCTGGAGTTCGCCCGGTTGGAGGAGGCGCCGATCCCGCTGCATGTGGTCGCCACCGACGTGCTGTCCGGCCACGACGTGTTGCTCTCGTCGGGTGATGCGGTCGACGCGATCGCCGCCAGCGCGGCCATTCCGGCGGTGCTGCCACCGGTGAAGGTCGGCGGCCGCGATCTGATGGACGGCGGGGTCGTCAACAACACCCCGCTGTCGCATGCGGTCGAGCTCGGCGCCGAGACCGTATATGTGCTGCCGACCGGCTCTGCCTGCGCGCTGACGAAGCCACCGCAGGGAGCGCTGGCAATGGCGTTGCACGCCTTGACCCTTGCCATCAACCAACGACTGGCCAGCGACATCCGGCGGCTGGAAGCAGCCGTCGACCTACGGGTGGTGCCGCCGCTGTGCCCGGTCAACGTCTCGCCGATCGACTTCTCCCAGGGATCGTCGCTGATCGACCGGGCGCACGCCCAGACCAAGGGGTGGCTGGCGCACCCGCCGGCCAAAGGGCAGGCGGTGCTGCTCGCGCCGCACCGGCACTAGCGGAACGGATTCTCCACTGCCACACCGCCGTAGTCTTCGCGGTCGCTGAGGTCCTCGGAGAGGACGACATCGCAGCCAAGCGAGCGGCTGGCCTCCAGGATCGCCGCGTCCCAGTAGGAGATACCGAATCGCCGATGGGTGGCGAACGCGGCCAGCATCAGCTCGGTAGTAATTGGTGCGGTAGGGAAACGCATGAACGACTCCACCAGTTCAACACCTTGCTCATGAGTGAGCGCATCTTCGCGAGTCTGACGGGTTGCTTGGACGTAGAACTCCTGCAGAACCTGAACGGACAGTGCTAAGTCCCGCGATGCCAGCATCTCGTTCGCCCGATTCGTCTTGTCTTGTTCTGCCGGATCACGCGAGATCGCGTAGAGCAGAACATTGGTGTCAACGAACCGCACGGCGATGAATTTCGTCGCGGTCGAGGCGGTCACCTGCTCGGAACCGACGGATCTCACGCTGGACGCGCCGCTGTTTCTCCTCCAGGCGGGCGAACTCGGCTTCCCGCGCGGACAGTGAACCAAGGAACTCGGCGACGAGAGCGCTGAGTGACTTGCCGAGCTCTGCCGCCCGGACGCGCGCTGTGCGATAGACCTCGTCGGGCACAGAAACGGTGACATTCTTCACAAATTCACAGTATCACAGAATCTGTGACGATTGCTGCCTGATTTGCCGCAGCACGGCTGGAGAGGCACATCGTCGCATCTTGATGCAGCGATGATAAAATGCGCAAATGCGGACCACCGTCGATCTTCCCGATGAGCTGCACCGACAGGCGCAGGCGATCGCGCGAGACACCCACCGCACGCTCAGTGAGACGGTGGCCGACCTGATGCGCCGCGGGCTGGGGCAGGGTAAGCCTGCTGAGGTGTTCCGGAGTCCGACCACCGGTCTGCCGGTGATCAGCCTCGGCACCGTGGTGACCTCCGAGGACGTCCGGGCGCTGGAGGACGACGCGTGACGACGTTGCTCGACGCCAATGTGCTGATAGCGCTGGCGGTGGCCGATCACGTCCACCACGCGTCGGCCGAGAAGTGGCTGTCGGCGAACGGTCAGGCCTTCGCCACCTGCCCGATGACCCAAGGCAGCCTCCTGCGCCTGTTGATCCGGCAAGGGCAGACGGCGACAACCGCCAAGAACCTGATTACCGACATCGCCGCTGACCCCCGGCACGAATTCTGGCCCGACAGCGTCACGTTCGCCGCCGTTGAGTTCGCCGGTGTCATCGGTCACCGGCAGGTGACCGATGCGTACCTGGCGCAACTGACCAGAACGCACAACGGGCGACTTGCCACGTTCGACAAGGGCCTCGCGTAACTGCACAGCGACGTGGCCGAACTCATACAGACCCGATAGCATCCGGCATCGAAAACTTGAATGGCATGGGCGCGAACAGCATTGCGCGGCCGGCGTCTTCGACGGATGGGCACGCTTGCACGGCGATCTACCGTCGTTATGGCAATGTCAACTTGAGCTGGCGCCGGCGTGACGACCTGAATTGGCCCCAGCTGCCAGTGGCTGGGTGTGCTGACGTAGATGTGGGCGAGCCATCTCCGTGCCGGTGACCGGCTAGGATCGGCGACACCAAGTTGGTTCGGGGAGAGCGGGCACAGATGATCTGGACCACGCTCCGTCGCAGCGCAACACAGGTGATGATGGCCGCGCTGGTCGTCGTCGCGGCATCGGTCACGGCCGCCGCCCCAGCCCACGCGGATTGCGGGGACCCCGGCCAACCTGCCTGCACCGGTCCGGTTCCCACCGTCGACCAGGTGGTCGCCATCATGGCCGAGCTGACCGACCCGAACATTCCCGCCGCGAACAAGACCGACATCGTCACCCCCGGGTTCACTCCCGAGGAAGCCCAGACGGTCGACGATCATCTGAACCAGATGGCCGCGCACTATCTGCCACTGAACTTCGTCGTGACCGACATCCAGCCCGCGCCCGACAACCTGGCCGGCGCCACCCTAGCCGCAACGGGGCCAATCCCGCTTTACCTGCACACGTACCCCAGACCAATCGTGCTGGCCGACCGGGGCGGGCACTGGCTGATCACCCACGACAGTGCAATATCAATGCTGGACGTGTTCTACCGCGCCGCGACCTACCGCCCTGTGCCGGTAGTAGTCCCCTAAAGATGCCCGGCTGCGGGAGTGCAACGAAGGCGGCGGCACGGCGATGCGGCGCCCCACCCCGGTCGCACACGGCATGTCGAGCGGCCCGGCATCAGCCCGGATTGATCACCGACACCTCCCCGCTGCCCCTGTCGGCGACGTAGAAGGCGCCGTTGGCGGGGTCGAACGCCACCGCGGGCCCTCAGCCGGCCTCACCGTCACCGACAGCACCGGCCGGCCCTTGAGTGGTGCATCGCTGGCCCGGCCACCCACCCAATCCCCGCCGGCGGTAGCGGCGTGCCCCGGACCCACCGGCGAACGAGCCCAATGGTGGTGGTACCAACCATTCCAACCCCACTCACCACCGACAAACAACTGACCGCCCACCGGATCCCAGTGAGCACCCACACCGCATCGAAGTTCAAACAGGTTGGGGTATCAGCATATTCAACCGCTGGACCGCTCGAGCAGCGCCACCGGAAACTCTCCGAACAACTCGGCGGCCTGCACCCGGCCGGACCATTCGCGGCCGGTCAGCCGGTCGGTCCATTCGCCGCCGGGCAGTGGCAGCGCGGTGCCGCCCCAGCCGGTCTCGGCCAGCCGAGCGGTCCAGCGAGTCACCGCCACCAGCACGTCGTCGCCGCGCCGGAACGCCAGCAGATGCTCGGTGGCCGGGCCCGCGGCCAGCACCGGGTGGTAGCCACCCCGCAGGAAGGAGTCCGGGCGGGCCCG
>DASTNJ010000084.1:0-4581 GCA_035721065.1 Mycobacterium sp.
GCGCTGTGGCACGCCTCGACGACCCGCTGCCGCAGCCGGTCCCAGCGCACCGCCAGCGTCTCGCCGTCGTCGATCATGCGCCGGTGCCCGGTAACGCAACCGCACCGTCGGTCACCTGGTCGATCATCTCGGCGAGCTCCGTGACTGCGCCGGGAGCTTGATCCAGGGCGGCGTACTGCGCTGCAATCGCCCGCAGGTCACGATAACCGAGCCAGACCTGGCCGCCGGCGTCCTGCCAGCCCAGGACTTTCGAGGGAAGATCGATGGCCAGAGTCTGTTCGGCCTGCATTAACTGGGTACCCAAGCTGGGTTTGCCGAACAGCAACACCTGGGTGGGCCGCAGCTTCAGGCCGGCCTTTGCGGCGTGTCCGGAGTGGTCGACGCGTGCCATCACCGTGCAGCCCCGTTCGATCAGCGAGCGCTCCAGACGGTCGAGCGTCTCCGGTACCGGGTAGGGGCTCTTCTTGGCAACCCAGCTCGGCATCGATCAGTACCCGGTGAACTCTTCGGTGCGGATGTCGTCGTCGTTCACCCCGGCGCCGTTCAACAGCGTGCGCATGGCGGTGACCATGCCGGGCGGACCGCACAGGTAATAGATCGGCGCGGTGAGGTCGTCGATGTACCGCGACAGCATCGCCCGGTCGACGACGCCGGTCTCGCCGGACCAGGAGTGCTGGGACAGTTCCATGTGGTCCATGGTGGGAACGAAGGTGAAGTTCTCGTTCGCCTCGGCAACAGCGGCCAGGTCGTCTAGATACGCCGCATCCTCGGGCCGCTTGTTGGCGTAGAAGACGAAGATTTTGTGCGCCGTCTTGTCGTGGTCGGCTTGCAGCACGATGCTGCGGGCCGGGGTGATGCCGATCCCACCGGTGAGGAACACCGCCGGGCGAGCGGTGTTGTTGTGCAACGTGAATGAGCCGTAGGGGGCGTCCAATGCCACCTGGGTGCCGATCGGCGCATCCCGCAGTACCCGCTTGAATGCGGTGTCGCGCAGCCGGGTCGTCGAGACGAGGTGGTGCTCGAACGGGGCGCTGGACAGCGTAAAGCCGCGGGTGTTGCCTTCTGCGTCGGTTTCCGGCGGATCCTGCAGGGTGTAGTCGGCGAATTGGCCGGCCTTGTACTCGAAACCCGCTGGCTTCTCGAAATGAAAGGCCATCGTGCTGTCGGCGACCTCCACCTTTCTGGCCAGGCTGATGAGCGGCAACGCCATGATTACGCCCTCGTCCCTGTTGCGAATCGGCTGAGCGACTAGCTAAACGACGACGATCCCGTCGTCGTCGCTGTAGACAACCTCGCCGGGGGCGAAACTAATCCCGCCGAAATCGACGGCCACGTCGCGCTCACCGCCGCCGGTTTTGCCGCTCTTGCGCGGATTGGTGCCCAGCGCCTTGATCCCGATGTCGATCCTGCGCAGCGTCGCGGTGTCACGCACCGCGCCGTGGACGATGAGCCCGGCCCAGCCGTTACCGCGGGCCAAGTCGGCGATCACGTCGCCGACCAGTGCGGTGTGCAGTGAACCGGCCCCGTCGATCACCAGTACCCCGCCGTCGCCGGCCGTCGACAGCACCGCCTTGAGCAGTGCGTTGTCCTCGAAACAGCGCACGGTGCTGATCCGACCGGCGAATTCGGTGCGGCCGCCGAATTGCCGAAATTGGATGTCGCAACTGCGCGTGCCGGGTCCGATGTCGTCGACCAGATCGGCGGTGGGCCGGAAGGCCGCCGTCACCCCCGGGCCGCGCGTCGCAGCACCTGGCGGATGACCAGCAGTGCCAGCAGTCCGAGGGTGGAAGCGACCAGCAGCGCCACCGGTGGCCCGCTCGCCGGCTGTACCGGCGGAGTAATCGGGCTGCGGGCGGTCTCCACTGCCGACTTTGCGTGCGCCGCAGCCTCTTTGGCGCCGGTGCCGAGTTGTCGCGAGCCGTTGGCGGCTGGTTCGGGCACCGCGGTCAGCGGTTTTTTGGCGGGCGGTTTTTTGACGGGGGCCTTTTTGGCGGCCTTTTTGGCGGGTGCCTTTTTAGCCGGTGCCTTCTTCGCGGCCTTGGCCGGTGCTTTCTTGGCCGGCGCAGACCCGTCTGCCGTCGGCGGCGCGGGTGTCGGCTGGGGCGCGGACGCCGGTTCGGGCGGTGTGGCCGACTCCGGCGCGCCGTCGGGTTCGTGGTCGGGGTGGTCGGCGTGGTCCTGCGGTTCTGGCATCAGGATGCTCCTTTGCGGTTTCTTGTCGCCTGGACCGGCAGCGGTCCCCATCATGCCAGCTCCGCCACCGGTCATGTCGGGTAGCGTTCACGACTTAGGTCGCGCAATCCACAGGCCGGCGCCGACGATGACCACCGCGCCGACCACGAACGGCCAGATGGGCATGTTGCCCCCGGGTTCGTTGGTCGTCGCCAGTGGCGGGCCCGGGTCGCCTGCACCGGGCACCGTGAGTTGAAACGCCCACGACCCCGACACCACGTGTCCGTCCGCCGAGGTCACCCGATAATTGACGGTATAGCTGCCGGCCGGCCCGAGCGGGCGTACCCCCACACTGACCACCGCGCCCTGCACCTGCGCATCCCCGGTTGACCACAGGTGCTGATCCGGTCCGACCACCGTCATGGCCGCGAACGTGGTCTGCAGCTGTTCGTTAAAAGTGGCGCTGACCCGGTCCGGACCGGCGGCTAGCTGCGCACCCTGGGCCGGATCGGTCGACACCAGCACGGCGTGCGCGGCGGCCACCCCGGTTGCCCCCACCAGCAGCGTGATCAACAGCAGGCCGGCGGCGGCGAAACGGGCGGCGCGGGTCATGCGCGCCGCACGATCGCGATGGTGACACCGAACGCGGCGACCAGCAGCGCGACACCGGCCAGCAGCCGCGCCAGGTTGTCGGTCGCCGGGGCCGTCCGGTCGCCCGCTGGCTCCGCGGAAGTGGCCGGCGCGGCGGCGACCGACGGCGCCGGCTGCTGAGGTGCCGCATGGTGTTCCGGCGCCGGTGCCGGACCGGCAGCCAGGGTCAGCGTGGCCGCCGGCCGTTCCGGTTCGGCACCGTCGGGCAGCGGGGGTTGGTCCCAGTGCACCGCCGTCCCATCGGCATAGCGCTGGATGGCCGGAAAGCGGACGTTCTCGGTGTCGGGCAGCTTCATCGATATCCGGAACAGGCCGAACTGATCGGCGCCGATTCCGGTGTCCGCGGCGGCGGTCCAGGTCACCGACCGAACAGTGCCCGCGGCGGTGTTGCGGTCCAACCGCGCCGTCCAACCGGGTTTGGACTCGGTGCGCGCCGACCCGACATCAGGCAGGGTGACAGTGAGTTCCGTTGTGGCCGAGCCGGTTCGCGATTCGTTGGGTACTTCGAAGGTGACGATCGCGACACCGCCGCGAACCGCGCCCGGGCTGGCCGCGTGAACGTGGGCGGCGGCCGGTGCGACACCGGCGATCGAACCCGCCCAGAGCGCACCCGCCGCCGCGCAGACGGCAGCGGTGCGGGTCACCAGCGGGCTCACGTCAGGCCCAGTCGCGCGATCAGGTCGGCGTCGATCCCGTCGAGTTGCTCGCCGATCGCGGTGTAGGCGGCCCGGCGACGCGCAGTCGGCATGCTCGCGGCGGCGGTCACCGCCGTGGACAGGTCGGCCAGCCGCTCGGTGATAACAGCGGTGAAGTGCTTGGTTTCGGAGTCTTTGGGGTTCTTGTCCTGCAGTATCCGCAACGTCTTCTCCGCGCCGGCGACCCGGGCCGACAGCTGGGCGCTGTGCCCGGAGAACTGCCCGATCTGGGTGAGCGGCACCCCGAGTCGGTCGGCGCGATGTTCGTCGATGAATCCGCGGGCGGCCATCGCGATCCGGTACGCCACCGGCACCACGACCGGCGCCAACAACCGAGAAACCGTCAGCACCCGGCGAATGCGGTTCGGCGACAGTAATTTTCCCTCGCGGGCTGCTTTAAGTTGAGCCTCGGCGGCCTTCAGTGCCGTGCGGTCGCTGTCCCGTTGCGACTTCAGGTGTGCCCGCAGCGCTTTGGCCTCGGCGCGCTGGATGGCCTTGAATCGACGCGCTTCGCCCCTGGCGGCCAACCGGGCCTCCAGCTTGGCCCGGGCTTTCAGCGCCCGCGCCTCAGCACGACGGGTCGAACGGCTTTTACGTTTACCGAACCAGCCCATCCCGGCTGCCACTCAAGCGCTCAGGTGCTCGTGGCGACGCAACTCGTCTATTCGCGCCAGGATGTCGCTCTGCGCCTCGGGTGACAAACCGATGACGCGTGTCGCGATCCGGCGGATGCCCTCCTCTCGGACACTGGCCAGCCACGACAATTCGGTGTCGAGCCGCTCGAAGTACTCGTCGTCGGTGAAAAACGCGGACTTGATCCGGAAGAAGTTGGCCAGCGCGGCCATGGTCGCCGTCGACGGGTTCGTTCGGTTGCCGGAGCGCAACTGGGAAAGGTAGGGAGCCGACATCGTGATGCCCTCGGACCGCAGTGCCGCGATCACCTCAGCGGATGTGTGCGGGCCGCGCCCCGGCGGATACACGGCTTCGAAAAGACGGTTCAGACGGGCGGCGAACGTCGTGCTCATCGATATGACCTCCACGGGGCTGTACGAAGGTAAGCGAC
>DASTNJ010000085.1:0-27354 GCA_035721065.1 Mycobacterium sp.
GCACGCACTGTGCGACGCGCTGCTGTCGGCGGCCGGGCTGGGCGACCTGGGGGCCGTGTTCGGCGTCGACGACCCACGCTGGGCCGCGGTGACCGGCGCCGTCATGCTCGGTCATGTGCGCGATCTGCTGGCCCAGAACGGCTTCTCGGTCGGCAACGCGGCGGTGCAGGTGATCGGTAACCGGCCGAAGGTCGGGCCGCGCCGCGCCGAGGCGCAACAACTGCTGGCCGGACTGCTGGGCGCGCCGGTCTCGGTGTCGGCGACCACCACCGACGGGCTCGGGCTGACCGGTCGCGGTGAAGGGCTGGCCGCGATCGCGACAGCACTGGTGGTTTCGGCGCAATAATCGCGGTTCAGCGCAGCTCAGCATGGATCATCGCGCCGAAATCGACACGGTAAGCTGGCCGGTCGTGACCGATCACCCCGGCCTGCGGCTGCACGACACGGCTACCGGCGCCGTCCGTGACTTCGTCCCGCTGCGGCCCGGGCACGTATCGATCTACCTGTGCGGCGCCACCGTGCAGGCCCCGCCGCACATCGGCCACGTCCGCAGCGGGGTGGCATTCGACGTGCTGCGTCGTTGGCTGACCGCACGGGGCTACGACGTCGCCTTCATTCGTAACGTGACCGACATCGACGACAAGATCATCAACAAGGCGGCTGCCGCGGGCCGGCCCTGGTGGGAATGGGCCGCCACCTACGAACGTGAGTTCAGCGCCGCCTACCAGGCTCTGGGGGTGCTGCCGCCGTCGGCGGAACCGCGCGCCACCGGGCACGTCACTCAGATGGTCGAGCTGATCACCCGGCTGATCGACGCCGGACACGCCTATACCGGCGGTGGTGACGTGTACTTCGACGTGCTGAGCTACCCGGACTACGGGCAGCTGTCCGGGCACAAGATCGACGACGTGCACCAGGGCGAGGGGGCGGCCACCGGCAAGCGCGACCCGCGTGACTTCACCCTGTGGAAGGGGGCCAAGCCGGGCGAACCCAGCTGGCCGACGCCGTGGGGCCCGGGGCGTCCCGGCTGGCATCTGGAATGCTCGGCGATGGCCCGCACCTATCTGGGCCCGGACTTCGACATCCACTGTGGCGGCATGGATCTGGTTTTCCCACACCACGAGAACGAGATCGCGCAGAGTCGCTCCGCCGGAGACGGGTTCGCCCGGTACTGGCTGCACAACGGCTGGGTCACCCTGGGCGGCGAGAAGATGAGCAAATCGCTGGGCAACGTGCTGTCGATGTCGGCTGTGCTGCAGCGGGTCCGGCCCGCCGAGCTGCGCTACTACCTGGGCAGCGCGCACTACCGGTCGATGCTGGAGTTCTCCGAGGCCGCACTGCAGGACGCGGTCAACGCCTATGTCGGCATCGAGGACTTCCTGCACCGGGTGCGCAGCCGTGTCGGCGCCGTGCTACCCGGTTGCTGGACGCCTCGCTTCGCCGCTGCCCTTGACGACGACCTATCGGTGCCGATAGCGCTGGCCGAGGTGCACCGTGCCCGCGCGGAGGGCAACCGGGCGCTCGACGCCAGCGATCACGACAAAGCCCTCTCCGAAGCCGCCGCCGTCCGGGCGATGATGGGCATCCTGGGCTGCGACCCACTCGACGAACGCTGGGAGTCCCGCGATGAGACGTCGGCGGCGCTGACCGCGGTCGACGTGCTGGTGCGCGCGGAACTGCAACGCCGGGAAGCCGCACGCGGCGAACGGGATTGGGCACTGGCCGACGAGATCCGGGATCGCCTCAAAGCCGCCGGCGTCGACGTCACCGACACCGCCGACGGCCCGCAGTGGTCGCTGGCGGTCGGCGAGGACGGCTAGATGGCCGGCAACTCCCGGCGCCGCGGTGCGGTGCGCAAACCGGGCACCAAGAAGGGGCCGACCGTCGGATCGGGCGGGCAGCGGCGTCGCGGGCTGGAAGGCCGTGGTGCCACCCCGCCGGCCCATCTCCGTGAGTATCACCCGGCCGCCAAACGCGCCGCCAAGAAGCCGGTTCGTCAAACGCGCAAGACCGCCGGGGACAGTGAAACCGTGCTGGGCCGCAACCCGGTCGTCGAATGCCTGCGCGCCGGAGTGCCGGCCACCGCGCTGTATGTGGCGCTGGGCGCCGAGGCCGACGAGCGGCTCACCGAATCCGTTGCGCGGGCTGCTGACTCGGGGATCCCCATCCTGGAGGTGCCACGCTCCGACCTGGACAAGATGACCACCAACGGCCTGCACCAGGGCGTCGCACTGCAGGTACCGCCCTACCGATACGCCCACCCCGACGACCTGCTGCTCGCGGCCGAGAACAGTTCGACACCGGCGCTGCTGGTCGCTTTGGACAACATCTCAGACCCGCGCAACCTCGGCGCCATCATCCGGTCGGTCGCGGCGTTCGGCGGACACGGCGTTCTGCTGCCGCAGCGGCGTTCCGCCTCGGTCACGGCGGTCGCCTGGCGCACCAGTGCTGGTGCGGCGGCCCGGGTTCCGGTGGCGCGAGCCGCCAATCTCACCCGGACGCTCAAGGATTGGGCCAACCGCGGGCTGCAGGTGGTGGGGCTGGACGCCGGCGGCAGCACCCCGGTCGACGAGCTGGACGGCGCCGACCCGATGGTGGTCGTCGTCGGGTCCGAGGGCAAGGGACTTTCCCGGCTGGTGCGGGAGAACTGTGACGCCGTGGTGTCCATCCCGATGGCCGGATCGACCGAATCGCTCAACGCCTCGGTGGCCGCCGGAGTTGTGCTCGCCGAGATCGCCCGCCAGCGCCGCTGAGCATCTAATCTGAGCAGAAGCAGACTCGCATGAACGCGTCGGGAATAGTGCGAGTCTGCGTTTGTGTCTGCGGCGGGCTGTGCCTTCGGCGACGACCCGTCCCCCGCAAGCGGGAGGTGCCCCCAGCGGCCGGCTCGGCTACGCCGCGCTAGCGATCGTCGCGGCCGCGTTTGCGATCGTCGCTAAACCCCGAACACGCGAACCCCGACCCACAGCGCCAGTACCGCGGCCATCACCGCGGTGGGCACCGTGCACAGGCCCAGCCGGGTGTACTCGCCCACGTCGGCCGGTACGTTGTGGCGGCGAAGTATGCGCCGCCACAACAGGTTTGACAAAGACCCTACGTAGGTCAGGTTGGGGCCGATGTTCACGCCGATCAGCACCGCCAGCACCGCAGCGGGCCCACTGGCGGCGACCAGCGGCAGCAGCACCAGGGTGGCGGGCAGATTGTTGACGACGTTCGCCAGCACCGCGGCCACCGCCGCGATACCGAGCAGAGCGGGCAGCCCCGACCCGGACGGAAGCACCCCGCTCATCCGGCTGTTCAGCCCGCCGGCCATGACGGCTTGGACCACGATGCCCAATGCCGGCACGAAGAGCAGAAACGGGATGTTGGCTGCGCGTGCGATCCCGGCCGGCGTGCTGCGGCGTTGAGCGAGGCCGCGCACCGCCAGCACCGTCGCACCGGCCAGCGCCGCCCACGCCGGTGCCACCTCCATCGATTCGGTGACCCCGAATCCGATCAGCGTCAGTGCCAGCACGACCAGCACGAAAATCGGCACCGGCGGTGGTGGCGCGGTTGCCGGGTGATCCGGAACCGCACGCAGATCGTCGGCGAAGAACCACCGGAACACCAAATAGATGGTGGCCGTGCCGGCCAGCCACGGCAGCGCCATCAGGGTCGTGAACTTCACGAATGACAGGCCTGCGACGTGGAAGGCCAGCAAGTTGGTCAGATTCGACACTGGTAGCAGCAGCGAGGCGGTGTTGGCCAGGTGTGCGGTCGCGTAGGCGTGTGGCCGCACCGGTGCCCGGCGGCGGCGCACCATCGCGAGGACGACCGGCGTCAGCAGCACCACCGTGGCATCCAGGCTGAGCACTGCGGTGATGCCGGCGGCGATCACGAACACCCGCCGCAGCAGATGCTGCGGCGGTCCGACGTCGCCGCGGGCCATCGCCGCCCCTGCCGCCTCGAACAGACCTTCGTCGTCGCACACCTGGGCCAGCACCAGGACCGCGCCAAGGAAGGTGACCACGTGTAGTAAATCGGTCGCTTCAGCGGCCGCGTCGTGAGGCGAGATCGCCCCGGTGGCAACCAGTATGGCGGCGGCCGGGATCGCGGCGAGCGCCTCCGGCCAGCCACGGGGCCGCGCGACGGCAGAGGAGAGGACGACCGCGAGCAGCAGCGGCGCCAGGGTCAGTTCCATGATTCTCGGATCCTCTTACCGGTACACAGCGAGTGATGATCGGAGCGTTCTCGGTGCGCCACCGCCGGCGGGTGTGGTGCGTCGCGGTGGGTCTGGCACCGCCCCACCCACTTCACCCACGGTGGTATCTAACCCGATCGCCATCTACCCATCGTGCGGTGTGGCGGCGCTCGGGGTGGCTTCCGTGGTCCGGGGCGATTGGCCTCGCATGTCCAGCGGGCCGGCGGTTTCCGGCATCGCCACCAGATAGAGCGTGAAGCCGGCGGCAGCGATGGCGCCGAGGGTCATGAAGGCCGCGTTGTAGCCGGCGGTGACCACGATCCAGCCGGCGGCAAAGTTCGACAGGGACGCCCCGACACCCCACGCGGTGGTGACTGCTCCCAGGCTGAGGTTGTAGCGGCCGGTCCCGTGTGTGACGTCTTGGACGACGAGCGGGAACAGCACGCCGAATATGCCGGCGCCGATGCCGTCGAGCAACTGCACGCCGACAAGCCAGTAGGAGTTGTCCGACAGGGTGTAGAGGAACCCGCGAACGGTGAGCACAGCGAATCCGACCAGGAAGATCGGCTTGCGGCCCCAAGCGTCGGCCTTGGTGCCGGCGAGATAGGCGACCGGCACCATGACGACCTGTGCGGCCACGATGCACGCCGACATCAGCGCCGTCCCCAACTCCGTGTTGTGCAATGCCAGCACCTGTCCGACCAATGGCAGCATGGCGGCGTTGACGAAGTGGAACACCACGACCACTGCGGCGAAGATCATCAGTCTCCGGTTGTGCCACAGCACAGCGAATCGTGATGGCCGCAAGTGTGTTTCCGCAGCCACGTGATCCATGCCGCGTGCCACGTCATGGTCGATCGCGTCGCCCGGGATCCGCAGTGTCGCTATCACGCTGATCACCGCCATGGCAGCCAACACCCAGAACACCGCCACCGGGCCGAAGAAGTAGGCGAGTCCGCCGGCAGCGGCGGCGGCGAATGCGGTGCCGGCATGCCGGAATGATTCGTTGCGTCCAATTCGCCGGGAGAATCGTCGAGTCCCGACCACGCCTAAGGTGATCGCGGCCAACGCGGGAGCGAAGACCGATCCGGCGATTCCGGTAGCGGCTTGCAGAAGTGAGATGGTGTACAAGCCGGGGAACAAAGGTATCGCGAGGGTCCCACCGGTGACCGCGACTGCGCCGCCGACCACCAGTGCACGCTTCGCTGTGGTCCGGTCGACCAGCGCGCCGACCGGCGTTTGCGCGACAATCGCCGCGACACCGCCCACCGCCATGACGACACCGATCGAGGCCTGGTCCCAATGGTGGGTCAGCAGAAGGTATATCGACAGGTACGGACCCAGTCCGTCACGGACGTCGGCCAGCGAGAAGCTCATCAGGTCCAGCGCACGCCGCGTCCTCGTGTCAGCCACGGTGCGTTCCACTACAGCGCCAATCTCAGTGTCGCCCAATCGTCCCGGCGGTGCGCCCGGGTGGTCACGGCAGTCTTAATCGGATTCCGCGAGCATGGCGTAAATCTCGCGGCGAACCTTCTTAAGGAGAGCGATGATGCGCTGCTGCTGTTCGACGGTAGCTGCGTATGCCGATTGCGTCACTGCGGCAACCACCTGTTCTAAGGCCTCACGCAAGTTGATATGACTCCGGTCGGCGCCCTGCGCGATCTGTTCCCACGGTGGGGCCGTGATCTTCGCGCCGGCGTCCCGTCCCTCCGGTGTCAACTCGAAAAGCCGTTTTTTGCCTCCGCTTTCCGAGCCGCAGATCAGCCCTTCGTCGTCGAGTATCTGCAGAGTCGGGTACACCGAACCCGGGCTTGGACGCCACACGTCATGGCTGCGTTCGGTGATCTCCTTGATCATCTCGTAGCCATGCATCGGCCGCTCGGCGAGCAGGGACAAGATCGCGGCCCGAACATCACCGGGGCGGCCTCGGCGGCTGCGGCCGGGCCCACGCTGGCGGCCGCGCCCAGCCTGCCCGAAGCCGAACCCGGGCCCAAACTCGGTGGCGGGTCCGGGACCGAAGCCAGTGCCGGACCCGAGGCCAAAATCTTGTTCGGGTCCGTGTCCGTCCGGACCCTGCTCGGTGCCGTGCTCATGGGGCGGCCCGGGATGGTGGCCGGGGCCGTGCTCGGGGCCGGGGCCGTGCTTGTGGGGCGGCCCCGGGTGGTGGCCAGGGCCGGCGTGTTTCTTGGGTCCCGGTGCCTTCTTACCCGGTGCCTTCTTGCCTGGGGCCTTCTTGCCCGGTGCCTTCTTGCCTGGAGCATGCTTTTTCGGGCCGGGGCCGTGCTCGTGTGGCGGTGCTGGATGGTGGTGTCCTGGCCCATGTTTGGGCCCGGGAGCAAGTTTGGGGCCGGGACGGTGGTCCGGACCGTGCCCCGCGCCGTGGTGGGGGTCCGGGTCGGATTCCTCGTCGAAGTCGGGCTCGAACTCGTCTTCTTCGTCGAACTCGTCTTCTTCGTCGAACTCGGCTTCTTCGTCGAACTCGGCTTCGTCGCCCGAGTCTTGCTCGAAGTCAGGGTCAAGCTCGACCGGATCGTCGTCTCCGATGTAGTGGGAGTATTCGCCGCGGCCGAGCGCGTCGTCTGGGGCGTTCATGATGTGTCGTCTCCTTGATGGGCCGGAAGTGGGCCGGATGGGCTTTATCGCGCCCGATATAGAACGATATATCGATATATATCGGAGACGCAACAGTTGGCGGCCTGCCGACCACCAGTTCGGCTACCACACAAGCGACAACGGACTTCAGCGCAACGCAAGAATCAGCTGCGAGCCCACGGATCCTCGCGCCGCCAGACCGTCGGCATGCGCAGCGCGACACCGTCGGCGTCCGCAAGTTCGGCGAGCACCCGCATCGATGCGTTCAGATCGTCGCCGGCGTACGGTAGCGCCCGCAGCGGCTCGGACAGCGGCCGGAAGAAGTCGTCCCAGTGGATCGCCACCACGGTGCGCGCACCCACCGCGCGGACGGTCTCCGACCAGTAGTCGACCAGGTACTGCCGTGGCTGCCGGCCCAGCTGGCCGATCCCGAGGTAGGCAACCTCGGCGCGCTGACCCGCGAGGGCGCCCGGTACGAAGCCGGCACTGCCCTGGATCAACAGCCGCCGGCCGGACGAGCGGTGGTGCACCAGGGTCGACCACGCCTCGCCGCATTTGTAGGCCGACGCCCGCACCGGCGGCCGGACCGGTGCAGTGATGGCGCCGGGAAACCGGTCCGGTGGGCAGTGGTGCGATTCGATCAGGGTGACGTCGTAGCCGCCCAACCGCATCGACCGGCCGGGTTCGGCGACAACCAGGCGGTCCTCGGAAAGCCCATGGCCGCGGCCGATGTTGGCGGCCGACTCGCCGCCGACCAGCACCGCCCCGGCGCGCTCGGCGACCAGTGCCGAGTCCAGCGCGTGGTCGATGTGGGTGTGCACCGCGATCACCGCCGCCAGCTCGTGTACCCGCGCCCGGGCCAGGCAGCCGTCGATGCGGGCCGGTGACGGTGCGACCTTGCCGAGCGCCACCCGGGCCAGGCTCGGCCGGGAGAAATAGCCGTCGGTCAGCAGCGCCGAGGATCCGTCGTCGACCAGCAGCGTCGACACCCCGAGAAACATCACCGACAGCGGTGCGTCGGGCTCCGCGACCGGCACGGTGAACCGGTCCGCATAGCGGGCGATGTCGGGGCGACCGGGCCTGACCACTGTGAGCCGCATGAACGGGTCAGGCTTTCGGGCGGTCCTCGTCGCCGATGAGCAGCCGCACCGCCAGATCCAGCCGTTTGCTGACGTCGGCGGCCGAGGCTCGCCGGGTGAGCCAGGCGAGCAGGTTCGACAGCCACACATCCGAGATGACCCGGGCGATGTGGTACTGGTCCTCGGTCGGCTCGCCGTCACTCATCGCCCGGGCGAACATCGAGTCGATCAGCTTCGCGACATAGTCCACCTCGCTGGCGGCGGCCGCGTCGGCGAAGACGTAGGCCCGGGTCATGGCCTCGGTCAGCAGCGGATTGCGCTGCATCGCGCGGTTGAGCTTGCTGACCATCAGGTGCAACCGCTGGTAGGGGGTGCCGTCGGTGAACGCCGACCGGTCCGTCTTGGTGTCGATCCGCTCGAACTCCCGGCCGAGCGCGGAGACCAGCAGATGAACCTTCGACGGGAAGTACCGGTAGAGGGTGCCCACGGCGACGTCGGCGCGGTCGGCCACCGCACGCATCTGCACGGCCTCGTAGCCGCCCTTGGAGGCGATGGCCATCGTCGCGTCCAGGATTCGTTTGCGGCGTTCACGTTGCGCCTCGGAGCCGAGTTCGGACTCGCCCAGCACCGCCACGTTGGTCACCTCACGGGGCTGCGTGGCTGCTTCCTGACGCTGCTTGCCGGACGCTGGCGACGACATGTGGCGGGTGATCCTCTCGTTCGACCTGTTCGCTGGCAACGATACGCATCGCAACGATGGTCTTCCCACCTCCGGTCCGACCGGAACGCAGGCGTGGTCTGCTGTTACGGCGGTCGACTTGACGGTCGACCACTGGCACTATTAGAACACGTTCTAGTGAACTTACCGGGCGAATGACGGCCGGACACGACGTGGAAGAGCCCGAAGGGTGGCCCGAGGATGAGCCAGACCATGACCGACGAGCAGTTGGCCGCGCGCGAATTGGTGCGCGACTGGGCTGCCGGCGCGGGCACGACCGATGCGGTGCGCGAGGTGGAACACGGCAAGCCCGGCGCGTGGCAACCGGTTTTCGATCGCCTTTCCGCCCTGGGACTGTTCGGGGTCGCGGTGCCCGAGGACTGCGGCGGGGCCGGGGGCCGGATCGAGGATCTGTGCGCGATGCTCGACGAGGCCGCCCAAGCCCTCACACCGGGACCGGTGGTGACCACCGCGCTGGCGTCGCTGGTGGTGTCCGATCCGCAGCTGCGGGCGGCGCTGGCGGCCGGCGAGCGGGTCGCCGGGGCGGCGATCGACGCCGACATCGATTTCGATGCGGCGACGTCGCAGGCATCCGGCAGCGCACCGCAGGTGCTGGGGGCCACCGACGACGCGCTGCTGCTGTTGCCCGGCCCGGCCGGCAGCGGGCGCTGGTTGCTGGTGGACGCCCGCGACGACGGAGTCCGGGTGCAGCCGCTGCAGGCCACCGACTTCTCCCGGCCACTGGCGCGAGTGGAACTGAACGGCGCACCGGCGGTGCCGCTGGAGGCCGGGGATCGCGTCGAGAACCTGACCGCCACCGTCTCGGCGGCCGAGGCCGCAGGGGTGGCGCGGTGGGCGCTGGACACCGCCGTCGAATACGCGAAGGTGCGCGAGCAGTTCGGCCGGCCGATCGGCAGCTTCCAGGCGATCAAGCACATGTGCGCCGAGATGCTGTGCCGTGCCGAGCGGGCCGCGGTGGCCGCCGGCGACGCCGCAGCCGCCGCTTCCGACCCCGACGACGGTCAGTTCGCGATTGCCGCGGCGGTGGCCGCCGCCACCTGCATCGACGCGGCCAAGGCGAATGTGAAGGACTGCATCCAGGTGCTCGGCGGCATCGGCATCACCTGGGAGCACGACGCGCACCTGTACCTGCGCCGCGCCTACGGCATCGGCCAGTTCCTCGGCGGATCGAAGCGCTGGCTGCGGCGCACCGCCGCCCTCACCCAGGCCGGCGTGCGCCGCAACCTGGACATCGACCTCGGGGCGGTCGAAGACCTGCGCCCCGAGATCGCCGCCGCGGCAGCACAAGTCGCCGCGCTGCCCGCCGAGCAGCGGCAGGCCGCCCTGGCCGAGGCCGGGCTGCTGGCGCCGCACTGGCGCCCGCCCTACGGGCGCGGCGCCGGCCCCGCCGAGCAGCTGGTGATCGACCAGGAGCTGGCCGCCGCCGGTGTCGAGCGCCCCGACCTGGTGGTCGGCTGGTGGGCAGCGCCGACGATCCTCGAGCACGGCACGCCCGAGCAGGTCGAGCGGTTCGTGCCGGCCACCCTGCGCGGCGAGGTGTTTTGGTGTCAGCTGTTCTCCGAGCCGGGCGCCGGCTCGGATCTGGCGTCGCTGCGCACCAAGGCGGTGCGCGCCGACGGCGGCTGGAAGCTAACCGGCCAGAAGGTGTGGACGTCACGGGCCTACGACGCGCAGTGGGGAGTGTGCCTGGCGCGCACCGACCCGGACGCCCCCAAGCACAAGGGCATCACCTACTTCCTGGTCGAGATGGCCACACCCGGCATCGAGATCCGGCCGCTGCGCGAGATCACCGGCGACGAACTGTTCAGCGAGGTGTTCTTGGACGACGTGTTCGTCCCCGACGACATGGTGGTCGGCGGAGTCAACGACGGCTGGCGGCTGGCCCGCACCACGCTGGCCAACGAGCGCGTCGCGATGGCCGCCGGCACCGCGCTGGGCAACCCGATGGAGGAGTTGCTCGAGACGGTGTCCGGCCGGGAACTCGACGCCGCGGAGCAGGACCGGCTGGCGAACCTGATCGTCGCCGCGCAGGTGGGCTCGCTGCTGGATCAGCGGATCGCACAGCTGGCGGTCGGCGGCCAGGATCCCGGTGCCGAGTCGTCGGTGCGCAAGCTGATCGGGGTGCGCTACCGCCAGGAGCTGGCCGAGTACCGGATGGACCTCAGCGAAGACGCCGGGGCGATCAGCACCCGGCGCGTGCACGACTTCCTCAACACCCGCTGCCTGACCATCGCCGGCGGCACCGAGCAGATCCTGCTCACCGTGGCCGGCGAGCGACTGCTCGGCCTGCCGCGCGGCTGACGCGCACGGTTTTCGGCATACCCGCAGGTAGGCTCGACGCCATGCCCTCGGCCACCGAACCCAGCGAGGTCGCTGAGATCAGCGGTTACGAGGCCCGCTGGCAGCAGCACAACGCTGAGCGCAGGACGCTGATCCTGCAGGCCGCGGTGGCGGTGATCGAGGACAGCCCGCCGGGCGCCGACATCTCGGTGCAGAGCATCGCCAAACGGGCCGGAGTGGCCAAGTCGGTGGTGTACCGCCAGTTCAGCGGCAAGGACGAGCTGGAGCGCCGGATCCGCTCCTACCTGGTCGATGATTTCGCCGCGGTGTTGGACGCGAAGCTCGACGTCAGCTCCGGCTCGCTGCGGGAGATCCTCACCCGCTCGGTGCGCGCGGTCGCCGACTGGATGGCCGACCGTCAGCAACTCAACGAGTTCGCCCGCCGCGGCCCGACCCTGGACGGCACCGCCGACGCCGCCGGCGAGCTCAAGCGCCGGATCGCCCGGCGCGGCGAGGACATCATCGCCGCGATCGCCGCGACGATCGGCGCCGACAGCACGGCGTTCGAGTCGGTGCCGTTCGCGGTGGCCACCATGGTGGAGGGGACGCTGGCCAGCTGGCTGCGCGAGGCGCCGCCGACCCGCACCCGGGAGCAGATGGCCACCACGCTGGCCGAGATCATCTGGTTCGTTCTCGACGGCGCGGCCCGCTCGGCGGGTGTGGTGATCGACCCGGACACCGAGCTGGCCGCGGTGATCGAGAGCTTGAAAGTGCGCTAACGGCAAATGCTTTCGGCGTCGATCACAGGGTGCGGGCGATGATCTCCTTCATGATCTCGTTGGTGCCGGCGTAGATCTTCTGCACCCGCTGGTCGGTCTACATCCGCGCGATCGGGTACTCGGTCATGTAGCCGTAGCCGCCGAACAGCTGCAGGCATTCGTCGGCGGCGACCATCGCCCGCTCGGTGGTCCACCACTTGGCCATCGCGACGGTGGGGATGTCGAGTTCGCCGGCGATGTGCTGCACGACGCAGTCGTCGACGAAGACCCGCGCGATCTTGGTCTCGGTGGCCACCTCGGCGAGCTTGAACTTGGTGTTCTGGAATCCGAAGATCGGCCGGCCGAACGCGTGCCGCTCCTTGGTGTAGCGCAGCGTCTGCGCCAGCGCGGTCTCCATGCCGGCCACCGAGCCGACCGCGATGATCAGCCGCTCCTGGGGCAGCTGCTGCATCAGCTGGACGAAGCCCTGGCCCTCGACGGTGCCCAGCAGGTTGGTCACCGGAATCCGCACGTCGTCGAAGAACAGCTCGGAGGTGTCCTGGCCGCGCTGGCCGACCTTGTCCAGGGAGCGGCCGCGGCGGAACCCGTCCCGGTCGGCCTCCACCAGCACCAGCGAGATTCCGCTGGCGCCCTCACTGGTGTCGGTCTTGGCGACCACGATGATCAGGTCGGCCTGCTGGCCGTTGGTGATGAACGTCTTCGACCCGTTGACCACGTACTCGTCACCGTCGCGGACGGCGCGGGTCTTGACGGCCTGCAGGTCTGATCCGGTGCCCGGCTCGGTCATCGCGATGGCGCCGACCACCTCGCCGGTGGCCATCTTCGGCAGCCAGGTCTGCTTCTGCTCCTCGGTGCCGTAGGCCAGCAGGTAGTGCGCGACGATCCCGCTGTGCAGGCTCGCGCCCCACGAGGTGTCGCAGATGCGCGCCTGCTCCTCGATCAGCACGGCCTCGTGGGCGAAGGTGCCCCCGCCGCCGCCGTACTCTTCCGGGATCGACAGGCACAGCAGCCCCAACTCACCGGCTTTGTTCCACAGGTCGCGGTCGACGTGGTGCTGGTCGATGAACTTCTCGATGTTGGGTGCGATCTGCTTCTCGCAGAAGGCGCGGGCCAACTCCCGCAGTGCGTCGAGGTCGTCGGTCATCCAGGGGGATCGGCGGTTGGACAAGGTGGTTCCCATCTGCCGCGCACACGCCGGCATCGATTTAGTGGGACGACAAGTCCCATCAAATCGGCTAAGCTACTCGACGGTGCCACCGCAGGCAAGCGTCGTACAGGAGGAAATCCCATGACAAGCGTCGCCACCAACGGCTCATCGGTTCCAGCGAACGTGCCCGCCCCACCGGTTCGCCGGGTGCGGTTCAGGTTCGGTGACCCGAAGCCGATGCGGCATTTCTTCGTCGACGGCGACATCGCGTTCAGCCACCTGGTGGCGATGCTGTCGGCGGTCTTCCCGCCCGGTGAGGAATCGTTCATCCGGTCCGTCCGCCGGTTCAGCGACGAGATCACCGACCCCGATCTGAAGAAGCGGGTCGCCGGATTCGTCGGCCAGGAGTCGGTGCATGGCCAGGAGCATCGGCGGCTCAACGAGAAGCTGATCCACATGGGCTATCCGTTGGTTCGGTTGTTCAACTTCGACCGCGACAGCCGTCGGCAACGCTGGTTGCTCAAGATCGAGAACAGCCGGTCCCGGTACGGCCACCTGGCCTGGACGGCGGCCGCCGAGCACTACACCGCCACCATCGCCAAGCGGGTGTTGTCCAGCGATGAGCTGCAGGCGATTCCGGGTGACCCGGAGGTGTGGCACCTGCTCAACTGGCACTCCGTGGAGGAGTCGGAACACAAGTCGGTGGCGTTCGACGTGTTCCAAGCGGTGGGCGGGACCGAGGAGAAACGCATCACCCTGATGCGCTGGATGTACTACCTGACCATTCCGCTGGTGCTGTTCTTCGTCACGCTGTCGATGCTCACCGACCCGCGAGCGTGGCGTCCGATCAAGGCGTCCCGCCAGATGTACCACGTGCTGCGCGGGCCGCTGGTCAAAGGCCTGATGGGCGAACTCGCCGAGTACATGCGGCCCGGCTTTCACCCCGACGACATCGACACGACCGAACTCGAGGCCAAGTGGCGCACGGAGTTGTTCGGGGCCGATGGGTACGGCGGGGAGATCAGCGACCGCATCAAGTAGCGGCTCGGCCAATGGCGGCGACCCGTCCCCCGCAAGCGGGAGGTGCCCCCAGCGCCCGGCTGCGCCGCGCTTGCGATCGCCGCTACGAGAACTTGGCCACCGCGCAGGTGGCCGGCGTGGTCAGGTTGACCCCGGGGTAGACCACCTGCACGTGCGCGCAGACGATCACGTTCGCGTCGATCTTCGGCTGCCCGGTCGCCCAGTCGTTGACGTCGATCAGGCCGTTGGTCTGGTATTTCTCCGGCGGCCCGGCGCCCTGGTAGATCGTGGTGATGACGTCGTTGCCGCCCTCTTTGAAGACCTTGGTCTCCGGACCGCCGTCGGCGTGCACGTCCAGGTAGGCGTGCCGGTCCGACGAGCGCACCTCGGTGCTCTGCCGCGCCCACAGTTTGTCGCCGAACCCCTCCACGCCGTCGGGCGTGCGCAACTGAACCCCGGCGGTGAAGTTGCAGGTGCTGATCGGCAGATTGCACTCGAGCCAGGCGTGCGTCTCCAGCTGGTTGCCGTCGCCGACCGGGAACAGCGTCACCTTGGTGGCGGTGCCCGCGCCGGCGACACCGGGTACGAAAAGCGCCAGGGCCAGCATCGGCGCCAGCGCCGAAGCCGCTCCGGCAAGCAACCGCTTCATCGAGTGTCCCTCCGCTTTCCTCGGGGTCGATCTGCGAGGAAAACCTATCCGGTGGTCAGTCGTCGTAGGTCACTTCCACCGAATCAGTCTCCGGGTGCGACTGGCAGGCCAGGATCAGCCCGTCGTCAAGGTCCTGGCGCTCCAGCACGTCGTTGACCTCCATGCTGACCTTGCCGCCCCGCAGCGTGCAGGCGCAGGCGCCGCAGTGGCCCTCCCGGCAGGAGAACGGAACATCGAGCCCTTTGTCCAGCAGCAGGTCGAGCAGCTTGACGTGCCGCGGCCACGTCACGGTGTGGGTCTCGCCGTCCAACTGCACGGTGACGGTGGCCGGCGGCTGGTCGCCCTCCGGGCGGTCTTCGATCTTGACCGCCGCGAAAGGATCGCTGTCCAGCGACTTGAACACCTCGAGGTGAACCTGGCGCTCGGGCACCTTCAGCGACCCGAGCGCGTCACTGGCGGCTTGCATGAACGGCCCGGGTCCGCAGATGAACGCCTCGTGGCCGGTGTAGGGGGCGGCCAGCTGGGCCAGCGCCGCCGCGCTGGGCAGCCCCTGCACCGACTCCAGCCAGTGCACCACGGTCAGCCGGTCCGGGTACTTGGCGCTCAGCTCGCGCAGCGCCTCGCCGAAGATCACCGAACGCTCGTCGCGGTTGGCGTACAGCAGCACCACCCGGCCGCTGCCCTCGGCCAGCGCCGATTTGCAGATCGCCATCATCGGGGTGATGCCGCTGCCGGCGGCCATCAGCAGGAAGTCGGTGTCCAGCGTCTTGGGCACGAAATTGCCGGAGGGTGCGAGCACATGCACACGCATGCCGGGGTGGGCGTGGTCGCACAGCCAGTTGGAGGCGTAGCCGTCGGCGGTCCGTTTGACGGTCACGGCCAGTGCGCCGTCGGTGAACGGCGAGCTGCACAGCGAGTAGCAGCGGGCCACCGAGCCGGTTCGGTCGCTGGGGATCCGCAGCGTCAGGAACTGTCCGGGCGCGTACCGGAGCCGCTCGGCGGGGATTCCCGGGTCGTCCGGGCCGTCCGGCACGCTGAACACCAGCGACCGCGCGTCGTCGGTTTCGGCGACGACGTCAGCGATCTGCAGCTCGAGCACGTGGCTGCCGAGTGGCTCGTCGGGAACGGTGTCGGTCACCGGCCGCCCTTCATCTTCGCTCATAACTAGAACATGTTACAAAAAAACAGTCGGGTATCGCTACCATCCGCAGGAACACGCCACTCGACACAAATCAGAACATGTTCTAATCTCTGTCTAGATCCGTACTTCCAGGAGGCATCCAGTGACGTCCATTCAACAGCGTGACGCGAGCTCGGTTCTGGCCGGCATCGACGAGCTGCTGCCGCAGCTGCGCGAGCGCGCGCAGGCGACCGAAGACCTGCGCCGGCTGCCCGACGAGAACGTCAAGGCACTCGAAGACGTCGGCTTCTTCCGGCTGCTGCAGCCCGAGCAGTGGGGCGGGCTGCAGTGCGACCCGGCGATCTTCTTCGAGGCGGTCCGCCGGCTGGCCAGCGCCTGCGGGTCCACCGGGTGGGTGGCCTCGATCATCGGGGTGCACAACTGGCACCTGGCGCTCTTCGACCAGCAGGCCCAGGAAGAGGTGTGGGGCGAGGACAGCAATGTCCGCGTTTCGTCGTCGTACGCGCCGATGGGCGCCGGGGTGGTGACCGAGGCCGCCGACGGCTACATCGTGAACGGCTCGTGGAACTGGTCATCCGGCTGTGACCACGCCACCTGGGCGTTCCTCGGCGGTCCGGTCATCAAGGACGGCCGCCCGGTCGACTTCGGCAGCTTCCTGATCCCGCGCAGCGAGTACCGCATCGACGACGTGTGGCACGTGGTCGGCTTGCGCGGTACCGGCAGCAACACCGTCGTGGTCAAGGACGTGTTCGTGCCGCGGCACCGCTTCCTGTCCTACAAGTCCATGAACGACCACACCGCCGGCGGTTTGCAGACCAACACCTCGCCGATCTACAAGATGCCGTGGGGCACCATGCATCCCACCACCATCTCGGCGCCCATCGTGGGCATGGCCTACGGCGCCTACGACGCACACGTCGAGCACCAGGGCAAGCGGGTGCGGGCGGCGTTCGCCGGGGAGAAGGCCAAGGACGACCCGTTCGCCAAGGTCCGCATCGCCGAGGCGGCCAGCGACATCGACGCGGCCTGGCGGCAGCTGATCGGCAATGTCAGCGACGAGTACGAGCTGCTGCGGGCGGGTCAGGAGATTCCGTTCGACCTGCGGGCCCGGGCACGGCGGGACCAGGTCCGCGCCACCGGCCGGTCCATCGCCTCCATCGACCGGCTGTTCGAGGCTTCCGGGGCGACCGCGCTGGCCAATGACGCTCCGGTGCAGCGATTCTGGCGGGACGCGCACGCCGGCCGGGTGCACGCGGCCAACGACCCGGAACGGGCCTACGTGATCTTCGGCAACCACGAGTTCGGGCTGCCGCCCGGGGACACGATGGTGTAAGGGAGGCCCGTGATGAGCATCCGTTCGCTTGGTTATCTGCGCGTCGAGGCGACCGACATGGCCGCCTGGCGGGAGTTCGGCCTGAAGGTTCTCGGCATGGTCGAGGGCAGCGGGAGCACCGAGGGGGCGCTGTACCTGCGGATGGACGAGTTCCCGGCCCGGCTGGTGATCGTGCCCGGTGACACCGACCGACTGCTGGCCTCCGGCTGGGAGTGTGCCAACGCCGAAGGGCTGCAGGACATGCGGCAGCGACTGGAAGTCGAGGGCACGCCGTACAAGGAGGCCACCGCCGCCGAGCTGGCTGAGCGCCGGGTCGACGAGGTGATTTCTTTCTCCGACCCGTCCGGCAATGGCCTGGAGGTGTTCCACGGCGCCGCCCTGCAGCACCGCCGGGTGGTCAGCCCGTACGGGCACCGGTTCGTCACCGAGGAGCAGGGCCTGGGCCATGTGGTGCTGTCCACCAAAGACGACGCCGAGGCGCTGCACTTCTACCGGGACGTGCTCGGCTTCAAGCTGCGTGACTCGATGCGGCTGCCCCCGCAGATGGTCGGCCGGCCGGCCGACGGCGACCCGGCGTGGCTGAGGTTCTTCGGCTGCAATCCGCGCCACCACAGCCTGGCGTTTCTGCCGATGCCCACGCCGACCGGGATCGTGCACGTGATGCTCGAGGTGGGCAACAGCGACGACGTCGGTCTCTGCCTGGACCGCGCGATGCGCAAGAAGGTGCCGATGGCGGCCACCCTCGGCCGTCACGTCAACGACAAGATGCTGTCCTTCTACATGAAGTCGCCCAGCGGATTCCAGGTCGAGTTCGGTTGCGAGGGCCTGGAAGTCGACGACGACGACTGGATCGCCCGGGAGAGCACCGCGGTCAGCCTGTGGGGCCACGACTTCACGGTCGGCTTCTCCCAGCAATGACCGAGGCGCCGATCGACCCGCGCGCGTTCCGCAACGTGCTGGGCCAGTTCTGCACCGGCATCACGATCATCACCACCATGCACGACGGCGTGCCGGTCGGGTTCGCCTGCCAGTCGTTCGCGGCGCTGTCGCTGGAGCCGCCGCTGGTGCTGTTCTGCCCGACCAAGGTCTCCCGCTCCTGGCAGGCCATCGAGGCCAGCGGACGGTTCTGCGTCAACGTGCTCACCGAGGCCCAGCAGTCCGTCTGCGCCCGGTTCGGTTCCAGGGAGCCGGACAAGTTCGCCGGAATCGACTGGCGGCCATCGGCACTGGGGTCGCCGATCATCGCCGACTCGCTGGCGCACATCGACTGCACGGTCTCGACCGTGCATGACGGTGGCGACCACTTCGTGGTTTTCGGCGCGGTGCAGTCACTTTCGGAGCCGGCCGCGGTCAAACCGCGGCCGCTGCTGTTCTACCGCGGCGACTACACCGGCATCGAGCCGGACAAGACCACCCCGGCGCAGTGGCGCGACGACCTCGAGGCGTTCCTCACCGCCACCACCCAGGACACCTGGCTGTAGGGCTCTCAGCGGTATTCGGGCACCCACATGGTGTCCCGGATCGCCTGCGCCACGTCGCCGGTGGTCTTGCTGGCAACGCCGTCGGCGACCGCGGCGTGATAGACGGCCTCGGCCACCGCCGCCGAGATTTCTCGCAGGTTCGCGACATCCGGCAGCAGCGCGGCGCCCGGCACCGTCGGATCCGACTGCTGGGCAAGGGCATTGGCGGCACTGTCGAGCATTAGTTTGGTCACCCGCCGCGCCCCGGCCACGATGACGCCCAGCCCGATTCCGGGGAACACCAGCGCGTTGTTGGCCTGGCCGATCGCATAGGGTGCGCCGTCGTATTCCACGCTGGCAACCGGGGAGCCGGTCGCCACCAACGCTCTGCCCTCGGTCCAGGCCAGCACATCGGCGGGCATCGCCTCCATCCGCGAGGTCGGGTTGGACAGCGGAAAGATCAGCGGCCGTTCGACCTTCGCGGACATCGCCTGCACGACCTCGCGGGTGAAGGCTCCGGGCACCGTCGAGCAGCCGAGCAGCACGGTCGGTTCGGCCAGCTTGACGGCGTCCAGCAGGTCCACCCGCTGACCGGCGCCAACACCCAGTTCACTTCGGTTCTTGGCGTACGGAACCTGGAAGTGCCGCAGGTCGTCCATGTCGTCGAAGAGCAGCCCCTGCCGGTCGACCGGCCAGATCTGCGCGGCGGCCTGCTCGGCGGTGGCCCCGTCGGCAACCATCGCGTCCCGGATTTGATCGACGATGCCCAGGCCGGCGGTGCCGGCGCCGAAGACCACCACCCGCTGCTCATGCATCGGCACGCCGGTGACCCGCAACCCGGCGTACAGCGCGGCCATCACCACCGCGCCGGTGCCCTGCACGTCGTCGTTGAACACGCAGTAGTCCGGGCCGTACTTGGTCAAGATCGAACGGGCGTTCTCCGGTCCGAAGTCCTCGAAGTGCAACATCGCGTGCGGGAACATCCGGTGCACGGTCTCGATGTACTGGCCGATGAACTCGTCGTATTCGGCGCCGCGGCGGCGGGGGTGACGGTTGCCCACGTAGAACGGGTCGTTGAGCAACTGGTCGTTGTCGGTGCCCACGTCCAGCGACACCGGGATGGTGCGCCGGGGATCGATGCCCCCGCCGGCGGTGTAGAGCGCCAGCTTGCCGACCGCGATCTGGATGCCGCCCACGCCCCAGTCGCCGATCCCCAGGATGGCCTCGGCGTCGGTGCAGACGATCAGGTCCACGTCGTCGGCGTCGAGCCCGAGCGTCTCGAAGGAACGGGCGATCTCGTCGCGGCGGTCGATGGACAGATATGTTCCCCGCTGCCCGCGGTATTGGTCGGAGAAGTGCTGGATCGCGTCGCCGACCGTCGGGGTGTAGATCACCGGCATCAGCTGCCGCAGATGATCCGACAGCACCTTGTAGTAGAGGATCTCGTGGCGGTAGTGCAGTTGATCGAGCAGCAGATAGCGGGCTAAATCGGTTGGCATGCCCAGCAATTGATGCCAGACGCGTTCGGCCTGCTGCTCCAGGGTGAGCACCCCGGACGGGAGTCGGCCGGTCAGGCCCAGCCGCCACCGCTCTTCATGGGTGAAGCCGACGCCGCGGTTGAGGCTGGGCGTGGTCAGCACGGCCGGGAGTTGTGGTACATGCTCGGTCATCAGGTCACCCTCCCTAACCGTTTCTCAACCGCAGGACTCAGCCGAAAGGCAGACGCCAGCGTAGGCCGGGAAATCGGGCGAAGCCGCGGTCGGTGGTAATCCACGTCGCACCGTTCTCGATCGCAAGCGCGGCGTGGTAGGCATCTGGAACAGTGTTGGCCTTTGCGCCGACCGCGGTGCACAGCGAAGCGAAGATGTCCCAGTGTCGTGGGCCGGGCCGCAGTGAAACGGCGGCCGGAGCGGACCGAAGAGCAAGGCATGCGTCAATGGCCTGAGCTGTCGAACTGGGTTGTCGAAAGACGCGGTGATTGGTGACAAGCCGAATGACGCCGGAGAGCACGAGCTCACTTATCCCCACGGGCTCGTCACCGGTGAGGACGTCGCTGACCCACATCCGGTACGGCTGGTGATCGGCGCTGCCCTCATGGAGCGCGTAGACGAAAACGTTGACGTCAAGGAGCAGCATTGTCGCCCATCAGCTCGGCAAGTGCGTCCTTGTCCTCCAGGTCCACACCGGGTTGCAGCTCCCCGGCGCCGAGCGTCGGCATCCGAAACCCTGCGCGAGCCTCCGGCTCGGGGTCACGGTGCAGCATTGCGCGCAATGCGTCGTCGACTATCGCCCCCAGCGGGCGAGCGGTTCTGGCCGCCAGAACCTTCGCTTCGGCGAGGAGGTGGTCATCGATGTTGACCGTGGTACGCATCGAGTCATCATAACGGCATGCCATTGCATCATGATGCGTCCTGCCATCGCGCCTGTCGATGTGAGGGTGACGCAAAGATCTTCATACCTATACCCCCTACGGGTATATGATGAGATCGTCGTTCCGCTCCGGGACGGCAGACACGGGTTCCTTTACCGGGAATCCTCGGCACAGGAGAAGGTGGGAACAGATGGCGAATTTTGCTGAGGGAACGTTGCTGACGTGCGGCCACGAGGGTTGCGGGTGCCGGGTGCGTATCGAGGTCGCATGCCATTGCGATGGGGCCGACGCCTCGTACCGGTGCGTGTGCGGCGACGAATTGCAGACCGTCGGTTAGCGAACTACGGGTCGGTCAGACGCAGGGGCGAAGCCGGCGACGACGACACCGTCGCCGGGTTCGTCACAGACGATCGGCCCGCGTGACGCTGGGAGGTGAAGGGCATGGTGGAGCCGTCAGTGGAATTCTCGACGGTCGCATTCGTCGACCTGGCCGGGTTCACCGCCTTGACCGAAATGCACGGCGACCTGGAAGCAGCTGACCTCGCGGACCGATTCGCGTCCATCACCCGCAGCGTGCTGACGACCGGAGACCGGCTGGTCAAGACGATCGGTGATGCGGTGCTGGTGGTCTCTGCGGATGCGGACTCAGGCCTGCGCGTGGTCCAGCGGCTGATCGAGCGTTCCTACGCGGATCCTCGATTCCCCGACGTCCGGGCCGGACTGCATCATGGTCCGGTAGTCCGGCGAAACGGTGACGTTTTCGGTGCGACGGTCAACCTTGCGGCACGGATAGCCGGTCGGGCCGCGAGTGGACAGGTGCTGGCGACCGGCGTGGTCGCCGAGCGGGCGGCCGCAATACTCGTCACCGACCTGGGTCAGGTGCAGTTGCGCAACATCGATGAATCCGTGCGATTGTTCGAGCTCGACTTCGGTCTGCGTCCGGACGTCGTTGTTGATCCGGTGTGCCGAATGCTGGTGCGCACATCGGCGGCAACGATACGCCTGCAAATGCGCGGCACCGAGTTCTTGTTCTGCGGGCTCGACTGCGCGGCCAAGTTCGCGGGCGCCCCGGACCGCTATGCGGGTGCGCCGCAGGGGGCATGCCAGCGGGCCTGATGCTCGGCGTGCGTCGGCAGGTAGGCGCCCGGGCCGAAATGCTGGTCGTAGAAGTCGGTGTCGAGGTGCTGGGCTTGCAGGTACATCAGCACATGCACGGTCGGCACGGTGCCGGGCAGCTTGCCGAAGGTGTCGTAGATGTAGGACGCCTCGAGGGTGACCAGTTCCTGGATGCCGTCCGGCGGCAGTGCGGAACCGCGCACCCCAGGGTTGTCCGACCAGGGTCCTGGGGTGTCCGGATGGAACGGCCCGCCGGGCCCGAATTTGCGCTCGACCAGTTTCGCCACACCCGCCTCGATCGACGGCACATGCGGCGGGCTAAGCGTCTCGAAGTACCCGGGCAGTCCGGTGGCGTTGGGGAACGGCCAGCGTTCGTCGTGGTCTGCGACGAAACCGAGCCCGGGTGCCCGCGGGTCACCCGAGCCGCCGAGCACCGACAGCCGGTCCAGCCCGTCGAAGATCCAGCCGCCCAGGCCCATCGCCTGCAGCACCAGCGCAGCGTTGTTGGCCGCGATCGACAACTCGGCGGTGGCCTCGGTGAGGGTGTACTGCTCGACGAACGACAGCGGGATCGGGTCGTCGGCGTGCGCCAGCGCCGAAAATGCCTCGATCCCCGGGATGGCGCGGCCGTTGATGTCGTCGGTGATCGGATAGCCGTTGGCGGCGAAGAACCACAGGTTGGCCATCAGGTGCTCGGCGAGGTCGGCCACCGGGAAGGCCAGCAGGCTGCCCGGATGGTTGCCGATCCAGACGTTGTGGCCTTCCATGTAGGGCTCTTCGCGGGGCAGCTGCAGCCGCTGCCCGGAGATCGGCACATAGCAGTCGGCGGTGTGGCTGATCCACGCGTCGACGGTGTCGAATTCGCGCGGCGGCTGATCGCGGGTGGGCAGCAGGTAGGTGCCGGTGTCGTCGGTGAAGAACAACTGGCTGGTGTGAAAACCCGCCGCAGACGGGAACACCCGCCCGGTGGCGCTGCCGGAGTAGTTGGGCAGCGCCGGCGCATACCCGGGGTGGTGGGTGATGCCGTGGTGCCAGCCGGTGGTGCCCGCGACGGATGCGAGCAGCAACGCCCGCTCGACTTCCGAGAGCGGCTGCACCGGACGGCGGCTGGTGAACGCGAGCGCGCCGGCTGGAATCCGGCCGCCGACCGGGAACCGGCGAGACCGGCGCCCGGTCAGCGCGGCGAACAACGGAAACCGGGTCGCCTCGCCTAGCGCGGCCCGTTCATGGTCAGTGATGACCAGGCCCACCGCAGCGCTCGCGGCCTACTTGGTGATGGTGTCTATCAAGGTCGCTAGCTGCCCCGCGGACAGGTCGACGCCGCACTGGCTCTTCATGTTCATCAACGGCTGGGCGATGTTCTGCAGGTCCAGAAACTCGCCCGGGTGCCCGAGGAAGTAGCTGGTCACCGAAGACTTCGCCTGGTCTGTGGGCATGCTGGCCGCCGCGGTCAGGGTGTCGTTGGCGTCCGGGTGGTCGGCCAGGTAGCCGCCGGCCTGGCCCAGCACCCCGCTGGCGGTGGTGGCCAGGCCACCGGCCGTGCAATTCGCCGGGGCCGCGTCGGCGGCGGGCGACATGGTGCCGGCGGCGGAGGCAGCCGTGACGCCGACAACGCCGGCCGCCAGCAGGCCGACCGCGATGCGGTTCGGAGAAATCGCGGGTGTTTTCATTTGGGGGCAATCCCTTCATTCACGTGTTGCTGTAAACCTACAGGAGCAGATCGCAGGCCCGCCCGGTCGCGGCGAGCTAGCGATAGAGCCAGCCGCCGATGCGCGCCAAACCTTCGTCGATGTCGCCGGCGGGGCCGGCAAAGGAAAGCCGTACGAACGAATTGCCGTGCTCGGTGTCGAAGTCGACGCCGGGTGCGATGGCTACCCCGGTGTCGGCCAACAACTTCGCGCTGAACGCCATTGAGTCTTCGGTGAAGTCCGAGACGTCGGCGTAGACGTAGAACGCGCCGTCGGTGGGGGCCAGCCGGGTGATGCCGATGTCGCGCAGCCCGTCGAGCAGCCGGGCGCGGTTGGCCGCGTACTCGCGCAGATGCCCGTCGGCTTCGGCGGTCGCCTCGGGGGTGAACGCGGCTACCGCGGCGTACTGGGACAGCACCGGCGGGCAAATGGTGAAATTGCCGGTCAGCCGGTCCACCGCACGCCGCAACTCCGACGGCGCCAGCAGCCAGCCCAGTCGCCACCCGGTCATCGCGAAGTATTTGGAGAAGCTGTTGAGCACCACGGCGTTGCGCGATGTCTGCCAGGCGCAGCTGGTCGACGGTCCGCCGTCGTAGACCAGCCCGTGGTAGACCTCGTCGCTGATCAGCCGCACCCCGGCGTTGTCGCACCAGGAGGCGATCGCGGCCAGCTCATCCGGTGGCAGCACCGTGCCGGTGGGGTTGGCCGGGCTGGCCACGATCACGCCGGCCAGCGGCGGATCGATCTCGGCCAGCGTCTGCACCGTCGGCTGGAACCGGGTGTCGGGGCCGCAGGGCAGCTCGACCACCTCGCAGCCCAGCGCGGACAGGATGTTGCGGTAGCACGGATAGCCCGGGCTGGCGATCGCCACCCGGTCGCCGGCGTCGAAGCACGCCAGGAACGTCAGCAGGAAACCGCCCGACGAACCCGTGGTCACCACCACGTCGTCGGGCTCGACGGTCAGGGCGTAGCGGTCCCGGTACGACGCCGCGATCGCCTCGCGCAGTTCCGGGATGCCCAGCGCCACCGTGTATCCCAGCTGGTTGCGCTCCAGAGCGGCGACCGCCGCGGCGCGCACCGGTTCGGGCGCCCCGGCGCTGGGCTGGCCGGCCGACAGGTTCACCAGGTCGCCGTGGCTGCGCTGCCGTTGCGCCGCGGCCAGCCACACGTCCATGACGTGGAACGGTGGGACACCCGCGCGCAGCGCCGAGGCGTCCAGGTGACCGTTCATGCCCGCCAGGTTAGAACAGTTCCTCATTCCATGGCATTTCATGGGTTTAGGTCACGCGGCCTTTCGGCTGCATCCACGGGCACCTGTCATGCCGTGGACCGCGCCTTGTGTCGGCAGGTTCCACCGTTGGCGGTGGTCGCTGTCGAGCAGTCGACGGGTGTTCTCCCGCGAGCGTGGACCAGTGCCGTCCGGTAGTGGTCGAGAACGTCTCGACGCGACGGTTCTGGACGCGTTCACGTCCGCGTGAAGTTTCTTGCCGCAGAACCCGCACGCGAAGCGTGATTGGCTCTTGCGGTTGGTCTTGTGCACGTAGCCGCATCCCGAGCACTGCTGGCTGGAGTACGGTGCGGGAACCCCGGTGACAGCGATGCCGTGGCGTTCGGTTAGTCGCGCCAACCGTGCTTTGAGAACACGCCGGCCGGTGCGGGTGCACAGACGATTCAGGCGTTTCGACAGCCCGCCGCCGCGGAAGTCCAGTCGCTCCACCACCAGTTCACTGATGCCGTCGGCGGCCAGGCGATTGAGCAGCCGGCCGATCTCGTTGGCCACGTAACCGCCGATCCGCGCCTGCAGTCTTCGGTATGTCGGATCGGTTTTCAGTGCGACTCGGCGGCGCCGTAAGTCAGCGGTAACCGATTCCAGCACGGCATCGAGTTCGCGCAGTCGTAGCAGCATCGCGCGGCCCAGTAAGTGTCCCTGGCTGGTGGCGAACAGTGCCGAAGAGAACCCGAAGTCGAGCCCGACCACCGATCCTGTTGTGCGTGGCGCGGCGTCGGGCTGTTCGGTGATTAACGAGACCTCGACACCGTGTTCGGTGCGGTGCAGTTGAATCGCCGCGCAGCACTTCCCGCCGCGGTCGCGCGCCACCTTGAGTTCGCGGGTGGACTGAGGGTTGGCGATCAGCGGCACCCGCACGGGTTTGCCGCGCACCAGGGTCGCCACTTTTACCCAGTAGCTGATAAGTCCGTGCTGCGTGGCGTCGCGGGCCGGCTCGGCCCTGGCCACGATCCCGTCCAGGGTCAAGGTGTTGACCCGCGATAGGTTCGGAAACCGGATCTGCTTGTGGGCTTGTTTGGCCAGCCGGCGCGCCAGTTTCAGCGTCTCGGGCGCGACGGCAATCCACACCACCTCTGGTGTCTTGGCGAGGCGGCTGTGTTCGACGGGAACCAGGTGCTGCCCGTCGCTGACCCACGGCAATTCCAGGGTCGGCGCCCACCAGCCTTTGCGGGCGTTGACGCGGTAGAGCACCGTTTTCTGGTGCTCGGGCAGGTTAGCTGCGGTGATCAGTTGCCGAACCCGGTCCTGTACGCGCACCAACCAACCCGACAGGTTCGCATGAACTATGTTCTGGGCCGACTTCAACTGCCGCGCCGACAGCCCGGTTCCGAAACCGACTTGACCGTTGCGCATCACCCGCCAGTGAACAAGCTGTTCGCCCGCCAGCAGTTCGCGGCGCGACATTGCCGCTAAATGCCCCATCGCGCAGCGAAACTCCGGGAATAATGCCCGCAAGGCAGCTACCTTGCCAGCGTTAGCGGCGACCCTGTGGCGATGCGCGGCGATCACCGGTCACACCGGTCCCGCCGCACGTTTCGGGTCGATATCAAGCGCCGCGATCATGTCATCGGTCCTGCGTCGCGCCAACCGCAGCCCGTACACGCGAGTAGCGGAGCTGCAGATGATCGATACGAAGTCGTCGAGTAGATCGGCCTTCTGCTCGGTGACGGCGTCGACAACCACGATCAGCTGGCCCTGTAACCCAAGCAGAACATCGAACCCGCCGAACCCAACCCGTGACAGCCAATCCATGTGCTCGACCACCATCGTGCCTCACGAGTCCTCCTCCAACAACGCCGTCAGCTTCGGCCGGGCGTCGCTCACCCGACAAGCCACTTCCTTGATAACAGCCACCACCGACAGCCCCGCAGCGCTCGCGAAACCGGTCATCCGCTGCGCCCGGCGTTCCAGGTCTTCGCGCCGCTCATCGGTGCAGACAGGGCCTACGCGGTGGCGTTACCAATGAGAGCATGCAGCGGGTCGGGCATCGGTCGGGTACCCCTGCATGCCCTGAGTCATCGAGGTACGCACCCTCAATCTTGCCCGCCTTGGAACGGATTCAAGCAGCATGACATTTGATCCCGCTCCGGGCCGCATACTCCGACAACTTCACACACCCATGGCATTACATCCCATATCAATGACATGTGATCCCATACCATCAAGGACCTTTGTTAGAACACCTCGGCTTCCAGCCGGCGCAGGTGCTGCTGCGGCAGACCCAGAAGCTGCGAACTGCCGTGTGCACGTTTGAAATACAGCTGGATGTCGCTCTCCCAGGTGATCGCGATGCCGCCGTGCAGCTGGATGGATTCGGCCGCCGTCACCGAGAACGCCTCGCTGGCGGTCACCCGGGCCAGCGCGGCGGAGGTCGGTGACGGATCGGCCACCGCGTCGTTGACGACGGCGCGAGCGCTGGACACCGCCACGTACAGGTCGGCCATCCGGTGCTTGAGCGCCTGGAAGCTGCCGATCGGCCGGCCGAACTGCAC
>DASTNJ010000086.1:0-37186 GCA_035721065.1 Mycobacterium sp.
CGTCGATCAGGCAAGATGGGCGACATGGACAACGGCGCCGCTTCACCTGCCCCCTCCCCCCGAGTCCTGGTCGTCGACGACGACTCCGACGTGCTCGCCTCGCTGGAACGCGGACTGCGGCTGTCCGGCTTCGAGGTGGCCACCGCCGCCGACGGCGCGGAGGCGCTGCGCAGCGCCACCGAGACCCGCCCGGACGCGATCGTGCTCGACATCAACATGCCGGTGCTGGACGGGGTCAGCGTGGTGACGGCGCTGCGGGCGATGGACAACGACGTCCCGGTGTGCGTCCTGAGCGCGCGCAGCTCGGTCGACGATCGGGTGGCCGGCCTGGAAGCCGGCGCCGACGACTACCTGGTCAAGCCGTTCGTGCTGGCCGAGCTGGTGGCGCGGGTCCGCGCCATGCTGCGCCGGCGCGGCTCGACCCCCAGCTCGTCGGCGGAGACCATCACGGTGGGGCCGCTGGAGGTGGACATCCCCGGCCGGCGGGCACGGGTCAAGGGGGTGGACGTCGACCTGACCAAGCGCGAGTTCGACCTGCTGGCCGTGCTCGCCGAACACAAAACCGCAGTGCTGTCCCGCGCCCAGCTGCTGGAACTGGTGTGGGGTTACGACTTCGCCGCCGACACCAACGTCGTCGACGTGTTCATCGGATACCTGCGGCGCAAGCTGGAGGCCGGCGGCGCCCCCCGGCTGCTGCACACCGTCCGGGGGGTGGGGTTCGTACTGCGGATGCAGTAGGCGGCCACCATGAACGCGATGAGCACCCTGAGACGGATCTTTGCCCGGACGCCGTCGCTGCGCACCCGGGTGGCGCTGGCGACCGCCATCGGCACCGCGATCGTGACCCTGATCATCGGCGCCATCGTGTGGGTCGGTATCCCCACCGACCGCAAATACTGGCTGGACCGCCGGCTGGACGAGGCGGCCGGCCTGGCGATCCCGCTGATCGGCCTCGGCGAACTGCCCCGGTCGACCGGAGCCACCGACGCGGTGATCACGCTGCGCCGGGCCGAAGAGGCGACGTCGAATTCGTCGGTGGTGCTGCCGGAGTTGCCGCCGGGCTATGCCGACACCTACGTCAACGGGGTGCGCTACCGGGTGCGGACGGTGAACATCCCGGGGCCGGGACCCCGGTCACTGGCGGTCGGGGCCACCTACAACGCCACCATCGCCGACATCAACAACCTGCATCGCCGGGTGATCCTGCTCTGCGCATTCGCGATCGGCGCCTCCGCGGTGCTGGGCTGGCTGCTGGCCACCTTCGCGGTGCGGCCGCTGCGCCGACTGGCCCAGCAGGCCCGATCGATCGACGCCAGCGACGAGCGCCCCGAGATCGAGGTGCGCGGCGCCACCGAGGCCGTCGAGATCGCCGAGGCGATGCGCGGCATGCTGCACCGCATCTGGCAGGAGCAGGACCGCACCAAAGAGGCGCTGGCGTCGGCCCGCGACTTCGCGGCGGTGTCGTCGCATGAGCTGCGCACCCCGCTCACCGCGATGCGCACCAACCTCGAGGTGCTGACCACCCTGGACCTGCCGGAGGACCAGCGCAAGGAAGTGCTGCACGACGTGGTGCGCACCCAGACCCGCATCGAGGCGACGCTGGGCGCGCTGGAGCGGCTGGCCCAGGGCGAGCTCTCCACCGCCGAGGACCACGTACCGGTGGACATCACCGAGTTGCTGGACCGCGCCGCCCACGACGCGATGCGGGTCTACCCGACCCTGGAAGTCTCCCTGGCGCCGTCGCCGACCTGCATCATCGTCGGGCTGCCGGCCGGCCTGCGGCTGACGGTCGACAACGCGATCGCCAACGCGGTCAAGCACGGCCACGCCACCCGGGTGCAGCTGTCGGCAGTCAGTTCCCGGGCCGGAGTGGAGATCGCCATCGACGACAACGGCAGCGGGATACCCGAGGAGGAACGTCAGATGGTGTTCGAGCGGTTCTCCCGCGGGTCGACGGCGTCGCACTCCGGGTCGGGCCTCGGACTGGCACTGGTAGCCCAGCAGGCCCAATTGCACGGTGGCACAGCATCATTGGAGGAAAGTCCGCTGGGCGGGGTGCGCCTGCTGCTGCGGCTGCCCGGGCCGAAGTAGTCTTCACGACCATTTCGCCGAACCGATCGGACGGTTCGGTGAATGCTAACTTGCATGAATGACTCCCGGTGACGACGTCGACCGGTTCCGTGAGCGCCTCAGATTGGCCGGGCTACTGGTCGAAAGCGGGCAACGGCGCACCCGACCGGATCGTGATGCCGTCACACGCGCACGCAAAGCCGCCGGGAAGGGCACTGCGGTGTCGCGCCTGGTCGTACGTGATCGCGGGTGAGTGCCACCGTCCTCACTGCCGACTTCGAGGCCGACTATTTCGGCGACATCGATACGCCGGCGCCGTTCTCGGTGGTTGCGGTCACCGGTGCCCTCGTCGACGCAGCCGCCCGCCTGGTGGGTGTTCACCGGCTCCGGGCATACGACGCGATGCAGCGCCGCCTAGCGCTTGACCCAGCGGACCGTCGATGCGAACGTGACCAGCAGCCCGAGCACGAACGACAACGCCACCAGGCAGTAGTTGACCTGATCCATCAGGACTCCTCGACCTTCTCGCCGGAGCCGGACAGGGCCGCGGCGGCTTCTTCCCGGCTGGTGCGCCGAACCGTCACCGTGGTGATCCCCCAGGCGACGGCCGAGCCCGCCACGAACGCGAGCAGATACCCCAACCAGGGGATGATGAAAGCCATACCGAACTCCGTTCAGCTGGACGGCCCGGCGGGCGATCCCTTGACGTCGATCTCGTTGACGATGTTCAGGTCCTGCCACGCCCCGACGGCGGCCGCCTCGACCGCCGCCGCCTCGTCCTCCGAAGCCGCGGTTCCGGTAAGTGTCACCGTGTCGCCCTGCACTTTGAAAGTGAAACTCGGCATCGAGTTGGCCGCTTTGAGCACCGAGTTCAGGCCGGCGAAGTCGATCGTGCTGCTGTCCGGTTTGATGGTCAGCTTGTCGGCCATCTGGGTATCCGAGCCGAACGTGCCCTTGATCACGTCGGTCAGCGACGTGCGCGCCTCGGTGTCGGGCAGCGTCCCGTCGACGGTGACCGCATTGCCGCTGTGCAGAATCGACAGCGGCGCCAGCGACGGCGCCGGCGTGCCCGTGGGTGGCGACGCCAAACTCGATCCCCGCGTCTCGCCGGCATCCGATTTCAGCTGGGCATGCCCACAGCTGATGGCCACCAACAGAACGGGCGCAGCCACCAGAGCCGGCAGCCAGTGCCGGCCCGCCGACCGCCAGGGCAGCCGCGCCGGCCGAACCCGCTTCGTCGTGATCTTCCCGGAACCTGCCACCGGCCCTCCTGGTCTATTCGACGTGTCTACCGCGGTGCAAACAGTTAGAGGCTAGCCGACGCGTTCAGCGACCGCCGGACGATCGACCCGATCCCGAGCCCGGTGTGGCGGTCGGCGTCAGCGGACCGTTGACCTGCAACTCGTTGACGATGTTCAGGTCCGGCCAGGCGTCTTCGGCCGCGTCCGCCACCGCATCCAACTCGACGACGTTGGCCGCGGTCCCGGCCAGCGTGACCGTGTCGCCGCGCACGGTGAGCCGGAAATCGTGGATGTCCGCGGCGGCTTCGAACACCGGTCCCGCCGCCGCGACGTTGAGCACCTTGAGGTCGGGGACGATCCCGATCCGGTCGACGACGTCGACCTGCTCGCCCGCCGACGCGATCACGATGTCCAGCAGTGCCTGCTGATCGGCCGGATCGGACAGGTTGCCTTCCATGGTGATCTGGTCGCCGTTGCGCACGACCGACAGCGGCGCCAGCGCCAGGCCCGGTGGCGGCTCCGGCGCCGCACTGCCCGGTTCGACGAGGGTCGGCGCCGCGCCGTCGAACTCGAGCTGATCGCCTGCGTGCGGCCTGGTGCGGTCATACATGCTGTAGCCGATCACCCCCAGGAACAGCGGGATGATCACCAACCCGATCACCCAGACGAGGCCGGGCCGCTGCCGGTAGAACCGCACGCCGGCGGGCCGCTCGTCGGAGTCGGACCCGGGGTCCGGGGTCACCTGGTGCCGATCAGGTCGATCACGAAGACCAGCGTCTTACCCGACAGCTGATGGCCCGATCCGGCCGGCCCGTAGGCCTGCTCGGGCGGGATGACCAGTTGGCGGCGGCCGCCGACCCGCATCCCGGGAATGCCGTCCTGCCAGCCCTGAATCAGCCCCTGCAGCGGAAACTCGATCGATTCGCCGCGATTCCACGAACTGTCGAACTCGGCGCCGGTGTCGTACTCGACACCGACGTAGTGCACGTTGACCATCGCGCCCGGCCGGGCTTCCGGGCCGTCGCCGACGACGATGTCCTCGACGACCAACCGGCCCGGGGCCGGACCGGCCGGCACGTCGACCTGTGGCTTGGTTGACGACATGGGCGACGACCCGGCCTACCGGCTGCCGATGCCGACGTAGTCGCGGGTGCCGTAGCCGGTGTAGATCTGCCGCGGCCGGCCGATCTTGGCGTCGCCCTCGTCGTGCATCTCGCGCCAGTGCGCGATCCAGCCGGGCAGCCGGCCGAGCGCGAACAGCACGGTGAACATCCGCGGCGGGAAGCCGATCGCCCGGTAGATCAGGCCGGTGTAGAAGTCGACGTTCGGGTACAGCTTGCGCTCGATGAAGTAGTCGTCGGTGAGGGCGGCCTCTTCGAGTGCCTTGGCGATGTTGAGCAGCTCGTCGTCGCCGCCGAGCTTGCCCAGGATCTTGTCGGCCTGCTCCTTGACGATGCGCGCCCGCGGGTCGTAGTTGCGGTAGACGCGGTGGCCGAAGCCCATCAGCTTCACGCCGTCTTCGCGGTTCTTGACCTTGCGGACGAAGTCGTCGACGTTGCCGTGCTCGTCGCGGATCTTCTCCAGCATCTCCAGCACGGCCTGGTTGGCGCCGCCGTGCAGCGGGCCCCACAGCGCGTTGATGCCGCCGGAGATCGAGGTGAACAGGTTGGCCCGCGACGAGCCGACCAGCCGCACCGTCGACGTCGAGCAGTTCTGCTCGTGGTCGGCGTGCAGGATGAACAACAGGTCCAGCGCCCGGACCACCTCGGGGTCGGCCGCATACGGCTCGGCGGGCAGCCCGAACGTCATCCGCAGGAAGTTCTCCACCAGGCTCAGCGAATTGTCCGGGTAGAGGAACGGCTGGCCGGCCGACTTCTTGTGCGCGTAGGCGGCGATGGTGGGCAGCTTGCCCAGCAGCCGGATCGTGGACAGCTCCACCTGGTCGTTGTCGGCGGGGTCCAGCGAGTCCTGGTAGTAGGCGCTCAGTGCGTTGACCACGCTGGACAGCACCGGCATCGGGTGCGCGTTACGCGGGAAGCCGTCGAAGAACCGCTTCAGGTCCTCGTGCAGCATGGTGTGCCGCTGAATCTGTTCGGTGAACGCCGCCAGCTGCGCGGTGGTCGGCAGCTCACCGTAGATCAGCAGGTAGCTGACCTCGATGAACGTCGACTTCTCGGCGAGCTGCTCGATCGGGTAACCGCGGTAGCGCAGGATGCCGGCCTCACCGTCGATGTAGGTGATGGCGCTGCGGGTGGGGGCGGTGTTGGCGAACCCGTTGTCATACGTGGTGTGCCCCGTTTTGGACAGCAGCGAACCGATGTCGAAGGCGTCGGACCCCTCGGTGGAGCGGAGGATCGGCAACTCTAGCTCGCCGCCCGGATAACGGAGAGTGGCGGTGTCGTCGGTTGCGGCCACAGGAACCCCTTTGCACTCTTCGACTCGATGTTCGTTTACGACGTTCCACTACGACCAGGTGATCGTATGGGTGTTACCCACAGAAGGTAGTCGGTATCGCGGCGACGCACCCGAGCGGGGCGCTCATAGGCCGCCCGGCGCCGCAGCCGCCGGTCTGCGGTAGCGGAGGAACGACGGCGCCGCCAGCGCGGCGGCCAGAACTCCGACCACCACCAGCGCCCCGCCACCGGCTGCGGCCGCCGTCATCCCGATCATCGCCCCGGCGGCGCCGTGCAGCGCGTCGGCCAGCCTCGGGCCACCGGCAACGACCACGATGAACACCCCCTGCAGCCGTCCCCGCATCTCGTCGGAGGCGACCTCCTGCAGGATCGTCGACCGGAATGCCGCCGACACCATGTCCGCGGCGCCGCCGACCGCCAGGAACGCCAGCGAGACCCACAGCACGCCGCCGGGGTGCCCGCTGGCGTGGCCGATCGCCAGCCCGAACCCGACCATCGACGCGCCCCACACGACGATCGAGACGACGATCACCAGACCCTGCCGGCGGATGCGCGGCAGCCAACCGGAGAACACCCCGCCGGCGACGGCGCCCACCGACATCGCCGCGGCCAGCAGCGCCATCGTGCTGCCGCCGTCGACCGGTCCGCCGAAGTTGGCGAACGCGATCTGCGGGAACAACGCCCGCGGCATGCCCAGGATCATCGCGACCAGATCGACGACGAACGACATCAGCACGACGGTGTTGCCGGCCAGGTAGCGGAATCCGTCCAGCACCGCCGCCAGCCACCACCGCGACGGATCGCCCGGCGCCGATTCGACCGGCGGCATCGGCGCCAGCCGGAACGTCGCCCAGATCGGGGCGAGGCAGGTGACGGCGTCGATCAGGTACAGGGTGGACAGGTCGACCCAGTTCAGCAGCACGCCGGCCAGCAGCGGCCCGGCGATCGCCCCGAACTGGAACACCGTCATGTTCAGCGAGTTGGCGGCCGGCAGCTCGCCGCCGGCCACCATCCGGGGGATCGCCGCGGCGCGGGTGGGCGCGTTGACCGCGTAGAACGCCTGCTGCACCGACAGCAGACCCAGCACCACCCACACGTCGTTGATGGCTGCGGCCGCCTGCGCCCACAGCAGCAGCGACGACACCGCCAGCCCGCACGAGGCGATGATCAGCAGCGTCCGCCGGTCCATCGCGTCCGCCCAGGCGCCGCCGAGCAGGCCGAAGACGATCAGCGGCACCAGCGCGAACACGCCAGCCAGCCCGACGTACGCCGAGTTCTCGGTGAGCGCGTAGATCTGCACCGGGACGGCGAAGATGGTCAGGTTCGCGCCGATCACGGTGGGTATCCCGGCTACCCACAGCCGACGGAAGTCTGCGCTGCGCAGCGGGGTGGTGTCGGCGAGCAGCCTCACCGGGCTAGCTTGACGTGTCCGCAGCGGTTCCCGGCATCCACCCCGTCGAACACGTGGCGCCGACGATCAGCGCGGCACTGTGATCCCGGAGACGATGGCGTCCACCGTGCACTCTGCGTAGCCCCATAGCTCAGCGCGCGTGATACGCCATCGTTTGACCTCACTCCCCGGCAAAGTGTACAGTGTCCACATATCAAATGTACACAACGTAGACATCGAAGAAGGCCCGAAATGACCGCACTGCCGCCGATCGTCGACCAGCCGACCTGGCAGGCCGAGCTCGATGCGCTCCGCGTACAGAAGAAGGCCGCCACCCGCCAGCTACATTTCGTGGCCGCCGACAAAGGAGTTCCGCCGGGAGCCGGTTTCGTCGTCAACGTGTTCGGCGTGATGGCGACACCGTGTACCGGACGTGGCCGGGGGACCGAGCAGCTCGGCCACCTGTTCGGTCTGCTGAACGTGCTGCCGTACGGGCGACAGGAGCAGTGCCAGGGCAGCCCCGAGAGCTGGCCACAGTCGCCGACCTACAGCCGGTGGCCCACGTCGCAAGAGATCGGCGCCGCGTACGGCGACCCGACCTGCTGAGCCACCGACACGAAGGAGCTCAGCGATGGCCGCTCAAGCCGACAGCACCCTGATGGGTATGGCCCGTGCCGAACGTGAAGATCTGGCAGGCTTTCTCGCCACCTTGACGACACAACAGTGGAACGTACCCAGCCTCTGCGAGGGATGGAGTGTGAAAGATGTTGTCGCACACATGATCAGCTACGAAGATCTGAAGTTCGTGGGGCTGCTGAAGCGGTTCGCGAAAGGCCGGATCGTCCATGCCAACCAGGTCGGTGTCGATGAGTTCGCCGCTCTGAGCCCCGAACAGCTATTGGCCTTTCTCAACGACCACCTGCAGCCACGGGGGCTGACCGCATGGTTCGGCGGGATGATCGCCTTCGTCGATGGCACGATCCACCACCAGGACATCCGCCGCCCGCTCGGTCAGGCCCGCACCATCCCCACCGACCGGCTCAAACGGATCCTTCAGCTGGTCCCGAGCAACCCCAGATTGGGTGCTGGGCGGCGAATCCGGGGGCTGCGCCTGCGCGCCACGGACATCGACTGGACGCACGGAGAAGGCCCCGAGGTCACCGGACCGGGCGAAGCGCTGCTCATGTCGATGACCGGCCGCCGCACGGTGATCGACGAACTCGCCGGTGCGGGCCGGAACGTACTGGCGGCGCGACTACGGGGCTAAGGCTGCAGGCGTTCGACACGGCCGCCGCAGACTCGAATCCTGTTGTGCAGCCGCCCTTCCCGGCCTTGCCAGAATTCGACCACCTCGGCGGCGATGACGTACCCACCCCAGTGCGGCGGTACCGGAACCTGGTCGACGCCGGCGAAGCGGGCCGTCACCTGCTCCAGCTGATCGACCAGCGCGGCACGCGACTCGATGGGCTGCGACTGCTGCGACGCCCAGGCGCCCAGCTGCGACGCGCGCGGCCGGTTGACCCAGTACGCCCGGGTCGCCTCGGCACTGGCCTTGGTCACCGGACCGCGAACGTGGACCTGCCGGCCCAGCGGGTACCAGGGGAAGGTCGCCGACGCGTACGGCGTCACGGCCAACTGTGCGCCCTTGGCCGAGTCGTAGTTGGTGAAGAACGTGATGCCGGTGTCGTCGAGGCCTTTGCACAACACCGACCGGCTGACCGGCCTCCCCGACTCGACGGTGGCCAGCACCATGGCGTTGGGCTCGGCGACCCCGGCGCGTTCGGCGTCACCGATCCAGTTGCGCAGCAGGGCCTGCCATCCGACGTCGAGCCAACTGACGTCGAGATCCCCGCTGTTGTCTTTCTCCGAAAGGTATTCCACGCGCATCGCCGCCAGTCGCTCGTTGTCCGGATTGGTCATGCCGGCCATCGGCCAACGCTACCGCGCGCCCCCGGCGGGTTAGCGGCCGCGCAGCGCGGCGAGCATTCGCTGCAGCAGCGGTTCCGGCGGCGCCGTCGCCGCGGTGGCCAGCATCTCCGGCACCGAGGTGAACTTGTCGCGCGGCCGGCCGTCGGCGCTGCCGCGGGCCTTCTCGGCGGCGTCGATGGCCTTCCAGCCGGCGGCGTCGATCACGTCGGGCTGGCGGGCGTGCACCATCCGGGCGACCGCACGCGGGCCGCCGGACACGTCGGCGAGCAGACCGGCGTTGTAGTCGCCGACCAGGGTCTGGATGGTCAGCAGCGAGTCCGACTTGTTGGTGCCGATGAAGCCGTTCGTCCCGCGCTTGATCCAGCCGGACACGTAGGCGCCCGGAACCCGCTGCCCGGTCCGCGGGTCGATGACGCGGCCGCTCTCGTTCGGGACGATGCCGCTGGCGTCCTCAAACGGCAGGTCGGGAATGGGGGTGCCGTGATAGCCGATCGAACTCAGCACCAGGCCGGCGTCCAGCCGTCGCACCTTGCCGGTGCCGGTGACGGTGAACTCGACCGCCTCGGCGCGCTGGTCGCCGACGACCCGCTCCGGGGTCAGCTCGTAGGCGAACCGGATGCGCGGCCGGGTGATCGGCGCCGAAGCGTCTGGCAGCTTGGTCAGGATCTCCAGCTTCTGACGGGTGAAGTTGTCCCGGACCGTGGCGAGGTCGTTTCGCACCCGGGCGTGGTCTTCGGCGTCGAGCACGACTTCGGCGGTCTGGGTCAGGCCGACCAGTTCGGGCAGGGTGAAGGCGGAGGCGATCGGGCCGCGCCGGGCGGCGATCACCACCTCCTGCACGCGGGAGTTCCGCAACGCCGCCAGCGCGTAGTCGGCGATGTCGGTGCGGGCCAGCTTATCCGGGTCGCTGGTGAGGATCCGCGCGGCGTCCAGGGCGACGTTGCCGTTGCCGACGATCACCACCCGCTCGTGGCTCAGGTCGATCGGCAGGCCGGTGAACTCGGGGTGCCCGTTGATCCAGCCGACCAGCTCGGTCGCGGTACCGGTTCCGGGCAGACCCATGCCGTCGATCTCCAGCCGGCGGTCATGCAGGGCGCCGGACGCGTAGAGCACCGCGTGGTGGTGTTCCAGCAGGTCGGCGTGAGTCAGGTGGTTGCCAACCTCGACGTTGAGGAAGAACTGGAAACCGCGGCGGGCCGCGACCTTGTCGAACAGCCGGGTGACCAGTTTGGTGCGCTGGTGATCCGGTGCCACCCCGGCGCGAACCAGCCCGTAGGGGGTGGGCAGTTTCTCGAACATGTTGACCAGCACCCGCGGCTGGGTCAGCAGCTCGTCGGCGGCGTACATCGCCGCCGGCCCGGAGCCGACGATGGCCACCGTCAGCGGGTGGTCGCGGTGGCGCACTTCGGCGGCCGGCAGCACCGGGGCGAGCTTCGAGGTGGGCGGAAGCTTCACCCCCTCCGGCCGGTCCGGGTAGTAGGACCTGTTGATCTCGATGAACGGCGTCTGCTCGGGCGCCAGCCTGGTGTCGGGCGCGATCGCGTCCACCGGGCAGGCGCGCACGCAGGCGCCGCAGTCCACACAGGCGTCCGGGTCGATGTAGAGCATCTCCGACGTGGCGAAGTCCGGCTCGTCCGGTGTCGGGTGGATGCAGTTGACCGGGCAGGCGAAGACGCACGAGGCATCGTTACAGCACGCCTGGGTAATAACGTGCGGCATAAGCCCAGAGCCTAGGCAACCGGCGCGAGGTGTGCCCGCTGCGGCTCGCTGCGGAAGCGCGACGGCGCGCCGTTGATCCGGCAGATCCGCCACAGCAGCTTAGCCACCGGATTCATCAGGCCGGTGTCATAGCAGAGCATCCGCACGTCGCCGAACATATCGCGCAGCATCTGACGGGCCTCCGCCGAGCCGAAGAAGATGTCCTTGCGGACCTGGCGCGGGATGTCGAACTCCTGCCAGAATGCCTTCGGCGGCACGATGATCGCCGAACACAGAATCCGCATCGTCAGCGGCACGAACAGCGACAGCCAGAACCGCTTGCGGCGCGGCAGGTGCGGCACCCGCTTGTGCAGGTACTCGTGCGCGAACGAGATGTGCCGCGCCTCCTCGGCGACGTGGATCGCCATCACCCGTTCCATGATCGGGTGCAGCGTCCTGCCCTCACGCAGCACGGCCTTCTGGGTGTGGTCGATGGGCTCCTCGCCGGCGAGGATGCCGAACCAGAACGGAATCGGCAGCGGTCCGGCCACCAGCGGGATCAACGGCTGAATCCATTTCAGCAGCCGCGGCATGCCGGGAACATCGGCACCGATGTGGTTCACCATCTCCTGGAACATCATCGTGTGGTTGCACTCTTCGACCGCTTCATGCAGGCAGTAGCGGTATTCCGGGGATCCGTTGGGCGTCCAGAACGCGTACTCCATCAGCCCGCGGATCAGGATCGACTCGAAGTGCAGGCCCACCTTGGCGACGTTGGCCTGCCGCCACATCCCGATCTTGATCTGACGTTCCTGCGACTGCGCCTGGTACCAGGGGTGATTGCCGAGCGGGTCGGTGGCCGGCAGGATCCAGCGCGGGTCGTTCTCGGTCACCGCGAATTCCGGTGATTTCCAGTCGATGTCGATGTAGGGGTTGAAGTTTCGCCGCACCGACCCGTCGGACAGGGTGTTGAGCATGTCGACGTAAGCGGTGTCGTCGGAGACATCCATGTTGCGCCGCCAGCGGCGCACCATCGCAGTCCGAGCGGTTTTCTGAGTCATCGCAAAGCCTCCATAACCTGCTTTACATTCGAATGGGTTATGTCCAACGGTACCGCAGGTACCGGAAACTCACTAGACCCGATTTCAGCGACTCGGAACCCGGATCGGCCGGAATGTGGCCTGCGTCACTGATGCCGTTTCGGGGGCGGCCGCCGTGCAGGGCGCTGCCGCGTCTTCACTACGCTGGTGGCCATGCCCGAGCAGCTCACCAGCACCCTGACCATCCCCGACGCGATCAAGCCCGGCGACGGCCGGTTCGGCTGTGGGCCGTCCAAGGTCCGCCCCGAGCAGTTGCAGGCGCTGGTCACCACGGCGGCGCCGCTGTTCGGCACCTCGCACCGGCAGGCGCCGGTCAAAGACCTCGTCGGCCGGGTCCGCGGTGGGCTGCGTGAGTTGTTCTCGGTCCCCGACGGCTATGAGGTGATCCTCGGCGACGGGGGCGCCACGGCGTTCTGGGACGCCGCCGCGTTCGGGTTGATCGACCAGCGTTCGCTGCACCTGACCTACGGCGAGTTCAGCTCCAAGTTCGCCTCCGCGGTGAAGAAGAACCCGTTCGTCGGCGACCCGATCGTCGTCAGCGCCGACCCGGGCAGTGCGCCGGAGCCGACCTCGGACCCGTCGGTCGACGTGATCGCGTGGGCGCACAATGAAACCTCGACCGGGGTGGCGGTGCCGGTGCGCCGGCCCGACGGGGCCGGTGACGCGCTGGTGGTCATCGATGCGACCTCGGCTGCCGGCGGCCTGCCGGTGGACGTCGCCGAGGCCGACGCCTACTACTTCGCCCCGCAGAAGAACTTCGCCTCAGACGGCGGGCTGTGGCTGGCCGTCGTCAGCCCGGCCGCACTGGCCCGGATCGAGGCGATCGCCGCCTCCGGGCGTTGGGTGCCGGACTTCCTGTCGCTGCCGATCGCGGTCGACAACAGTGTGAAGAACCAGACGTACAACACCCCGGCGATCGCCACGCTGGCGCTGCTGGCCGAGCAGCTGGACTGGATGCTGGCCAATGGGGGGCTGGACTGGACGGTCAAGCGCACCGCCGACTCGTCGTCACGCCTGTACTCGTGGGCCGAGGAGCGTTCCTTTGCCACGCCGTTCGTCGCCGACCCGGCGCTGCGGTCGGCGGTGGTGGGCACTATCGACTTCACCGACGAGATTGACGCCGCCGCTGTGGCGGCGACCCTGCGGGCGAACGGGATCGTCGACACCGAGCCCTACCGCAAGCTCGGCCGCAACCAGCTGCGGGTGGGAATGTTCCCGGCGGTGGAGCCCGACGACGTCAGCGCGCTCACCGCGTGCATCGACTGGGTCGTGGAAAGGATCTGAACGGCTCTAACCAGTGCTCCGTCTCCCCGCGTGTCATCGCGGCCCACGGCGCCGACTGCACTAGAGTCCGCACCTGACAGGCCCGGCAAGCTGGTCTGTAAGGAGAAGCCATGCGGGAACTCACAGTCGTTGGCCTCGACCCCGACGGCAAACACATCATCTGCGAGACCGCTTGCGAGAGCGGCAGTTCCGGGTCCGCCGAGAAGTTCAAGCTGCTCATCGACGACCGGCTGCGTGCCGCGGTGCGCGGCGAGGAGGCGCGAGCCGGCCAGACCCAGCTCGACATCGGGATCTCCAGCATGCTGCGCCCACGGGAGATTCAGGCCCGCGTCCGCGCCGGTGCGTCCATCGAGCAGTTGGCCGCCGCGGCGGGGGTGGACGTCAGCCGGATCGAACGGTTCGCCCACCCGGTGTTGTTGGAGCGATCCCGCGCCGCGGAACTGGCGACGGCGGCACACCCGGTGCTCGCCGACGGGCCGGCGGTGTTGACGCTGCTCGAGGTGGTCACCAGCGCACTGCTGGCACGCGGCCTCAACCCCGACCACAGCAGTTGGGACGCATGGCGCAACGAGGACGGCCGCTGGACGGCGCAGCTGTCCTGGAAGGCCGGCCGCTCGGACAACGTCGCACACTTCCGGTTCGCGCCGGGCGCGCACGGCGGAACCGTCACCGCGATCGACGACGCCGCTGCGCTGCTGATCGACCCCGACGCTGACCGTCCGTTGCGGCCGTTGGCGTCGGTGGCTCAACTCGACTTCGGTGTGCAGGAAGCAGTCGTCGAGCCGCCGGTGGCCGAAGGCGAAGCAGTCGCCGCGGCTGAAGAACCGGTCGCCGCCGCGGCTGCCGGACAGTCCTCGGCGGCGAAACCGGCCCGCGCTCGCCGCGGCAGGCCGGAGGTTCCGGCCTGGGAGGACGTGCTGCTGGGCGTGCGCTCCAGCGGCCAGCGGTGACACTCACCCTCGCCGAGCAGACGCCAAGGCTACCTAAAACGCCCCCCGTCTAGGGGGACCCTGGCGTCTGCTCGCGCAAGAAACGCTAGGCGTGACCGGACGCGAGCAGCGCCACCAGCGTCAGCCACGCACCCGCCACACCGACCACTGAGCCGAGTGCGAACCACCGCAGCACCGGGGTGCGCCGCCACCCCCAGATCGTCGGCGCCAGCCCGCCGACCGCGACGACGTTGAGGCCGACCGCCAGACCCGAGTGCACTCTGGTCAGCCCCAGGCTCAACACGACGATCGCGGCTCCGGACACCGCCGCGACGAACCCGGCGACCGTCAGCCCCGTCGCCCAGGGGGTGGATTCATCGCCGGGGCCGGTCATCGACGCAGCCTAACCTCGTGCTCGCAGCTCGTAGAAGGCCAGCGCGGCGGCGGTGGCCACATTGAGCGAGTCGGTGCCGCGCGACATCGGGATGCGCACCCGCATGTCGCAGCATCGCATCGTCGGCTCGGCCAGCCCCGGACCTTCCGCGCCGACCAGCACCGCCACCGGCTGGCCGCCCACCTCCGCTGCCGCAGCCGACAGCGAACAGGCGCGCGGGTCGGGGGTCATGGCCAGCAGCCGGAACCCACGCTGTCGCAGTGCCAGCAGATCGGCCGGCCAGTTCACCGCGCGCGTGTAGGGAACCAGCAACGCGTGGCCCATCGAAACCCGCACCGCCCGCCGGTACAGCGGGTCGGCGCAGCCGCTGCCGAATATCACCGCGTCCACACCCAGCCCGGCCGCGTTGCGGAAGATCGAACCCAGGTTCTCGTGGTCGTTGACCCCCTCCAGCACCGCGATGGTGCGGGCGTCCTCAACCAACTGTTCGGGGCTCGGGTCGGGCACCCGCCGCGCTGCGGCCAGCACGCCGCGGTTGAGGTGGAATCCGACCACCGCCGCCATCACCTCGGCGGAGACCCGGTAGTAGGGCATGTCGCAACCGGTCAGGTCGTCGGCCAGTTCGGCGAGCCGACGGTCGGTGCCGAGCAGCGCCGTCGGCGTGAACCGCGATGCCAGCATGCGCCGTACCACCAACACTCCCTCGGCGATCACCAGGCCCTTGCCGGTGGGCAGATCCGGACGGCGGTCGACACTGTTCAGGTCGCGAAAGTCGTCCAGCCGCGGATCGGCGGGATCGTCGAGATCCACGACGTTCAGGACCTTTGCGACCTCGACCACCGCGGGAACATTACCGGCGGTGCACTACCGTGACCATCGATGACCGAGACGCCACCTCCCCAGCCGCCGCCGCTGCCGGCCGCACTGACCGGGGCGTGGCCGGTGATCGTGGCCGGCACGACGGCCTGGTCGCTCTCCGCCGTGGCGGCGTTCCTGATCCCGGGCATGGACGGTTGGCGGCCGATGACCCTGGCCGGGCTGGGGGTCGGTCTGCTGGGCACCGGTATCTTTTTGTGGCAGCGTGACGCGGCCCGCCGCGGCGCGCGTGGCGCGCAGACCGGCCTCGGGCCGCCGGATGACCGGGACCGGCAACACGCACCGAACTGACCCTGCATAACCCAGTCCGAGGAGGACACATGGCCGCCCCGCTGCTGCAAGCACAGATCGACATCGACGCGCCGGTGTCGAAGGTGTGGAACCTGATCTCGGATCTGCGCCGGATGCCGCAGTGGAGTCCGCAGTGCCGGTGGATGAAGGCACTCGGGCCGGTGCGCCCCGGCACCCGGACCATCAACATCAATCGCCGCGGCTATTTTTTCTGGCCGACCAGCTGCGTCGTCACCGAGGTCGTTCCCGAGCAGAGGTTCGCGTTCCGCGTTCCGGTCAACGGCAGTGTGTGGGCCTACGAACTCGAGCCGACCGGCACCGGAACCCGGGTGACCGAGACCCGGCACGCCGAAAACGGGTTGAGCGCGGTGTCGAACCTGACGACGAAGGCATTCCTGGGCGGCACGTCGCGGTTCGAAAGCGAACTGGTTGACGGCATGCACGCCTCGCTGCAGAACATCAAGGCCGCCGCCGAGAGCGGCTAGCTCTCCTCGGACACAGCCACGGCCTCGGGTTCGGGCGCGGCCTTGGGTTCGGGCGCGGCTTTGGTGTCGGCCTTGGGCTCGGCGTCGGGCTCGGGCTCGGCGACGGCCTCGGTGTCGGGCTCGGGCTCCGCGACGTCCTCGGGCGCGGCTTGCGTTTCCGGCTCGGATTCCGTCCCGGCTTCAGCCTCACCCTCGGCCTCGGCTGGTTCGCCGGGTTCCACGATGTCCAGCACGCCGTCGTCGTAGGGCTCGTACGCTGGTGACCCGGTGCCCGGCGGCGCCGGGGTGTCGGAGTGGGCGCCGCACCCGTACCGGGCGTCGACCACGTGGCCGTCGGCGGACATCTCGTTGCCGCACACCCCGAACATGGTGCCGAGCACACCCGCCAGCGGCAGGAAGAAACCGCAGTCGCGGCACACCCGCTTGGTGGACCGGGCCATCGCCGAACCCGGCCCGAAGTCACCCTCGTGCCAGCGCTCGGCCGCCGCGGCGCGGCCCTCGGTGCTCATCACCCAGCGTCGGCCCAGGCCGATCTCGGCGGCGACGTCGTCGGCCGCCGGATCGCCGCTCGCCGTATAGCCCGGAACCAGCCGCACGTCGCCGTCCGGCGGAGCCAGCAGATCGCCGGGGCTGAGGTCGCCGGGCCTGATCCGCTGTTCCCACGGCACCCACTCGGGAGCCAGCAGCGCCGCCGGGCCCGGGATCAACACCACCTCACTGATCGTGACGTGGTCAGCACCCGGACAGGCGGCGACGACGACCGCCCACTCCCAGCCGCGGTAGCCGCTCAGTTGGGCCGCGAACCGGTGCGTCACGGCAACCGGATCCTCGTAGTCGACGCCCAGGTGGTCGCCGACGGCATCGGCGTCGCTGGCCTCCACCACCGCGGCCCGGGCCTGATCGACCGCACCGGCCAGCAACACCGGGATCTCGGGCGATTCGGCAAGGGTCGCCACGGCCGGCGCCGCCGACTCCGCGCTGGGGCTGGTCACTTCGGTCCCTTCCGTTCACCGCTTCCGCGGGCTGCTCGATACCGCCCAATACTGCCCCAATAATTGCAGCAGCCTCGACCGGTTGGCCACACCCGTCGCCTGCACGCCGCAACGACCACCATGGGCGAGAATCGACGGTATGTCTGCGCAGCGGCGAGAACAGCTTGGCGCATCGCCCGCGCGCACGCCCCGCCGGCCGGCCGCTGCGTCCGGCGTGCGCGCCAACCGGTACCTGCCGCCGCTGCACCAGCGGCCGGACGAACCCATCCCCGCGGGCGACCAGGAGCCGCCGCGCTACCCGGGCGAGCGGATCACCGTCACCCGCGCCGCGAAGCAGCGCAGCCGCGAGATGGGCTACCGGATGTATGACCTGGTTCAACGTGCCGCCACCGCGGACGGCGCTGACAAGTCCGGGCTGACCGCACTGACCTGGCCGGTGGTGGCGAACTTCGCCGTCGACTCGGCGATGGCCGTCGCACTGGCCAACACGCTGTTCTTCGCCGCCGCGAGTGGTGAGAGCAAGGGCCGGGTGGCGCTGTACCTGCTGGTCACGATCGCACCCTTCGCACTGGTGGCGCCGCTGATCGGCCCCGCACTGGACCGGCTGCAACATGGCCGCCGAGTCGCCTTGGCCACCTCGTTCACGCTGCGCACCGCGCTGGCGCTGGTGCTGGTGGTGAACTACGACGGCGTCAGCGGCAGCTTTCCGTCCTGGGTGCTGTACCCGTGCGCGCTGGCGATGATGGTGTTGTCGAAGTCGTTCACCGTGCTGCGCAGCGCGGTGACTCCGCGGGTGATGCCGCCGACCATCGACCTGGTGCGGGTCAACTCCCGGCTGACGATGTTCGGCCTGCTCGGCGGCACCGTCGTCGGCGGGGCGGTCGCCGCGGGCGTGGAGTTCGCTCTCACCCGGCTGCTGGCACTGCCGGGGGCGATGTTCGTCGTCGTCGCCGCCACGATCATGGGGGCGTTGCTGTCGATGCGCATCCCGCGCTGGGTCGAGGTGACCACCGGCGAGGTTCCGGCCACGCTGGGCTACCGCAACCACACCGGACGCCGCGGCTGGCCCGAACACGTCAGTCCCCCGCAAGCGGGTGGGGGTACCTCCCGCTCGCGGGGGAGTGCCCCCGGGGCCAGCGACGCACTGCGACAACCCCTGGGCCGCAACATCATCACCGCACTGTGGGGCAACTGCACGATCAAGGTCATGGTGGGCTTCCTGTTCCTGTACCCGGCGTTCGTCGCCAAACAGCAGAACGCCGGCGGCTGGGTGCAGCTGGGCATCCTCGCCCTGATCGGCGCCGCCGCCGGGGCGGGCAACTTCGCCGGCAACTTCACCAGCGCACGGCTCAAGCTGGGCAGGCCCACGGTGCTGGTGGTGCGCTGCACCATCGCGGTGACCTGCTCCGCGATGGCGGCCGCGGTCGCCGGAAAACTGCTGGTGGTCGCGATCGCCACGCTGATCACGTCCGGGGCGAGTGCGGTCGCCAAGGCGTCGCTGGACGCCTCACTGCAAGACGATCTGCCCGAGGAGTCCAGGGCATCGGCATTCGGCCGGTCGGAATCCACACTGCAGCTGGCCTGGGTGTTGGGCGGCGCGCTGGGCGTACTGGTTTACACCGATCTGTGGGTAGGCTTCACCGCGGTAACCGCGCTGCTGATCCCCGGCCTGGCACAGACCGTCCTGTCCTTCCACGGCGACTCACTGATCCCGGGATTCGGGGGTAACCGGCCGGTGCTCGTCCAACAGGAAGGCGCCCGTCTCGGCGCCGACGAAAGGGTGGTCAGCAGATGAAACGCGGTCTCGTCGTACTGCTCGCCGCCCTGGTGGTGCTGGCCTCGGCCGGGGCCGGCGTCGGCGCCTGGCTGCTGGTCCGCAGCAGTGAGTTCCGGGAAGGCCCGTGGGAGCCGCAGATCAGCGCGTACTCCAACGGGCGGCTGACCCGGGTGGGCCCGTACTTGTTCTGCAACGCGGTGGACCTGGGCGAATGTCAGACCAGACAGACTCAGGGCGAGCTGCCGGTGAACCCGCGCGACCCGGTGCAGCTATCGGTGGACGGCGCGATCAGCCGGGCGCCGTGGCGCCTGCTGCGGGTGTACGAGAACCCGGCGGATACGACCATCACGGCGTTCCGCCCCGGCTCCACCGTGGCCGTCACCATCTCGACCGTGGACCCGCACCGCGGGCTGCTGCGCGGGCTGGCGGTGCAGGTGCCCACCCTGGGCATCGACCCGTTCGGTCAGGTTCGCGAAGTGCCGCACGCCGAATGGTCGGTGCGCCTGCGGTGGGGCTGAGCCGCTGCGCCCGGGGTGCGACTGATGCTCGCCGAATCCGCGAAAGCGCGCGCAGAAGCTACCCGGTCGGCGTATCCGCCACCGTCAGAAATCGCCGGGCCAGGTTCTCCTCGCTGGACGGTCCGGGATCCCAGTTCGCGATCCACGGGCCGGTGCCCTCACTCTGATCCAGGATGCCTTCCTCCAGCCAGGTGTAGCGGCCGCTGAGCACTTCGTGCGCCAGGTGCACGTCGGCGCTGTCGGTGTTGGCCCACAGCGCGTCGAACAGCGCCTCGACCCGCAGCGTCGCCTGGTCGCAGAACACCTCGGCCAGTTCGTAGGCCTGGGCGCCGGCCACCGGATCCGCGGCCCGCTGCGCTTCGGCGCGGACGCAGACCGCCGACATCGCGAACAGTTCCGCACCGATGTCGACGACGCGGCCGAGGAAACCCTGCTTCTGTTCCATGGCGGCCTGCCAGCGCGCCATCGCGTAGAACGTGTTGCGGGCGAGCTTGCGCGACGATCGCTCGACGAACCGCAGATGTGTTGCCAATTCACCGAATTCGCGATATGAACTCGGCAGCTGACCTTCGCCGAACACCAGCTGCGGCAACCACTTCGCGTAGAACCCGCTGGCTCCCGCGGCGGCCTTGGCCTTCTGGCGCATGTCGGCTTTCGGGTTGGCCAGGTCGCCGGCCGCGGTCAGGTGCGCATCGACGGCCTCGCGGGCGATCAGCAGCCGCATGATCTCGCTGGACCCTTCGAAGATCCGGTTGATCCGCAGATCGCGCACCAGCTGCTCGACGGGAACGGCGCGCTCGCCGCGCGCGGCCAGCGACGCGGCGGTCTCGTATCCCCGGCCGCCACGAATCTGCAGCAGCTCGTCGGCGATCTGGCAGGCCATCTCGCTGGCCCACAACTTGGCCAGGGCCGCCTCGATCCGGATGTCATTGCGGCCCTCGTCGGCCATCTGCCCGGACAGGTCCAGCACCGCCTCAAGGGCGTAGCTGGTGGCCGCGATGAACGAGATCTTTCTGGCGACCGCGCCGTGCTCGCCGACCGGCTTGCCCCACTGCACCCGCTGGCCCGCCCACTCCCGGGCAATCTTCAGCGACCACTTGGCCGCACCGGTCGCCATCGCCGGGATGGCCAGCCTCCCGGCGTTGAGCGTGGTCAGCGCGATCTTCAGGCCGTCGCCTTCCCGCCCGATCAGGTTCTCGGCGGGAACCCGGACGTTGTGCATCCGGGTCAGGCCGTTCTCGATGCCGCGCAGCCCCATGAACTGGTTGCGGCGCTCCACGGTGATGCCGGGCGAATCGGCCTCGACGACGAACGCGCTGATGCCGCCTCGGTGCCCCTCGGATTTGGGCACCCGGGCCATCACCACCAGCAGGTCGGCGACCACACCGTTGGTGGTCCACAGCTTCACGCCGTCGAGCTGGTAGGCCTTGCCGTCCTCGATCGGCGTCGCGGTTGACGCCAGCCGGGCCGGGTCCGAGCCCACGTCCGGCTCGGTTAGCAGGAACGCCGAGATCGCGCCGGCCGCGCAGCGCGGCAGGAACTTGCGCTTCTGCTCGTCGGTCCCGGCGAGCTTGAGCGGCTCGGGCACGCCGATCGACTGATGCGCGCTCAGCAGCGCGCCGAGGCTGCCGTGCACGCTGGAGACCATCACCAGGACGCGGTTGTAGGCGACCTGCGACATGCCCAGCCCGCCGTACTCCCTCGGGATCTTCAGGCCGAAGCAGCCCAACTCGGCCAGGCCCTTCACGTACTCGTCGGGAATTTTCGCGTCCCGCTCGATAACGCCGCCGTCGACGGTGCCGAGCAACTCCCGCAGCTTGACCAGGAATTCCTCGGTGCGCGCGTCGTCCTCGTCCGACGGCCGCGGAAACGGGTGGATGAGCTCGAGCGGGAACCGGCCGAGGAAGAGGCCTTTGGCGAAGGACGGCTTGTCCCAGCCGCTTTCCCGGGATTCCTCGGCGACCGCCCGGGCCTCCTCCTCGGTGACCTGCGCCTGCTGTGCCATCGGAAACCTCCTGAAGTGACTATGCCCGCCCAAAGCTCACGCGAGCGTTCATCACCCAGTCTTACCCGTTCGGATCGGCCGGTACACGCTTTCGGCCGCACCGGTACCACGGGCTGGTCAGGCGTCGAGCTCCCGGGCGACAGCCTTGACCACCTCGGAGATCCGCTGGGCCGTCTTGCGGTCCGGGTAGCGGCCCTTGCGCAACTCCGGCTGGACCGCTCCCTCCAGCAGCGTGATCATGTCCTCGACCATGCCGTGCAGTTCATCGGGGCTGTGCCGGTGCTCGGCCGGACCGTCCCGGCGGGGCCGGCCGATGCTCGGCGGCGGGTCGATCAGCTTGAGCGTCAGCGCCTGCGGCCCGCGGCGGCCGGACGCGACACCGAACTCGACTCGCTGCCCCGCTTTGAGGCCGTCCACCCCTTCGGGCAGCGCCGAAGCCCGGACGTAGACGTCCTCGCCGTCCTCCTGGGACAGAAAGCCGAAACCCTTCGCGGCGTCATACCACTTCACCTTGCCGGTCGGCACTTCGCTCTCCTGCTTGTCTGATCGGTCGACCGTTCCGGCGACGTTGGGCCATACAACGAAGCGCCCCGCCTGCGCAGGACGCGATGACTGGTGATCTTACTCGGCCGGCGGCGCGCAAAGCACGCCGGTTTACTCGGTAGGCTGGTAACGCAGTTGGAGGAGATTATGCGTCGAACAGTCGATTCACCGGCCCGACCGGATCGGATTCGGGCATGACGCTGCGCGCCCAGGATTCGCCGACGGGTCCGACGGCCGAGAACGCCGACGGCAACACCACCGAAAAAGCCGTCCCCGAGACCGTTTCGGCCTTTGCCAGGGCCGTCGAAGAGGCGATCTCCGGTGAGATGCCGACCTCCGGCCCGCTGGTGGACACCTTCGGCCGGGTGCACACCGATCTGCGTATTTCGCTGACCGACCGGTGCAATCTGCGCTGCACCTACTGCATGCCGGCCGAGGGCCTGGACTGGCTGCCCGGCGAGCATCTGCTGCAAGACGACGAGCTGATCCGGCTGATGGAGATCGGCGTGACCCGGCTGGGCATCACCGACATCCGGTTCACCGGCGGCGAACCGCTGCTGGCCCGGCACCTCGAAGACGTGGTGGCGGCCGCGGCCAACCTGCGGCCCCGGCCGGAGATCGCGCTGACCACCAACGGCCTGGGCCTGTCCCGTCGGGCGGGTGCCCTGGTGGCGGCCGGCCTGGACCGGATCAACGTGTCGCTGGACACCATCGACCGTGCCCACTTCGCCGAGATCACCCGGCGGGACCGGTTGCCGGACGTGCTGGACGGCCTGGAAGCGGCGAATCGGGCGGGCATGGCGCCGATCAAGGTGAACGCGGTGCTCGACCCCAAGATCAGCGGCGAGGACGTGGTGAACCTGCTGCGGTTCTGCCTGCGGCACGGGTACCAGTTGCGGGTCATCGAGATGATGCCGCTGGACGCCGACCGGCAGTGGGACCGCGACGCCGGGCTCAACGCCGAACGCGTGCTGGAGGTGCTGGGTGAGCATTTCCGGCTGCAGCCCGACCCCACCCCGCGCGGCTCGGCGCCGGCCGAACTGTGGCTGGTGGACGAGGGTCCGGGCACACCGGCCGGCAAGGTCGGGATCATCGCCTCGGTTTCGCGTCCGTTCTGCGGCGCGTGTGACCGCACCCGGCTGACCGCCGACGGCCAGATCCGCAACTGCCTGTTCGCCCGCGAGGAGACCGATCTGCGCGCGCTGCTGCGCGGCGGGGCCGACGACGACGCCATCGAGCAGGCGTGGCGGTCGGCGATGTGGGCCAAGGCCGCCGGGCACGGCATCAACGACCCGAGTTTCATCCAGCCCGACCGCACGATGAGCGCGATCGGCGGCTGACCAGTGGCCCAGGCCCCCCGACCGGCTGAGGCGGCCGAGGAGATAGCGGTCACCGTTCGCTACTTCGCGGCGGCACGAGCGGCTGCCGGTGCCGACACGGAATCGGTCACCGTGCGGCAAGGCACCACGGTGGCCGATCTGGTCGAAAAACTCGGTGAGCAGAACACCCGGCTGGCGACCGTGCTGAGCCGGTGCTCCTACCTTCGTGACGGAGTCGCCGTCCGCGTTCAGCACACGGCGCTGCAGGCGGGCGAGACGATCGACGTGCTGCCACCGTTCGCCGGCGGTTAGTACGATTTCCGCGTCGCAAACCGAGAATCGGTATGATCTGTATCACATAACGGATTGATAACAGCTCGGCAACGGCGTGATTGAGTCGCCTCTGAACAGCGACAACGCCACGGAATCCTGGCGTTTTTCCACCGCACCCGGATCGAAACGCCGTTCGCGCGTGAAGGTGACGCGGCCGATCTGACCCGTTACCGTACTTCCCCGGGCGTACCGAAGCCTTTTCGAGTCGGTTCGCCTCTCCCCTTCCGCAAGCGCTGCACTCCATCCGGCGGGATGAGGGATGACGACGATCTCGTGGATGGAGAGCGAGGATCCACCGGCTCCGGCCGGGTGTGTGACATCAGCGGGCAGCCTCTTACCGCCCGGATAGTCAACCTCGCGGCGCGGACAGGAAGGACGTCACTGACGTATGAGCGGACGACACCGTAAGCCCGCCCAATCAACTGTCAGCATCGCCAAGGTCGCCTTCACCGGCGCGGTGATCGGAGGTGGCAGCCTCGCCCTCGCCGGCCACGCCGTCGCGGCCACCGACGAAGAATGGGACCGGGTCGCTTCCTGCGAGGCCGGCGGAAACTGGGGGATCAACACCGGGAATGGCTACCAGGGCGGGCTGCAGTTCTCGCCCGGCACCTGGAGCGCGCATGGCGGCGGCCGGTACGCCGGGGCGGCCAACCAGGCCACCCGCGAGCAGCAGATCGCGATCGCGGAGCACGTGCTAGCCACCCAGGGACGCGGCGCGTGGCCGGTCTGCGGCCGCGGTCTGTCCGGCCCGACGCAGCGTGACGTGCCGACGGCCGAGGAGGCGGCGCTGCAGACGCCGGCGCCCGAAGAACCGGAACCAGCCCCCTGGTGGCAGGCGCTGTTCGGCCCGCGGCCCGAAGCACCGGCTCCGCCGGCCGAAGAGGTTCAGCAGGCTTCGTTCGACATGCCCGAGAACTTGCCCCCGGCCCCGCCGGAAGAGCTGCCGCCGCCGGCCGAGGAACTCCCCCCGCCCGCCGAAGAGCTGCCGCCGCCGGCCGAGGAACTCCCCCCGCCCGCCGAGGAACTCCCGCCGCCGGCCGAGGAACTCCCGCCGCCGGGCGAGGAGCTGCCCCCGGCGCCGCAGGACGAGGCACCCGCACCGGCCAACCGCCAGGAGGCCGTCGAGGCCGGCTGGACCGCGCCGGAGACCGCTCCGGGTTACCAGCAGCAGCTGCTGCAGGCCGTCCAGTCCGCGCGGGTCAGCGGAAACGACGCGCTGGCCGCGTTCGCCCGGCTCGCCTGACCGGCATCCGGCCGGGGTTCCGGCCGGATCGGGCTCGCGCCGTACTCAGGCTGAGCCCACCCACTCGTCGGTCTCGTCGGCGAAGAACTGGTGCTTCCACACCGGCAGTCGCGCCTTGATGGTGTCGACCAGGTACGCGCACGTCATGAATGCCGCCTGGCGGTGATCGGCGGCAACCGCGGCCACCAGCGCCGCGTCGCCGATCCGCAGGGCGCCGATCCGGTGGCTGGCGGCCAGTGCGCGCACACCGCTGGACTCTTCGGCAACCTCGGCCAGCACCTCGGCCATCACCTGTTCGGCCGACGGATGCGCGGAGTACTCCAGCCGGGTCACCTGCCGCCCGTGGTCGTGGTCGCGGATCATCCCGACGAACCCGACGATGGCACCGGCGGCCTGATGGCTGACCAGGCTCTCGTGCTCGGACAGCAGAATCGGCTGGTCGGTGACCGCGGCCCGCAGCACCAGCGTCATCGCGGGTGGTCCCCGCCGGCCAGCTGGTCCAGCGCGTGGTCGAGTACGTCGGCGAGCACCGCCAGTCCGTCGCGCACGCCGCCGGACGAACCCGGCAGGTTGACGATCAACGTCCGGCCGGCCACCCCGCACAGCCCGCGGGAGAGCACCGAGGTCGGCACCTTCGGCAGCCCCGACCGGCGGATCGCGTCGGCCAGGCCGGGAATCTCGTAGTCCAGCACCGCGGCGGTCTGGGCCGGGGTGTCGTCGGTCGGCGTGATGCCGGTCCCGCCGGAGGTGATGATCAGGTCGACTCCGGCGCCGACACCGTCGCGCAGGGCCCGGCCGACCGGGTCGCCGTCGGGAACCACCTCGGGCACCGCCGGGGCGAACCCGTGCTGGCCGAGCCATTCGGCGATGATCGGGCCGGTGCGGTCGGTGTAGACGCCGGCCGAGGCGCGGGTGGAGGCGATGATGATCCGCCCGGATCGGGTCGCCATCAGCGCTCCCAGGAGCCGCTGCGGCCGCCGGCCTTGCTCAGCACCCGGATGTCGTCGATGCTGGCGGCGCGGTCCACCGCTTTGATCATGTCGTAGAGCGTCAGGGCGGCCACGCTGACCGCGGTGAGCGCTTCCATCTCCACCCCGGTGCGGTCCGTGGTGGTCACCGTGGCGGTAATGGCGATGTCCGAGTCGCCGACGGTGAAATCGACGTCGACGCCGGTGAGCGCCAGCTGGTGACAGAGCGGGATCAGATCGCTGGTGCGCTTGGCGGCCAGGATGCCCGCCACTCGCGCGGTGGCCAGCGCGTCGCCCTTGGGCAGGCCGCCGGCCGTGATCAGCTGGACCACCTGCGCCGAGGTGCGCAGCACGCCACCCGCGCTGGCGGTGCGTTTGGTGACCGACTTCGCGGTGACGTCGACCATGTGTGCCGCTCCCCGCTCGTCGAGGTGCGAGAGCGGGCCGGCACCCGGCCTCGATGCTCCGGTCACGGCCTACCGGTTGACGACGGTGACCGGGTGCAGGTACGGCAGGTGATCGGACGGCAGCGGGAACTCCACATCGCCGAAGGGGGACAGTGCGCCGGTCCGGTCGGTGTGCGTCTCGCTCACCGCGTGCTCGTTGGGGTCGGTGGTCGGCCAGCCCTTGTCGACGTACCTGGTCTTGCGTGCTTTGCTCTCGATGTCAGCCACGGGCTTCATTCTGACAGGTCTTCCCCGCCGGCGTTAGCCGGTCGGCGTCCGCGCCCCGGCCCGGTTCGTGGCCGCTGACTTAGGCTGGTCGACGATGACCGAGCACACCCGCGGTGTTCCGCTGGGATCCTGGCTGGCCGACCTGCCCGACGGGTCGCTCATCCGGCTGCTCGAGTTACGGCCCGACCTCGCGCAGCCGCCACCGGGCAGCATCGCGGCCCTGGCGGCGCGCGCACAGGCCCGTCAGTCGGTTCGGGCGGCCACCGACGACCTCGACTTCCTGCGGCTCGCTGTGATCGACGCGTTGCTGGTGCTGCACGCCGACACCACCGGCGTGTCGGTCGCCAAGCTGGTCGGGCTGCTCGGCGAGCGAACACCCGAGGAGTTGGTGAATGCCGCCCTGGGCGACCTGCGGGACCGGGCGCTGTGCTGGGGCGCGGATACCGTCCGGGTGGTCGCCGAAGCCGCTGCGGCCCTGCCCTGGCATCCCGGCCAGGTGACCCTTGAGGACGCCCCGCTCAACGCCGAGCAGATCACCGCGGCGATCGACGGGCTGGACGGGCCGCAGCGCGACGTGCTGGACAGGCTGCTGGCCGGTTCGCCGGTCGGACGCACCCGCGACGCCGAGCCGGGGGCGCCGGCGGATCGGCCGATTCCCCGCCTGCTGGCCGCGGGGCTGCTGCGACAGGTCGACGACGAGACGGTGATCCTGCCCAGGGTCGTCGGGCAGGTGCTGCGCGGCGACCAGCCCGGCCCGACCGAATTGGTGCCACCCGACCCGGTGGTCGCCCGGACGACGCCGGCCGATGCCGACGCCGCGGCGGCCGGTGCGGTGATCGACCTGCTGCGCGAACTGGATGTGGTGGTCGATGCGCTCGGCGACGCACCGGTCCCGGAACTGCGCAGCGGCGGCCTCGGGATCCGTGAGCTCAAGCGGCTGGCCAAGACGACCGCCGTCGACGAACCCCGGCTGGGGCTGCTGCTGGAGATCGCGGCCGCGGCCGGGCTGATCGCCGTCGGCGATCCCGATCCGGTGCATTTCGACGCCCCGGCCCGGGTGCACCTGGAGGACCGGTTCTGGGCGCCGACCGTGGCCGCCGACCGGTTCGCCGAGAAGCCCGCCGCGGAGCGCTGGCAGCTGCTGGCCGGCACCTGGCTGGAACTGGCCGCCCGGCCGGGTCTGATCGGCGGCCGCACCCCGGACGGCAAACCCTGCGGCGCGCTGTCGACGTCACTGTTCTCCACGGCGGCCCCGCTGGACCGCCGGCTGTTGCTGGAGATGCTCGCCGACCTGCCTGCGGGTGCCGGGGTGGACAGCACCACCGCATCGCGGGCGCTGGTGTGGCGTCGGCCGCGGTGGGCAAGGCGGCTACAGCCGGGGCCGGTCGCCGAACTGCTGACCGAGGCACACGCACTGGGCCTGCTGGGGCGCGGTGCGATCAGCTCGCCGGCCCGGGAGCTGCTGGGCGACGGTCCCGACGCCGCCGATCGCGCCGTCGCCGCCATGACCCGCACCCTGCCCGAGCCGGTCGACCACTTCCTGGTGCAGGCGGATCTGACCGTGGTGGTGCCCGGGCCGCTGGAGCGTGGGCTCGGCGAAGAACTGGCCACGGTCGCGACCGTCGAATCGGCCGGGGCGGCAATGGTTTATCGGGTCAGTGAACAATCGATCCGGCACGCGCTGGATGTCGGCCGCACCGCCGCCGGGCTGCACACGTTCTTCGCAACGCACTCCAAAACCCCGGTGCCACAGGGTCTGAGCTATCTGATCGACGATGTCGCACGCCGGCACGGGCAGTTGCGCATCGGGATGGCGGCCTCGTTCGTGCGCTGCGAGGACCCGGCACTGCTGGCTCAGGCGGTCGCCGTTCCGGCCGTCGAGCAGCTGGGGTTGCGGGCGCTGGCTCCGACGGTGGCCGTGTCCCAGGCGCCGATCGCCGACGTGCTGGCGGTGTTGCGGGCAGCCGGATTCGCACCGGCCGCAGAGGATGCCACCGGCACCATCGTGGACATCCGCGCGCGTGGTGTGCGGGTGCCCGCCCCGGTCCAGCGCCGATGGGCGCGGCCGGTGTCCATCCCGAACAGCGAAAGCCTGGCGGCGCTGATCCGGGTGCTGCGGACCGTCACGGCGGTAACGCGGTTCGACGGTTTCCGGCTCGAGCCGGCGACCGCCATGATCGTGCTGAAGCGGGCCGCGCAGGAGGGCGCGACCGTGCTGATCGGCTACCTCGACTCCGCGGGGGTGGCCACCCAGCGGGAGATCTCGCCGATCGCCGTGCACGGTGGCCAGCTGGTGGCGTTCGACTCCAGCTCGGAGCGGATCCGGGAATTCGCCATCCGCCGCATCACCTCGATCGTGTCGACGGACGATGCGCGAAGTGACGCGTAACACGTCACTGTACTACGATGCCGTGTATGGCTGAGACGTTGACGATCCGGCTGGATGCCGGCGATCGAGCGGTGCTCGAGGCGGCGGCCCGCAAGCAAGGCAAAGGCCTCAGCGCGTTCGTCCGCGAGCTGGCCGAAACTGCGGCGCGTCAGATGCGGCGGGAGGAAATTCGGGCCGACGGCGACCAGGTGATAGCCCACCTGGCCGAGCGCCCGCACGCCCGCGATGAGCTCGACGAACTCGGCACACCACAGGCCGACCCTTCGTGAGCCGGCACGCGGCCGGCAGCATCGTCGTGGTCGACTGGCGAGGTGGCGCGCTGCCGAACGAGCCCGGCAGGTTGCGCCCCGCCGTCGTCGTCGAAGACGACGAACTGTTTCCGGACGCCTACCCCAACATGCTGGTCGTCCCGCTGACCCGCGACGAGGGATTGGCCCACCGGTCATTCGCGGAGTGCATCGAACCGACGGTCCAAAACGGGGTCGATACGACGTGCTGGGCGCTGGCCCATCACGTCACCAGCGTGTCGCCGCGACGAGTCAACCCGACCGGCTCGCGGATAACCGCGGGCCAGTTGGCGAGCATCCGCAGACGCATCACAGTCGCAATCGGCACCACCGATGACTGACGGCCCGCTGATCGTGCAGTCCGACAAGACGGTGCTGCTCGAGGTCGACCACGAGCTGGCCGGGGCGGCGCGGCAGGCCATCGCCCCGTTCGCGGAGCTGGAACGCGCACCCGAGCACGTGCACACCTACCGGATCACGCCGCTGGCGCTGTGGAACGCCCGCGCCGCCGGCCACGACGCCGAGCAGGTGGTCGACGCACTGGTCAGCTACTCCCGGTACGCGGTGCCGCAGCCACTGCTGGTCGACATCGTCGAGACCATGGCCCGCTACGGGCGGCTGCAGCTGGTGAAGCACCCGGCACACGGCCTGACCCTGGTCAGCCTGGACCGGGCGGTGCTCGAAGAGGTGTTGCGCAACAAGAAGATCACTCCGATGCTGGGCGCCCGGATCGACGACGACACCGTCGTCGTGCACCCCAGCGAGCGGGGCCGGGTCAAGCAGATGCTGCTCAAGATCGGTTGGCCCGCCGAGGATCTGGCCGGCTACGTCGACGGCGAGGCGCACCCGATCAGCCTGCGCCAGGACGGCTGGCACCTCCGTGACTACCAGGAGATGGCGGCCGAATCGTTCTGGGCGGGCGGCTCGGGGGTGGTGGTGCTGCCGTGCGGTGCGGGCAAGACCCTGGTCGGCGCGGCGGCGATGGCCAAATCCGGTACGACGACGCTGATCCTGGTCACCAACACCGTCGCCGGCCGGCAGTGGAAACGCGAATTGATCGCGCGAACGTCGCTGACCGAGGACGAGATCGGCGAGTACTCGGGCGAGCGCAAGGAGATTCGTCCGGTGACCATCGCCACCTACCAGGTGATCACCCGCCGCACCAAGGGCGAGTACCGGCACCTGGAGCTGTTCGACAGCCGCGACTGGGGTCTGATCATCTACGACGAGGTGCACCTGCTGCCGGCGCCGGTGTTCCGGATGACCGCCGATCTGCAGTCGCGGCGGCGGCTCGGCCTGACCGCCACCCTGATTCGCGAAGACGGACGGGAAGGCGACGTGTTCAGCCTGATCGGCCCGAAGCGTTACGACGCGCCGTGGAAGGACATCGAGGCGCAGGGCTGGATAGCTCCCGCGGAGTGCGTCGAGGTGCGCGTCACCATGACCGACAGCGAACGGATGACCTACGCCGTCGCCGAACCCGAAGAGCGCTACAAACTGTGCTCGACGGTGCACTCCAAGATCGCGGTGGTCAAGTCGATCCTGAGCCGGCATCCCGGCGAGCAGACCCTGGTGATCGGCGCCTACCTGGACCAGCTCGACGAGCTGGGCGAGCAGCTGGGCGCCCCGGTGATCCAGGGTTCCACTAGGACCGCCGAGCGCGAGGCGCTGTTCGACGCCTTTCGCCGCGGCGAGGTGCCCACCCTGGTGGTGTCGAAGGTGGCGAACTTCTCCATTGACCTGCCGGAAGCCGCTGTGGCGGTGCAGGTTTCCGGAACCTTCGGATCCCGTCAGGAAGAAGCGCAGCGACTGGGGCGGCTGCTTCGGCCCAAGGCCGGCGGCGGCGGCGCCACCTTCTACTCGGTGGTGGCCCGGGACAGCCTGGACGCCGAGTACGCTGCGCACCGGCAGCGGTTCCTGGCCGAGCAGGGCTACGGCTACGTCATCCGCGACGCCGACGACCTACTCGGCCCGGCGATCTGACACAGGAGGTATTCGATGCCCGGACTCTTGCCCGACGTCGACCCGGACGGGCTGCTGGAGTACTCGGTGGTCTACACCGACCGCGCCCTCAACCACATGTCCCGGCAGTTCCAGGGCGTCATCGCCGACCTTTCGGCCATGCTGTGCGACGTCTACCAGGCCGACACCGCGGTGCTGCTGCCCGGAAACGGAACCTGCGGCATGGAGGCGGTCGCCCGCCAGTTCGCCAACGACAGCCGGGTTCTCGTCATCCGCAACGGCTTCTTCAGCTACCGCTGGAGCCAGATACTCGAAACCGGCCGAATCACCGCCCCGGGCAACATCACCGTCGTCAAGGCCTCCCCCACCGGCGGCGGCGACCAGGCGCCGTGGGCTCCCGCCCCGATCGACGAGGTCGAGGCGGCGATCGCGGCCACCAAGCCGGCCGTCGTGTTCGCCCCGCACGTCGAGACCGCCAGCGGCATCCTGCTGCCCGACGATTATCTGCGCCGGATCGGTGCGGCGACGCGGGCCGCCGGCGGGTTGTTCGTGCTGGACTGCATCGCCTCCGGGGCGGTCTGGGCTGACATGCGCGCACTCGGGGTGGATGTCCTGGTCAGTGCGCCGCAGAAGAACTGGAGCAGCGCTCCCGGCTGCGCCATGATCTGCCTGTCGGAACGCGCCGTCGCGGCGATGGAGCAGACCCAGAGCTCCAGCTTCGCGTTGGATCTGCGGAAGTGGCGCGACATCATGGCGGCCTATGCGGCGGGCGGTCACGCCTACTACGCGACGATGCCGACGACGGTGCTGCTCAAGCTGCGCGACGCGATGCGCGAGACCGGTGAGCGCGGATTCGCCGAAGTCCGCGAGCAGCAGTTCACCCTGGGCCGCAAGGTTCGCGCACTGCTGGCCGAACGCGGGTTCCCCAGCGTCGCGGCACCGGGATTCGAGGCGCCGGGCGTGGTGGTCAGCTACACCACCGACCCGGACATCCGCAGCGGCAAAAAGTTTGCGGCCCAGGGTCTTCAGACCGCCGCCGGGGTGCCGCTGCAGTGCGGCGAGCCCGAGACGTTCAGCACGTTCCGGGTGGGGCTGTTCGGTCTGGACAAGATCGCCGACATCGACGGCACCGTGCAGCGGCTGGCCGACGCGATCGACCGGTTCTGACCGCACCGCTGCCGATCAGGTCTCGGACCGGAATCGGCCCGGGTCCGGTCGGCGACTATCCGGCCTCGAAGTACCGCCGCGGATTGTCCACCAGCATGGTGGTGATCTGCTCGTCGCTCACTCCGCGTTCGCGCAGCGCCGGCAGCACGGCGTCGCTGATGTGGGTGAAGTTCCAGTCCGGCGCAAGCACATCCCGGCCCGACTCGTCGAACCAGTCGATGAAGCAGGCGGCGTCGTGGGCGAGCACCATCTTCTCGGCGTACCCGCGGCGAACCATTTCGGCGACGGTGTTGACCCGATCCTCGAACGGGCACAGCACGTTCAGTCCGAAGCGGTCCATGCCGAGATAAGAGCCCGCGTCGGCGAGCTTGCACAGATAGTCCAGGTCGGTGGAATCACCGGAGTGCCCGATCACCACCTTGGTCAGGTCCGCGCCCTCTTCGGCGAGCACCTTCTGCGCCACCAGCCCGGACTGGGTGTGCGGGTTGGTGTGCACGGTGATCGGCACACCCGTCTCGACTTGAGTCTGTCCCACCGCGCGCATCACCCGCTCCACCCCCGGCGTCAGTCCCTGCGCCTCGATGGCGCACTTGAGGAACGCGGCCTTGACGCCGGTGTCGGCGATTCCCTCGCGGATGTCCTTGACGAACAGCTGCACCATCGGCTCCGGCACGTCGAACATCAGGCCCGGGCCGAAGTAGTGGAACTGGAACGGGATGTCGTTGTAGGTGTAGATGCCGGTCGCCGGGACGATGTTGATGTCGACCTGTTCGTTGACGCGCTGGATGCGCGGGATGTAGCGGCCCAGGCCGATCACGGTCGGGTCGACGATGGTGTCGATGCCACGCGACTTGCATTCGGCGAGCTTGGCGACCGCGTCGGCGACGCGGGCGTCCTCGTCCCAATGGCTCGGGAAATCGGGGAAGTTCTGCCGGATTTCGGTGCCGAGCACGAATACGTGTTCGTGCATCAGGGTCTGGCCCAGGGCGGCGGTGTCAACGGGGCCGCGGACGGTTTCGACGGTGGGCATATGCGCTCCTCGCTGTGTCGACGTGACTTACCTCCCCGCCGGCAAGCCTAGTGGGGATCGCTGGTGCGGCGGGGTAAAACACGTTGCCGTTCGGCTGCGCGGTGCCCGATTTCGGCAGCTCAGCCCTGCCGAGCCAAAACTAGAACCTGTTACAGTTGAAGCGGCCAGCCCGACACGCCAGGGGGACGACACGTCATGTCGCAGCAACGCACGGTGCACACCGAGACGACCGATGTCGTCGTCGTCGGATTCGGCGCAGCCGGCACCTCCGCGGCGATCACCGCCCGCGAACAGGGCGCCGAAGTCATCGCGCTGGACCGCGGCAACGGCGGCGGTGCCACCGCCATCTCCGGCGGGATCATCTACGCCGGCGGCGGCACCGCGGTTCAGCAGCAGGCCGGCGAGGCCGACACCCCCGAGCAGATGCTCGACTATCTGCGACTTGAGGTCGGCGACGCCGTCAGCCGGGAAACCCTGGAACGCTTCGTGCGGACCAGTCCGGAGATGATCGACTGGCTGCAGCGGCACGGGGTTCCGTTCGACTCGTCGGCCTGCCCGTACAAGACGTCGTTTCCGAACAACCGCTACTACCTGTATCACTCCGGCAGCGAGAACGCCGGTGCGTTCCGGTCCAAGACTCCGCCGGTGCGGCGTGGCCACCGCGCCAAAGGCCGCGGCACGTCGGGCAAGAAAATCTATGCGCCGCTGGCTGATTCGGCACAACGGCTCGGTGTTGAGTTTCGACCGCACACCAGGGTCACCCGGCTGCTGCAGGATGCGTCCGGCCGGGTGACCGGTGTCGAGGCGACGACCATGAACCAGGCGCCGCAACGCATCCGGCGCCGCTGCACCCGATTGGCCGCGTGGTCAACCAAACCGGGTGTCTACTACCCGCCGCTGCGCAAAGCGATGGACCGGCGGCTGGCGAAGCTGGAGGCGCGCTACGGCCGGCCCATCCGGATCATCGCCCGCCGCGCGGTGATCATCAGCGCCGGCGGCTTCATCGCCAATCCGGCCTGGCGGGAACGGTATGCGCCGGAGTTCGTCCACGGGCTGCCACTGGGCACCAGCGGCGACGACGGCAGCGGCATCGCGCTGGCCGAGAGCGCCGGTGCGGTCACCGCGCACATGGACAACGTCTCGGTGTGGCGGTTCATCACGCCACCCAGCGCGTTCATGTCGTCGATCGTCGTTGACGCGCACGGTCAGCGGATCATCGACGAGAGCCGGTACGGGGCGGCGTTGGGGCGGGCCATGGTGAAAGACCACGGCGGGCAGGGCTGGATCCTCGCCGATGCGGCACTGATGGCCGAGGCCAAACGCCAGCTGCTGACTCAGACGCTGTGGTTCCAGCGTGCGCAGGCGGCTGCGCTGATGTTCGCCGCCGCCCGCGGTTCCTCACTGGCAGAGGTCGCCCGAAAAGCGGGGATCGACGCCGAAGGCCTGCAGGCCACCGTCAAAGCGCACAACGACGCGATCGACTCGCGCACAGCGGATCCGGTCGGCAAGCCGGCCGACTTCTGCCGCCGAATCGACAAGGCGCCGTTCACGCTGATGAACATCTCGGTGCGGCCGAACCTGCTCTACCCGACACCGATGCTCACCCTCGGCGGCGTCCGGGTGGCCGAGGACACCGGAGCGGTGCTCGACGCGGCGGGCCGGGCGATCCCAGGCCTGTTCAGCGCGGGCCGCACCGCCGTCGGCATCTGCTCGCAGTCCTACGTCAGCGGCCTGTCCATCGCCGACTGCGTGTTCTCCGGCCGTCGCGCCGGAACGTCCGCCGGCAAAGCAATCAACAGGCACGACGAACCGGCCAAAACATGACCGATGGCCCGCACCGAAAGAAATCTGCTGACACACAGTATGGTTGGGCGCCGTATCGCCTACCGAGGGTTTAGCCTCGAACGGTGGGTCTCACCAAAGACCAACGTGAGCAGTTTCTGGCCGAGCCGCACATCGCCGCGCTGTCGGTGGATGCGGGTGGCGGTCGGGGCCCGTTGACGGTGCCGATGTGGTACCAGTACGCCCCGGGCGGCCAGCCCTGGGTGCTGACCGGCGAGGGGTCGCGCAAGGTCCAGCTGATCGAGGCCGCCGGGTGCTTCACGCTGATGGTGCAGCGCACCGAGCCGACGCTGCGCTACGTCGTCGTCGACGGGACCGCCGACCGCATCGAGCCAGGCACCGATGATCACCACATCGAGCTGGCGCACCGCTACCTGCCGCCCGGCCGGGCCGAGAAATACCTCGAGTTCGCGCTGGCCGAGTTGCCGCCGCACGTCGTCATCCACCTGCGGCCGCAGCACTGGATCGGCGCCGATCTGGGGGCGGTGTAGCCGACGTGCTGGCGAAGAAGGCGATGTTCCGGGCGATGTACCGGCTCGGCTTCACCCCGTGGGACGGGCACCCGCTGGCCAAGGGTCTGCGGTACCTGGTCGAAGGCAACGGCCGGCCGCCGTTGCCGGCCGGCTCGGCCCTGGACCTCGGCTGCGGCACCGGCGACAACTCGATCTACCTGGCGCAGCACGGCTGGCGGGTCACCGGCGTGGACTTCGTCCCGCAGGCACTGCACGAGGCCCGCGAAAAGGCCGCCGCGGGCAACGCATCGATCACCTTCGTGCACGCCGACGTCACCCAGCTGGCCTCCACGGGCATCGAACACGGCTTCACCCTGGTGGTGGACAGCGGCTGCATCCACGGCATGAGCGACCGCGACCGGGCCGCCTACGCCCGGGAGATCACCACGGTGACCGCACCGGACGCCCGGCTGCTGATCGTCGCGTTCACCCCCGGTGAACTGTTCGGGGTGCGCGGTATCGACGAGGGCGAGATCACCCGCCTGTTCTCACCCAACTGGTCGCTGGTCTCCGTCGGCGACGAACCGGAGTACCGGCCCACCGACCGGGACCACCCGGTGCGCCACTACCTGCTGGCACGGACCTGAAACAGCCTCGCCGAGCAGACGCAGAATCGCACGTGGAAGGACCTCGCGGTGCGATTCTGCGTCTGCTCGGCGGGGTTTACAGCAGCGACGCCGGCGGGTTGAACCGGTCGCCGTATTTGGCGGCCAGCTCCTTGGCCCGGGCGACGAATCCAGCCTGGCCGCCGGGGTAGCCGACGATGAACTGGTGGGTGCCGCCGGTCCACGGCGGGAACCCGATGCCGAAGATCGAGCCGATGTTGGCGTCGGCGGTCGACGTGAGCACGCCCTCGTCGAGGCACTTCTGCGTCTCCAGCGCCTCGGCGAACAGCATCCGGTCGATCATGTCCTGCAGCGGCGGGGCGGACGAACCGGAGTTGAACGTCTCGCGCAGGCCCGGCCAGAGGTCGGTCCGCTTGCCGTCGGCGTACTCGTAGAAACCCGCACCCTTGAGCTTGCCCGAACGGCCGAGCTCGATCATCTTCTCGACGACGACCTCGTTCATCTGCTTGGTGTAGGTGCCGCCGGCCGCCTCGACGCCCTCCCTGGTGGCGACGGCGATCTTGTGCATCAGCTCCAGGTTGAGCTCGTCGGAGAGTTGCAGCGGAGCGGCCGGGTAACCGGCCTGCAGGCCCGCCTGCTCGATGCTGGCCGGCTCGACACCCTCGCCCAGCATGGCCAGCGCCTCGTTGATGAAGGTGCCGATCACCCGGGAGGTGTAGAAGCCGCGGCTGTCGTTGACCACGATCGGGGTCTTCTTGATCGCCAGCACGTAGTCGAACACCCGGGCCAGCGCCTCGTCGGATGTCTTCTCGCCCTTGATGATCTCCACCAGCGGCATCTTGTCGACCGGCGAGAAGAAGTGGATCCCGATGAAGTCCTCCTGGCGCTTGACGCCGGTCGCCAGACCGGTGATCGGCAGCGTGGAGGTGTTCGACCCGAGCAGTGCATTCGGCTCGAC
>DASTNJ010000087.1:0-20896 GCA_035721065.1 Mycobacterium sp.
CTGACGATCCCGGTGGCCGACAGAGCCAGGCGACGCCGCATCGCGATCAGCCACAACGGCCAAAAGCTTTCAGCAACACCGAGCGGTCAACGTCGCGGATGGCCCCAGCGCCTATCGCGCCTGCTATGGCGCGGCAGACGACAGACGAGACGGTGACGAGCCGCAAACACTGAATGAACGTCCGCCCCCTAAGACATCGACGGAGGTACCGCACATGGTCAAGGCCTGTATCGCCGCCCTGTTGGCGTTGAGTTCTGCGCTGTGCGTCGCCATTGGCGACGTCCTGCAGCAACGAGCGGCCTACCGGTTCACCGACAAGTCTCTCGGCCACATCGCCGTGCTGGTAAAGCTGCTGCGCGATCGGCAATGGCGCTGGGGCGCCGTGCTGCTGGTGGCAAGCATCGCACTGCAGGCCGCCGCCCTCGGTCAGGGTTCGGTCCTGCTGGTGCAGGCGTTGCTGGTGTTTTCGGTGCTGTTTGCCCTAGCGGTCAACGCCAGGCTGTCCCATCGTGTGATGACCGGCTCTGAGTGGGTCTGGGCTGGCCTGCTTACCGCCGCGGTGGCCTTGATCGTCACCATCGGTAATCCGCACGCCGGTCCCTCCGCGGTATCGGCTCACGCCTGGATCGCCGTGGCGGCGGTGTTCGGGCCGCTGCTGATCGGTTGTGTTGCGGCGGCCAGGATCTGGGGTGGTGCGTTGGCGGCCACGTTGCTGGCGTTAGTGTCCGGTTCGCTGTGGGGGGTCTTCGCCGTCTTGACCAAGCAACTCCTCGACCGGTTCGGCGATAGGTGGTGGTCGGCGATCCATTCCCCTGAGCTGTATGCCTGCTTGCTGGCCGCGCTGGGAGGTTTGGTGTGGGGGCAGGCGGCGTTTCGGGCTGGGCCGCTGACCGCGTCGATGCCGGCCCTAGAGGTATCACAGCCGGTCGTGGCAGCGGTGTTGGGGGTCATCGTTTTGGGTGAGACGCTAAGAACCGGCCGCGCTGGGCTGATCGCCCTGGCGGGCGCTGCGTTGGTGATGGCGATGGCTATCGTCAAGCTCGCGCGCCTCGAGGCGACCGCTACGGACGAAGTGCAGCGCCGAGCCGGGCAGGCTCGACAACAGCCAACTGCGCCCGCCGCCCGGTGTGTGCATTGGGCCACACCTGCAGGGAGTCGGGCCGCCAACTGTGCGCGCGCCTCGGCTGCGCTGTGCGAGGCCGCAACGACAGGGCCTGGATGCGAGGGAGCTGATTGTCAACCGCCGTCGCGCCGGTGCCAGCTGGCTGCCGCGGCAGTGTGAACGGAACGTGACCGGTATAGCAGTCGTCGCACCAACGCACGCCGAGAAACGGGGTGCCAAGCAACGCCTGGATCACAACAAAACGCAGTTCACTAGCTGTTTTTGCATGAAAGGGCGGGAGTAAGGGGACCTATTTGGTGGTCCGTCGCTATGCGAAGCTCGTGCTGGAGGTCATTGTCCACTAACGAACGCCAAGACCTTCGCATCATGATAAGGTTCTGACATGGCGGTGGTGACGAAGCTGGAGCGGCTGCGCGAGGTGGCGTTGGATCAGCATGGGTTCGTGACGACCGCCCAGGCCGTCGAGGAGGGTGTGTCGCACGCCGAGCTATCCACCATGGTCGCCCGTGACCGGCTGGAACGCGTTGCCCACGGGGTCTACCGGGTGCCGCAGGTCGCGGCGACCGAGTTCGACCAGTACCAGTTGGCCGTGCTGTGGACCGGCGCCGCGGAGGCGTGCCTCAGTCACGACACGGCGCTGGCGGCGTGGGACGTCAGCGACATCAACCCCAACCGTATCCACCTCACCGTCGCTCGCCACCGTCGCCTCCGCCGCGCCGGCGGTGAACTCTACGTCGTCCATCACCAAGACCTTGACCCATGGCAAGTGACGTGGTGGCAGGGGATACCGACGGTGAACGTACCCACGGCGATCGACCAATGCATAGCCTCGGGCGTGCCGACCTACTTAATTCGTCAGGCCTTGGAAAGGGCCGGCCGCACCAGTCGCCTGCTACCGGCCGACGCGGAACAGCTCGGGGCAGCCCTGGAGGCTCGCGATGGCAATGGGTGAGCCGGCCAATCTCGCGCAGGCACTGGGTGGGCTGAAACCGAAAGGCAAGGCGCCGTCGTCGGCTCGGATCCTGCACACCTGGATCGCCCAAGCCCAAAACACCCTCGGATCAGCCGGACCGCGCCTGGGCTGGCTGGTGGCCGCGACCGTCATCACCGCTGCGTTGCAACGCGCCGTGGACGAGTCCGGCACCGCGCTGTTTTTGTTGAAGGGCGGCACCATGCTGCAATACCGTCTGCCCGGCATGTCGCGCACCACCCAAGACATCGACGGCCTGGTCCGCGGTGACATCGACCGGTTTCTAACCGAATTGGATGCGAGTCTCGGCGAGCCCTGGGGGCCGCTGATGCTGGTGCGCGGCGAGGTTGCGACCATCGACGTTCCGCACAAACTTGTGAAGCCACGACGTTTCGAGATGACCGTGCTGCTCAACGGTGTGACGTGGCGGCGGATCCAGATCGAAGTGTCCCCGGACGAAGGCCACGCCGGGACAACGCCGGAGCAGATTCCCTCGCCGTCGCTTGCCGGATTTGGGCTACCGACCCCTGACCGCCTCGTCAGTCTGTCGATGCGTTACCAGATCGCCCAGAAGGTCCATGCCGCCACCGACCCGCACGATCCGCCTGCGTTCGTCAACGATCGCGCCCGCGACGTGGTGGACCTGCTGTTGCTGCGCACCCTCACGGAGACGACCGGGCATCCATCATTGACCGAAATCCGTGCCGCCGTCGAGGACATCTTCGCCGCCCGGGCCGGCGAAGCAGCGGCTACCGGCGCCCCATCATCGCGCAGCTGGCCGGCGAGGCTGACCGTTCATCCGCACTGGGGGCCGAGCTTCGTCAAAGCCGCCGATTCTGCCGGGGTGACCATCACCCTGGCCGACGCGGTCGCACAGGCCAACGCCTGGCTGGAGCTCATCGAGCATGCGTAAGCCAAAGCCCCGTAAACACCAGCGATGACGCCGATTCATCGCCCCCATTCCATAGGGCCAAAATAGGGCCAAACTTGCGGACCAGGTGCTCCAGAGGGTCCAAATCGTGCCGCCCCAACCAGTCTGACCAGCAGAAATACACTGATGTCAGTCAAAAACCCGCCTCACACGCGGAAGGTCGCTGGTTCGATCCCAGCCGGGACCACAACCGTCACACCAGTTCCGGCGCGCTCAGCTGCGCGATGGCCAGGTCGAATTCGACGACCTGAAGCACCTTGGCGCCGGTGTCGTTGACCACCCTCGCCCAGATCCCCTGGTCGGCTTCCCGGCTGGCCAGCATCGCCGTCCAGTCATCGAAGCCGACCGAGGACACCGCCCGCCCGGACGCCTGGTTGATCATCAGGCTGGCACTGCAGAACCCGTCGAATTCCTGCAGGTCCGGCAGCAGCGCCAGCTTGCACGTGTCCACCAGCCGCTCCATGCCTGCCGGGTCGGTTTGCAGCCAGGTGACACGTGCCGCGGCGCCGCGCTGGGACCGGTGGTCGCGGCGCAGCATGGCGATCTCCCAGCGGGACACCCCGGCGACGGCGTGGAAGACGGTGGTCGTTTGGTCGCGCAACTGCCGGGCACGATCCTCACTGGCCAGCAGGGCGCCCTCGTCGAGCCACGACGAGGTGATGATGCATCTGCCGCCGTCCCGGTCGACCAGCATCGACATGCCGGCGCAGCCGTCCAGGTCGGCGAGGGTGGGCATGACCACGTCCCGGACGTGGGCGATCCCGTCATCGATGAATGAGGGGTGGGCGTAGATAGTGGATGAGCGCGCGTACATATCGGCCTCCGTCAAAGCGGGGCGACGCCCCGGCGGCGCCGCCGGTCATCTACCACCTTGCGCCGCCCGCGGCGTCGCCACAATGGTTACCGGCGAGTCAGGGTCCAAATGCCCTTATCCGGCGCCGGGACCGGATTCGCGGTGGTGTGCGTCGGCCGACGCCGCGATCGCGCCGGTGATCCGCCCGCGCAGTACGGTGCCGGCGACGATCGCCGCCCCCACCGCCACAACCAGCGCTATCCAGGAGAACCGGGACAGCCAGCGTTCGGCAGCCATCCCGGCGAAATACACCAGCGCCGTGGTGCCGCCCGCCCAGCACACCGCGCCGGAGACGTTGGCGGCCAGGAAACGCCGGTAGTGCATCTTCAACGCCCCGGCCAGCGGGCCGGCCAGGATCCGCAGCAGCGCGATGAACCGGCCGAGGAACACCGCGCTGACTCCCCAACGGGCGAACAGTTTTTCGGCGAGCGCGACGTGCCCCGGGCCGAAATGCCGCGGGAACCGCCGGCCCAGCCGGTCGAACAGCGGCAGCCCGAACCGCCGGCCGATCGAATAGCCGATCGAGTCACCGATCACCGCCCCGGCCACCGCGGCGGCACCCACCCCGACCGGGTCGACGGCCAGGTCGTGCCGCGACGACAGCAGGGCCGCGCCGACCAGCATCACCTCGCCGGGCAGCGGGACGCCCAGGCTCTCCATCCCGATCACCGCGCCGACGACCAGGTACACCAGCGCCGGCGGGATCGACTGCAGCAGGGCGTCGACGTCCATGGGGTCAAGCATGCCCGACGCGGTAGCGTACCGGTGGCGGAGCTCAAGGAGGGTCAGTGGAATTCAACCTCGCCCAGGTGTTCTCGGCTGTCGCGGCGGCGCACCCGGACCGCGACTGCATCGTGTTCGGGGACCAGCGGTTCAGCTACGCGCAGACCGAAGACCGGTCCCGGCGGCTGGCCCGGGTGCTGCACGACTGGGGTCTGGGGGTGCGCCGGGAGCGTTCGGAGCTGGCCGGTCACGAATCCGGTCAGAGTCATCTGGCGCTGTACCTGGCCAACGGCAACGAGTACCTGGAGGGGATGCTGGGCGCCTACCACGCCCGGGTCGCCCCGTTCAACGTCAACTACCGCGTATGTCGCCGACGAACTGGTGTACCTGCTGACCAACGCGGCCACCGAGGCGATCATGTACCACGCGCGCTACGGCCCGACGCTGGCCGAGGCACTGGAGCTGGCCGGCGATCGGCTGTCGGCGCTGCGGCTGATCCACGTCGACGACGCCTCGGGCAACGACCCGCTGCCCGGTGCCCTCCGCTACGAGGAGGCACTGGCCGCCGCCTCGGCCGAACCGCTCGACCTGCAGCTGTCGCCGGATGACCTGTATGTGCTCTACACCGGCGGCACCACCGGCATGCCCAAGGGCGTGCTGTGGCGCCAGAATGACATCTTCATCAACGCGATGGGCGGCCGGGCATTCGGCAGCGGCGAGATTCCCACCACCCTGGACGAGGTGGTGGCCCGGGCCGAGCACGGCGGGCCCGGCTCGATGACCGTGGCGCCGCTGATGCACGGCGCTGCCCAGTGGGCGGCGTTCACCACCATCCTCGGCGGCCGGCCGTTCATCATGTCGGCGACCACCGACCGGTTCGACGCCGCTGAGACCTGGGAGCTGTGCAGTCGGGAGCGGGCGATCTCACTGTCGATCGTCGGCGACGCGTTCGGCCGGCCGCTGGCCGACGCGCTGGACGCCGGTGATTTCGACCTGTCCGGGTTCTTCGTGCTGGCCAACGGCGGGGCGCCGCTCACCGCGCCCATCAAGGAACGGTTCCACCAGCTGCTGCCGCACCTGACCATCCTGGACGCCGGCGGCTCGTCGGAGGCCGGCGCGCAGATGGGCCAATCGTCCAGCGCCAACCAGGCGGCCAGCGGCCGGTTCACCCCGAACCCCGGTGCGGTGGTGGTCAGCGAGGACATGACCCGGGTGCTCAAGCCCGGCGACGACGAGATCGGCTGGCTGGCCCAGCAGGGCTACGTTCCGCTCGGCTACCTCGGCGATGCGGAGAAGACCGCCCGCACCTTTCCGACCATCGAAGGCGTCCGCCACTCGGTGCCCGGCGACCGGGCCCGCTGGGACGCCGACGGCGGCATCGAACTGCTCGGCCGCGACTCGGTCACCATCAACTCCGGCGGCGAGAAGATCTTCGCCGAGGAGGTCGAGGCCGCGGTCGCCAACCACCCGAGCGTTTACGACGTGATCGTGGTGGGCCGGCCCAGCGAGCGGTGGGGCAGCGAGGTGGTCGCGGTGGTGCAGCTGGCCGACGGCGCCGCTGCCACCGAGGACACCGCGGAGGGGATCATCGCCGAGGCGGCCCACCATGTGGCCCGCTACAAGCTGCCCAAAGTCGTGGTGTTCCGCGACAAGCTGCAGCGCTCACCGTCCGGCAAGGCCGACTACCGCTGGGCCAAGGAGCAGGCGATCGCCGGGCAGTGAACCGGTGGCTGCCGGAAAGGTCAGAACAACGGCAGCGTGCGTAAGCCGCAGTGGGTTGCGATGATTTCGAAATCGCGATCGCGATGCGCGACGGCAAGGCCCAGCCGCAGCCCCATGGCCGCGATCTGGCAGTCGATCAGGCTGCGAATGGTATTGCCGCCGCGCCGGCAGCGCCGGTGAATCGCCGCAGCGTCCTCGGCGTCACGCACCGGTGCCAGCGGCTCGATGTCGAATCGCTGCAGGAATCTTCGCCGGACTGCTGCGGTCTTCTCGTCGGTGGTCCCGATCAGTAGCTCCATTAAGACCACCTCGGGCACCGTCAGCGACGTTTCATCGACGATGCGCTCGGCCACCCATCGGCTGGCGGTTGACTCCGGACCGCGGAGAAACTCGATCCATACCGAGGTGTCGACGATCATTCCGGGTCGTCGGAACCAGGTTCGGAAAGCGAGAACGCTTCGAGTTGTTCGTTGGTGTAGTCGAAGCCGGTGCCCTGCAACGCAAGTGCGTCCGCGATGCTCAACGCCTCCCCGACCAGCCGTCGCAGTGCCAGTTCGACGGCACTGCGTTTCGACGGGAGGTGGTAGATGCGCTGCGCGGCGGCGATCAGATCGTCGTCGATCTCGATGTTCGTCCGGGACATGGCACCATCGTACACATCAATGTGTATGTCAGCCGGCTTTGCCGTTGCCCGAGCCCAGGCTCATCAGATTCAGGAACTGACGCTTCTGGTGAATGGTCAAGTAGCGCAGGCCGTCACAGCCGGCGCTGAACCGGCGACGGGATCGCTTGGGCATGAACAGAAGTGCGCCCGGGGTCAACTCGATCGTGCTCAACTCGGTGTGCAGTTCGCCGCTTCCGGACAGCACATGGATCAGCGCGTCCAACTCGGGGCCGACGTGCATGCCGGTGTCTTGATGGGCGGCCAGTGAGGTCACGTCGGCGTCGAGGTCGCGGCTCTGCACCTCCAGCTTCCACACCACCCCGGCCGGGTCGGGCTCGACGTCATCGCCGGTCGTGTTGGTGTCGGTCAGGATCCACGGCACCGCGGTACTGGACAGCCGGGAGATCCGGGTCCGCCAGATCGCCCCCTTCTGCTGGCCTTTCTCCAGGTACTCCCAGCCGTAGCTGCCCGGGTGCTCGGTCTCGAATTCCTGGCGCAGAGGCTCCGGTTCGTGATCGTTGACCAGCACAAACGACTCTCCGACCGCCAGCTTGGCGAACGTGGCGAAGATCGTCTTGTGCTTCTCCGGCTTGGGCAGGATCCGGGCGTCGACCTCGGTCTCGGGCAATTTCCGACCTTTCTAGTTTCTACAAAAATGCTTGTGTAAACTCTACGCCCATGGCATATGTGATCGGGAAGCCGTGCGTTGACGTGATGGACCGGGCCTGCGTGGAGGAGTGCCCTGTCGACTGCATCTACGAGGGCGGTCGCGCCCTCTACATCCATCCGGACGAGTGCGTGGACTGCGGAGCATGCGAGCCCGTGTGTCCGGTCGAGGCGATCTACTACGAGGACGACCTGCCGGACGACCTGCAGCCCCACCTGGCCGACAATGCCGAGTTCTTCACCGAGGCACTGCCGGGCCGCGACGAGCCACTCGGGTCGCCGGGCGGCGCCGCCAAGGTCGGCGCGCTCGGCGTCGACACCCCGCTGGTGGCCGGCATGCCCCCGCAGGGGGAGTGAGCAGCATCGCCAAGTCGGCCGGCATGCCCGGAGGGCGTCACTTCGACGTACTACGGGTGCTGCAGGCGGCGGACGAGCCGATGACCATCGTGCAGATCGCCGATGAGCTTGGGGTACATCCGAATACAGTCCGCTTCCATCTGGACGCCCTGCTCGAAGAGGGGCGCGTCGAGCATGTCGAGTCGGACAACAAAGGGCGGGGACGCCCCGCGCTGCTGTTCCGGTCGGTCCGGCAGATGGATCGCGGTGGAACCCGGCACTACCGGCTGCTGGCCGAGATCCTCACCATCGGACTCGCGGCCGACGAGGACGCCAGCACCAAGGCGCTGGCTGCCGGCCGCGCCTGGGGAGAGCGGTTGCAGCAGCATTCCGACCAGCCGGCACCGGTCGGTGCGGACGAGTCGATCGACCAGCTCGTGGACATGCTCGACGAGCTCGGATTCGAGCCGGAGCGCACCGAAACCGAAGGGGAGACGCGGGTCAGCATGCGGCACTGCCCGTTCCTGGAGCTCGCCGAGTCCCGGGCCGACGTCGTCTGCCCGATCCATCTGGGCCTCATGCAGGGTGTGCTGCAAACCTGGGGCTCGCCGGTCGCGGTAGACCGGCTGGACGCCTTCGCCGAACCCGACCTGTGCCTGGCGCACCTGTCCGCGAACGGGTCCGGCTCCCGGAAGCGGGTTAAACGCCATGTGCGAGTGGAACATTCGGCAGCAGGACAGGTTCGTCTGAAGGGGACCGTCAGGTGAGTGTTGCGTCCTCTGTCGCGGCCGCCACCACGTTCCTCTGGTTGGGCATGATCCTGGGCATCTCGTTCCTGGAGGCGCCGCTGAAGTTCAGCGCGCCGAACGTGACGCTGCAGATCGGGCTGGGCATCGGCAGGCTGGTGTTCCGGGCGCTGAACAGTGCGGAGCTCGTGCTGGCGGTGGTGATCGTGGCTGCCGGTCTGGCCCGCCCGCCTCAACCGAGTGTGGTGGTCGCGTTCGTCGTCGCATTCGCCGCGCTGGCGGTGCAACTGCTGGCGGTGCGGCCACGGCTGAACCGGCGCGCGGACCGGGTGCTGGCCGGGGCCGACGCGCCGCGTTCCCGCGGTCACTACATCTACGTCGGATTCGAGGTGGTCAAGGTGATCGCGTTGGTCGCGGCGGGAATTCTCCTACTATCCAGTTGAAGCCTATCCAGTTGAAATCACTGAGACCGGAGGACTGCAAAGCGATGGAATCCATCTCCCTGGACAGCCTGGCCGCCGAGAACCTGACCGCGGCGCAGCAGGCGCACAGCGGGCGATCCGCCCACACCATCTACGGCGGCGGCCACAAGGCGCTGCGCCAGACCCTGGTCGCACTGCGGGCCGGGGAGGCGCTCGCCGAGCACGACAGCCCGGGCGAGGCGACGCTGCAGGTGCTGCGCGGGCGGGTGCGGCTCACCGCCGGCGACGACGCGTGGGAGGGCACGGCCGGTGACCTGGTGGTGATCCCCCCGACCCGGCACGCCCTGGAGTCCCTCGAGGACTCGGCCGTCGTGCTGACGGTCGCCAAGCACATGCCGTAGCCGGCGTCCCGGCACTTCAGGTGATGTCGGTGTTGTCCACGCGCTGGTCGCTCGAGGCCGGTCTGAGGCTGCCGATCGTCAACGCCCCGATGGGTGGGGTGGCCGGAGGCCGGCTTGCCGCCGCGGTGAGCGCCGCGGGCGGCCTCGGGATGATCGGCATGGGCAGCACCTCCTCGGCGGCGTCGCTGCGGGCCGAGCTGGCACAGCTGGGTGCGGTGCCGCGGTTCGGAATCGGCTTGGTCGACTGGGTGATTCGCGGCCAGCCGGAGCTGTTCGAGACTGCACTGGCGGCGCGCCCGACGATGCTGTCGGTCAGCTTCGGCACCGACCTGTCGTGGATCGACCGCGCGCAGTCGGCCGGAATCGTCACCGCGACCCAGGTCTACGACCGGGTGGGCGCCCAGCGCGCTCAGGACGCCGGTGTCGAGGTGCTGGTCGCCCGGGGTGCGGAAGGCGGCGGTCACGGCGAAGTGAAGCTGGCCACCCTGCCGCTGCTGGACGAAGTGCTGGATGTGGCGGCCGTGCCGGTGCTGGCGGCCGGAGGGATCAGCTCGGCGCGCAGCCTGGCCGCGGTGCTGGCCGCCGGCGCCGACGGCGCCTGGCTGGGTACCTGCCTGTCGGCCTGCCCGGAGGCGCTCACCGGCGACGGCGCCCGCCGGACGCTGATCGCCGCGGCCGCGACCGACACCGTGGCCACCAGGGTGTTCGACATCGCGTCCGGCTTTCCCTGGCCGGCCCGGTTTCCGTCCCGGGTGCTGTCCAACAACTTCCTGGCAGCCTGGGCCGGTCGGGAAGCCGACCCGGCCGTTGACCCGGCCGCGGGTTCGGAGCTGGCGGCCGGGATCGCCGCCGACGATCAGCGGGTGGCGCCCGTCGACGGGGGTCAGGGTGTGGGCATGCTCACCGGCAGCGAGCCGGTGGGCGTGGTCATCGATCGGCTGTGCACGGGCGCCGAGCGGCTGCTGGCCCGGTGGGGCTAATCGCCGGCCTGATCCGCTGACCCGTCCAGGCTGAGCACCACGCAGCAGCCGGCCGGGTCGGGGGAGCGTCTGGTGTGCGGGCTGTGCGGCGCCAGCGCGTCGGCCAGCCCGTTGATCAGTGCGTGGTTCATGTCGCAGGTCAGCTGCTGCTGCGCTGACGCCATCGCATGAAACGGGCAGTTGGTCAGGTAGATCTCGCCGCCGGTGCAGCGCGTCTGGTAGCCCTGCTCGTCGAGCGCGTCGGCGGCCAGCGACAGGGTGGCCCGCGCATCGGCCGGCGGCCGGCCGCCGACGGCCGCGGCTCCGATCTCCCGGCCGCGGTCCCGGGCCAGCCTTTCCAGCGCGTCGGCCGCCGACGCCCCGGTGCGGGCGGCTTCGGCGATGGCGTCCGCCATCAGTCGGCCGGCCAGTTCGTACTGCCTGGGCGGCACGCTGACCGCGATCTCGCGCTCCGACCGCTGGTAGCGCTTCGAGGGGCGGCCGGCGCCGGGACCCGACTTGCCGGTCAACCGCGCATAATCGCTGTCCAGCAGACCTTCGGCCTCGAGCCGGTCCAAGTGGAATTTGGCCTGATGGCGGGCGATCCCGACGGCGTCGGCCGCCTGGTCGCGGCTGACCGGCCCCGGCTGTGCGGCGACGAACCGGTAAAGCGCCAGGCGCACCGGATCGGCCAGGGCGCCGATCCGGGCGGCGTGACGTTCCAGTGAGCTCATTGTTACCGAATCTCTATCGGATAAACTACTTGACGATACATTCTAAGCGCCCTAATCTACATAATGTAAGCCCTGTTATTGACAGGTTTGGAGGTCACCATGAGTACCGGTCACGCCGCCAGCACCCCAGCGCTTTCGGAACGGATGAAAGATCCGCTATTCGAAGCGTTCTTCTTGCTGCGCACACTGTTCACCGTCGCACCGATTCTGTTCGGTCTGGACAAGTTCTTCAACATCCTGCCGCACGTGCCCTGCTGCGAGGGGATGGGTCACTGGGACAAGTACCTGGCCCACTGGCTCGACGTGCTCGGCAACCCGGCGCACACCATGTACCTGGTGGGTGTCATCGAGATCGTCGCCGGGGTCCTGGTCGCGGTAGCGCCGCGGATCGGCGGCTGGGTGGTGGCGGCCTGGTTGGCCGGCATCATCGTCGACCTGCTCACGCTGTCCGGCTACTACGACATCGCCCTGCGTGACTTCGGTCTGCTGGTCTCGGCCGTCGTGCTGGCCCGGCTGGCGAACGCAGAACACAACAGGCGAGCGACGTAACCGCTCGAATCACCTCTGGTCCACGGCCGTGCCACGAATACCCCGACAATTCGTGGCACGGCCGTTTATTTTGCCGGCTTATATCGCGCGCAAATAGCGTTGGGTGATGATGCGCTGGGCCGGGCCGACGACCGGCCGGCCGAGCCTGGCCCACCAGGTGGCCGGCCGGGAGAACGCCCGGATCTCGGCGTAGACGGCGTCGTCGGCCGGGTCGTAGCGCACCGCGAACAACTCCTCGCCGGACTCGGGGTGGCCGGGCAGGGTGCCGTAGGCGAAGCCGCGCCGGTCGGCCTCGTCGACGACGTAGACGACCCGGCACGGCGCGCGCAGGAAGCCGATCCGCACCAGCACCACGTCGTCCGGCGTCGCGACATCGCTGCTGGTTTGGATTCGCAGGCCGGCGCCGCGCTGCATGCCCCAGTGCAATACCTTGTCGGCTGCCTCGTCGAAACGGGGGCGGCCGTGGCCGATTCGCTCCGCCACGGCGATGTGCTGGTAGCCGCCCGGCAGCGTTCCGGCCGTCGCGCCCACCTCCGGGTAGGTCAGCGTCAGTGTGCGTAGTGCGCTCAAATCCACCCGTCCACCCTGCCACGGCCGGCGCGTAACGTCGGTCGGGTGAGCACCAATTCTCCCGCCGCAGCGGCCGGCACGTTGACCATCGGCGGCGACCTGACCGTCAACCGGCTCGGTTTCGGTGCGATGCGTCTCACCGGGCCGGGGATATGGGGACCGCCGGCCGACCGTGTCGGGGCGGTGCGGCTGCTCCAGCGGGCGGTGGAGCTCGGCGTCAATTTCATCGACACCGCCGACTCCTACGGCCCGTACGTCTCCGAGGAGATCATCCGCGAGGCGCTGCACCCGTATCCGGATCTGGTGATCGCGACCAAGGCGGGGCTGCTGCGCACCGGGCCCGACCGGTGGGTTCCGCTGGCCAATCCCGACTATCTGCGCCAAGAGGTCGAGATGAGTCTGCGCCGGCTCGGCGTGGAGCGCATCGACCTGTTTCAGCTGCATCGGGTCGACCGGGAAATCCCACTGGCCGATCAGCTCGGTGTGCTGGTGGCGCTGCGCGATGAGGGAAAGATCCGCCACATCGGCCTGTCCGAGGTCGGCGTGGACGTGCTGGACGCCGCCGCCCGGATCACCCCGATCGTGTCGGTGCAGAACCGCTACAACCTGACCGATCGCGGCGCCGACGCGCTGGTGGATGCCACCGCCGAGCGGGGGATCGGCTTCATCCCGTGGTATCCGCTGGCCGCTGGGCCGCTGGCCGCCCCGGACGGGCTGCTGGCGAAGGTGGCCGCCGATTATGGCGCCACACCGTCGCAGCTGGCGTTGGCCTGGCTGCTGAAACGTTCGCCGGTCATGCTGCCGATCCCGGGAACGGCCAGCCTGGCACACCTCGAGCAGAACGTCGCCGCCGCGGAGATCAGCTTGAGCGACGAGGGGTTCGCGGCGCTATCGGCCGCGGGCGCGGCCGCCGCTGTGCGTTGAGCCCGCGCCTGGGGCGTCGCTGTCGCTTTCGCACCATGGCCGCAGAATGAACGGCTATGGACACAGCTCACCCCGGTGGCGGGTTCAATCCTCCTGAACCGACCGGCAAGGGCGGTCCGGACTACGGCCGTTTCATCGACGCGGTGCGTGCGGTGCAGGACCACGCCCGGGCCGTCGACGCCCCCGACGAGGTGATCGCACAGGCCGCCGACGCGCTGGAAAAGGTCAGCGAACTACTGGCGCCGTTCGACGCCGACGAGTGGTCATCGCCGTCCGGACGGCGAATGGACCTGCCGATGCGCGGCAACGTGTTCTCGGTGCCGATGAAGGTGTGGAGGGTGCCGGGGGAAGGCGATGCCGGCCGGCTGGCGGGGTGGGCCCGATTTCGCCGGTACCACCTGGGCCGCAACGGGGCGGTGCACGGCGGTGCGGTCGCGCACCTGTTCGACTCGACGCTGGGCACCGCATCCTGGCTGCTCACCCGCGGGCCGTATCAGCGGACCGCCTACCTGCACGTGAACTACCGCAATATCGTCCCGATCGAAACAGAGCTGCAGATCGAGGCGGGCGTCAGCCGGGTGGAGGGGCGCAAGATCTTCGTCGAGGCGCGGCTCGCCGACGGCGAGCGCGTGCTGGCCGAAGCCGAGGGACTGTTCGTGCGGCTCAAGCCCGGACAGCCGTGAGGCCGGGGCGACGCGCCCCGATAGCATGGTCGCGATCGATGTGACCACCTCTGCGGGCCCTGCGGCCCCTGACCAGCCCGGGAGAACCCCACATGAGCGCCCTGATCCGGGTGCCCGCCGGCACCACTGCGGCCGCGGCGGTGCGCGAGGCCGGGCTGCCCAGCCGCGGCGTACCGGACGCCGTCGTGGTGGTGCGTGACGCCGAGGGCAAGCTTCGCGACCTGAGCTGGACGCCGGAGGCCGACGCCGACGTCACCGCGGTGACCGCCGACACCGACGACGGCCGCAGCGTGATCCGGCACTCCTGCGCGCATGTGCTGGCGCAGGCGGTCCAGGAGCTCTTCCCGGCCGCCAAGCTCGGCATCGGCCCGCCGATCACCGACGGCTTCTACTACGACTTCGACGTGCCCGAGGCGTTCACGCCCGAGGATCTGGCGGCGCTGGAGAAGCGGATGCGCAAGATCGTCAAGGATGGCCAGCTGTTCGCCCGCCGGGTGTATGAGTCCAAGGACCAGGCCCGCGCCGAACTGGCGAACGAGCCCTACAAGCTGGAACTGGTCGACGATAAATCCGGTGACGCCGAGATCATGGAGGTCGGCGGCGACGAGCTCACCGCCTACGACAACCTGGATCCGCGCACCCGGGAACGCATCTGGGGCGACCTGTGCCGCGGTCCGCACATCCCGACCACCCGCTTCATCCCGGCGTTCAAGCTCACCCGGTCCTCGGCGGCGTACTGGCGCGGCGACCAGGCCAACGCCAGCCTGCAGCGCATCTACGGCACCGCCTGGGAGTCGCACGAGGCGCTGGATGCCCACCTGACGTTGATCGAGGAGGCGCAGCGGCGCGACCACCGCAAGCTCGGCGTCGAACTGGACCTGTTCAGCTTCCCCGACGAGATCGGTTCCGGCCTGCCGGTTTTCCATCCCAAGGGCGGAGTCGTCCGCCGCGAGATGGAGGACTACTCGCGGCGCAAGCACATCGAGGCCGGCTACCAGTTCGTCAACACCCCACACATCACCAAGTCGCAGCTCTACCAGACCTCCGGGCACCTGGAGTGGTACCGCGACGGGATGTTCCCGCCGATGCACATCGACGCCGAATACGCCGACGACGGCGAGCTGCGCAAGCCCGGGCAGGACTACTACCTCAAGCCGATGAACTGCCCGATGCACCACCTGATCTTCCGGTCGCGGGGCCGGTCCTACCGGGAACTTCCGTTGCGCCTCTTCGAGTTCGGCAGCGTCTACCGCTACGAGCGCTCCGGGGTGGTGCACGGGCTGACCCGGGTGCGCGGCATGACCCAGGACGACGCGCACATCTACTGCACCCGCGAGCAGATGCGCGACGAACTCGCCTCGCTGCTGCGGTTCGTGCTGGACCTGCTCGCCGACTACGGCCTGGACGACTTCTACCTGGAGCTGTCCACCAAGGACCCGGAGAAGTTCGTCGGCACCGACGAGGTGTGGGACGAAGCGACCGCGACGCTGCGCGAGGTTGCCGACGCCTCCGGGCTGGAGCTGGTGCCCGATCCCGGCGGGGCGGCGTTCTACGGGCCGAAGATCTCGGTGCAGGTGCGCGACGCGCTCGGCCGGAACTGGCAGATGTCGACGATCCAGCTGGACTTCAACATGCCGGGGCGGTTCGGCCTGGAATACACCGCCGCCGACGGGACGCGCCGGCAGCCGGTGCTGATCCACCGCGCGCTGTTCGGGTCGATCGAGCGGTTCTTCGGGGTGCTCACCGAGCACTACGCCGGGGCGTTCCCGGCCTGGCTGGCGCCGGTGCAGGTGGTCGGCATCCCGGTCAGCGACGACCACCTGCCCTACCTGGAAGACGTTGCCGCGCAACTGCGCTCGCACGGGGTGCGGGCAGAGGTGGACGCCAGCGACGACCGGATGGCGAAGAAGATCGTCAACCACACCAACCAGAAGGTGCCGTTCATGCTGCTGGCCGGCGACCGCGACGTCGAGGCGGGCGCGGTCAGTTTCCGGTTCGCCGACCGCACCCAGCTGAACGGGGTACCGCGCGACGAGGCGATCGCCGCAATCGCCGAATGGATTGCCGGCCGGGAGAACACCGTTCCCACAGCGGAATCGGTGAAGGTGGGCTGCACGTGACCGGAGACCGCGGCGACGACGAGCGCGAGGAGACGCCGACCTTCATAGACAGGGGCGTCGGCGACGCCGACCATCTGGAGCGGTTGTGGACGCCGTACCGGATGACGTATCTGGCCGAGGCCGTCAAACGCGACCCGGCGGGGTCGGCCGGATCGGAGCGGCCGTTCACCGACATCCCCACGCTGCCCGACGAGGAGGGCCTGGTGGTGGCCCGCGGCGAGTACGTCTACGCCGTGCTCAATCTGTACCCGTACAACCCGGGGCACCTGATGGTGGTGCCCTACCGGCGATTCTCCGAGCTGGAGGACCTGACCGAAACCGAGAGCGCCGAACTGATGGCGTTCGTGCAGAAGGCGATTCGGGTCATCAAGGCGGTCTCGCGACCGCACGGCTTCAACGTCGGGCTCAATCTCGGGACGTCGGCCGGTGGGTCGCTCGCCGAACACCTGCACGTGCATGTGGTGCCGCGGTGGAGCGGCGACGCCAACTTCATCACGATCGTCGGGAACTCCAAGGTCATCCCGCAACTGCTGCGCGACACCCGCAAACTGCTCGCCGACGAGTGGGCCGCACAGCCGTGAGCCGGCTGCCGTTCCTGTCCCGGGCGACCTTCGCCGGTATCACCACCCCGATCGCGCGCGGGTTGCTGCGGATCGGGTTGACCGCCGACATCGTCACCATCATCGGCACCGCCGGAGCCGTGCTGGCCGCGCTGACGCTGTTCGGAGCCGGGCACCTGTTCGCCGGCACGCTGGTGGTCTGGTTCTTCGTGCACTTCGACATGCTCGACGGGGCGATGGCCCGACTCAGTGGCGGCGGGACCCGGTTCGGCGCGGTGCTGGACGCCACCTGCGACCGGGTCAGCGACGGCGCGGTGTTCTGCGGGCTGGCCTGGTGGGCCGGATTCGGGCTGGGCAACGCGCCGCTGGTGGTGGCCACGCTGATCTGCCTGGTCACCTCGCAGGTGATCTCCTACATCAAGGCCCGCGCGGAGGCCAGCGGCCTGCGCGGCGACGGCGGTTTCATCGAACGCCCGGAGCGGCTGATCATCGTGCTGGTCGGTGCCGGGCTGTCCGACCTGCCGCTGTTCCCGTTGCCATGGGCGCTGCCGGTGGCGATGTGGCTGCTGGCGGCGGCCAGCCTGATCACCTGCGTGCAGCGGCTGCACGCCGTGCGCAGCTCACCCGGCGCGGTGGAGCGACCGTGATCTCGGTGCCGGGAGCCCGCAAGTTCCCCGGGGTCGCCACCCTGGAGGGCTGGGCCACCGACCGGAGTTACGCGGCGGGCTGGGCGATGGTGCGTACGCTGCCGGAGTTCGTCGCCCGCAACGCATTCGACGCCGGAGCCTTCTACGCCGCCCGCGGCGGCGGCCCGGAGCAGCTGCGCAAGAACCTGGCCCGGGTGGTCGGGGTGGCACCGGCCGAGGTGCCCGCCGAGTTGATCCGCGCCTCGCTGGCGTCCTATGCGCGCTACTGGCGAGAGGCGTTGCGGCTGCCGACGATGGACCATGCCGCGCTGGCCCAAAGATTCGACGGCATGGTTCGCGGAAACGACAACGTGCTCAACGCGCTGGCGGCGGGCCGCGGTGCGGTACTGGCCTTGCCGCACAGCGGCAACTGGGACATGGCCGGAGTCTGGGTGGCGGCGGCCCACGGCAGATTCACCACCGTTGCCGAGCGGCTGAAACCCGAGTCGCTGTACCGGCGGTTCCTGGCCTACCGGGAAGGCCTCGGCTTCGAAGTGCTGCCGCTGACCGGCGGTGCGCGGCCGCCCTTCGACATTTTGCGCGAACGGCTGGCCGACAACCGCATCGTGTGTCTGCTGGCCGACCGCGACCTGACCCGCGGCGGGGTGACCGTCGACTTCTTCGGTGAGCCCACCCGAATGCCGGCCGGGCCGGCGAAACTGGGGATCGAAACCGGCGCGGCACTGTTACCTGTGCACTGCTGGAACGAGGGCGACGGCTGGGTTTTCAACATTCAGTCGCCGCTGGACTGCAGCAGCGGCGACGTCGACAAGATCACCCAGGTGCTGGCCAACTACTTCGCGGTCGGCATCGCCGCACACCCGCAGGACTGGCACATGCTGCAGCCGCAGTGGCTGGCGGACCTGCCGGCGGAGCATCGGGCCCGGCTGGGGGAGGCCTGATGCGTGTCGGCATGGTGTGCCCATACTCGTTCGACGTGCCCGGCGGGGTGCAGGTGCACGTGCTGCAGCTGGCCGAGGCGCTGCGCGCCCGCGGGCACGAGGTCAGCGTGCTGGCCCCGGCGTCCCCGCATGTGCAGCTGCCCGACTACGTCGTCTCCGCCGGCCGGGCGGTGCCGATTCCCTACAACGGGTCGGTGGCGCGGCTGCAGTTCAGCCCGGCGGTGCACGGCAGGGTGAAAAAGTGGCTCGCCCAAGGTGATTTCGACGTGCTGCACGTGCACGAGCCGAACGCGCCCAGCCTGTCGATGTGGGCGCTGCGGCTGGCCGACGGCCCGATCGTCGCGACGTTCCACACCTCGACCACCCGGTCATTGACGCTCAGCGTGTTCCAGGGCGTGCTGCGTCCGTGGCACGAGAAGATCGTCGGCCGGATCGCCGTCTCCGACCTGGCCCGGCGCTGGCAGATGGAGGCGCTCGGGTCCGACGCGGTGGAGATCCCCAACGGCGTCGACGTGTCGCTGTTCACCGATGCACCGGTGCTGGACGGTTATCCGCGGCCGGGACGCACGGTGCTGTTTCTGGGCCGCTACGACGAACCCCGCAAAGGCATGGCAGTTCTGCTCGGTGCGCTACCGGCCCTGGTGGAACGCTTCCCCGATGTCGAGGTGCTGGTCGTCGGTCGCGGTGACGAAGAGGAATTACGCGACCGCGCAGGCGAATTCGCGAAACATCTGCGTCTTCTCGGCCAGGTCGACGATGCGGAGAAGGCGTCGGCGCTGCGCAGTGCCGACGTGTACTGCGCCCCGCACACCGGGGGAGAGAGCTTCGGCATCGTGCTGGTGGAGGCGATGGCGGCCGGAACCGCGGTGGTGGCCAGCGACCTGGACGCGTTCCGGCGGGTGCTGCGCGACGGGGAGGCGGGCCTGCTGGTGCCGGCGGACGACCCGGCGGCGATGGCCGGCGCGCTGATCGCGATGCTCGATGACGACGCGCTGCGGGCACGCTACGTCGCCGCGGCCGCCGAGGCGGTGCGCCGCTACGACTGGTCGGTGGTGGCCGAGCAGATCATCCGGGTCTACGAGACCGTCGCCGGCGTGGGCAGCAAGGTCTCGGTGGCCAGTTGATGACGTCGGCGGCGTTGCTGACGGCGCTGGTGCTCGTCGCGGTCGCGGTGCTGGCCGCCGCCCTGGCCTGGGCGTACCAGACCGCCAACCGGCTCAACCGGCTGCATGTGCGCTGCGATCTGTCCTGGCAGGCCCTCGACGCGGCGCTGGCCCGCCGCGCGGTGGTGGCCCGGGCGGTCGCCGTCGAGGCCTACGGCGGTGAGTCGGCCGGCGAGCGGCGCGAGGCGCTGGTCAATCTGGCGAACCGAGCCGAACGGGCTTCGCGGAAGGCCCGGGAGACGGCGGAGAACGAGCTGTCGGCCGAGTTGGCGATGGTCGCCCCGGCGTCGCTGCCGACCCCGATCGTCGCCGAACTGGCCGACGCCGAGGCAAGGGTGCTGCTGGCCCGCCGGTTTCACAACGACGCGGTGCGGGACACGGTGGCGCTGCGGGAGCGGCCCCTGGTGCGCCTGCTGCACCTGGGTGGGACAGCTGCGCTGCCAACGTATTTCGAAATCGTCGAACGCGCCGGCGTTCACGGGCACAACCGGTCGGCCGACGAAGGATCGGAACCGCGCGTCTCGGCGCGGGTGGTACTGCTCGACGACGACGGGTCGGTGTTGCTGCTGTGCGGCTCGGACCCGGCGCTGGGCGATTCGGCATCGCGGTTCTGGTTCACCGTCGGCGGTCAGACGCTGCCCGGCGAGCAGCTGGCCGCCGCGGCGGCGCGCGAGCTGGCCGAGGAGACCGGCCTGGTCGTCGACCCGGCCGAGCTGGCCGGCCCGATCTGGCGCCGCGACGCCGTGTTCTGGTTCAACGGCGAACAGCTGAACAGCCGCGAGTTCTTCTTCGTCTACCGCACCGCGCGGTTCGAGCCGTCGGGGGCCTCGCGGACCGCGCTGGAACGCCGCTACCTGCACGGGCACCGCTGGTGCGACGTGGCGACGATTGCCTCGCTGGCCGCCGCGCGACAGACGGTCTACCCGCTGCAGCTCGGCGAGCGGCTGGCCGAGGCGAACGCGGCGGCCGACGGCGTTCACGCGCAGCTCCAGCCGATCCGCTAGGCAGGGCCGGGGCGGACAACCCGGCAATTAGACTGGGCGAATACCGATCGATAGGGGAGTGAGCAGTGGACAGCGCGGCGCAGAACGGCTCGGCCGGCAACGGGCAGACCGGAACGGCCCGGGTCAAGCGCGGCATGGCGGAGATGCTCAAGGGCGGCGTCATCATGGACGTCGTCACCCCGGAGCAGGCCCGCATCGCCGAGGGAGCCGGAGCCGTCGCGGTGATGGCACTGGAACGGGTGCCGGCCGACATCCGCGCCCAGGGCGGGGTGTCTCGGATGAGCGACCCGGACATGATCGAGGGCATCATCGCGGCCGTCACCATCCCGGTGATGGCCAAGGCGCGCATCGGGCATTTCGTCGAGGCGCAGATCCTGCAGAGCCTCGGGGTGGACTACGTCGACGAGTCCGAGGTGCTCACCCCCGCCGACTACACCCACCACATCGACAAGTGGCAGTTCACCGTGCCGTTCGTGTGCGGGGCG
>DASTNJ010000088.1:0-2394 GCA_035721065.1 Mycobacterium sp.
GGTCGGCGAGTCCCGTTCGACCACCCGCTGGATGACCTCTCCGGCGTTGAGCGACCACTGGAACGCCCGGTCGGCGAGCAGTTGTATCAGCGCCTCCTGCCGGTTCTCGGCCAGCAGGGTAGCCAGCACCCGCCCGGCGGGTGGTCCCCACTGCGGCTCGGCGATGCGCCGCACGATCATCCGGTCGATCACGTACTGCACATCCTCGTCGCGAAGCAGTTCCACCAGGACGCGCAGCACGGTCGCCGTCTCGGCGGCCACCCGCTCGGCGTGCGCCCGCTCGGACAGCCACTTGCCCAGCCGGCCGGCCACCTGGGCGTCCCGCAGCTTGGTCTCCACCGCCTCCGGCGACAGGAAGTTCTCCCGCACGAAAGTGCCCAGCCCCTCGCCCAGCTGGTCCTTCTTCCGCTTGATGATCGCGGTGTGCGGGATCGGCACGCCCAGCGGATGCTTGAACAGCGCCGTGACCGCGAACCAGTCCGCCAGCGCGCCCACCATGCCGGCCTCGGCCGCGGCGCCGACGTAGCCCACCCAGGCCGGTGCGCCGCCGCCAACCTGCGCCCACCGGCACACCAGGAAAATCACGGTGGCGCCGAGCAGGAAACTCAGCGCCACCAGCTTCATCCGGCGCAACGCCACCAGCCGCTCGGCGTCGGCCGCCGCGTCCGCACCGGCAAACGATCCCGCCAGCGCCGCACCCGCCCGCACCAGCGCCGACGGCTCACTGCCCGGGGTCATTCGGTGGCTGGCCACCAGACCATCATCCGCCATCGCGGCGGTGCGGTTGTATGTAACCGCGCCGATCAGCGCCACGGGCGGGCGGGCGGCAGGACAACGCGGGGCCGTATCATCGACATCGTCTGACGGATGAGGACCGGCAAAAGTGGCTGAACAGATCGCGGCAGTGACGGTGAAAACCGACGGTCGCAAACGCCGTTGGCGCCAGCACAAGGCCGAACGCCGCAACGAACTGATCGACGGCACGATCGAGGCGATCCGGCAGCGCGGGCGCTACGTGAGCATGGACGAGATCGCCGGCGAGATCGGCGTCTCCAAGACCGTCCTGTACCGCTACTTCGCCGACAAGAACGAGCTCACCACCGCGGTGATGATGCGGTTCGCACAGACCACGCTGATCCCCAACATGGCCGATGCGCTGTCGTCGAACCTGGACGGCTTCGAGCTGGTTCGCGAGATCATCCGGGTGTACGTGGAGACCGTGGCCGACGAGCCCGAGCCGTACCGGTTCGTGATGGCGAACAGCTCGGCAAGCAAGAACAAAGTGGTCGCCGACTCCGAGCGGATCATCGCCCGGATGCTCGCGGTGATGCTGCGCCTGCGGATGCAGGAGGTCGGGATGGACACCCGCGGCGTCGAGCCGTGGGCCAACATGATCGTCGGCGGCGTCCAGCTGGCAACGCACTCGTGGCTGCTGGACCCGCGGATGACGTCCGACGAGCTGATCGATTACCTGACCATGCTGAGCTGGAACGCGCTGCGCGGCATCGTCGAAGTGGGCGGGTCGCTGGCGGCGTTCAACGCCGGGCCGCACCCATCCCCGAGCCTGCCCTGGCAACAGCACTGATCGGGATTCGGGGGAACTGCATGACCGAGGCAAAAACCCGCTCCCGACTCAGCTCGTGGGCGTACGCGCTGCGCACAACCAACCCGCCGCCGGACGGGCCGGTCGACGTCGTCACCCGCTGGCTCGTCGTCACTCGCGCCGCGGTCCTCCCGATGACGGTGTTCGCCGGGCTCGTCGCCGCGCTGCTGGCGGTCGGCCGGCCCAACCTGGACTGGCGGTGGCTGATCCTCGCGATTGTCGGAATCACGTTGGCGCACACCGCCAATAACTTGATGAACGACCTTTTCGACACCCAGACCGGCACCGACAGCGCCAGCTACCCTCGTGCTCTCTACGCCCCCCACCCGGTGCTTTCCGGCCTGGTCAGCCGTCGCACCCTGGTTGTGGCGATCGCGATGGTGAACCTGGCAGATCTGGCGATTCTGGTCGTGCTGACGTGGGCACGCGGCTGGCCCGTGGCGGCATTTGCGTTGGCGGGCTTCGTGTTGAGCGTCGCCTACACGGCACCGCCGATACGACTCAAGAAACGCGGCCTGGGCGAACCGGATGTGCTGGTGGTCTGGGGCCCGCTGATGGTGTGCGGAACCTACTACTCGGCGGTCGGCGCGGTGGGCTGGGGCACCGTGCTGGCGTCACTGCCGTACGGGCTGCTGTGCACGACGGTGCTGATGGGCAAGCACATCGACAAGATCCCCTACGACGAGCCGCTGGGCATTCACACACTGCCGGTGGTCCTTGGCGAAAGGCGCGCCCGTGCCGCCACGCTCGCGATGATGGCCGGCTTCTACCTGCTGGTCGCGGTGGCGGTG
>DASTNJ010000089.1:0-2604 GCA_035721065.1 Mycobacterium sp.
TACAGCTGCGATGGCGAGTTCCTGGCAACCCTGGCCGGCGCGGCCGAATACGCCGGCACCACCGCGAGTTCGGAGTGGAGTCTTTCCTTGAACTTGGCTCCGGAGGTGGTCGAGGCGGCGCTTGCCGCCATCGCCGACAGCGATTCGCGGTGGCGCTACGCGATCGTCGCAGCCCGTGATCCCGAGTCGCCGGCCGGGCGGGTACGGCAACTACTGCTCGCCGACCTCGGTGGTTAGCCGACGCCCGGCTGGCCGCATCGCGACGGTGATCTCGCCGATCAGTGCGGCAACGATCCCGAATCCGAAATACAGCGGCGGTAGCCAGGGAGCCACGCCGAACAAGCCGTCGGACGATTCGGCATACCGGAACTGTCCGGTGGCAGCGATCACACTTTCGACGGCCGGCCCAATCACGGCAGCCAGCACCGCGCACACCAGGCCGGCGCGATCACCCAGTGCGCAGTAGGTGATGGGCCGCCAATGCGCAGATCAGCACCGTGGCCGGAACCGCCGGCGCGGTGTGCACCAGCGCGGTGATGACGTAGGTCCCCAGCACAGCGGCAACCCCGGCCACCCCCTGACGTGCGGTAACCTCGGCTCGCGGTGCCGGCAGGTGCAGCCGCAACTCCGCCAGCGCGACGGTGGCGCCACCAACCATGAACGGAAACGAGATGGGGCTGCTCCACACGAATGGCATCGTGTGCGAGGCCGGTAAATACTCGGTGGTTCCGGTGACGACGTGACAGTGATCACCCACCAGACCGGCGGCCGCGCCCAGGACGAACAGCACGAGCACCATCCACGGCGGCAATTTCACCCGTGCAGTATTCCGGAGGAACTTCGGTGCCGGTGCGACGCGAGCGGGACCGCCGCCGGGCTGGCCCCACCGCAGAGCACAAACGCCGTGGTCATGGCGCACCGCACGCTCGCCCGGCCCGGCCGACCATATATTTAGGCTGAACCAACCGGGAGGCGCGCTGAATGATTCGGCAGACCAAAAAGTACCAACTTCCAGATCACGGCTTCACCCTGGTCCGATGGGCGCACGATATTGCGCACGGTCGCACCGCCGTCGTGGTGGACCGCGAGGTGGAGCGGGCCAGGCGGCCCGACGGGGCGTTGACCGTCGCCGACCTGTCGGCGTTCCGCAGAGCCAAGGATGGGCCGCTGACCGTGCTGCGCACGCTGCTCGAGCTGGAAGCGACCGAGGTACGTCGGTGGAGTAAGGCCGGTTTCGCCCGGTTTCACAAGCGGTCCGCGGGTAAGCAGGTCGAACGGTTGTGCCAGCAGCGCGGAATCGAAGCCGCCGTGGACTGGGTGCTCGAAAACGGATCGAGCGACCGGCTGCAGCTGGAGGAACTTCGCGACCTGCTCGGCCCGCGGCTGTACCGAACCGGCGCGTTCGATGAGGAGTTCTTCAAGGGTGAGCTGAGTCGAGCCATCCTCGAGCGGCGAAAGCAGCACCAACTCAAGAATTGAGCGGCAGATCGACCGACGGCTGCTTCGCCGCACCGATTAGAGTGCTTAGTGACATCACCCCGCCGGGCAAAGGACGGTGACCGTGGCCAGGGCGCACATCGAAGTCGACCACGCGGCGCACGCCGCCTACATCGATTTCGGTGTGGAAAGCCGGGGGGTGGGTTCGGCCGTTGAGGTTTCCCCGACGGTCAACGTGGACCTCGACCGGTCCGGTGTAGCAGTCGGTATCGAACTGCTGTCGTTGTCGCCGGATGCGCTGTCGCTTGTTCAGCTGCGGGAAAAAGGCTGCCTGCGGGACGAAGACGCCCGCCTCGTGGAGGATAATCTGCCGGCGATCCTCGAGTTTCTGGCCGGCAGCACGGCCCAGCCCGCGCATCCGGGTGCCCAGCAGGTGGACTGTTTTTATCTGGCGTCCTGATCGGCCGGTGCTGGCCGGTGAGCGACGACGACCGGATCCGCTGGGACGAGCGATACGCCGGCCGGGGAGCACCGCCGGCCGACGCGATCGGCCTCGCCACGGTTTTTGCGACGGATCAGACGCTGCTTCCGACCGCGGGATATGCCCTGGACATCGCGTGCGGGCAGGGGCTCGGCGCGGTGTGGCTGGCGCGCCGGGGCCTGGATGTCTGGGGCCTCGACGTCTCCGAGGTGGCCATCCGGCAAGCGCGAGATCTTGCCTGGCGCACCGGAGTTGCCGATCGCTGTCGATTCGACGTGGTCGACCTGGATCACGGTCTGCCGCCCGGTCCGGCGGTTCACCTCATCTACTGCCATAAGTTCCGGGATCGTCGTCTGGACCGGGCGATCATCGAACGGTTGGCCCCCGAGGGGCTGCTGGCGATCGTCGCGCTGAGCCAGGTCGGTGCTGCCCCGGGCCCGTTCCGTGCCGCTGCCGGTGAGTTGCAAACCGCATTCGCCGACCTCGATCTGATTGCGGCCGGCGAACGTCAGGGTCAGGCGTGGCTGCTGGCTCGCCGGACTGATCCGACGGATCCGGTGCACTAAACCGGCGCGGGCGCCGGCTCCTGCTCAGCCGGGGCCGGTTCACCCGGCTCACCCGGTTCAGCTGGTTCAGGCGGTGCGGCGTCAGCGGGCGGTGGCTGCCAGGGGGCTGCGACCAGTTGC
>DASTNJ010000090.1:0-2038 GCA_035721065.1 Mycobacterium sp.
CCGCAGCCGGAACCCTCGCCTGCACCCGGTCGAAACGCGACACCGACGTCGACAGGTACTGACCATAGGGCTGATCCCGAAAATGCAACGCCGTCAACCCGCTCGACTGCGTCAACTCGTCGCGCAGTGTCGACTCCCCCGCCGCCCGAGCGTAAAGCGGACCCAACGCCGCCGCACCCGTCGTCACCGTCGCCACGAACAAAATCGGCTCTCCCGGCATGAGTGTGGGTCATGTTGATCATCCGGGAGCCCGTTCGTGTGGGAGCAGTAGTTCGATCGGACCGCAGGAGAGCATGATCAGGGCCAGAGCGGCGGTCGCGGAGTGGAAGCCGTAGGCGCGTCGGGTGATCAGCCGGACGTGGTTGTTCAACCCTTCGGCCCGGCCGTTGTTGATGCCCAGCCGGATGGCGGCGAGGATGCCGTCGCGGTGCTTACGGATCGTCTTGGCGGCCTTGACGAACGCGGGGATGCGGGAGCGGCTGGCCTTGCTGATCCACCGGTCGATCAGGACCGCGACATCGTCGGGGTCCAGGTCGCCGGCGAAGGTGGCGCGGAAGGCTTCCTTGAGGCTGTAGGCGCGCCAGAGTTCCCCGCCGCGGCGGCGCAGCCGCCGTAGCGTGCCGGCCTGCTCGCCGTCGAGGTGTTCGGGTCGTTTGAGCAGGCACCAGCGGGCGCCTTTGAACCGGTGCGCGGCGGCCGGGTCGACACGGCGCATCTGCTGCCAGACTCCGCGGCGGACCGTGTCCAGGGCGTCGGTGACGATCTTGACAGCGTGGAACGGGTCGATGCATCGGGTCGCCGCCGGGGCGTGCTCGCGGACGGACTTGTTGAACGCGGCGCCCATGTCCAGGCTGACCGCTTCGAGCTGCTCGGTGCGGTCGGGGGCGAGTTCGGTGAAGAACGTGTCCAGGGTGGCGGCGTCCTTGCCTTCGGCGCCCCAGACGATCTTCTTGCCGTCGTGGTCGGTGACCAGGGTCAGGTAATGGTGGTGGCGTTTGTAGGAGACCTCATCGACGCCGATGTGCACCAGTCCGTCCAGCCGGGCCGGGTCCAGCCCGGCGGCCACCACCCGGGCGCAGATCCGTCCGACGGTGTCCCAGTCGATACGCAGCACGCGCGTGATCGTCGTCTTGTCGGTCTTGGTCGCCAGGAACGCGGCCAGGTCCTCGAACTCGGCCGTGAACCGCGAGCCGGGCCGGGCGAAGGGCACCGCCTCGGTGACCACCCCGTGCTCCGGGCATGCCAGCCGGCGCAGCGCGGTACTGAGCTGCACCTTCCACCGGCCGAAGTCGGCATGCCGCCAGCGGGAAGCCACCGGCCGCAGGTCATAGCGGGCCCGGGTGGTGAACGCGCAGTGCGGGCAGGCCAGACGACGGGCTCGCAACGCCACCTGGACCACGACCTCGGCCGCGCCGAAGGACACGTCGGTGACGGTGGTACCAGGCAACGCGAGGAGACGGTTGAATGCAGTGGTGACGCGCACGGGTGCGTGAACCCTCCCGGTCCGGACGATCTTGGCGGATCCCCGAACCTAGGGCCACAGCCCGTGCGCGTCCCGCACTTACGGCGCCGTGTCGCTCACACCCTTACGCGATCAGCTGATCACCACGCAAACGCCGATCGATCACCCACATCCATGCCGGGAGAGCCACAAAATCGCGATCGACAAGCCACGCCGCCACCACAACGCACGCAGCGCCGACGTCCGACGCCGCAAGGCCGCTACCACGGGTCCCGATCATTCCGCGACCACATCCACCCGGCAACGACGCCGCTCGCTGCCTCGAACGCAGCAGACCCCCTCCTCGCACAATGTGGACAGGCCGAGCGCGGGACCGCGTTCGGTAACCCACGAGATTGCGCGGGCGAGGCCCCCGGCCAGCAACCGCCGGATCAGCCACCGGTCACTACATACGGTCTAAGGAGCCCCTGACGGCATTACACCATCATCGAATGCGGTCGCGTCATCCTTCATCCTTCGCCACCGCGGCCGCCGGAGTCATCATCCATGAAGGTGACGCGTTCTAGTTCGATGGAA
>DASTNJ010000091.1:0-2885 GCA_035721065.1 Mycobacterium sp.
CGACATCTGGGACTGGGCGGTGGACTGGGACACCTGGCGGTCGATGTCGGCTCTGCCGGCGCCCGGGGCGAAACCCCCGGCCACCCCGATCCCGGACGCCGCGCCGGCCACCCCGACCGACGCGCCCACCCTGTCGGGGACGCCGACAACTAGCGCTGCGCCGGCCCAGCCCGGCGGTTAGCCCGGGTCGCACTCACCTGGTCGCGCGGTCGGATGACGATCTGGTCCAGGTCCACGTGCGGCGGCCGGGACGCCACGAACCCGATCACCTCGGCGATGTCGGTCGCGGTCAGCGGCGTCAGTCCCGCATAGACGGAGTCGGCGCGCTGTGCATCGCCGTCGAACCGGACCAGGGAGAACTCGGTCTCCACCATGCCGGGGGCGATCTCGGTGAGCCGCACCGGCTTTCCCAGCAGCTCGCCGCGCAGCGTGCGGTGCAGCGCGCTCTGCGCATGCTTGGCCGAGGTGTAGCCGGCGCCGCCGTCGTAGATCTCGAACGCCGCGATCGAGGTCACCGTGACGATCAGCCCGTCGCCGGAGGCGACCAGCCTGGGCAGCAGCGCCCGGGTGACCCGCAGCGTGCCCAGCACGTTGGTCTCCCACATCCACCGCCAGTGTTCGAGGTCGGCCTGCTCGACGGACTCCATGCCTCTGGCGCCGCCGGCGTTGTTGACCAGCACGCTGACCGTGTCGGGGCACGCCTGCGCCAGTGCCGCGACGGCGTCCGGGTCGGTGACGTCGGCGACGACGGCGGTGCCGCCGATCTCGTCGGCGACCGCGGCGACCCGGTCCGCGCGGCGGGCCACCGCGATCACATGGAATCCCTGGGCGGCAAGCGTTCTCGCGGTCGCCTCGCCGATGCCCGAACTGGCGCCGGTGACCACGGCGACACGTTGACCAGCAGTCATCCTTCCAACCTTAGTGATCGTGCTACATTTCCCGCTGTGTGCCGCAGCTGGAACCGCGCGTGTTGTCGTAGCGCGTGTCGCCGCGCCTGAGCTTCCGCGCATAACGGTCCGTCGAGGATCCGCGGGCGCCAGGCGTGCTCAGCCCCCTCGGAATCCCGGACTCGGACTTTAAGGACACAGCGTGCGCTCCACTTCCGCCACCCCCGCATCGGACGGCCAGCGGGCAGCCGCGCCGTCGGCACCGCTGCCGCGGCGCGTGCCGGGGGTGCTGGCGCCGTCGTTGAAGGTGCCGGACACGGCGGCGGCGGCGGTGCTGTCCGCGGTGCGGCTGCGTGGCCCGATCGGCCGGGACGACATCGCCGCAACCACCTCGTTGAGCATTGCCACCGTCAACCGTCAGGTGACCGCGCTGCTGGACATCGGGCTGCTTGTCGAACGAGCCGACCTGGCCGTGCCCGGCGCGATCGGCCGGCCCCGGATACCGGTGGCGGTCAACCACGAGCCGTTCGTGACGCTGGGCCTGCACATCGGTGCGCGGACCACCAGCATCGTGGCCACCGACCTGCTGGGCCGCAGCCTCGACGTGGCGGAGACCCCGACCCCGCGCGGCAACCCCGACGCGGCGCTGGCGTCGCTGGCGGGTGACGCCGGCCGGTATCTGAGCCGCTGGCAGAAACGCCGCCCGCTGTGGGTCGGGGTGGCGATCGGTGGCGTGGTGGACAGCGGCACCGGGCATGTCGACCACCCCAGGTTGGGCTGGAAGCAGGCGCGGGTCGGCCCGGTGCTGGCCGAGGCGCTGGGTCTGCCGGTGTCGGTGGCCTCCCACGTCGATGCGATGGCCGGGGCCGAGTTGCTGCTGGGCGTGCGTCGCCCGTCCGCGCGCGGGTCGACCAGCCTGTACGTCTACGCGCGCGAGACGGTGGGCTACGCGCTGGTGATCGATGGGCGGGTGCACAGCCCGGCCAGCGGTCCCGGCACCATCGCCGGCCTGCCGGTGTCGGCCGAGCTGCTGGGCGGTTCCGGCCTGCTGGAGTCCACGGTCAGCGACGAGGCGGTGCTGGCCGCAGCCCGGCGGCTGCGGATCGCGTTCGGTGAGCCCAGGGCTCGCGAGGGAGCCGTCACCGGCCTGGTGCAGGCCGCCCGGGGCGGCGATCGGCAGGCGGCGGCGCTGCTGACCGAACGGGCCGGGGTGCTCGGCCAGGCCGTCGCGCTGCTGCGCGATCTGCTCAACCCCGACGATCTGGTGGTCGGCGGGCAGGCGTTCACCGAGTACCCGGAGGGTATCGGCGCGCTGGAGGCCGCCTTCGCGGAGCGCTCGATCATGCCGCCGCGGGCGATCCGGGTCACCGCGTTCGGCAACAAGGTGCAGGAGGCCGGGGCCGGCGTCGTCTCACTGAGCGCCGTCTATGCCGATCCGGTGGCCGCCGTGCGCCGCACCCAGCGGGATTCGCGGCAGCCGCGCCGGACCCGCAGCGCCTCCGGCACCTCCGCCTGACCTGCGGCCCGCCCGCCCGCGGGCGGCTCCTGCAAAGATGGCTGGGTGGACTTGCGACGGGTGGCGGTGTTGTCGGTGCACACTTCGCCGCTGGCCCAGCCCGGCACCGGCGACGCCGGCGGGATGAACGTTTACGTGCTGCAGAGCGCGCTGCACCTGGCCCGCCGCGGCGTCCAGGTGGAGATCTTCACCCGGGCCACGTCGTCGGCCGACCCGCCGGCGCAGCGGGTGGCCCCCGGCGTGCTGGTGCGCAACGTGGTGGCCGGGCCGTTCGAGGGCCTGGACAAAAACGACCTGCCCACCCAGTTGTGTGCGTTCACCGCCGGGGTGCTGCGCGCCGAGGCCGCCCACGAGCCCGGCTACTACGACGTCGTCCATTCGCACTACTGGCTGTCCGGCCAGGTCGGCTGGCTGGCCGCCGATCGCTGGGCCGTTCCGCTGGTGCACACCGCGCACACCCTGGCCGCGGTGAAGAACGCGGC
>DASTNJ010000092.1:0-27189 GCA_035721065.1 Mycobacterium sp.
GCCGGCGCGGATGCCCCCGGTCCTTCCCGCCGGCGCCGCTCGGCCGCGACGCCACTGGCCGCCGCTTCGGATCGGGCCGTTTCGGATCGGACATCACCCCTTGCCCCGCCGCCTATCGGGTCTTCGGCGCATAGCGCGGGAACGCCAGGTCACCGGCGTAGCGGGCGGCGTCGCCGAGCTCTTCCTCGATCCGCAGCAGCTGGTTGTACTTGGCCACTCGCTCGCTGCGGGCCGGCGCACCGGTTTTGATCTGGCCGCTGCCGACCGCCACCGCCAGGTCGGCGATGGTGGTGTCCTCGGTCTCACCGCTGCGGTGGCTGATCATCGTGCGATAGCCGCTGTGGTGCGCGAGCGTGACCGCATCCAATGTCTCGGTGAGCGTGCCGATCTGGTTGACCTTGACCAGCAGTGCATTCGCGGCGCCTTTGTCGATGCCGTCCTCGAGCCGCTCCGGGTTGGTGACGAACAGATCGTCGCCGACGACCTGCACCCGGTCGCCGATCTCAGCCGTCAACGCCACCCAGCCGTCCCAATCGTCCTCGGACAGCGGATCTTCGATCGACACCAGCGGGTAGGCGCCGAGCAGTCCGGCGTAGAACTCGGTCATCTGCGCGGCGCTGCGCAGCTGCTTCTCGAACCGGTAGCCGGAGTCGTCGTGAAATTCGGTGGCGGCCGCATCCAGGGCCAGCGCCACCTCGACACCCGGCTTGAACCCGGCCGACTCGATGGCGCTGACGATCAGATCCAGCGCCGCAGTGGTGCCGGCCACGTCGGGGGCGAAGCCGCCCTCGTCACCGAGCCCGGTGTTCAGACCCTGCTTCTTGAGCACCGACTTGAGCGCGTGATACACCTCGGCGCCCCAGCGCAGCGCTTCGGCGAAGCTGGCCGCCCCGATCGGCGCCACCATGAACTCCTGGATGTCGACGGCGGTGTCAGCGTGCGCACCGCCGTTGAGGATGTTCATCATCGGCACCGGCAGAATGTGCGCGTTGGGTCCGCCCAGGTAGCGGAAGAGCGGTAGTTCGGCGGAGTCGGCGGCCGCTCGGGCGACCGCCAACGACACCCCGAGCAGTGCGTTGGCTCCCAGCCGGGACTTGTCCGGGGTGCCGTCCAAATCGACCAGCTCCTGGTCGACCCGCCGCTGTTCGTCGGCGTTCAGTCCGATGACGGCCGGCGCTATCTCATCCAGCACGGCCTGCACGGCCTTGTGCACGCCCTTGCCGCCGTAGCGGGTGTCGCCGTCGCGAAGCTCAACGGCTTCGTGCTCGCCGGTGGAGGCGCCCGACGGCACGGCCGCCCGGGCGAATGTCCCGTCCTCCAACGCCACTTCCACCTCGACCGTCGGGTTGCCCCGAGAATCGAGGATCTCGCGTGCCCCGACCTGCGCGATGATCGGCATTGAGTTCTCCTTGCGACGTTTTTCGTGGGACGGTTACCGGCTCGCCCGAGAGCCTACCGAGCCTAAAGCGTGTCAGCAGGGATTAGAGCGGGTGGCCTGCCGCATATGCGGTCGCCCAGTCCCGGACGGCGCGGGCGTATGTCTCCGAGTCGTTGTAGGCGGTCAGCGCGGTCAGCCAGCCGTCGCGGGTGGCGAGGTCCTTCCCGCGCCAGCACAGGTATCCGGCGGCCGTCAGCGCGGCGTCGTCGATGTTGTCCGGGTTGATCACCCCGTCGTTGTTGGCGTCGACGCCGTAGAGCCGCCAGGTCTCCGGGATGAACTGCATCGGCCCCATCGCGCGAACCACACCGTCTTCGTCGGGCTGGCCGGGCTGGTCGGACCGGCTGTCCCGGTCTGCTGCGGCGCCTGTTCCGTCCCGGCCGTCCTCGACGTCCTCGACGATCCGCATGGTGCCGCCCGAACCGTCCAGCCGCACCCCCCGTATCGGCGGCGCGACATCGCCGTTGTCGGTCAGTTTGGAGTGACTGTAGGTGCCGTGATGGCTTTCGATCTGGCCGATGCCGGCCAGCGTCGTCCAGGCGATGTGGCAGTCCGGGTTCTCCACCTCCGCGACCCTGGCCGCGTAGGCGTAGGCCTCCAGCGCGGTGACCGGGATGCGCAGCGCCTTGGCCCGCTTGGCGGCCCAGGCGTGCAGCTGGTCGGCGGGCCGGCCCTTGGTCAGGTGGGTGTCCACCGGCGGCACCGGGTCACCCGCCGGCGGCGGCACGCCCTCCAGCAGCGGGGTCTCCGGCCGCCAGCTGCAACTGGATGCCAGCAGCACCAGCGTCGCCCCAACGACACCCGCAGCCTGCAACCAACGAAGCCCTGACACCGAAGATCCCCTTACCCATCAAGCGCTTTTCACCATCGTTCCATGGAAAAAATCGTTGACGGTTGACGTCACCCCCGTAACGGTCCGAAAAGGCCATTTTGCCAGCGGGAACCCGTTGGCACCAATGCAGCGCGCAGCGACTACCCGGTCAGGCCGCCGCGTGCGGCGCGTTCCGAACGATCCGAATCGGCCAGCAGAGCGTCTCGGGCGCGGGCCACCCGGGACCGGATGGTGCCCACCGGACAGCCGCAGACCAGCGCCGCATCGCCGTAGGACAGGCCGAACAGCTGGGTCAGCAGCAGCGCTTCACGCTGGTCGGCGGTGAGGCCGGCGATCATCATCGTGACTTCGACCACATCCTCGAATCCGCGGGTGGGCCGGTGGCGCTCGGGCAGGTGGTCCGGATCCGCGCCGCCGGCGGTGCGGGGCCGTGACTGCAGGTAGCGGATGTGGTCGGCGACCACCCGGCGGGCGATCGCCAGTAGCCAGGTACGCGCGCTGGACCGGGCGGAGAACCGGGGAATCGCGCCGATCGCCCGCAGGAAGGTCTCCTGGGTCAGGTCGTCGGCGCTGGCACCGTCGCAGAGGTACGCGACAAACCGCCACACGTCGTGCTGGGTCGCCTTGACGAATGCCGCCAGCGCCGCGGTGTCGCCGCCGGCCGCCGCCATCGCAAGCGCGGTAACGGCCTCGTCGTCGCTGCCTGCGGGCATGGTCATCCACCTTAAGCTAGACGTTCTGCGGGGGGCGTCCGCCTTCGCCGAACGGCTGACCGGCCGCAGGTGCGTCCGGCGCCGCGCCGGCGCCGTTCGCGGCCTGGACGTGTGGGTCCCGGGGGTCTCGCCCGTCTCGTCCGCCTGGCCCGGGTCCGATTTCCTCGATCCGGTCCGCTCCCGCGCCACCAGCAGCGCGAACAGCAGACCGGCCAGCACCGGCAGGTGACTGATGACGCGCGTCACCGTCACCTGGCCGCTGTGCGCGTCGACTGCCACGTATCCGATCAGCGCCAGCGCGAACACCCCGGCGATCATCGCCACCCCGGCTGCGGCCGCGGTCCAGATGCCGGCCGCGATCATCGCGCCGCCCAGCGCCAGCAGCCACGCGGTGGATTCGTGCAGCAGGTGCGCGCCGGTGGCTGCGCCGTGGCCGTGGGCCGACACCATCCCGAAGTCCACGCCGACGATCTGCGCCAGCGCCACGACCACCTGGAACGCCCCGACCAGGATCAGCGCCGCCCGGAAGGCCGCCGCCCGCCACGGCACCCGCCGTCGCGGTGGCACCGCCCCGGCCGCGGCCAGGATCCGCGCGGTCAGGTCGGGCCCGTCGGGCACCTCGACGCTGGACAGCCGGCGGGCCTGCGCCGCGGCGCCCACCAGCCAGTTGCGACAGCCGCGGCAGGATTCCAGATGTTCGTCGACGCGTTGGGTGGGCACCAGGTGCGGTTCGCCGTCCAGCAGCGCGGAAAGGGTCTCCCGGACGAGCTCGCACCGCATTGCCACATCTTCGCGCATCCGATGCCGGTCCACAAAGGTTCGATCTCGAGGGAACCGATCGGTGTGTTCAACCGACCACTGTCGGATGAGTTACCTCAGCGCGCCGATCAGTGCGCCGATCAGCGCACCGGTCTGGCCGGCGTCGCCGCCGGAGGTGCATTCGGCGTCGCTCAACGCCGGACCGGGGCCGGGACCGCTGCTGGCGAGCGCGGCGGCGTGGTCGTCGCTTGCCGCCGCATACGCCTCGACCGCAGACGAGCTGACCGACCTGCTGGCAGCGGTCCAGGCCGGGGCCTGGCAGGGCGACAGCGCCGAACGGTACCTGGCCGCCCACGGGCCCTACCTGAACTGGCTGTCGGACAGCGCCGCCAACAGCGAGGCCACCGCCGGCCTGCACCAGACGGCCGCCGGCGCCTACAGCACCGCGCTGGCCGCGATGCCCACCCTGGCCGAACTGGCGGCCAACCACACCGTGCACGCCGCCCTGGTGGCAACGAACTTCTTCGGCGTCAACACCATTCCGATCGCGGTCAACGAAGCCGACTACGTGCGGATGTGGATCCAGGCCGCCGAGACGATGACCACCTACCACGGCGTCGCCTCGTCGGCGCTGGCGGCGGTCCCGCCGGCCACCCCGGCGCCGCCGATCCAGGCCGGCCACCAACAGGCCGGCGCCGCGGCGGGCACCGCCCCGCCCTGGCAGGATCAGCTGGCGACTCTGCTCGGCTACTACACCCACGATTTCGCCATGCCGCTGGGCCAACTGATGTATCCGAACGGGTGGCCGATCAACGCGACCGCGTTCACCGGGTCACTGACCTCGCTGTTCAACTCCATCCCCGGCATGGCTCCCGCCCTGGCCAGCGCACTGGCCTGGACCACCTTCCACACCGTGATGCTGTTCTGGCCGCTGGTCCAGGTAGCTCCGCTGGCCATGACCGCCCTGGTGCCGGTGGCCACCGCCACCGCCGGCGGCGCGGGTCTGGCGGGGCTCGCGGGTCTGGCCGGGATCGGCGGCGACACCGACCCGGCGCTGTCTTCGCTCGGCGAGGTTCCGGGGGCCGGCACCGCGCCGGCCACCCCGGGTGCCGTGCCCACTGCGGCGCCTGCGACCGGTCTGCCGGCGTGTGACTGTCCGCCCAGCGCCGCGGCGACACCCACCCCGGCGGTGTCCGGCTCCGCGGCGCCCGGCCTGGGGCCACCAGGGTGGGACCCCGGGTGTGCCTGCGGCCCGACGACTTCCGTTGGCGACGGGTTCTACCTGGCGGGTGCGTCGCGGTCGACGGCACAGCAGTGCGCCGGTAGCCGGAATGCACGGGCGGTTCGAGCGTCGGCCGCAGACAGCCCCGCGGACGAACAGGAAGCGGCGATCCGCGAGCAGAGCGGGGTTCGGCGACACCGGCGGAGCCGGCACGACCGGCAGTCGCCGACGGCGGACCATGCGCACCGCTACGAGTTCATCGACTCCGGCTCGGCACAGGAATCGGGGCTGGGCGCCGGGCCGGTGGGTTTTGCCGGTGCGGTGACCAAACCCGGGGTGCGCCCGGTGGCGGGGCTGGCCACGTTGGCCGGGGACTCGTTCGGTCACGGCCCCACCGCGCCGATGGTGCCCGGCAGCTGGGCTGAAGAGTCTGTCGCACAGCCCTATTCGAACTCGGTGCCCGCTCGCGGCCAGTAGGCGCGCCACTGCTGCTCGGTGATCGGCTGCGCCACCGTGGTGTCGAGCACTTCGGCGACATCATCGCCGCGGAGCCCGACGGAGATCGCCCGCTCGGCCCGGCGCACGATCTCCATGAATTCCAGAACCGCTGTGCGCAACTGATTTTCGACGTCCCCGGCCGCGCTGACGATCACCGTCGTCAGGTCGGCGGGAATCAGGTCCGCCGGCAGTCCGGCGCCGGCGGCCCGCTGAAGCACCTTCTGCGCCAGCGCCAATGCCGGCTGCGCGGTCGGGATGCCGTCCACGACGGACGATCTCGGCTTCTCCAGCGCTTTGCGTTCCTCCCACTGCGCCAGCTGGTCCTCCAGGGAGATCTCCTCGCCGGCGAGCACCGCCGGAACCCGGTTGCCGAGCTTGCGCAGCAGCGTGTCGGCGACGTCGTCGATGTCGAACGAGCCCACCGGAGCTTCCTCGGCGATCCGCGCGTGGAACAGCACCTGCAGCAGCACATCACCGAGTTCTTCGCACAGCTCGTCGGTGTCGCCGCTGTGCACCGCGTCGAACACCTCGTAGGTCTCCTCGAGCAGGAAGCGGCGCAGCGACTCGTGGGTCTGCTCGCTCTCCCACGGCCCGGCGGTGCGCAGCCGGTCCATCATCGCGACCGCGTCGACCAGCCGCTGCCCGCGCGGCGCCGCCGGGTCGCCGATGAGCTGCTCACCGGCCGCCAGCCGGGCGGCGACCGCGGGGTGGGCGCGGTCGGAGGACAACAGGACCGGAGCGGCCCCGCTGTCGGAGTGCACCGGATGGGCGGCGGGCAGCGCCCACGCCACCGCGATCGGCAGCTCCTCGGTGTAGGACACCTCGCCGGTGAGCAACGTGAGTGCCTCCACCGGCACCAGCGTGGGCTGCCGCGGGTCGACCAGAACTACGGTCATCGTGGTGTCCGTTCCTGGCTGGGCCCGGGAGTCGCCGCGTCGGCAGCCCCGGATGTCGAGCTGGTTATATCAACTCGCGGCTTGCCGTCCAGCGTCAAGATCAGATCGGCGACCATCTGGACCAGATCAAGATCGCGAATCCGGGGCGCGCCCACACCGGCGCCGGCCCGGGGCACCGGAACCTTGACGGTGGCCGCCGTGGCCCGGTAGTGCGCGCCCGGGTAGACCCGTTTGAGCCGCAGCTGGGCGGAGTCGGGCAGCGTCAGCGGCGACAACTTCACCGTCGACTCGCCGACCGCGCCCACTTCGGCAATACCGGCCCCGCGGCACAGCAGCCGCAGCCGCGCCACCGCGACCAGCCGGCGGGCCGGCTCGGGCAGCGGACCGTAGCGGTCGGACAGTTCGTCAACAACAGCGCCGACCGCGTCCTCGTCAGCGGCGGCGGCCAGCCGCCGGTAGGCCTCCAGCCGCAGCCGGTCGCTAGCGATGTAGTCCGGCGGCAGGTGCGCGTCCACCGGCAGGTCGATCCGCACGTCCCTGGGTTCGTCGGTGGTGACCAGTTCGCCGTCGGCGGCGGCCTTGTATGCCTCGACGGCCTCACCGACCAGCCGCACGTACAGGTCGAAGCCGACCCCGGCGACGTGGCCGGACTGCTCCACCCCTAACACGTTGCCCGCGCCGCGGATCTCCAGGTCCTTCATCGCCACCGCCATCCCGGCGCCCAGCTCGTTGTTCTGCGCGATCGTCGCCAGCCGGTCGTAGGCGGTCTCGGTGAGCGGCGAGTCCCGCGGGTACAGGAAATAGGCGTAGCCGCGTTCCCGGCCGCGGCCGACCCGGCCGCGCAGCTGATGCAGCTGCGCCAGCCCGAAATTGTCGGCCCGCTCCACGATCAGCGTGTTGGCGTTGGAGATGTCCAGGCCGGTCTCGATGATGGTGCTGCACACCAGGATGTCGTGGTCACGCTCCCAGAACCCCTGCACCGTCGTCTCCAGCAGTTCCTCGGGCATCTGGCCGTGCGCGACGACGACCCGGGCCTCCGGCACCAGGGCGCGCACCCGGGCTGCGGCGGCCTCGATCGAGCTGACCCGGTTGTGCACGTAGAACACCTGGCCGTCGCGCAGCAGTTCGCGGCGCAGCGCCGCGGCGACCTGCTTGTCGTCCTGCGGGCCGACGTAGGTCAGCACCGGGTAGCGGTCCTCGGGCGGGGTGAGGATGGTCGACATCTCCCGGATGCCGGCCAGGCTCATCTCCAGGGTGCGCGGGATCGGGGTCGCACTCATGGTCAGCACGTCGACGTCGGCCCGCAGGCTCTTGATGTGCTCCTTGTGTTCGACGCCGAACCGCTGCTCCTCGTCGACGATCACCAGTCCGAGGTTCTTCCAGGTCACCCCGGTCTGCAGCAGCCGGTGGGTGCCGATCACGATGTCGACGCTCCCGTCGGCCAGCCCGGCGATCACCGCCCGCGACTCTTTGGCGTCGGTGAACCGGGACAGCCCCGTGACCCGCACCGGGAAGCCGGCCATCCGGGCGGTGAACGTCTGCAGGTGCTGGTCGGCCAGCAGCGTGGTGGGCACCAGCACGGCGACCTGCTTGCCGTCCTGCACCGCCTTGAACGCGGCCCGCACCGCGATCTCGGTCTTGCCGTAGCCGACGTCGCCGCAGATCACCCGGTCCATCGGCACCGGCTTCTCCATGTCGGCCTTGACCTCGGTGATCGCGGTCAACTGGTCGACGGTCTCGGTGAAGCCGAACGCATCCTCCATCTCGGCCTGCCACGGCGTGTCCGGCCCGAACGCGTACCCGGGCGCGGCCTGTCGTTTCGCATACAGCGCAACCAGCTCACCGGCGATCTCGCGAACCGCTTTGCGCGCCTTGGCTTTGGTGTGCGCCCAGTCGCTGCCGCCGAGCCGGGACAGCGCCGGCGCCTGCCCGCCGACGTAGCGGGACAGCTGGTCCAGTGAATCCATCGGCACGTACAGCCGGTCGGGCGCCTGTCCCCTCTTGCCGGACGCGTACTCCAGCACCAGGTACTCGCGGCGCGCGCCGCCGACGGTGCGCTCGACCATCTCCACGAACCGGCCGATGCCGTGCTGGTCGTGCACCACCAGATCGCCGGCGGTCAGCGCCAGCGGGTCGATCGTGTTGCGCCGCTTGGCCGCCAGCCGCTTGCCCTCGGGTCCGGTGACCCGGTTTCCGGTCAGGTCGGTCTCGGTGATCACGACGAGGTTCGCGCCCGCTATGACGACACCGTCGTGCAGCGGTCCGGACAGCACCCCGACCACACCGGGAGCCGGTGCCGCACCCGGCTGCAGCACCGTCGCGGCCGTCTCGAATTCGGCCAGCTGCTCGACCACGCGGCGAGCCCGGCCGGTGCCCGGAACGACGACCGCCGCCGAGCCGCCGGTGCTGACCTGGGCACGCAGCATCGCAAAGATCGCCTCGACATTGGCGACCGAGCTCTGCCCGCCGCGCACCGACGGCGCGGCGCGGATGTCCAACTCGACCGCCGACTCGCCGGACAGCTGGCTCAGCGTCCACCACGGGTGCCCGGTGTCGACCGCAGCGGCTCGAACCTCGTCCAGCTCGCGGAAGCCCGACCCGCCCAGCTGTCCGACGTCGACCGGCGAGTCCCCGCCGATGGCCGCCACCGACCAGGCCGCCTCCAGGAACTCCTGGCCGGTCTCGATCAGGTCGGCGGCCCGGGTGCGGACCTTCTCCGGGTCGCAGACCAGCACCGGGGTGCCGGCGGCGAGCTGGTCGGTGAGCAACGCCGGCTCGCCGGGCAGCAGCACCGATGTCAGCGCCTCCATGCCGTCGACCGCGATGCCTTCCGTCAGCTTGGCCAGCAGATCGACCGGTTTATTCGGGGTGCCGGGCACCGCGCCCTCGCCGGGCGGGTGGTGGCCGGCCAGCTCGCCGGCCCGGGCGCGCACGTCGTCGGTCAGCAACAGCTCGCGACACGGCACCGCGACCACGATGCCGGCCTCGATCTCCGGGATGGACCGCTGGTCGGCGACCGAGAACGGTCGCATCTCGGTGATCTCGTCGCCCCAGAACTCGACCCGGACCGGATGCTCGGCGGTGGCGGGGAACACGTCCAGAATCCCGCCGCGCACCGCGAACTCCCCGCGCCGGCCGACCAGATCCACCCGGGTGTAGGCGAGCTCGACCAGCCGGGTGATGACGCCTTGGAAACCACCCGCGCAGTCGGTCTCCTCGCCGACGGTCAACATCACCGGCTCGATCATCCCCAGCTGCGGCGGCATCGGCTGCAGCAGCGAGCGGGCGGTGGTCACCACTACCCGCAGCGGCGGCCCCAGGCGGGTGTCGTCGGGGTGGGCCAGCCGGCGCAGCAGCAGCATCCGGGCGCCGACGGTGTCCACGCCCGGCGAGAGCCGCTCGTGCGGCAGCGTCTCCCAGGAGGGGAACAGCGCCGCCGCGTCGCCGAACACGCCGCGCAGTTCAGCGGTCAGGTCGTCGGCTTCGTGTCCGGTGGCGGTGACCACCAGCAGCGGGTTGTGCCGGGCCAGCGCGGCCGCCGCGAACAGCCGCGCGGCCGCCGGGCCGACCAGGTCCAGCTCGGCCGGCCGCCCCGCCGCGCGGTCGATCAATTCCTGGAATGCCGGCGCGGCGAGTGCCGCCGCCACCAGCCCGGCGATCGGGGTCTGGACATGGGTGTACCCCGGCGCGGTCATGATGTGGGCCATTTTAGGCATCCGGCGGCGTCGCTGATCGACCGCGCCCCCGGCAGTAATACCGAGTTATACTCATGGCCATGAAGACGGCGATCTCAGTACCCGACGCTACGTTCGATCGGGTCTCCCGTCGGGCCGTCACGTTGGGGATGAGCCGCTCGGAATTGTTCACCCGCGCCGCCGAGCACTACCTGGATGAACTCGACTCCGGCTCGCTGACCGGACAGATCGACGATGCGCTCCAGCGGCTGAACCAAGTCCCTGATGAATCGGAATCCGATGCGGTGGCGGTCGGGCACCGGGTTCTCTCCGTTGCCGACGACGAGTGGTGATCCACAGAGCTGACATCTATTGGGCGGATCTCGGGCTCGCCCAAGGCAGCCGACCGGCGAAACGCAGACCGGTGCTGGTGATCCAGTCCGATCCGTACAACGCGAGCCGGCTGGCGACCGTGCTGGCCGCGGCCATCACCTCGAACACCGCACTGGCCGCAATGCCGGGCAATGTGTTCCTCCCCGCCGCGGTCTCGCGGTTGCCGCGTGACTCCGTCGTCAACATCACGGCGCTGGTCACCTTGAGCAAGACCGACCTCACCGACTTTGCCGGGCAAGTGCCGGCGAACCTTATGCAGGAGGTCGACGAGGGCTTGCGCCACATCCTGGGGCTCTAGCGGCAGGCGGTCACTCGTCGTGCAGGACCGGATCGACCTCCAGATGCTCCAGGCCGTTCCAGCACAGGTTGACCAGGTGCGCCGCCACCACCTCGCGATTGGGCTCGCGCACGTCCAGCCACCACTGGGCGGTCATCGACACCGACCCGACCAGCGCCTGGGCATACAGCGGCGCCATCCCGGAATCCAGACCTCGCCGGGAGAAGTCGCCGGCCAGGATCGACGAAACCTGGGTGACGGCGTCGTTGAGCAGGGTCGAGTAGGTGCCGGAGCTGATCGACGCCGGCGAGTCGCGGATCAGGATGCGGAACCCGTCGGTGTGCTCGTCGACGTAGGTCAGCAGCGCCAGCGCCACCCGCTCGATCCGCAACCGGGACCGGTTGTTCGTCGCCCTGGTCAGTGATGAGGTGATGCCGTCCAGCAGCGTCGACATCTCCCGGTCCACGACCACCGCGTACAGCCCCTCTTTGCCGCCGAAATGTTCGTAGACCACGGGCTTGGACACGTTGGCGCGCTGGGCGATCTCCTCGACGGAGGTGCCGTCGTAGCCCCGTTCGGCGAACAGCGACCGGGCGACGTCGATCAGCTGGTGGCGACGCTCGCTGCCGGTCATCCTGGCCCGGGGCGCGCGGGCATCCTTGTTCGGGGCGGCCACGGCTATAGGGTATCGGCTTGGCCGGGCGGGTTAGAGTCTCACCGGTAGACCGGTCCGTCGTGGTGTAATCGGCAGCACATCAGATTTTGGTTCTGAGAGTTCAGGTTCGAGTCCTGGCGACGGAGCTTGCGGCCGACCTTGACCGCGAGCTGGGGGCACCTCCCGCTTGCGGGGGAGCACAAAATGACATGCTTGACGGCGTGGAGGCTGGGGGTACCACCCGCTTGCGGGGGAACAGACACGCACGCTCGCGCAGAAAAGAGGTGGGGTGACTTTCTGGTGACGAAGCCGGTACAGCCACGCGAGACCGCGGTCGTGGTCCTGGCCGCCGGGGCCGGCACCCGGATGCGCTCGGACACCCCGAAGGTGCTGCACACCCTGGCCGGCCGCAGCATGCTGGCGCACTGCCTGCACGCGGTCGCCCAGGCAGCCCCCGACCGCGTGGTGGTGGTGCTGGGCCCGAACCGGGACCGGATCGAACCGGTGGTCGCCGAGCTGGCCGGCGCACTCGGCTGCCGGATCGACGTCGCGGTGCAGGACCAGCAGCTGGGCACCGGGCACGCGGTGGGTTGCGGGCTCTCCGCGCTGCCGAACGATTACCCGGGCACGGTCGTGGTCACCTCCGGCGACATTCCGCTGCTGGACGCCGGCACGCTGGGAACCCTGATCACCGACCACCAGGCCGGTCCGGCCACGGTCACCGTGCTGACCACCACCCTGGTCGATCCGCACGGCTACGGGCGCATCCTGCGTGATCAAGACGGCCTGGTGAGCGCGATCGTGGAAGAAGCCGACACGACGCCGGAACAGCGCCGGATCCGTGAGGTGAACGCCGGGGTGTACGCCTTCGACGCCGTGCTGCTGCGCTCGGCGCTGACCCGGCTGGGCTCCGACAACGCCCAGCACGAGCAGTACCTGACCGACGTCGTCGGCATCGCCCGCAGCGACGGGCAGGCCGTGCGGGCTCATCACGTCGACGACAGCACCCTGGTGGCCGGTGTCAACGACCGGGTGCAGCTGGCCGCGCTGAGCGCCGAACTCAACCGCCGGATCGTCACCGCGCACCAGTTGGCCGGTGTCACGGTCGTCGACCCGGCCAGCACCTGGATCGACGTGGACGTGCGGATCGGCCGGGACACCGTGATCGCCCCCGGCACCCAGCTGCTGGGCGCCACCGGCATCGGCGAGCACTGCACGATCGGGCCGGACACCACCTTGACCGACGTCACCGTCGGCGACGGCGCCTCGGTGGTCCGCAGCCACGGCAGCTCGTCGGTGATCAGTGCCGGCGCGACGGTCGGGCCGTTCAGCTATCTGCGGCCCGGCACGGTGCTGGGCGCCGACGGCAAGCTCGGCGCGTTCGTCGAAACCAAGAACTCGACGATCGGCGCCGGAACCAAGGTGCCGCACCTGACCTACGTCGGTGACGCCGACATCGGCGAGCGCAGCAACATCGGCGCGTCCAGCGTCTTCGTCAACTACGACGGCGTCGCCAAACACCGCACCACGATCGGCTCGGATGTGCGCGCCGGCTCGGACACCATGTTCATCGCCCCGGTCACCGTCGGCGACGGCGCCTACATCGGCGCCGGGACCGTGCTGCGTGACGACGTGCCGCCGGGCGCGCTCGCGGTGTCGGCCGGCCCGCAGCGCAACATCGAGAATTGGGTGCAGCGCAAACGGCCGGGCAGCGCGGCCGCCGAAGCCGCCGACCAGGCCGCCCGGAAAAGCCCGGACCCGGACGAGGCACAGTGACGGCGATGACCGCCGCGTTGTGCCAATCCGCCGACGGCTCGGCCACCGCGCTACGTACCATAGGGCCGGTTAGGGCAGAGTCAAGCAGGGTCTCCGACAGTGGGGGAAGCACGTGAGCCACGAGTGGATCGACAACCGCAAGAACCTGATGCTCTTCGCCGGCCGCGCCCATCCCGAGCTGGCCGAGCAGGTCGCCAAGGAACTCGACGTCCCGGTCACCGCCCAGACGGCCCGCGACTTCGCCAACGGCGAGATCTTCGTGCGATTCCACGAGTCGGTGCGCGGCTGCGACGCGTTCGTGCTGCAGTCCCACCCCGCGCCGCTGAACACCTGGCTGATGGAGCAGCTGATCATGCTCGACGCGCTGAAGCGGGGCAGCGCCAAGCGGATCACCGCCATCCTGCCGTTCTATCCCTATGCGCGCCAAGACAAGAAGCACCGCGGCCGTGAGCCGATCTCCGCGCGTCTGGTGGCCGACCTGCTCAAAACCGCCGGCGCCGACCGGATTCTGACCGTGGATCTGCACACCGACCAGATCCAGGGCTTCTTCGACGGCCCGGTCGACCACATGCGCGCCCAGCCGCTGCTGATCGGCTACATCAAGGACAACTACGCCAACCACGACGTGGTGGTCGTCTCCCCCGACTCCGGCCGGGTGCGCATCGCCGAGAAATGGGCTGACTCGATGGGCGGGGTTCCGCTGGCCTTCATTCACAAGACCCGAGACCCGCTGGTGCCCAACCAGGTCAAGTCGAATCGGGTCGTCGGCGAGGTGGCCGGCAAGACCTGCATCCTGATCGACGACATGATCGACACCGGCGGCACCATCGCCGCGGCGGTGCAGCTGCTGCGCGACGACGGCGCCGGGGACGTGATCATCGCCGCCACCCACGGCGTGCTGTCCGACCCCGCCGCCGAGCGGCTGGCCGGCTGCGGGGCCAGCGAGGTGATCGTCACCAACACGCTCCCGATCGGCGACGACAAGCGGTTCCCCCAACTCACCGTGCTGTCGATCGCTCCCCTGCTGGCCAGCACCATCCGGGCCGTGTTCGAAAACGGTTCGGTGACCGGACTATTCGACGGAGACGCCTAAGTGACAAACCCGGTTATCTACCACAACCCACGCTGCAGCACCTCCCGCAAGACGCTGGAGCTGTTGCACGACAACGGCATCGAGCCGACGGTGGTGGAGTACCTCAAGACGCCGCCGTCGCGCCAGGAGCTGGCGGAGATGATCGCGGCGGCCGGTATCGCCGTCCGCGACGCGGTGCGCACCGGCGAGCCGGAGTACCGCGAGCTGAACCTGGCCGACGCCACCGATGACGAATTGCTCGACGCGATGGCCGCCCATCCGATCCTCATCCAGCGGCCGTTCGTGGTCACCGGAAAGGGCACCCGGCTGGCCCGCCCGGTCGACGCGGTGCGAGAGATTCTGTGATCGGCGGCGCCCGGACCGCGGCCGCCCTCGCCTGCCTGGCGCTGACCGCCGGCTGCGGCACGGCCACGACCGACTACCAGTCGCTCTGGACGACCAGCGCCACCTCGGCACCGCCCGAAGAACCCGTCCCGATCGGGATGTACCTGGAGAAAAAGGGAGTCACCGCCCAGCCGGTGAAGCCGGAGTCGCTGACCGACCTGACCGTGTCGATCCCGATGCCGAAGGGCTGGTCGCGGCGGCAGAACCCTAAGTTGCCGGCGACCACCGAGGTGATCAGCAAGGGCGGCGCCGAGCTGCCGACGGCGGTGCTGTCGGTGATGCGGCTGGACGGTGATTTCGACCCGGCCGAGGCGGTCAAGCACGGCACCGCCGACATCGGGATCGAATTCAACCGGCTGGACGCCTCCACCGACGACTTCCACGGCTTCCCGTCGGCCATGATCCAGGGCAGCCACGACATGGGCGGCCAACGCCTGCACTCCTGGTACCGGATGGTGATCCCCACCGGGTCGCCGCCGGCCAACCAGCGCTACCTGGTCGAACTGTCGGTGATCACGCGCGCCGAGAAGGCCGCCGAGCAGGCTCCCGACGTGGAGAACATCATCAACGGGTTCACGGTGGCCGACAAGTGACTTGTCAGCCATGACCGCCTGGACCGCCGCCGACCTGCCGTCCTTCGCCGGGCGCACGGTGATCGTCACCGGCGCCAACAGCGGCCTCGGCGAGGTGACCGCCCGGGAGCTGGCCCGGGTCGGCGCCCGGGTGATCCTGGCGGTGCGCGACACCGGCAAGGGCGAGGCCGCCGCGGCGACGATGCCCGGCGACACCGAGGTGCGGGAATTGAACCTCGCTGATCTGTCCTCGGTGCGCCGGTTCGCCGACGGCGTGCACGGCGACGTCGACGTGCTGGTCAACAACGCGGGCATCATGGCGGTGCCCTACGCGCTGACCGTCGACGGTTTCGAGAGCCAGATCGGCACCAACCACCTCGGCCATTTCGCGCTGACCAACCTGCTGCTGCCCAAGATCACCGACCGTGTGGTCAGCGTCTCGTCCACCGCACACTGGCTGGGCCGGATCAGCCTCTCGGATCCGAACTGGCAGTCGCGGCGCTACTCGCCGTGGGCGGCCTACTCGCAGTCCAAACTGGCCGACCTGTTGTTCATCAGCGAGCTGCAGCGGCGGCTGACCGCCGCCGGTTCGCCGGTGCGGGCGCTGGCCGCCCACCCCGGCTACTCGCACACCAACCTGCAGGGCCACACCGGCAGCAGGGCCAGCGGCGCGCTGATGGCCGTCGGCAACCGGCTGCTGGCCACCAGCGCCGAGTTCGGCGCCCGGCAGACCCTGTACGCGGTGTCGCAGGACCTGCCCGGCGACAGTTACATCGGGCCGCGGTTCAACAGCGTCGGCCGCACCCAGCCGGTCCGGCGCAGCCGGGCGGCCCGCTCCGCCGGCACCGCCGCCGCGCTGTGGCAGCTGTCCGAGCAGCTCACCGGCACCCGGTTTCCGCTCTGAGATACCGGTGCCCCGCACCGACCGGCCCGGTCAATGCGGGGCCAGTTCACCGTGGACCATGCGGCGCACGATCGCGGTAAGCACGTTGAGGCCCGCCACCAGGTCATCATCTTCGGTGAATTCTCGCTCGCAGTGTGAGAGGCCGTCATGGGACGGGACGAACACCATCACCGTGGGCATGACGCGGTTCAGCATCAGTGAGTCGTGGCCCGCCATGGTCGGCATCCGGCGTACGCCGTAGCCGAATTCAGCGCAGACCTTCTCGGTCAACTCGACACCATCCGCCGAGAAGTGCTCGCTGGGCCGGATATCGACGTCGCGAATATTGATGGTGACCCCGTCCTCGACGGCAAGCTCGGCGATCCTGTCCTCGAGCACCGTCCGCGCCGCGAGGACGGAATCGTTGTCGCACGCCCGCAACTCCGCGAACAGGAGCGCTCGGCGCGCCGCGGTGCCTGGCGTATTCGGCTCGACAGTCAGTTGGCTGACCGAAGCCACCATGGTTTCCGGCTCGAAATCCTCGATCACCTCATTGACCATGACGATGATCTTGGCCGCTGCCAACAGCGCGTCGCGGCGGTCAGCCATGGCGGTGGCTCCGGTGTGCGATTGCTCGCCCAGCACCTCGATCTGGAGTTCATGGGTGCACCAGGAGTATTCGACGGCGCCGATCTGCAGGCCTTCGCGTTCCAGCAGCGGGCCTTGCTCGATGTGGATCTCGACATATCCGGCGCCGACCGGGACTTCGTCGATACCGAGGTAGCCGATCGCCCGCAGCGCTTCTTCGACGCTGGTACCCGCCGGATCGGTGACGGCGAGCATTTCGTCGCGATTTTTGCTGCCGACGTACACGCCGCTGCCCATGATCGCGGGGGCGAAACGGGCCCCTTCCTCGTTGAACCAGTCGACGACCGCGAGGTTGTAACGGGGGGCGGAGCCGACGTTCTTGATCTCATCGTCTATCCGGTCGGCGGCGTGCAGCGCCGCGATCACCCCGTATGCGCCGTCGAAGCGGCCGGCGCACGCCTGACTGTCAAGGTGCGAACCGACGATGATGTAGGGAGCCCCGGGCTCCCACGTGACCAGCGCGAACAGGTTTCCGATTCCGTCGATACGAATCTGCCAGCCGCGGCTATGTGCGAAGTTGGTGAACCATTCGCGTTCCTGGCGATGTTCCTCGGTGGCCGCCTGCCGTTCGACACCGTTGTTCGGCGTGGCCCCGATCGCACCGACGACTCGAAAGTCGGCAAGGAAAGCCTGAGCGGTCATCTTCCCTCCTCTCGCTCTGCTGGGAGTTGCTCTGCGGCAACAAGCGTCTTTCTCATACACCGTGCGATCGCGGACTTCAGGCGTCAGATCAGCATGTCGTCGCGGCCGCCAACTACATTGAATGATAGTTAATTTCGGTCATGCCGACACCGTTCTGAATGCGACGTGGGCCGGCATCAGCCGACATGTGTCGGCCAACCGGCGGCCGCCGACCCGGCTCGCTCGGCCCGGCACCACCGCCGAGTTGTGGCGGCTGTCCGAGCAGCTCACCGGCGCCGAATTTCCCTTCTGAGCCGCCGGTGCGCTAGCCTGACCAGGCGTCACGGCGAGGGCGGCCGGTGTTCACCGAACACCTTGAAGCCGCCGTTATCGACGAGGACCTGACCGGTTGTCGCGATCTGGCCGTGCGGTGATACCCACGTACGACGACCGCAGGAGCAGATCATGGCCGCATCGAAGGCCTCAGCCACCGCCAACAATCTCACCGCCCTGGTGCGTTCCACCACCGGCAAAGGCGCGTCCCGCCGGGTCCGGCGCGAAGGCCGGGTGCCCGCGGTGCTCTACGGCGGCGGCACCGACCCGCAGCACCTGGAGCTGGACGCCCACGACTACGCCGCCGTGCTGCGCCACTCCGGCACCAACGCCGTGCTGACCCTCGACATCGAGGGCAAGGAGCAGCTGGCGCTGACCAAGGCACTGTCGGTGCACCCGATCCGCCGCAGCATCACCCACGCCGACCTGTTGGTGGTGCGCCGCGGCGAGAAGGTCGTCGTCGATGTTTCGGTCGTTCTCGAGGGTGACGCCGTCTCCGGCACCCTGGTCACCCAGGACAACAACACCGTGCAGATCGAGGCCGAGGCGCTGTCCATCCCCGAGCAGCTGACCGTTTCGATCGAGGGCGCCGAGCCGGGTACCCAGTTCACCGCCGGCGGCCTGACCCTGCCGGCGGGCGTGACCCTGGTTTCGGACCCGGACCTGCTGCTGATCAACGTCGTCGTCGCACCGACCGTCGAGGAGCCGGAGGCTGCCACCGAGGGCGAAGGCGCCGAGGGCGAGGAAGGCGCAGCTGCCGAAGGCGAAGCCGAGGGTGCCGGCGAGGCCGAAGCCGCCGAGTCCGAATCCGAGTAGGCGGGCCACGACGTGGCCGAGCCGCCGCTGCAGCTGGTGGTCGGCCTGGGCAACCCGGGCCCGAACTACGCGCGCACCCGGCACAACGTCGGCTTCATGGTCGCCGACCTGCTCGCCGAGCGGATCGGGTCGGCGTTCAAGGCGCACAAGCGTTCCGGCGCTGAGGTGGCCACCGGGCGGCTCAGCGGACGCCCGGTGGTGCTGGCCCGGCCGCGCTGCTACATGAACGAGTCGGGTCGCCAGGTGGGGCCGCTGGCCAAGTTCTACTCGGCGCCGCCCGGCGACGTCGTCGTCATCCACGACGACCTGGACCTGGACTTCGGCTGCATCCGGCTCAAACTGGGCGGCGGCGAGGGCGGCCACAACGGGCTGCGGTCCATCGCGTCGGCGTTGGGCAGCAAAGACTTTCACCGGGTCCGGGTCGGGATCGGCCGCCCGCCCGGACGCAAGGATCCGGCGGCGTTCGTGCTGGAGAGCTTCACCGCCGGTGAGCGCGGTGAGATTCCGGCGATCTGCGCGCAGGCCGCCGACGCCACCGAGCTGCTGCTCGAGCTGGGCCTGGAGCCCGCGCAGAACATCGTGCACGCCTGGCCGTGACGCGCGGCCCCGGCTACTTCGCGATGTTGCCGGCCACCCGGTCGCCGATCACCCTGCCCTGATCGGTGATCGCGGCCGCGCACGCGGTGACGTCGACGACCGCGTTGCGCGCCGCGCGCAGCGCGCGCTGACACTTCCAGGCGGTGTCCTCGCGGGTCTCCGATATCGCGACCTTCGGCGGAACCCCGAGCACGGCCGCCAGCCGCCAGTTGAACACGGACTTGTCCGCCTGCACCACCGTCACCACCTGATCGGCGCAGAACCGCCACTGGTCGGCCGAGTTCTTCACAAATGCGTTGGCCTGCTTGGCATCCGGGAAGATCGCCACGCCTTCGGCCACGTAGTGGTCGACTTTGTCGCCGGGCTCGCTGGTCTGCGCCCAGCGCAGGTCGGTGTAGCCGCTGTCGGCGTAGGTCGGTTCCTGGACGGCGGTGAGCGCGCCCAGGCAGCCCACCTTGGACAGCGCATAGGTCGGCTTCGCCGGACCCTGCCGGATCTCGCCCAGTTCCAGACCGCCGGCGCCCATCACGGTGTTCAGCTGCTGACCGTCCAGCAGCGCCGAATCCAACTGGCCGGGCGTCACCCGGGCGGGGCTTGCCAGCCTGACGAAGAGGATCACCGCCAGCGCGACCACGGTGATCAACGCCAAAGCGCCGATGGCGATCCATCGCCGGTTCGCCCGGAGCCCGCTGTGCCCCTCAGCCGCGCCGTCAGCCATGCATCGCCTTCCGGGACAAGGGAATCAGTTGACCAGTGTGACCGAATTGGCCCGGCGCAGCTTGCCCGACGGCGTCTTGGGGATGGTCCCCGGGCCGAGCACCACCACGTTGCGAGGCCGCATATCGACTTCGGTGACCACCTCGTGGGCCACGTCGTGCTGGATGCGGCGAACCTCGGCCGGATCCTCCCAGGCGTTCGATTCCACCGCCACGGCGAACGTCTCCCGGGAATGGCCGGCGTCCAGTCGCACCGCCACCGCGCAGCCCGGCCGCACCCCGTCGACCCGGCCGGCGGCCCGCTCGATGTCGGTGGGATAGATGTTGCGGCCGCCCATCACGATGACGTCCTTCACCCGCCCGCACACCACCAGGTGCCCGTTCTCCATCACGTAGCCCAGATCACCGGTGTCATACCAGCCGTGTTCGTCTTGCGCCGGCAGGTAGCCCGCCATGGTGATGTAACCCGGGGTGACCGACTCGCCGCGCAGCTGGATCACCCCGACCCCGCGCGCCGGCAGCACCCGGCCGTCCTCTCCGACGATGCGCGCCTCCAGCCCGCCGATCGGTAGCCCGAGCGAAGCGAGCCGCCGGGTGTTGCCCTTGGTGGCCGGCACCGCCTGGTGCAGCGCGGCGAGCAGGTCTGCGTCCACCTCGTCGACCTCCAGCCCGGTACCCACCGGGGTGAACGCCGTCGCCAGCACCGTCTCCGCCATCCCGTAGACCGGCATGATCGCCTCGGGTTTCAGCCCGAACGGCCGGCCGGCGTCGATCAGGTCGTCGACGTCGGCGGGATCGACCGGCTCGGCGCCGGACATCACCATGCGCAGCGTCGACAGGTCGAACTGGCCCGGCTCGGCCTGCCGGCGCAGCCGCTTGGCGAACAGCGCGTAGGCGAAGTTCGGGCCGCAGATGAACGTGCCCTTGTACTTGTCGACCAGCTTCGCCCACAGCAGGGTGTCCCGCAGGAAGTCCATCGGGGTGACCTTGACCAGCTCCGCGCCGAAGTACATCGGGGTGGTCAAGAACCCGACCATGCCCATGTCATGGAAGAGCGGCAGCCAGCTGATCATCACGTCGGTGTTGAGGTCGTAGTTGACGCCGACGAACATCGCCTCGAGGTTGGACTGGATGTTGGCGTGGGTGATCTGAACCGCTTTGGGGGAACCCGTCGACCCGGACGTCAGCTGCATCAGCGCAATGTCGTCCTCGTCGGTCGGAACCGGGTCGACGGGCTCAGCGGCCAGCAACTCCTCGACGGTCAGTGTCGTGATGCCGCGCTCGGCCAACACCGGCTGTGCCGCCATGAACGGGTCGGAGATGATGACCGCCTTGGCCTCGATCATGTCGATGACGGTGGTGGTGTCCTCCGCCCAGACCAGCAGGTCGGTGCGCGGCGTCGGCTGGTGCAGCATCGTCAGGCTGGAACCGCGCATCCACAGTCCCTGGGCGACCGGGGCGATCTCCACGGGGGCGCCGACCAGCACCCCGACCGCGTCGCCGCGGCCCACGCCGGCGGCCGCCAGGCCACCGGCGACCCGCCGGGCCTGCTCGTGCACCTCCGCCCAGGTGTGCCGGACCGGCTCCACGGGCTCACCGGTGACCATGCCGTGGGTGCTTTCCCGCGCACTGCGGTACATCTTGTCGGTAAACCTGCTCACGACAGCCTCCTCACCGTCACCGGTGTTCGCCTCATCGGCTGATACCTCATGCTCCACCTGATGGAGACAGCTTCGCGGCAGGCACGCGTACCCGATCGGGAGCGGTTGTGTCACGAACCGGTGATGAGCCACAAACTAGTCACCGCTCAGCATCTTAAACTCCTCTTAATCCGCCGACAAATCTTTGGCGAAGATTGGCGTCCTGATCACACCCCCGGGCAGTCCCGGATCACACCCCGGGGACCGGAGCGGGCACCACCCGGGCGCCGTACACCGGGCCGTCGGCCACCCGGACGGCGCGACAGACCTCCGCGGCCGTCAGGACGATGGCGACGTCGCTCGCCGCCTCGGCCGACTCGCACAGGAACGCACACGTCGGCCCGGAGCCGGAGACCATACCGGCCAGCGCGCCCGCCTCGGCGCCGGCGTCCAGGGTGTCCCGCAGTTTCGGACTCAGGTTGAGCGCCGCCGCCTGCAGCTCGTTGCCGAGCAGCGGCGCGAGCCGTTGCGGATCGCCGGTCGCCAGGGCGGCCAACAGCGACTCGGGCTCGGCCAGCCGCGGTGTCGCACCGGCCGCGCGCAGCCGGTCGAGCTCGGCGAACACCTCCGGCGTGGACAGGCCGCCGTCGGCGAACGCCAGCACCCAGTGGAAGTTGTCCCTGGTGAGCACCGTGGCCAGCTGCTCGCCGCGGCCGGTTCCCAGCGCGGTGCCGCCGTGCAGTGCGAACGGCACGTCGCTGCCCAGCTTCGCGGCCAGGGTATGCAGGTCCCGGCGCGGAACGCCCAACTCCCACAGCACGTTCATCGCGACCAGCACCGCCGCGGCGTCCGCACTGCCGCCGGCCATGCCCCCGGCCACCGGGATCGACTTGTCGATGGTGATCGCGACGTCCGGCGCCAGGCCCACGTGGTCGGCCATCAACTCGGCGGCCTGCCAGGCCAGGTTCTGCTCATCGGTGGGCAGCACGTCGGCGCCCTCGCCGGCCGCCTCCAGCGACAGCGTGTCCGCGCCGCGCACCGTCACCTCGTCGACCAGGGAGACGGCATGGAACACCGTGGTCAGCTCGTGGTAGCCGTCGTCACGACGGTCGCCGACGGCCAGGTAGAGGTTGAGCTTCCCGGGGGTCTGCACAGTGATCGACCCGGTGGGCACCCATTCGGTGGCGGCCATTCCATCCATCGGCACCGGATGAGACTAACGCCGGAGCGTGCCTTCTAACCTGAAACCGTGCCGCCCACCGATCACGACATCGATGGCCTCGGCGACTACGTCATCGGCCGGAAGGTGGGCCGCGGGGGCTGCGCCACGGTGTATGCGGCGCATCGCGCAGCCGACCCGCAGCGCACGGTCGCCCTCAAGGTTCTCGACACCGATCACCGCACACCCGCGGAACAGGCCCGCCTGGCTCACGAGTTCGACATCTGCCGCCGGCTCGACCACCCGCACATTCTGCGGGTGTATGAGCGCGGGCCGTGCTGGCTGGCGATGCAATTCGTCGACGGCTGCTACGCGGATCGGTTGCCGGCCCTCGACGATCGGCTGACGGCGCTGGCCCAGATCGCCGATGCGCTGGATTACACGCACCACCGGGGCATCGTGCACTGTGACGTCAAGCCGGCGAACATCCTGGTCACGTCGGATGCCTCGCCGATATGCGCCGTGCTGATCGACTTCGGGGTGGCACACGCCGTCGTCGACGATGTCGGGCGCCACCAGGAGAATCCCCTGGTTTCACTGCCCTACACCGCCCCGGAGATATTGCTCGGCCGTCCGCCGACCGCCGCCACCGACCAATACGCTCTGGGCTGCACAGCGGTCGAGTTGCTTACCGGCACACCGCCGTTCACGTTCGACAACCCGGCCGACGTGGTGGAGGCACACCTGCGTTTGATACCGCCGGCGGTCTCCCACGGCGTCGACTGGGCGCCACGCTCGCTGGACCTGGTGCTGGCCAGGGCGATCGCCAAGATCCCGGAGAGGCGCTACCGGTCCTGCGCCGAGTTCGTCGAGAATCTGAACCGGGCGCTGCACCGGCCCTAGAGCGCCGGCACCTGCCGATCGGATTGGCCGGTGCCGGCATCGGAGCGCTGCAACAGCCGGACGAAGTCGTCGATCGACAGCGTCTCGCCCCGCCGGGCCGGATCGATGCTGGCGGCCAGCAGTCGTTGCGCGGCTTCACCACCGGAGCCCGCCCATTCGGCGAACGCGTTGCGGACGGTCTTGCGCCGCTTGGCGAATGCGGTGTCGATGAGGTGGAACACCTCCCGGCGGAAGGTGTCGTCGCCTGCCCATGGCGCGGTTTCGTACCGCTCGACGCGCACCAGCCCCGAGTTGACCCGGGGCGCCGGCCAGAACACCGTCGGCGGCACCGCGCCGAAGCGACGGACCCGGCCGAAGAACCGCACCTTGACGCTGGGCACCCCGTACTCCTTGCCGCCCGGTTCGGCGGCGAGCCGTTCGGCCACCTCCGCCTGAACCATCACCAGGACGGTCCGGATCGATGGAAACTCGGCGAGCACGTGCAGCAATGCCGGCACCGCGATGTTGTAGGGCAGGTTGGCCACCACCGCGTTCGGTTCGCCGGCCACCTCGTCTCGACGAAGCGACAGGATGTCGGAGTTGAGCACCGTCAACCGGTCCGCCTCGCTCTGCGCGTACTCGGCGACGGTCTTCGGCAGCCGGCCGGCCAGCACCGGGTCCACTTCGACGGCGGTCACCGCGGCTCCGCGGTCCAGCAGCGCCAAGGTCAGCGACCCCAGCCCGGGGCCCACCTCCAGGACATGGTCGTCTTCGCCCACCCCGGCGCCGGCAACCACCCGGCGAACGGTGTTGGCGTCGTGAACGAAGTTCTGGCCCAGCGATTTCCGCGGCCGCAGATCGAGCTCTTTGGCGAGGTTTCTGATCTCGGTGCGGCCGAGCAGCCGGACCGTCAACGCCTGCCGCTGCAGACCGGCCAGGCACCCCAGCCCTGACGCGCCTGGGTGACCTCGGCGATCGCGATCTGCTCCTCGCGGGTGGCCAGGTCGGCACGCGGGGCGTACTTCAGCCCGCCATTGGCCACCCAGGTGCCGTAGTCGAACTGGACCCCGCCGTAGTAGCCGTTGCCGGAGTTGATGGCCCAGTTGCCGCCCGCCTCACAGCCGGCGATCCGGTCCCACGCCGCACCGTAGATCGAGTCCGGCACCTCGGTGCCCGGCTTGGCCCCGACCCGCAGCACCGAGTCGCGGGCCGGCGTCACCACCGCGCTGGTGACCGGCAGCCGGCCGGTCTCCACCCCGTTGACGGTGGCCACCGCGAACGTCATGTCCTGGGTGCCCGGCGTTCCCGGGTCGTCGACGACCTGGCGGCTGATGTTCATCGTCGGGTCCTCGATGCGCTGCGCGCTGGGGGCCAGTGGCACCCGCTGGGTGACGTGCCCGACCCGGATGCGGGTCACCTGAATCTGCATCCCCTCGACGACCGGCTCGCTGGCGGCCGGCACCACATGATCACTCTGCTCCAGCGGGACGCCCGCGGCGGCCAGCAGGCCCCCGACGTTCGGCGCGGCCAGGTGGACGGTGCGCACCGCCCCGCCGTCGTCGATCTGCACGTTCTTGGCACTGACCACCGGTAACGCCATTCCGGCCAGCGGCACCCTGCTGCCGCGGGAAGCGGCGGTCGGGGCGGTGTCGGTCATCGACAGCTGCGCCAGCGCTTCATCGACGGTGGGCGCCGTGGTCCAGACCTGGCCGGCTTCGCGCCCGTCCAGGGACAGCTGCAGTGGCCGGCCGCGCCGAAGCACGATCGTGTCCGCATCGCGCACGGCGGCGTCACCGGCCGGGGACACCTCGTCGCGGTCGCCGATGTCGAACCCGTTCTCGGTGACGACGTCGATCACCCGGGATTTCATCGTGGTGACGGTGACCGGGGCTCCGTCGACCTCGAGGGTCACCGTCTTGCGCGCGCCGACCGCGTATCCACCGGCAACGGTCAGCGTCACCAGCAGGGCGCCGACGAGAATGCGCAATATCGGCGATTCGTCCTGATCGGCCTGGTGCAGCCTGGTCAATACGCTCAAGATGCTTCTGTTCCCAACGTCAAGACACTCAAACACACGGAAAAGGGGCCCACGCGGCCCCGCCTTTGATTACGAAACGGTAACGAACAGGACACGGCGCAGGCAACCGGGGGTCAACCTTCTCAGTCATTTCTAGGGCTTCGCGGGCAGCCGATACACCCGGCAGGCGTTCTCGGTCGTGATCCGGGCGAGCTCGGCGGCAGGCAGATCGAGCAGCCCGGCCAGCTCCCGAACAGTGTAGGGGAGGCAGTACGGCTCGTTCGGTGCGCCGCGGTACGGGTGCGGGGTCAGAAACGGAGCATCCGTCTCCACCAGCAGCTGCCCGGCCGGAATCAGTGGCACAGCTTCCCGCAGGTCACGGGCATTTCGAAAGCTGACCGTGCCGGACAGGCTGAGGAACCACCCGGCGCCGGCGCAATGGTGAGCCATGTCACGTCCCGACGAGAAGCAGTGGAAGATCACCGTGTCCGGGGCGCCCTCGGCGGCCAGCACGTCGAGGATTCCCGCGTCGGCCTCGCGGTTGTGGATCATCAGCGGTTTGCCGATGCGTTTGGCCAGGTCGATGTGCCAGGCGAACGCCTCCTTCTGGGCGGCCGGCCCGGCACAGCCGGCCAACCGGCCCGGCCAGTACAGGTCCAGCCCGGTCTCGCCGATCGCCACCACCCGCGGGTGGGCGGCCAGCGTCTCGATCTCGGCGCGGGCGGCGTCGGTGAGCGCGCCGGCGCGGGTGGGGTGCAGCGCCACGGCCGCGTAGACCCGCTCGTCCCAGGCGGCGGCCCGGGTAACCCAGCGCGCCGACACCAGGTCGTCGGCGACGGTGACCACGGCGCCGACGCCGACCGCCGCGGCCCGGTCGATGAGCGCGCGCACCCCGGCGGCGTCCGCGGCGCCGCACGCGTCGAGATGGGTGTGCGCGTCGACCAGCGGCGCCAACGGCTCCGGTGCGGGCGGCGCGTCCCGCTGCGCTGACCGTTTGGAACCCACCCGCACACCATAGGGTGGCACTCGATGAGCACGATGCAGCCCTACTACGTCACCACCGCGATCACCTACCCCAACGGCGACCCGCACATCGGGCACGCCTACGAGTACGTCGCCACCGATGCCATCGCGCGGTTCAAACGGCTCGACGGCTTCGACGTGCGGTACCTGACCGGCACCGACGAGCACGGCCTGAAGATGGCCGAGACCGCGGCCGCCGAGGGCCTGCCGACCGAGGAGCTGGCCCGCCGCAACTCGGATGTGTTCCAGCGGCTGCAGCGCAAGCTCGAGATCTCCTTCGACCGGTTCATCCGCACCACCGACGCCGACCATCTGGAGGCGTCGAAGGCGATCTGGCAGCGGATGGCCGACGCCGGGGACATCTACCTGGACACCTATTCGGGCTGGTACTCGGTGCGCGACGAGCGGTTCTTCGTCGAGGCGGAGACCGAACTCGTCGGCAGTGACCCGCAAGGCTCGCGGATCGCCGCCGAGACCGGCGCGCCGGTGACCTGGACCGAGGAGCAGACCTACTTCTTCCGTTTGTCGGCGTACACCGACCGGCTTCTGGCGCATTACCAGACCCACCCGGAATTCATCGCGCCGGAGGTGCGGCGCAACGAGGTGGTCAGCTTCGTCTCCGGCGGGTTGCGCGACCTGTCGATCTCCCGCACGTCGTTCGACTGGGGCGTT
>DASTNJ010000093.1:0-3460 GCA_035721065.1 Mycobacterium sp.
GAGAACGAGCTCGCCGATGCGGTTGGGCTGTCCGAGCGGGTGCTTGCTGATTCCGCCGCTCCCGCATCCGCGGTGGAGTGGGCGGTGTTCGGCGGCGCGCTGGCACTCGCCCTGCAGGGGCGGCGCAACGATGTCGCGGCCGTCGCCGAGCGCGGCCGGCAGAACGAGAACAAATTGGCCGGCCTGCTCCGCTACCTGATGGCCTTCGGCGAGATCCGCGCCCTGGTGGTCACCGGAGACTTCGAGACAGCAGAGCAGCGCTCCGCCGACATCGTCCGGATCTCCTCCCCGGGCCAGTACCTCGCGTGGGGAATGGCCAACGTACTGGCCGGCACCGTGGAAGTGGCCCGGGGTCGCTTCGTCGACGCGCTTTCGCGGATGGAGCAGACCGTGGCCGCACTGACGTCGGAGTCGGCAGCCTCCTGGAGCTATCCGGCCAGGCTGCTGCTCGCCCAGTCCTACTGCGTGCTGGGGCGGGTCGAGCCGGGCGCCAAGATGATCGCCGAGCTGCGCACCCGCTCGGGCCGCCACGTGGCGGTATTCAAACCGCAACAGCGGATCGCCGAATCCTGGCTGGCGGCCGCGCAGGGAAGTGTCAGCATTGCGATCGAGACGGCACTGGACGCCGCCCAGTCGGCCAAGTCGTCCGGCCAGATCGCGATCGAGATGCTGGCCCTGCATGACGCCGCGCGCTTCGGCGACCGCAGCTGCCTGGAGCGCCTCGCCGAGGTCGCCGGCAGCGTCGACGGCCCGCTCGCCCGCACGCACGCGGCCTATGCCGCGGCGCTGCTGGACCGTGACGGCACCGAGTTGTATGCGGTGGCCCAGCAATTCGAACAGATCGGCGCGAGATTGTCGGCTGCCGATGCGGCCGCGCAGGCGGCGGAGATCTTCGTCGACCGCAACGACCGCCGCGGCGCGGCCGAGGCGGCCGCTGCCGCCGACCGCATCGCCGCCGAGTGCGGCGGCCTGCAAACCCCGGCGCTGATCCGGGCCGCCCAGCCACTGCCGCTGACCATCCGGGAACGCGAGATCGCCAACCTGGTTGCCGCCGGGCTGTCCAACCTTGAAATCGCCGAGCTTCTGGTGGTGTCGCCGCGCACGGTCGAGGGCCACATCTACCGCGCGTGCGGCAAACTCGACGTGTCCAGCCGGGATGCGCTGGCCGAAGTGATCCGGCGCGGCAGCGGCGGCTGACTAGCCCAGGCGACGGGCGGTGAGCGGACGAACCTCGGCGATGCGGGCATAGTCACCGTCGACGTGCACCACACCGAGCCCGTGATGAATCGCGGTTTCGGCGATCAACAGATCGGGAATCGGTGTGCGGTGCCACATTCCGTGGTGGTGGGCGAGATCGCGCTGAAGCACCAGCGCGCGATCCACCAGGTCGGGCGGAGCGGTGACGGTGTCGAGAGCGGCGTGCAACTCTGCCTGAAGTTGGTCATAGTCGCGCGCCGAGCGGGCAGAGTAGAGCTGCTCCAGTTCCCCGATGCCGCAGACGAAAAGTTCACCGGCGAGTTCGGCCAGCTGCGCGCCGATGACAGGGTCGGTGGCGCGCACCGCGGCGCTCCTGTCGAGGATCCATCCGCTTACCGCCACATTTCCCCCGACGCGAGGACATCGAGGTCGGCTCGCTGCCGGAGCCGGTCCAGGTACTCACGTTGCTTGGCGGCGCGCTCGTCGTGGATGTCCTCGGCGCGGGTTGCGGCTTGTCGAAGTGCCTCTTCCACGGTCGCTCGGGTGGTCGACAGGCCCAACGCGCGTTTAGCCCGCGTCAGCAGGTTCTCGTCGATCTCGATTGTGGTACGCCTGATCATGCATACAGCATAACAATACAATATGTATGCATCGGGTTCTGGAGATACTGCCGGACCGGCCGCTATGCGGCACCTCGGCGAGGGAACCCGTTGAATCTGACCACGCGGGGGCGCCGGCGGCGACGGCGGCAAGGCCTATGGCACGGGCAGACTCGATGCCAGCTGGGCGGCCTTTAGTTTCTCGGTAACCGGTCGTACGATAACCTGGATCAACCACTTACCTGTCGTCATCATCCCAGGTAGGCATTGGTATCGTGATATCATTAAACGTATGGCACAAATTCTCGTCCGTCAGCTCGACGATGACACGAAGAGCAGGCTGCAGCGGCTGGCCCGCCAGCACGGGCGCAGCACTGAAGAAGAGGTCCGTGAGATCCTGCGTAACGCGGTGCGCGCGGTCGATGACCCGCCGACCAGGCTGGGCTCCCGCATCGCCGCCCGCTTCGAGGGCGTCGGCCTCGACGGCGACATCGCCGAGCTTCGCGGTCAGCCGGTTCAGCCCGCGCAGTTCGAGTCGTGATTCTGCTTGACACCAACGTGCTCTCCGCACTGATGCAGCGCGTCCCTGATCCGCAAGTCGTGGGGTGGCTCGACAGTCAGCCCGCCGAGTCGATCTGGACGACGTCGGTAACGGTCTTCGAAATACACACCGGCGTCGAGCTATTGGAACGCGGGCGGCGCCGCAAACGTCTGGAGCAGGTATTTTCCCAGCTGCTGGCCGAGGATCTTGATGGCCGTGTCCAGCCCTTCGACCAAGCGGCGGCGCTGGCTGCCGGGTCGATCGCGGCGGCACGCCAGATCGCCGGCCGCACTGTGGAGATTCGCGACGTCCAGATCGCCGGCATCGCGGCGTCGCGCCACGCGACGCTTGCCACTCGCAACACCAGACATTTCGAGGAGACGGGCATCCATCTGGTCAACCCGTGGAACTGAGGGCCGCTCCTCGGGTCCGATGACGACGCTCCGCACCCGACCGAGGACGGACGGGTAGCCGGCTGCCGGGAACCGGGTTATGCGGCAAGACGGACTCAGTACCTGTTAGTCCGTTGGATCGATGCGCCGGCCTATTCAAGTAGTGTCCTAACTAGCCGGCTGAAAAAGATAAGCCGCATTATTTTCCATTGAATGTGTGGGCCATTGGTGGGCTGGGCGGCTCCACGTCGGGCAACAGTGGTGCCGGCGGTGATGGCGGCAAGGGTGGCACCGGCGGCGATGGTGGCCGCGGTGGCGCCGGCGGGGGCGGCGGCAATTCCGCGCACGGTGCCGGCGGGGTTGGCGGGGGCGGTGGCAACGGTGGCGACGGCGGTACCGGCCCAGGCCGCGGCGGCTACGGCTACCAGGGCGGCAATGGCGGCAACGGCGGCAACGGTAATCCCCCGGGCGGCGGCGGTGCGGCAGGCACCAACGGCAGCTCGCTTTCCAAGTTCAACGAACTCCCACAGCCGTCGGCCGGCAAGCCCGGTAGCTGAAGCCGGCCCGGCTGCTAACCGTCGTGGTGGACGCTTAGCAGGTTTACGGGCATCTTCAGCCAGCAGCGGAACCCGCACGGGGGCAATTGATCTCCGGGCGCGCTCTTTTGGCCCCCGGTCACGCAGCAGGCCGGGTCCGGCCAGCGGACCGCGATCTTGTCAGACCCCAGCCGG
>DASTNJ010000094.1:0-30477 GCA_035721065.1 Mycobacterium sp.
GTAGGACGTCCGCTCGGCCAGACCACCCCAGCCCGCACCGGAAATGTTGGTCGACGACGCCCACATCTTGCGGGCCTCATCCTCGACCGTCTGAGCGTGCACATCGAAACGCCCCGCCATCGCCCGCATCGAGTCCGGGTCTGTCATAAAACGTGTCGGCATTGGATTCCCTCCTTCATCTGGAATTCATGACTCTGGTTCATTTTTGATCACTGCAGCCGGGTTAAACATGCTGGTTACGGTCTAGCGTACCGGCGGTTCGGTTTCGAACCGGTTTCCAACTCGTGAATGCTTTCCCCTTCTAGCCCCTTCCATCACCCGCAGCCAGCGGCGTCGGCACCACAGTCGGCCTCACCGGATCTCAGCCCGCCGAGGCCGCGTTGGCGGCCTCGGTCGCCGCGTACGAGCCGGCGCTGCTGTTGAGTGTTGCCACGAACATCTCGTGGATGGCCGCGGCCTGTGCGCTCACCTGCTGGTAGAGGGTGGCGTGCGCGGCGAACTGGGCCGCATTCAGCGCCGAGACGGCGTCAGCGGCCGGTGGCAGCACGCCGATGGTCGGTCCGGACGCCGCGGCATTCTGCGCGGTCAGCGCCGATCCGACGGCGCTCAGGTTGGCGGCTGCGCTGGACAGCGCCTCCGGCTGCGCGGTGACGAACGACATCGGGTACCTCCTCTGATCGCCCTCAGCAATCGCTCCGTGACCGAGCGTAGACGGCCGGAGCGCCGAAATCCGCCCACGATGCCGACTGTTCACCCGGCGGCGACAACTGTTCACCTGGCGTAAGACCTGGGTAACCTCCACCGGCCGGATCGACGACCCGGGCGGGCGCTACCTCGTTAAACACAACGAGGGGATTCGGTGCGACGGGGACTGTCCAGGGCGGTCCCGGCATCGCGAAACGAGCCGGCGAGGGTAAAAATCTCGCCGCGGATAACCCGTGCCGACCGACCGGCCGCGACCCGGCCAGCAACCATAGCGCGGCCGCACCGGCGATCGGCGCGGATCGCCGCGGCCCGGTCCTCGCGACCGTCCAGCTACCGGGAGGCGCTGCCGGCCCGCTCGTGGGCCGGCGAGCGGCGCAGCTCCGTGGCCGCCACCTGCACGAACACCCCGGTGTCCTCGGCCATCAGCAGACCCCGCCCGCGCGGCAGCGGGCCGCCCTTCATCTTGCCGCGGATGAAGCCCTCGTCCGGGTCGGCATCCATCACCAGCAGCGGCGAGTTGGCCTGGTGCAGCGCACGCAGCAGCGGGTCGCTGCCCGCCGACGACCAACCGCCGAACGTCCGGGTGACGATCACGTGCAGGCCCACGTCGGCCGCCCGGGTCACCCACGGTGCCGCCTTCTGGAACGGCGAGTCGAAGCCCGGCGGGAACTGCTGGATATCGTCGATGATCAGGAAGATCTCCGGGCCGCTCCACCAGGTTCTCGACAGCAGCTCCTCGGCCGACAGCCCCGGCGGCGGCTCCCGGCCGGCCAGGGTGGCCGCCAGCTCGGTGATGAGTGCCACCGTGCCGTCCATGTTGTAGGCGAACTTCTCCACGTAGTCGCTGCCGAGCGTGGTCAGCAGCTGGCGGCGCGGGTCGACCAGCCACACCTGCGCCGACGGCGCCCCGGCGGGTCCGGTCGGCAGCGCGGTGCTGGCGCCCGGCGCATACAGCCGCTGAATCTCACTCATGATGGTGGCCAGCGTGGTGGTGCGCCCGCATTCGCGCCGCCCGGTCACCATCAGATGCCCGTTCTCGGCGAAGTTCAGGTAGACCGGCTGCAGGTCCAATTCCGAGATGGCCCAAGCGATGCCGCCGGCGCCCACTCCTTCGCGGTGGTCGTTGGCCGCCGCCGCCCGGACCTCTTCCAGCCCGAACCGGGCCGGCAGCCGGCGCACCGGGCGGACCCGGCCCACCGCGACCTGGCTGACCGCCGCGGCCACGCTGTCGGACTCGAATATCCGCGTCGGGGTGTCGGCCATCGCCGGACGGGCGATCAGCGTGTGCAGGCCCGCCTGCGGATCGCTGTCCAGCCGCACGTAGTTGACCGCGACCATGCCGCGGCCCGGCTTGACCGGGACATCCTTGGCGAACCGGGACCGCACCAGCTTGGCGTCCTCGACCGCTGCCAGCCGCAGCTCCACCCGGGAGCCGAAACCGCTGCGGACCGGCGGCCGCAGTTCGGATTCCCGGTCCGCGGTGACGATCACGTGCACACCGAACGACGGCCCCTGGTTGATGATCTGGTTGACCTGCTCGACGAGCACCTCGTTGTCCTCGGACAGCGCACGGTAGTTGTCGACCACCAGATAGACGTCGCCGAAGCCGTCGTTGGGCACCGAGCCGGGCGCCCCACCGAACTTGCGCCGGCGGAACACGTCCATCGACGCGACGTCGTGCTCGAGGAAGCTGCGTTTGCGCCCGCGCATCAGCGCCAGCAGTTCGGCCACCGTGCGGCGGACGCCGTCAGGGTCGGTGGACCCGCAGACGCTGCCGACGTGCGGCAGCCCGGCCACCGTGGTCAGCGAGGTGCCGCTGTAGGCCAGGCAGTAGAACTGGACCTGCTCCGGGGTGTGGGTCAGCGCGGCAGCGCAGATCAACGTCTGCAGCGCCGTTGTCTTGCCCGCACCGCCGGCGCCCAGGATGAGCACGTTGGAGCCCGGGCCGGAGGTGTCCACGGTCCACGGCGGCTGATCGTGTTTGAACGGCCGGTCGATGACGCCGATCGGGAAGACCAAGTCCTCGCGGGTGCCGTAGTCCTGCGTCCACGGGTGGCCCAGATACCGGTTGACCAGTTCGTCGACGGCCACCGGCACGTCCAGCGGTGGCTGCCACAGCCGGTAGGGCTCGAAGTCGATCCGGCGCAGCTGGTCGATGATCACCGTGCCGACCTTCGGTATCCGGATCGACTCCTCCGCTTCCGCGATCTCGCTGCCCGGCTCGGCGGGTTCAGCGGCGATCGCGGGAACCTCCTCGGCCGCTTCGATCTCGGCTCCGCTGACGGTCACCTCCAGCGGGGTGAACGCGGTAGTGAACAGCTGCGGCCGGATGTAGTCGATGGAGTGCACCAGCGGCAGCTGCTCGTCATCGAGCTGCCCGCCGCGGTGGTAGTCGCGCCACAGGAACTCCGCCTGGAAGCGGATCACCTCTTCGCCGCTCTTGCGGAAGTAACCGAGCCCCGCCTTCCCGGGCAGATTCACCGCGTTCGGCACTCCGGCGGCTTGCGCGGCGCCGGCCGTCTGCGCCTTGAGCACCAGCCGGTAGCCCATGTTCTCCATCAGCTTTTCCGCGCGGCTCTCAATGGTCTGCGACGCCATCATCAGGTGCACCCAGTACGCACGGCCCTGCCGGCCGATCGAGTCGAGCACCTCCACCGCGGTGGGCATGATGCGGAACCACTCGTAGAACTCGTCGATCACCACGACCAGCATCGGCAGCGGCGGCAGCTCGTCCTGGCCGCGAGCCAGCATGCGGGACCGGATCTCGTTGTACTCCTTGGCGCCGTCGACACCGGCGCTGTCGCACATGGTCTTGCGGCGGGCGATCTCGCCCCACATCGCCTCCAGGAACCGCTCCATCAGGGCCTGGTCGTCTTCCAGGTCGGTGATGATCCGCGACACGTGCGGTACCCCGGTGAACGGCTTGACCGCCGATCCGCCCTTGAGGTCCGCCAGCACGAACTGCAGCTCGTCGGGCGGGTGGCCCAGCATCAGCGACTCGATCACCGTGCGCACCAGCGTCGATTTGCCGGATCCGGTGGTGCCCGACATCACGCCGTGCGGCCCGTCGCCGCCCTCGTCCAGCGACTTCATGTCCAGGAACAGCAGCTCGCCGTTGTCCGACCGGACGCCGAACGGAACCCGGAGCCGGGATCTGCCGTCCCGGCCGCCCGCCCACAGCTCGTTGAAGTCGAGCCGGCCCGCATCCTCGATGCCGTAGTAGGCCAGGATGTCCCGGGCGCCGATGTGGTGCGTCACCCGCTGCCCGATCTCCTCGTAGGCCTCGGCCAGACGCCAGTGCGCCATCCGCTGCGCGAACTGCTCGGCGTCCGCGACCGGCATCTGGTCGGCGAGGGCGAAGAACCACTCGTTGTCGTCGATCACCATCCAGGTGTCGCGGTCGCGGGGCAGCGCGCTGATCGTCCCCTTGCTCTCGAACCGCAGCACCCGCTGCGGCACCCCGCGCCACTCCGTGGCGCCGGTCAGGTCGAAGAACGTCACCCCGTCGACGCCCTCGGTGGTGTTGACGTACTCCCACTGCGGGTCCAGCACGTCGGCGATGATCAGGTGGTGCGGCGTCGGGGTCTCCGCTGCCGAACTGGCGTGTCGTGGCATGAACGAGCCGCGCCCGGAGAACAGGTCACCGTGCTCGGTCGCGAATTCGCGCACCGACCCGTACACCATCCGGGCGCTGCCCGCGGCGTCCTGGCGTCGCGGATCGCCGAAGTGCGGCAGCCACTTCACCCAATCCCATTGCTCCACATCCGAACTGACCAGGACCATCCGCAGGTGGTCCGGTCCGTGCGAGAAGGCCAGCTGGCAGATGATCGCCCGCATCAGGCCGAGCACCTGTTCCCGGCTGCCGACCAGCGAATACCAGGGTTCGACCAGCAGCGACACCATCTTCGGCAGGTTGTAGACGACGCTCTGGTAGCGCCCGAACTCCTGCAGCGCCTTGCCGGTCACCGGCTCCAGTTCGATGTCGGTCGGCATGTTCTGCGGTTCGCCCCAGGTCACCTCGGGCCGGGTCATCCCCACCCCGACCCGCGCCAGGCCGAAATTGAGATCCTTGCCGTCGGGTTTGCGCTCCCACATCCGAGCCGAGCCGACCGCGGCGCTCAGTGTCAGCGGCCCCGGGTGGAACCACCGGTAGTTCTCGTCCATGCTGTCGGCAGACTCCGCGGCCGACTCCCGCAGCCGGTCCAGCATCAACATGAACTGGGCACGCATGGCGTCCAGCTTCGGCCGGCTCAGCTGCTGGTTGCCGCCGCCGAAGCGGCCGCCGAACATCATCATCGCGACGCCGCCGATCATGAAGATCGGGAAGATCGAGCCGGCGCCCAGGAACATTCGCGATCCGCTGGCGACCGTCATCGCGACCATGCCGACCAGCAGGCCGACCACCAGCACCCCGACCACCACCAGCCACCAGGGTTTGCCTTCCGGCGGGGGGACGCTCAGCGGCGTCGGCAGGACGATGTTCTCCGGCTTGACCACCGGTGGCCGTTCCGGTGTGGGTCGGGCGAATCCGCGCTTCACTTCGGCATCACCAGCTCCGATGGGTTCATGTCGGTCGGCAGGGTGTCATGGCGCACCAGGGCATCCTCACGGGACAGGGTCGGGCCTTTGGCGAGCAACCGCAGCGCCACCCACGGCGCGGGGGCCGGCTCGCCGGTGAGCCCCAGCGACGTTCGCACCTCCCGGGTGTCCGGTATCCCGAACCGCACACCCGAGTACGAAAGCCACCACAGCGATTCGGTGGTCGCGGCCCCCGGGTCGTTTCCGGTGACCGCGACGAAGTTCCCATAGCCGGGACCGAAGTAGACGCGATCGGCTTCACCGCCGCTCTTGTCGGTCTTGACCAGCGACACCACCTTGTCCATCTGGTCGCGCTGCACCGGGATGGTCGGGCCGGACACCACCCGGACCCGGGCGCGGCCCTCACCGCCGGAGCGCTCCCACCACCAGCAGGTGGCCGGGTTCTCCCGCACGTCGGTCACCTTCAGTGGACTGTCCGGGTAGGCGGACAGATCCAGCCCGGTGACCACCGGCATGTTCGCCAGCGCCGGCGGCGCGACGGTCACCGGAACCCCGCCCGCGGTGGCGCCGGCGTTCTGCAGGATTCGTGCCACCACCGACGACACCGTCTGCACGCCGTTGCGCAGCACTACCGAATACTGTTGCGGCCCACTGATCTGCGGTGTCACGAACACCGTTCCCACCGGCCCGGGCGCACCCGGGAAATCCGCCGGGGCACCGGCTTCCGGCACAGCCGGCACCGACAGCTCCGGTCCGACCGGCAATGCGTCGAAAAGAGCCCTGCTCATCGGCCGGGCGTGGTCCACCTGTTCCGGGGTCAGGCCCAGCGGCAGCAGCACCGCGCGGTCGGCGGCGCTGACCCGCGACCGGCGGCCGTCCCGGATCACCCAGGAGTCGTCGCCGTAGCGCAGCACCACCGCGTCCGGCCCGTCCAGCACCCGACGGTGAGACGTCAGATCGGGGGTTCCGTCGATCACCGTGACCGTCACCGGCGACGGTGCGCCGACACCCTGGACATTGGCGACCGTGTCGCAGATCAGCCACGACGACGACGACGGGGTGGTCGGCAGGAATTCGGACGGTGCGCCGGGGATGCCGACCAGCGGCCCGTGCGGCTGGTCGATGATCTGACTGGACCGCACCTTGTGCGGATTGACCGCGCGACCCGCGATCAGCCGCGCCGACGCCAGGTTCAGCGCCGGGTACAGCCGGTCCCCCACCCGGACGAACAGGGCGCCCGAATCGCGGTCGGCGATGATCGGCGATTCGTTCATCTGGCCGGACGGGCTGAGGAACGAGTACAGCAGCGCGCCCAGGCAGATCACCGCGGCGGCCGACACCGACGCAACCAGCGCCAGCGACTGGCGGCGGCCCGGCTCGACCTCCATCCGGACCTGCCAGCGCGTCAACGCCATCGCGGTGCGCCGCGCAAGGAACTGGTAACCCGTTACCTGGGTGCGCGTCGACAGGCCGAGGCCGTATCCCCCCCGGTCGTCGTCAGCCACGGCGTATCACCGTCCCGCCCCCGCGCAGTGCTCGGCGGTGCAACTCCAGCGCACCTTCCAGCGCACCATTGACTCTCATCTCCCCTACCTGCGGATTAGGTCTTCAACGCGCAATGCTAGCGGGGTCTGCCGGCATCTGCCCGTTAGGCGGTTTGCGCCACGGCGGGCGGGTTCCGAATCGGCGACCGGCGGGGGTCCGGCAACGGGTCCGGCGGGGGTTCCGTCGACCCAGTCGCCACACAGCCGGTTTTGGGGGATTGCCAGCTGCCCGCCATAGCTTTTCATGTAAGTTCGATGCGTGGCGACGACTGACGAACACAGCAGCGAAACAAACCCTCATTCCGCAGGTCCAAGCGCTAGTCCGGGCACCAAGGAGAGCACCCATCGGGTCGGCTACGGAGCCGACCTGGTGGACATCGAGATGGAGCTGGAGCAGGGCTACCGCTCCGAGATTCACGAGGCTCACGACACCATCGACGTGGAGGCCTACGGCGGCGGTTTCGACCTCACCCGGCGAGCGACCGCGCCGCGGCTGCGGTTGTGGAAGGACACCTGGTTCAACCTGCTGTGGCTGATCCCGATCGGCTTCGCCGGCATGATCGTGGCGGTCGCCATCGGCAAGGGTCTCTACGACATGCCGAGCGTGCAGGACTTCATCGCCCGCTACCCCGGCACCGACCCCGAATCCGCAGGACCTCCAGGCATGCCGTGGTGGGCCAACTGGACCCACTTCTTCAACCTGTTCCTGATGATGTACATCATCCGGTCCGGCATTCAGATTCTCTGCGACCACCCCCGGTTGTACTTCAGCCGCAACTCCACCCCCGGTAAGGACGAGTGGCTGCGGGTCGGCCCGCCGGTTCCGGACGACCCGTACTGGACCGCCAACTCCGACACCGTCGCGCTGCCACCGCAGTTCGGCCTGCCCGGCTTCCGGCACTCGATCGGTCTGGCGCGCTGGTGGCACCTGGGCGCCGACGTACTGTGGCTGCTCAACGGCCTGGTCTTCTACGTGTTCCTGTTCGCCACCGGAGAGTGGCGGCACATCACGCCGACCAACTGGCGGGTGTTCCCGAACGCTCTGTCAACGGCGATCCAGTACATGTCGCTGAACTTCCCGCAGCACGAAGACGGCTGGTACGCCTACAACGGCCTGCAGTTGATCGCCTACTTCACCACGGTGTTCATCGCCGCTCCGGCCGCCTTGATCACCGGCCTCGGCATGTCGCCGGCGCTGTCCCAGCGGCTCGGCCAGATCAGCAAGCGGCTGAACCTGCAGATGGCCCGATCGATGCACTTCGTGGTGATGGCCTACTTCGTGTTCTTCATCGTGGTGCACGTCACGATGGTGTTCACCACCGACGCACTGCGCAATCTCAACCACATGTTCGCCTCCCGCGACGACGACAGCTGGGTGGGCCTCGGGGTGTTTCTCGTCGCCATGGCGGTGACGGCCGTCGCCTGGGTCACGGCCACGCCGTTCACCATCCGGTACCCGCGCGTCGTGCAGAAGATCGGCTACCTGCTGGTGGGTCCGTTCCAGCGGATGCTGGAGAACCTCAACCCGAAGCCCGGTACCTTCACCGAGGCGGACATCTCCCCGTACCACTGGCGTAACGGCCGGCTGCCGGAGACCGTCGAGTACAAGGAGATGGAGGTCAACGACTTCAAGGACTGGCGGCTGAAGGTCTACGGCCTGGTGGAGAATCCGATGGAGTTCTCGCTCGAGGATCTCAAAGCCCTGCCCTACCATGACCAGATCACCCAGCACATGTGCATCCAGGCCTGGTCGGGCGTGGCCAAGTGGGGCGGCGTGACGATGCAGACGATCATGGACATCGTCAAGCCGCTGCCCCAGGCCAAGTGGGTGATCTTCTACTCGATGGGCCTGGGTGCCACCGGCGGCATCTACTACAACGCGCACCCGATCGACCAGATGCGCAACCACATGTCGATGCTGGCCTACAACATGAACGACCAGCCGCTGCCCTACATGCACGGCAAGCCGCTGCGTCTGCGCAATGAGCTGCAGCACGGCTTCAAGCAGGTGAAGTGGATCAAGGGCATCGAATTCGTCGCCAGCTACGACGAGATCGGTAGCGGCTACGGCGGTTACAGCGAAGACCACAAGTTCTTCGGCCGCCACCAGACGATCTGACGCCGCTCCACGTCGGTGCTCCGAGGCTGGACTTCGGGCAGTTCTGCCTGCTCGAAGCCCGCCCGGAGCGCGCCCGGCAGCTGTGTTGCGCCGGCATGAAGGCAGAGCCGAAGATGCTTGAGTGGCGATGAGCTCCGGACCGCTGGGGTGGGGCCGCGACCTGCTGCGTCCACTCGACCTGCTGGTATCGCTGTGGTCGTCGACCACGGCGCTACCACCCGTCGCCGCCGGGGCGGCCGCCGCCTACCGGACCTTGTTCACCACGGTGCGCCGGCTGGTGGTGGGCCGCACGCTGTCGGTCCAGCTCGACGAGGGTGAGATCACGCTGACGGTGGCCGAGCTCGAGTCACGGCTCGACGTGGCGGCGCTCGCCGTCGGCCAGCTCGACAACGTCCACCTGGTGGCGACCGACCTGCGCTGGGACGACAGCCGGTTCGACCGCGCGGAGGTCACGCTGCACAACGTCCACCTGCGTCCGGGCACCCCGCCGGTTCTGGTGGCAGCGCCGGTCTACATCTCCCTGGAGGTGCCCACCGTGGTCCTCGACGACCTGTTCCGGTGGGCGGTGCCGCGGCTGAGTGGGGAGATCGGCACCGATGCCGTAGCCCGGCTGCGCTGGGCCCGCCGGCCCGCACTGGGCAGCCTGGAGGTCGACGCCCATCTGGACGGATCGACCCTGTGGCTCAAGCCCCGCGGGCTTGCGCTGCGTCGGCGCCGCTGGACGGTGCCGGACCGGATTCCCGCCTACCGGGTCCAGCTGCCCGACCTGCCGCACGGATTGCGGCTGACCGGACTGAGTTTCGGCCCCGGCTCGCTGCAGTTGACCGGAACCCTGCCGGAGTGGCGGATGGACGTGCCGCGGGCGGGCTTGGAGGACGTCCTCAGTCAACTCAACTCGGTGAGTCGTACGCTGAACCTGTCGATGGCACATCGATGGTGGTGACCGTGAGAGAGACGACGAAGATCAGGGGAATTCGATGAGCACGCGCAGCACCGGAAAGTCAGTTCTGTCGGCTGTGTCGGTCGGGCTGGCGGTCTGCCTGGTGGCAGCCGCTTGCGGCCGCGGCGCCGACGACTGCGACGAAGACGAGTACCCAGGTGAGTACCCGTCCGGCACGACCAACACCATCGAACCCAGCAGCACCCCACCCATTCCGACGACGGCACCGGTCCTGCCCCCACCGCCGGCCAGCAGCGAGGCGCCCCCGGCACCGGCCGCGCCCCCGGCACCGCGGCGAAATAACGCCCCGTCGCCGGGCGCGGGGACACCGGCCATCCCGGCGATCCCGGCGATTCCGGCTATCCCACCGATTCCGCCCATTCCGCCCATCCCCGGATACGGCGGCCAGTAACGCCCGCAGAGCGGTTCGCGTTTAAGTCCGGACTCAGGGACCGGTCCAGGTTTTGTCGATGAGATCACCTACATCGATCCACTGCGCTTTCTGCGATGCCGGACTGTCGATCTGATCGCGGACGTGCTTGGCGGTGAACCGCCGGATCTCGCCGTCCACCCCGCCGATGATGCGCAGCAGTTCGCCGCGGATGGACGTCGATGCCACCCGGACCGTGATGTCCGATGCCTGCGGTTTGGCCACGTCGATGAGTAACCGCAGCGGTTCGGCGGCGCGTGCCACGGCCTTCAGCGCAATGTCACCGGCGACCGCGAACCGCTGCTTGTCGACCCGAAGGTCGATGAGCAGGTCGATGGAGAGCGGGATGTGGATCGAGAAGGTGATCTCCTCGCCCAGGTCGCGGGTGACTCTGGGCTGGCGGATCTTGACCTTGGCGACGACCTTGGCGATCTTGCCCGGCCCCTGGGCCATCGGCGGCATCTCGATCTCGTCGCCGGCCAGCGCCGCCAAAGCCGCCGCCACGCGTTCCTCGGTGACCGCGATCTCGAAGAATCTGCGGCCGAACTCCTCGTAGGAGAGCCAGTTGTCGTTCTGCATAGGTTGACAGCGTCTCATGCTCCGGCCGTCGACGGCGCCTGATCCGGCTGCGAGTCGGGATCCGCTGTGTTCCCGGCTGGACGGCCTGGACCGATCACTCCGCATCTCGTCAGGTGCCGAATCAGCGGCGCCACACCGGAGGTCAGATGTTCGGCCATCACGGCGCGCGCCAGCGTCTCGTCATGCTCGGCCAGCGCGGACAGCAGCCGCCGATGGTCACGTATCGAGCGCTCCGGCCAGCCGGCGATGGTGGGGAACACCGACTCCGGTGCGTAGCGGGTGATCCGCGACATCATCTGGGCCAGTTTCGGCGAGTCCGCGGCGACGTTGATCGCCCGATGGAAGTCGTGGTTGAGCCGGACGGTTCGCCCTTCGTCGCCGGCGTACGCGCTCTCCAGCTGGGTCTGGATCTGGTCGAGTTCGCCGATCTGCTCGTCGCTGATCCGGGCCGCGGCCCGGGCGGCGAGTTCACCGCCGATGTGGGCCTGAATGTCGGCTACGTCCACCAGATCCCGCTCGGTCACCGGCAGCACCAGGAAGCCGCGGTGCGGCTGTTGAGTGAGCAGTCCTTCGGCCCGCAGTTCGAAGAGTGCCTCGCGCACCGGGGTGACGCTGATCCCCAGTTCCGTCGCCAACTGGTCCAGGCGGACGTACTTTCCGGCCGGGTAGCTGCCGTCGAAGATCCGTTTGCGGACCAACCGCGCGACGTCTTCGGACAGTTGCGGGCGGGCAGCGAAATCCGGGACGGCCATGGTCTTTAGATCCGGTAGTCGGCGAGCAGTCGCTTGCTGATGATCTGCTTCTGGATCTCGCTGGTTCCCTCGCCGATCAGCAGGAACGGTGCGTCGCGCATCAGCCGTTCGATCTCGTATTCCTTCGAGTAGCCGTATCCGCCGTGAATCCGGAAGCTCTGCTGGGTGACCTCGCTGCAGTATTCGCTGGCCAGATATTTCGCCATGCCCGCGGCGACGTCGTTGCGCCTCCCGGAGTCCTTCAACCTGGCCGCGTTGACCATCATCAGATGTGCGGCCTCCATTTTGGTCGCCATCTCGGCGAGCTGGAATGCGATCGCCTGATGTTCGGCGATCGGTTTGCCGAACGTGTTGCGCTGCTGGGCATATCGCACCGCCAGTTCGAACGCGCGAATACCCACGCCGCAGGCGCGGGCCGCCACGTTGACCCGGCCGACTTCGATCCCGTCCATCATCTGGAAGAACCCCTGGCCGGATCTGCCGCCCAGGATGTCGTCGGCACCGGCCCGGTAACCGTCGAAGATCAGCTCGGTCGTGTCGATTCCCTTGTACCCCAGCTTGTCGATCTTGCCGGGGATCGTCAGCCCCGGGCTGACTTCGCCGAATCCGGTCGGCTTCTCAACCAGGAACGCGGTCAGGTTGCGGTGCGCGGTGTCCGCCCCCTCTTCGGTGCGCACCAGCACCGCGACCAGCGTGGAGCTGCCGCCGTTGGTGAGCCACATCTTCTGGCCGTCGATGGTGTAGCCGCCATCCGGTGTCCGGGTGGCCCGGGTGCGGATCGCGGCGACGTCCGATCCCAGTCCCGGCTCGGACATCGAGAATGCGCCGCGGGTCTCGCCGGTCGCCATCCGCGGCAGGAATCGCTGCTTCTGCTCGTCGGTGCCATGCTGGCGAATCATGTAGGCGACGATGAAGTGGGTGTTGATCACCCCTGAGATGCTCATCCAGCCGCGCGCGAGCTCTTCGACGCACAGCGCATACGTGAGCAGTGAGGCCCCCAGCCCCCCGTACTGCTCCGGGATCATCAGGCCGAACAGCCCCATCTCGCGCATCTGATCGACGATGGCCTGCGGATAGGTGTCGGTGCGCTCGAGCTCGGCGGCGGTGGGAATCACCTGCTTGTCCACGAATTCGCGTACCGCAGCGATGATCTCGGTCTGGCTCTCGGTGAGGCCGAGTGTCTGCGCTAGCCTCGTCATCCGGCCACCCTCTCGAATACCGCGGCGAGACCCTGTCCCCCGCCGATGCACATGGTCTCCAGCCCGTACCGCACCCGGCGCCGGACCATCTCCCGAGCCAGCGTCGCCAGCATGCGCGTCCCGGTCGCACCGACCGGGTGCCCGAGCGAGATTCCCGACCCATGCACGTTGGTCCGTTCGGCGTCCGCGGCGCCGAATCCCCACTCGCGCATCACCGCCAGCGCTTGCGCGGCGAACGCCTCGTTGAGTTCGATCAGGTCGACGTCGGCCAGCTGCAGGCCCGCTTTTGCCAGCGCGGCGTGCGTCGCCGGCACCGGCCCGATGCCCATCACGTTGGGCGCCACCCCGGCCACCGCCCACGACACCATCCGCACCAGCGGTGTCAGCCCCAGCGCGGCCGCCCGCTCGGGCGTCGTCACAACGCACATCGCGGCGGCGTCGTTCTGCCCGCTGGCGTTGCCCGCGGTGACGGTGGATTCCGGATCGTCGCCCACCAGAATCGGTTTGAGTTTGCCCAACGATTCCAGCGATGTGTCGGCGCGTGGGTGTTCGTCGGTGTCGATAATCTGCTGCCCGCCCCGCGCCGGCACGGCGACCGGAATGATCTCGTCGGCGAAGACACCGTCATGCTGGGCGGCCACCGCCCGCCGGTGCGACGTGACCGCGAGCTCGTCCTGTTCGTCGCGGGAGATGCGGTACTGGCGGCGCAGATTCTCCGCGGTCTCGAGCATTCCGCCGGGCACCGGGTAGTGCCGTCCGCCGGCCGTGACGCGTCCCCGCGCCAGCCCGTCGTGCACCCGGATGCCGCCGCGGGCACCCCCCCAGCGCATGTCGGTGGAGTAGAAGACCACGTTGCTCATGCTCTCCGCGCCGCCGGCGATCACCAGGTCGTCGGCACCGCTGCCGACCTGCAGGCAGGCCTGGATCACCGCCTGCAGTCCCGACCCGCAGCGCCGGTCGACCTGCATGCCGGGCACCGTCACCGGCAGGCCGGCGTCCAGCGCCACCACCCGGCCGATCGCCGGCGCCTCCGGGCTGGGATAGCAGTGCCCGAGAATGACGTCACCCACGGCGTCCGGCGGGATAGCGGTCCGCTGCAACAACCCGGTGAGCGTCGCCACCGCGAGGTCGACCGCGCTGAGTGCTTTGAACATGCCACCGTAGCGGCCGATCGGCGTGCGAACCGGCTCGCAGATCACCGTGTCGTGCATGCCCACAGCGCTTGCCTCCACGCGCTCAACGGGCCAGAAACCAGCCCAGGGCCGCGAGATCGCAACCATGCCGGAATAGTTCGAGTGGCTACCTGCGTGAGCGCGATCTCGCGGCGTTCTGGAGCCGCCCGGCGCCGAGTCTCATGCCTGCGGTGCGTGTCGGAACGGAACTGAGAATTCACATGAATCTCCCGCCGGTCACCTCGAGCAGGGTGCCGGTCATGTAGGACGACAGGTCCGAGGCCAGAAACAGCGCGACCCCGGCGACCTCGGCCGGCTCGCCGGCCCGGCCCATCGGGACCTCGGCGACCTTCTGGTCCCAGATCCGTTGCGGCATGGCCTCGGTCATCGCCGAGCGGATCAACCCGGGAGCGATCGCGTTGACCCGCACCCCCAGATGGGCGAGTTCCTTGGCGGCGGCCTTGGTCATCCCGATGATGCCGGCCTTGGCCGCCGAATAGTTCGTCTGGCCGACCAACCCGACCTTTCCGGACAGCGACGACATGTTGACGACCGCCCCGCTCTTGTTCTCCCGCATGATCGCCGCCGACTTGCGGATACCGTTCCAGGTTCCCTTCAGATGCACGGCGATCACCTCGTCGAACTGCTCCTCGGTCATCTTCCGCATGGTGGCGTCCCGGGTGATCCCGGCGTTGTTGACCATGATGTCCAGCCGACCGAACCGGTCCAGCGCCGCGGCCAGCAGCGCATCCACGTCAGCCGCGCGGGTCACGTCACAGCCGACTGCCAGCGCGACGTCACCGCCGAGCTCGGCGGCGGCGGCCTCGGTGGCAGCCGGGTTGAGGTCACCGAGGACCACTCGGGCCCCTTCGGCCACGAAGCGCTGCGCTATCGCAAAGCCCAGGCCCTGCGCTCCACCGGTGATCACCGCTGTTCGACCGTCCAGTAATGCCACTTGCCACCGTCCCTATCCATCGTCCGACCCAGCCAAGATAACACATCATATTTGATATATGATCTTGTGCGAACATCGCTTCGATACCGTTTCGTTCGACCCCGAAGGACTCCTGATGAGCGACACTGCCGCAGGCGCAACGGACGCCTCCGACGCCAAAGACGCCGTGGACGAGGACGTCTTCGCCGAGATTCTGGCCCAGACCCGCCGGTTCGTCCGGGACTCGGTGCTGCCGCGGGAACAGGAGATCGCCGATCACGACCGGGTGCCCGACGATCTTCGCGAACAGGCCCGCCGGCTGGGGCTGTTCGGCTACGCCATCCCGCAGGACTGGGGCGGCCTGGGCCTGAACCTGATCCAGGACGTCGAGATGGCGATGGAACTTGGCTACACATCGCTGGCGGTGCGGTCGATGTTCGGCACCAACAACGGAATCGCCGGCCAGGTGCTGGCCGGATTCGGCACCGACGAACAAAAGCGCCGCTGGCTGGCCGACATCGCCTCCGGCGCCGTGGTTGCCTCTTTCGCGCTGACCGAGCCGGGCGCCGGCTCCAACCCGGCCGGGCTGCGGACCACCGCCCGCCGGCACGGCGACGGATGGCTGATCTCCGGTCAGAAGCGCTTCATCACCAACGCCCCCACCGCCCAGTTGTTCGTCGTGTTCGCCCGCAGTCGGCCGGCCGACCAGGACGGCACCGGCATCGCGGTCTTTCTGGTGCCCGCGGACGCGGTGGGCGTAGAGGTCAGTGTGAAAGACGCCAAAATGGGCCAGGAGGGCGCCTGGACGGCTGATGTCAGCTTCTCCGACGTCGCCGTACCGGCCGATGCGCTGGTCGGCGGCAACGAGGAGATCGGCTACCGGGCGGCGATGGTCTCCCTGGCGCGGGGACGCATCCACATCGCCGGAGTCGCCGTCGGAACGGCTCAGCGGGCACTCGATGAATCGGTGCAGTACGCGGCGACGGCCACCCAGGGCGGCCGCACGATCGGAGACTTCCAGTTGGTGCAGGCGATGATCGCCGACCAGCAGACCGGGGTGCTGGCCGGCCGGGCAATGGTCCGCGACGCCGCACGGAAATGGGTTTCCGGCGAGGATCGCAGAATCGCGCCGTCGGCGGTTAAATTGTTCTGCACCGAAATGGCCGGTAATGTCGCCGACCTGGCGGTGCAAATTCACGGCGGCACCGGATACATGCGGGGGGTGCCGGTGGAGCGCATCTACCGTGACGTCCGACTGCTGCGGCTCTACGAGGGCACCAGTGAGATCCAACGGCTGATCATCGGCGGAAACTTGATTAAATCCGCAGGTCAGAAATGATTATCTGAGGTTTTAAGCATTGTCATGAATGTAACCTGCGTCACTGCATTCGATTGAATATGACCAACACCATAGGATTTTCGGCCCGATAAACTTGTCATCGTAAAATTCGATTTGTTAATGTTTCGCCTCATGTCCATTCTTGAAGCGTTGTTGGAGTTGGTGCATCAGACTTCCGGCACCCCCTATATCCGGGGCGGCAACACCCCGGCTGGAACCGACTGCTCGGGTCTCGCATCCTGGACCGCAAACGTGGCCAGTGGCCGCCCGGCGTTCAGCGGCCGGTTCCACACCTCCAACGAGGAGTCCGCCCTGCTGGCGCGTGGCTTCCAGTACGGCACCGCGCCCAACGCGTTGGTCATCGGATGGAACGGCGCCCACACCGCGGTGACGCTGCCCGACGGCACTCCGGTCGCCAGCGGTGAGCCCGGCGGCGTCCGGATCGGCGGTGGCGGTGCCTACCAGCGGCAGTTCAACCACCACATGTTCCTGCCGATCGACATGGACGCCCCCGGCGGCGACGAGTTCGCGCCCGCGGACCCCTTTGCTCCGCCGCCTCCGGTTGTTCTCGCCGGGTTCGAGGCGCCAGCACCGGAAGCGCCGGCCCCCGAGCCGCCGCCGATGGACATGCCGCCCCCGCCGGGCGAGTTTCCGCCGCCCGGCGAGTTTCCGCCGCCCGGCGAGTTCCCGCCGCCCGGCGCACCCGAGTTTGCCGAAGCTCCTGCGCCAGCACCGGCGCAGCAGATCGAATTCGTCGACGGCCCCGCCGAACTGCCGCCCCTCGGCGACCAGCCGGCCGACCGCGAACCGACGCAGGCCTGAGCCGACGACGACGCAACACCGCGCCCGGCTCAGCCGGCCGGACGTCGGGCCAGCAGCCACGCCTGGCCCTGACCCTCGCCCGCGGCGATCACCTCCAGCGCCGCGAACGCGGCAGGCAACTCCCCCGGTGCGGCGCGAAACGGTCCGCAGCATCCACCGACGGCACTGAGTGCGGTGATCGCCAGCAGTCCGCCGGGCGCCAGGCGGTCGATCATCGCCTGATCCAGCCGGTGGTCGCGGAACCGGCGGCAATAGATGACGTCGACGGGCGGACCGGGCGGCAGGCCGTCGTCGAGATCGGCAACGTCGAACCGGCAGTGTTCGGTCACTCCGCTGCGCGCGGCGAACTCTCGGGCCTGCCCGACGGCTACCGCGGACACGTCGAGTCCCCGGACGTCCAGCCCCCGGCGGGCCAGCCACACCGCCCCGGTCCCCTGACCGCAGGCGACGTCCAGGGCATGGCCCGCGGTGGGAAACGCGCCCGCATACGGCAGGAATACCGGGTCGGGTCCGGCCGCGTCGGCGACCGGCGCATCCTGGCCCAGATATCGCTCGTCCCAGCGGGCGCGATCGGCTTCACTCATCGCGGCTCAGCGCGCCGCCGCTACGTCTGCGCCGGCAGAACGCTCCACCGGGTCAGCCATTCGCGTTCCTGCCGCTCCTTCTCGGCGTGCAGGCTCGCACTCGGCTCATGCATCTGGACCAACGGGGCGGGCACCGCGGTGAATTCGCCGGCGATCATGGCCGCCAAGCCGCCGCCCACCTCCACGATGCAGCCGCCCTCGGCGACCAGCCGGCTGTCCGGAGCGGAATATCCCAGATAGCGGGCGATCTGGTCGGCGGCCGTGCGCGCTCCGGCTTCGGCGGCGAACCCCGCTTTGGGGATCGGCTTGTCGTTGGCCAGCATCAGCGCGGTGTTGTCACCGACCGCCCACACGCCCGGCAGTGAGGTCGCCATGGTGGCCGAATCGACCGGAATCCAGCCCGCCGGATTGACGCCGCCGGCCAGCGTCGCCGCCACCGGCGAGGCATGCGGTGGAACGACGGCCAGCACGTCGAAAGCTTCGGCGCTGCCGTCGGCGAAGTGCACCATCCGGGCGTCCGCGTCGACGGCCGCGGTGGATTTGCCGGGGTGGAAACCGATCCGGCGAGCCTCGATCATGCCGACCAATGAGTCGCCGACTTCGCAGCTGGCCACCCCGATCGGGCGGGGCTCGCAGGTGAACACGTCGACCTTGACGTGGCCGGCGGTGAACCGCTCACCGAGCAGCTCGGCGATCATGAACGCCGCCTCGTAGGGGGCCGGCGGGCACTTGAACGGCATCGCCGCGATCAGCACCAGCACCCGGCCCGACTCCAATGTGTCGATGCGGCGATGCAGTTCCGCGGCGCCGTCGGGGGTGTAGAACTGGCCGGCCAGGCCGCGCGACATGGCCTCGTCCAGTCCCGGCACCGCCGCGGTGTTCAGGGTGGCGCCCAGCGCGACGACGAGTGCGTCATAACCGATTTCGGTGTCGACGTCGCGTGAGTGGTACCGCACGGTCTTCGCTTCGGGGTCGATGCCGACGACCTCGGCCGTGGTCATCGACACGCCGGGCAGCGCGGCGGCGGTGACCGTTGTCGTGACCTGCTCGGCGGTGTTCCAGCCGCGCAGCACCCGCAGTGCCGACAGTCCGAGGCTGCCGGTGAAGGAGCGGTCGATCAGCTCGACCCGGTCCGCCGGTGGCACGATCGCGCGCAGCCGCTCGGCCGCGGCGAGCCCGCCCTGGCCGGCGCCGAGCACGACAACCGTTTTGCCCATTGACGTTTCCTTTCTGCTTGAAGGTTATTCGGGGCCGCGGGCGACCGGTCGGGTCGGGTCCGAACTCCACTCCGACCACGACCCGGGAAACAGTGCGGCGTCGCGACCGGCCGCGGCGAGCGCGGCGATGGTGACGGTGGCGCTCACCCCGGATCCGCAGTAGGCGCCCAGTGGCCCGTCGCCGGTGTGATGCTCGGCGAGCAACCGGGCGAGGGCATCGCCGTCGAGGAACGTGCCGTCACCCGCCAGGACGGTGGTGCAGGGAATGCTCCTGGCGCCCGGGATGTGACCGGCGACGGGGTCGACCGTCTCGCCGTCGCCGCGGAACCGTTCGGCCGGGCGGGCGTCGAGCAGGGTGACCGCGCCCGCGCTGGCCTGCTGCGCGGTCAGGGTGGGCCGGCTTCCGGTGTACAGATCGTGGTGCGGCACAGTCACATCCCCCGGCTGCGGGGTGACCGGGCCGGTCTGCATCTCGCCGCCGGCTGCTTTCCAGGCGGGCAGGCCGCCGTCCAGGATGCGGACTCCCGCGAGCCCGGCCGCGGTCAGCACCCACCAGGCTCGTCCCGAGCCGATCCGGTTCCAATCGTCGTAGGCGACGACGGGAGTGTCCTGCCGGAATCCCCACCGGCGGGCGGCGGCCTGCAGGCTGGGTCCGGACGGCAGCGGGTGGCGGCCACGGCCGGTGACCGTGTGGTCGGTGAGCTCGTCTTCCAGCGGCACGTAGACCGCACCGGGCAGGTGGCCCTGCAGGTAGGTGGCCTGCCCGTCGGGTTCGTCGAGCCGCCAGCGCACGTCCAGGATGGTCACCGGCTCACCGGCCCGGATCATCTCGGCCAGGTCTGTCGCGGTGATCAGCACAGCCGTGCGTGCGCCCACCGGTTCACCTCCGTCGCGCCCTGCCCCGGTCATTGATTCGTCACCGAGCCTACCGAGCACCGCCGGTTTGTCGGTCGGCCGTCGTAGGCTCGATCAGCACGCACGGAGGTCGGCGATGAAGCAGGTGAAGCTCGGTGGCTACCCGGCGAAGCAGTGCGCACGCCGCACCCACAACCAGTACGCCCCCGGGACACCGGAGAAGCTTCCGTTGCCGCTGGAACTGCGGGCACGGATGGATGCGGGCCGGATCTTCGAAGCCGAAGTTGTCGACGAGTTCCGGCGGCGCTACGGCGGTTCGTCGCAGCTGCTGATACTGGACGACGCCAATGACCCCGCCGAGTGGCCTGCGAACCAGCGCCGCACGGTCGAGGCGATGAACGCGCGCGTCCCGGTGATCGTCAACGGCCGGCTGCCGGACATCAACGGCCGGGTCGGGGCGCCGGACGTACTGATCCAGCACGGCGGCGGCTACCTGCCCGTCGACGTCAAAAACCACCAGACCCTCAACCCGTCAAAGGATCCGGACAGCCCGCGGGCGCGCAAGAAGGTCGACGTGTCGACGCTGACCGAACCCGACCAGCAGAAGACCTGCCGCGGCTACGGCAACAATGCCGCCAAATGGCAAGACGACGTGATGCAGCTGGCGCACTACACCCGGATGCTGCAGGAGCTCGGTTTTCACCCGGCCGGCGGCCCGGACATCGGCGGCATCATCGGATCTTCCGACCTGACACCGCTACTCGGCGACCGGCACGGCATCGTCTGGTACGACCTGGATGTGCAGGCCATCGAGACCTACTCGGCCACCGGCGCCGGCAATCGGGCAAACCGCTCCCCGCTGCAGCGCTACGATCACGAATTCGCCTTCCGCGTCACCGTCGCCGAGGCCGCGCAGTCCGGTCGGACGATCGTGCAGCCGTTCCGGATCAAGGAATGCGCGGAATGCGAATGGTACCCCTACTGCACCGAGGCGGTCGGTCCCCGCGACGCCTCGTTCACAATCGAGCACGGGCACTTGAACGTTCGGGAGTGGCAGTACCTGTACCGCAACTGCGGCACGGGTGAGACGTTGAGCGTCGACCAGTTGGCCGCGGTCGACACCGCCGTGCACGCCGACGCGTTTCGGGTGCAGTCCGTCGGCACCACGAAACCCGAGGACCGACTGAACGCCGTCGTCAGACGCGCCCGGATGACCTGCGCCGGAATCGACTTCGAGCCACGCCAGCACGGGCGGGTCCAGATCCCGGAGGCCGGCATCGAAGTCGACTTCGACATCGAATGGGACGTCGATCAGCGGATCTACCAGTGGGGGTTGCGGGTCCGCGACGGCCAAGACGACTCAACCGCGCGTTATGCGCCCGTCGTGTCGTTCGACCCGCTCGACGAGGCCGCCGAGGCCGCGCTGGCCGAGGAGTTCGCCGCCCGCATCCGGAATCTGCGTGCCGAGGCCGACCGGGATGGCAAGTCACTGGCGATCTATCACTGGCACACCCCGGAGACGCAGCGCACCCGAAGGTTCCCCGCGGTGGCCGCCGTCCTCGACGGCCTCACCGTCGACCTGCTCAAGTGGTTCAACGCGCACTACTTCGCCCGCACGTCGTCGTCGCTCAAGGAGATCGCCCCACTGCTGGGCTTCCACTGGCCCGTCGAGGAGGCCGGCGGGGCGATGTCCCAGGTCAAGGTCGAGGAAGCCCGCGGAACCGGGCCGGACGCCGAAGAAGCCCGCCGCTGGTGTCTGCAGTACAACGAATCCGACGTCGCCGCGCAGGCCTGGATTCGCGACCGCCTGCGAGCGTTCGGCGTCTGACTAGCGCTTCACCCAGGGGCAGATGTTGCTGTGCGCGTCGTCGACCACGCGGTTGGCCATCGGCGGGGCGATCTTCAGGTAATTGCCCACGTCACCGACCGCGCGACCGGGCGAGTCCGACATGAGTTCCAGGCAGGCGGCCCGCCCGGCGGCCAGATGGCTGGCGTCGGTGCCGGGGACGCTGCCGCGGGTGGCGTCCAGGAACCCAGACTCCCCCGCGTTCGGGTAGGTGGACCGGTGATAGGTGCAGAAGAACACGTCGAGTGCGTTGCCGCAGTAGTCCGGGCCCGGCACCAGCGGGTCGGCATGCGCGTGCCCGGCCCCCAGGAGCACGCCCACGGCCGTCGCAGCGGTGACCACAGCTGTGGCTGCCGGCAAGGCACTCCGTTTCGCCCCGGCGCCGCTCTGATTTCCCATGACCCAGCAGACTACGCTCGCGTAGCATCGCCGGCATGGCTTGGCTCATCCGGTACGCCACATTTCCGGCTGTGCTGATCGCGGCGCTGCTCGGCGCCGGCCCTGCCGATGCCGACGCGGCCGGCTACCTGCGGTATCTGACCGATCACGGGTACACCGGTCAGTACGCCGACGGCAATCCGATAACACCGGTCAGCGCCCGGGTGATCGGCCAGATGATCTGTGAGCAGTTGCGCGTCGGCAGGACCGTGGAGCAATTGCAGCCCAACTATCCGCAATACCCGCAGTTTCCGTTGATGGCCGAAGCGGCCCAACAGCAACTGTGCGCCGACCCGGCGCACTGAGTCCTGCTGATGCGCCACGCGATCCATCTGCCGCTGTTCGGTGCGCTCGCCGATCCGCACGCGTTCGCCGACATCGCCCGGGCCGCCGAACGCAGCGGCTGGGACGGGCTGTTCGTCTGGGACCACCTGCTGAGTCCTGTTGCGGGCGAATGGGATATCGCCGATCCGTGGATCGCGCTGGCGGCCGCCGCGACGGTGACCGACCGGATCAGGTTGGGGCCGATGGTGACTCCGCTGCCGCGCCGCAGGGTGGTCAAGCTCGCGCGGGAGACGGTCACCCTGGACCGGCTCAGCCGCGGACGGCTGATCCTCGGTCTGGGCACCGGCCGTGATATCGGCCGGGAGTATTCGGCCTTCGGCGACAACGCCGATCTGCACACGCTCAGTCGGGTGCTCGACGAGGGCGCGGCGGTGCTGACGGCACTGTGGGCCGGCGACACGGTCACCCATCACGGCGATGTCTTCGTCGACGGCGTGCGGATCATTCCCGGCCCGCTGCAGCAGCCGCGGATACCCATCTGGTTCGGCACCAACCGCTCGACGGGCCGGCCCATCGAGCGGGCGGCGCGCTACGACGGCATCTTCCCGCACGGGATGGACGCGGCCGGGATCGCGCGGATCGCTCAGACCGTCGAGAGCATCCGCGGCAGCCGGGACGGGTTCGACATCGCCGCGGCGGTGCGCGCTGATACGACACTCGATGATCTGCGGGCGGCCGGGGCCACCTGGGTGGTGCACGAGTTCTGGCCGGGAGACCGGCCTGACCAGGTGTTGCGGCTGATCGAACGGGGCAAGCCCAGCTGACGCGCCGCGACGTCCGGCCATACCCTCACCGCCGGGCCCGGTGCGATTCCCTAATGTGTATTCCAAACCCGGTGTTGTCAGTTGGGCCGATTGCCGCCCGCGAGGAGGTCAGGTGCACGTCCATCGCGGCGACATCGTTTTCACCCCCACCTGGCATGATTTCGTCACCCTGCAACGCGGCTACGTCGTGGTCGACGACCACGGCACGATCCTCGACTGCGTCGAGACGCTACCGGACAGCTACTCCGGCGTCCCCCTGTCTGACCACGGCGACCGGCTGATCATCCCCGGGTTCACCGACGCCCACGTGCACGCCTCCCAGCTGCCGATCACCGGCCTGCAGTGCAGCACCGAACTGCTCGACTGGCTGCACACGCTGACCTTCCCGCAGGAGGCCGGCCTGGCCGACCCGGCGTACGCCGACGGCGTCTACGGGCTGTTCGTCGATCTGCTGCTGCGCAACGGCATCACCAGTTCGATTGTCATGACGACGATCCACCCCGACACCACCGCGATACTCGTCGACAAGCTGATCGCGGCCGGTTTGAAATCCTGTGTGGCGAAGGTGTCGCGGGACCGGAACGGGCCGGCCGACACGATCGAATCCACCGCGCAGGCGATAGCCGGTTCCCGTCGCTTCATCAAGGAGAACCTGGCCAAGTCGGCGCTTGTCACCCCGGCGATCGCACCCAGCGTCAGCATGGTCTGCTCGCGCGAGCTCATGGCCGGGCTGGCCGAGCAGGCCAGGGAGTTCGACATCCCCTGTCACATTCATCTGGCGGAGAACCGCACCGAAGTCGACGCGACCCTGAAGATGTTCCCGGACTGCGTCGACTTCGTCGAGACCTATCAGCGTGCCGGCTTGATGACGAACGCGAACACCGTTGTCGCCCATGCTATTCACCTCACGGACCGGGAGAAGGGGGTGATCCGCGACACCGGCATCCTGGTCGCGCACTGCCCGCACTCGAACCTCAACCTGCTCAGCGGGGTGATGAAGCTCGCCGAATACCACGACATGGGCATCCGGGTGGGCCTGGGCAGCGATATCTCGGCCGGCCATGCGCTCAACCCGTTCCAGAACATCGTCGGCGCCATCCAGTCGGGCGCGATGAATTTTCTCACCGAGCGCACCACCCGGCCGGTGCTCGCCGCGGAGGCGTTCTATTGCGCGACCAAGGGCGGTGGCGGCTTCTTCGGCAAGACCGGCAGCTTCGAACCGGGCTACTCCTTCGACGCGCTGGTCGTCGACGACTCGGCGTGGACGGCCTACAAGCAGATGTCGCTGGCTCAGCGCATCGAAAAACTCATCTACTGCGGCGACGACCGCAACATCGAGCAGGTGTATGTCAACGGCCGATCCCTGATGTGAGCGCGGGCAATCGGCACTAAAGTGTGTCCGTGCGCAAGGTGTTGTCGATGAAGGGCGCGGGCCGCTGGCTGGTGATCCCCGCGGTGCTCGCGGTGTCCGGGGCGATGATCTACGCCCAGGACACCGAGCGCACCGAGCACCCGGTGCGCACCGAGACCCCGGTTGCCGCGCCCGTTGACCCCGGTCCGGTGGCGGCCGAGCCGCCGGCCGACGCCCCGATCGAGCCGGCCGCGGGGGCGCCGCGTATCGCCAGCGCCGCCGAGGTGGAGATGCTGACGTCGGGCGCACCGCCGACCAGCGCGCAGGAATTCCAGTTCGAACTGCCCGCCGGCGTTGCGCCCGAGGGCGGCCTGCAGGTCCGGACGATCTGGGCGGCGCGGGCCATCAGCGTGCTGTTTCCGCAGATCACCACCATCGGCGGGTTCCGGCAGGATGCGCTGAAGTGGCACCCGAACGGGCTGGCGATCGACGTGATGATCCCGAACCACAACAGCCCCGACGGCATCGATCTGGGCAATCAGATCGCCGGGTACGCCCTGGCGAACGCCAAGCGCTGGGGCGTGCTGCACGTGATCTGGCGGCAGAAGATCTACCCGGGCGTCGGCGGCGGCAACTGGACGGCCGACTACGGTTCGGAGACCGCCAACCACTACGACCACGTGCACATCTCCACCGACGGCGGTGGCTACCCGACCGGCAAAGAGGTCTACTACATCGGCTCGATGCGGTCCGCGCAGTAGCGGGACGGGCTGTGGCCCGCCGGCTCAGTACGCGTTGTTGAAAAGAAGTCCGATGGAGTCCGAGACGCTCTGCAGCAGCCCGCTGTTGGCGGCTCCGCCGACGAAAACTGCATTGAGCCACGCCTCAGGCTGGTTGACGCCGACGTCGGTGATGTGCTGGAAGGTCAGGTCGCCGTCGACCGTGGTGGTCGCGTTGGCGACCTCCTCCGGCGTGAGCCCCAGGTACTCCACGTGCGGGTAGAAAATGTTCAGCAGCGCGCCCCACAGTCCATTGGCCTCGAAGGACTGCTGGAAGTTGGGGACCGGGTCGGGGTCGTAGCTGTAGATGGTCGCCGGGTACAGGTCATTCGGTGTCACGTTGCCGAGCACCTGGTTCATGTCGAAAGTCGTGAGCAGATAGTTGGTCAGGCTCGGGCCGATCGTCGCCTCCATGTCCGCTTCGAGGTTGGGCCACACGCCGGTGACCGGGGCGGACGGGTCGCCGATGAACACGAAGTGCAGGTCATTGCTGGGGATGCCGGCAGCGGCGAGATGGGTCATCGCGATCGACTCGGCGGTGGCGCTCTGCGAGTAGCCGAATATGGTCAGCGGGTGCTCGGCGCTGAATGCGCCCGGGTTGGCGGCGAATTCGTTCTCCACCGCCAGAACGACATTCGACGCTCCGGTCAGACTGCTCGGGCCCTGCTGGACCAGTTCCGGTGTCGTCAGCACCTGCAGCGGGGCGCTGCACGGGTCGGTGCCGTTCATGGTGCAGACGAGCGAGTCGGTGGCGCCGCCGTCGAAGCCCAGCGGGTGCAGGAACAGGTCCTCGGCGGTGCGGGCGAATTCGGGCGACGGCGTCGGCTCGGTGGTCCCACCCAGGATCAGCGCCGTTTCGCTGCCCGCCAGCGGGCCCTCCGCAGCGAGCAGTTTCAGGTCGGCGTGCACCAGTCCGGTGATCGGCGCGCTGACCGCGCCGGCGATCACGCCGACCGCGGCAACATGCGTGGCTACCCTGCGTCCGTTCAACGGCCCCACCCCTCACTCTTGCGCTTGCATCAGGCGTCTATATGAATACCCTGGATTTTCGATTAAGTCGAGGGTTGCGGTAGCGCGTCGCGTCCACCGGTGCGACGGACCCTACTCCTGGGTGGGCGGAGGTCGCGACGCCGATAGCGGCTAAAAAATTGCCGCCCGCCACCTGTCCAGGCTGCCTGCCCAGGCCGCCGCGGATGCTCCGTCCCTACGGGCGCAACCGTTTGATGCGATCCCACAGGACCGCCTTGGGAGTGTCGTACATCTGCAATTCACGCATGCATTCATCGAGGCGATGCGGGTTGTCCCGGAGATAGTCGATGGCCTTGCTCAAATCGTCAACGACGGCCGACCTGTACGCCGACTCGGCCTTGGCGATGGCCCGGCTCAGCAGGTCTCGGCCGGGCTCCATCATGGCCAGGTCGATGACATCGCGACTGAACACCGCACGGTCGGCCCACCGGTCGGAGTTGGCCAACAGCTTGCTCGCAGCCATGTCCAGAGCGGTCAACGTCGCGACGCCGCAGATGCTGTCGTCGAGGCCCGGTGTTTCCAGGCCGATCCTTCCCTCGGAGACAATCTCGAACTTGATCGGCTCACCGTCAACGTCGAGCAAGGTTCTGAGGCCGTACTGATCAGCCACGACAGGGCGCAGCACGGCAATCGGCCGACGAGTTAGCGCGTTGAATCCTGCTGGCTGGCAGACTTTCTCACGCAGGTCGCTATAGCCGGCATTATCGGAGACGAGGAAGTCGACATCCACCGATTCGCGGTACTCGCCGTGGCGCAGTGCGATCGCGGTGCCGCCACCGAGGTAGCAATTCGAAGCCGCCAGGAGTTCGGCGTCGAGCGCGTCGAGGATGCCGGCAACCCGCGCATGATGTGTTCGGCTAAACAAGAAGAACTCCGCCGCTGTGCGTGTCAGCCAGTTGCTGGACGAGGGCACGCTCCTCGTCGCTCATTGCGGCTTGATCCACGTGGCGCCAGTTGCGTTCGTACAGTTGCAACGCTTGGACGCCGGTGAGTTCGGTCTCGGCGCGCAGCTGCCACGCGATCGCGCGCAGTTGCGGGAAGTCGCCCACGCGGACCGTCTCCGGCGCTGTTTGCGCAGGCGTTGCCTCACACACGGGTTGCCGGGGACGCTGCAGCCCATCGAGTCTTAGCCGCAGGCCCAATGCCGCAGCCGCATTCAGGTAGGCACCGATCGTCACCGCGGGCGAGCCGGCCTCGATGCGATGCAAGGTGACCCGTGACATCCCGGCGGCTTCGGCGGTGGTCACGGCGCTGACACCGAGGGCCAACCGTCGGCTGCGAAGCTCGCGACCGATGGCGGCCAGCACACCTTTGGTGTCTTCCGCGATGTCGGGGTTGCGCGCGGGCATGTATCTCATTCTATACACAGCAACGGATTGCCCGGTGCTTCGAACGACAAGCGGCCCGGGTCCCTTCCGGGCGGCCCGGGCCGCTTGGTCGATCAGCCCACCGACGCAGGGTCAGTGCGCGTGGACGTGCTCCTCCACCTTGCCGTTTTCGTGCACGTGCGCGTGGGTGTGCACGGTCCCGTCGGCGTGGGTGTGGGTGTGCTCATGCTCGACACGGCCCTGCTCGTGCGTGTGGCCCGGGTCGTCATGATCGCAGGTAGGGGTGTGCGACATCGGTCGCCTCCTTCGTTGTGGTTCGACTTACCGCCCCCACGTTACCAGAACACTTGAACAGGTCTTCATGTGTATACAGATAAGTTAGACTGCTGGCCATGGGACACGGGGTTGAGGGCCGACACCGCCCGGCCGGCAAGCTTGACGCGGAGTCGGCCGCGCAGGTAGCAACCACTCTGCAGGCATTGGCTACCCCGAGTCGGCTGCTGATCTTGACCACCCTGCGGCAGGGCCCGCTGCCGGTGACCGAACTGGCGGGCGCCGTCGGCATGGAGCACTCGGCGGTGTCGCATCAGCTGCGATTGCTGCGCAACCTCGGCTTGGTCACCGGCCTGCGCAACGGCCGCAGCATCATCTACAGTCTCTACGACAGCCACGTCGCCCAACTGCTCGACGAGGCCATCTACCACAGCGAACACCTGCGCCTGGGCCAACCCGACCGTCCCCAATCGGCCGGTTGAACCGTCGGCAAGATCAAACCGCGCTGACCGCACAAGGGCGCCCACGGAGAGGGCAAAAGCGTCCTCTGAACTGCACAAACTCTGTCGGGCTGACAGGATTTGAACCTGACAGCTAGTGCGGCGTGGCTGATTCTGTTACCTGCAATTTTCATGCTCTGAGCTGCTATTTCGCCGCTCTCGGCACTCTGACAGTATAGGACATTGCGAGCTATATCGGTACACTGTTGTTGCCAAGATATTGCCGAGACATCCGTGGGAGACGGCGGTGGTGCAACGCAAACGACGTGCGTTCGGACGGCTACGGCGGCGCCCTGGTGGCCGCTGGCAGGCTGGCTACATCGGACCGGATGGCGCCCTGCACTACGCGCCGCACACTTTCTCTGCCGAGATTGACGCCGAGGGCTGGCTTGCCGCCGAGCGCCGCAAGATCGACCTGGGCACCTGGGGAGCCGTCGAACGCGGCGACGGCATCACGCTACGCGCCTATGCGGACAAGTGGATCGAACAGCGCCACCTACGCCCACGCACTGAACAGCTCTACAAGTCGATGCTTGAACGGCTGATACTGCCCGACCTGGGCGACGTGAAGCTGGCCGTGCTGACCCCGGTCAAGGTCCGTGAATGGCATACCGCGCTGGGCACCGAGACACCGACCCGTAACGCGCACGCTTACAGCCTGTTGCACGCTATCTGCGCGACGGCGGTGCAGGATGAACTGCTCGACGGCAACCCGTGTCGCATCCCGAAGGCGTCACAGACGAAACGCCGCCGCGAAATCGACGTGCTGACCCCGGCTGAACTCGACGCGCTGGCGGCAAAGATGCCCCAGCACCTACGCATGTCGGTCACCTTGGCAGCGTGGCTTGGTCTGCGCTGGGGTGAGACATCCGAACTGCGCCGCAAAGACGTAGAAACCGATCTGAGCGCCATTCACATCCGTCGAGCTGTCACCTACCGGGCTGGTGCGGCGCACGTCGGCAAGCCGAAAACCGACGCCGGTATCCGCACCGTTGCCGTTCCGCCGCACATTCGGCCGGCGCTGAAAAAACATCTGGCAGAGCACGTCGGCAAGGGTAGTGAGTCCCTGCTGTTCACCGGCAAGACCGGCGGACACGTCCACCACTACGAGTACCAGTACCCGTGGGAGAAGGCGCGTGCCGCGATCGGCCGACCGGCCCTGCGCGTCCACGATCTGCGCCACGTCGGTGCGGTCCTGGCCGCGCAGTCCGGCGCGACCACCGCGGAGCTGATGAACCGGCTCGGGCACACCACCCCCGCCATGGCGCTGCGGTATCAGCACGTCGCCGACGGGCGCGACGCCGCTATCGCCGAACGGATGTCCCAGCTCGCCGCAGGAACCGGATAGCACGCGCGGCACCGGCAGACGCGCCGCGACACGCGCGGACGAAATTCTTATGTTCCGACATATCCGGCACGCTCAGCGCGCGCGTCGTTGTGGATGGCCCGGTGGACAAACGAAGCCGAGCCTGTGCATTACCGGTGCGCGCGACACACGCCGCGTCGAGTGCCGTACGCGCTGTGCGCGTATGCGCGGTCCTGACCATGCAATCCGATAAACCAAAATTGGTAGAGAAATCGACCAATCCTGCACGTCGCCTGTGCATTTCACTTCTGCCACACGCCTGTTGATGCAGGTCGCGGCTGCTTAAGAGCGGCGTCACGGCGGGTCAACGCCTGACCGCAAACGTCGGCTCGCGCCGATTGGATTGCAGCCATGAACAAAACACCGAAGAAACGCACGAAACCCGAATCGAAACTCGTCGGATTGACCGAAGCCGCGTCCGTGTGCGGCGTGTCCACCAGGACGATCCGCCGTTACATTTCGGCCGGGAAAATCGCGGCCTATCGCGTGGGTCCCCGGTTGATCCGCGTGGACCCCGACGAGCTGAACCGGGTGATGTACCGGATCGGCCGCGCGGTATGACGGCGGTGACGCGGGACAGGCCGCCGCAAAGCGAAGTGCCGGCCCCCGCCAAGAGACCGGCACCCAGCACGTCGCCAAACGCTGATCGCCAGCATAGCGGCACTCACCGACGCGACAGCCGATCAACATGGCGGCCGTCCCGGCGCGTCCGCTACGCCGACTACAGC
>DASTNJ010000095.1:0-31680 GCA_035721065.1 Mycobacterium sp.
CGCCGACGGCACCATCTTCGGCAGCGGCGTCGGGGCGGTGGTGCTCAAGTCGCTGGAGGCCGCCGTCGACGACGGCGACCGGATTCTCGCGGTGATCCGCGGCTCGGCGCTGAACAACGACGGCGCCACCAAGATGACCTACGCGGCGCCGAACGCGGCCGGCCAGGCCGACGTCATCGCCGAGGCGCACGCGGTCGCCGAGGTCGACTCCGCGTCCATCAGCTACGTGGAAAGCCACGGCACCGGCACCCCGCTGGGCGACCCGATCGAGATCGAAGGTCTGCGTCAGGCGTTCGGCGTCTCCGATGCGGCGCGGCCCGGGCCCTGTTATGTCGGCTCGGTGAAGTCCAACATCGGCCACCTGGAGTCGGCCGCGGGCATCGCCAGCCTGATCAAGACGATCCTGTGCCTGCAGCACCGGGCGATCCCGGCCACGCTGCACTACACCAGCCCCAACCCGGAACTGCACCTGGATCAGGGTCCGTTCCAGGTGCGCAGCGCCTACGGGCCGTGGGAGTGGGACGGCATCCGGCGCGCCGGGGTCAGTTCGTTCGGGGTGGGCGGCACCAATGCGCACGTGATATTGGAAGAGGCGCCCACCGCGCCGATACCCGCCACCCCGCCGGCCGGCCCGCAGGTGCTGCTGCTGTCGGCGCGCACCGCGGCCGCCCTGCAGCAGGCTCGCACCGACCTGGCCGCCGAGCTGTCCGGGCCGGACGGCCCGGCGCTGCCGGACGTGGCTTACACCCTGGGCCGCCGCCGCACCGAGAATCTGCGGCTGGCCGCGGTGGTGGCCGATCGGGATGACGCGGCGACGGTGCTGTCAACCCCCGAACACGAGAATGCCTTCATCGGCGAAGGCATCCAAAACGCCGGCGCCGCAGCTGATTCGGAGCGGGTGGTGTTCCTGTTCCCCGGCCAGGGCGCCCAGCACGTCGGGATGGCGCGTGACCTCTACGAATCCGAGCCGGTCTTCGCCGAACACTTCGACGCGTGTGCCGCCGGGTTCAACGCGGAACTGGACATCGACCTGCGCGCCGAGATCTTCGACGGCACCGCACGCAACCTGGAGCGCACCGACCGCACCCAGCCGGCACTGTTCACGGTGCAGTACGCGCTGGCGAAGCTGATCGAGACGTTCGGTGTGCGCCCGGCGGCGATGGCCGGGCACAGCATCGGCGAGTATGCGGCGGCGACCATCGCCGGTGTCTTCGATCTGGACACCGCGGTCAAGGCGGTGTCGATGCGGGCGCGGCTGATGCACGCCGCGCCGCGCGGGGTGATGGTGGCGGTCCCGCTGGGCCCCGACGCCATCGCCGAATACCTCGACGGTGACGTCGATCTGGCCACCGTCAACGACCCGGCCGGCTGCGTGGTGGCCGGCACCGAGGACGCCATCCGGGCGTTCTCGGATCGGCTCGCCCAGGCGGGGATCACCGCGCGCCGGGTGCGCACCTCGCACGCATTCCACTCCCGACTGATGGACTCGGTCATCCCCGAGTTCACCGGGTTCCTGTCCCGGCTGACCCTGCGCGAGCCGCAGATCCCGCTGCTGTCCAACCTGACCGGCACCTGGCTGGCGGCCGGCGAGGCGACCAACCCGGCGACCTGGGCGCGTCAGGTGCGGGCAACGGTCCGGTTCGCCGACGAACTGGATGTGCTGCTGACCGACCCGAACCGGGTGCTGGTGGAAGTCGGCCCGGGCGGAACGCTGACCGGTTCGGCGATGCGGCACCCGCGCTGGTCGGAGGGGCACCGGGCGGTACGGCTGATGCGCCACCACGCGCAGAGCCGCAGCGACCGGGACACCTTCTTGCTGGCGCTCGGGCAGCTGTGGTCGGCCGGGGTCGATGTCGACTGGACGCCGCTGCACCCCGGGTATCAGCCCAAGCTGGTGTCGGTGCCCGGCTATCCCTTTGAGCGGCAACGGCACTGGGTGGAGCACAACACCGGCGCCACCTGGGTGGCGGGCGGCGTGCGCAACGGCGAGGCGGCCTCGGCCGGCGGATCGGCGGGCGGCGGCGGGCAGGGTCAGGCCACCGGCGGATCGCCGATGGAGGCGACGCTGCAGCGGCTGTGGGGGCAGTGCCTGGGTGTCGGATCGATCGACCGCAACGCCAACTTCTTCGACGTCGGCGGTGATTCGCTGGTCGCGATCAGTGTGGCGATGGCCGCGTCCCACGAAGGGCTCGACCTCACCCCGCAGGACCTGTACGACAACCCGACGGTGGCCGCGCTGGCCAAGGCACTCACCGCGCGCTACGCCTCCGGCGGGCTGGCCCGCCAGACTCCCGGCGACGTGACACACCCGCCGGTGCCGCCGAACATCTCGTACTTCCTGGAGAACGGTGTGCGCGAGCACGGCCGGTGGCGGGTCCCGCTGATCCTGCGTCTGGCGGCCGACGTGACGGTCGACGACATCCGCGCCGTGCTGACCGCGGTGGTCAATGCTCACGACGCGCTGCGGCTGCGCCTGGTGCAGCGCGCCGGAATCTGGGAGCAGCACATCGAGGAGCCGGGGGAGTTCCCCGAACTGGCCACCCACGCGCTTCCCGGCGGGGTCGCCGCGGGCGGCCCGGAGGAGCGCGACGCGGTGCTCGCCTTCCTGGCCGAACAGCTCGGTAACCAGGATCTGGCCGGCTCCCCGCTGACCGCCGGCTATGTCAAGGGCCAGCCGGGCGGGCCGTGCTACCTGGCGATCAGCGTGCACGGCATGGTGGCCGACGGGGCGGCACGCGACATCCTGCTCACCGACATCTTCACCGCATTCGGCCAACGACTGGCCGGCCAGGACATCGCCCTGCAGCCGGCCACCGCGTCGTGGACCGAATGGTCCCAACGCTGCGCCGGGCTGGCCACCCACCCGGCGGTGCTGGAAAGCCGCGAGTTCTGGCTGGCCGACGTGGCAGCGCCGACGCTGCAGGTCGGAAAAAACGTGCCGGAAACAGCTTCGGCGACCGATTTCGCCCGGGTGGCCAGGGAGCTGACGGCGGCGCAGACCAGCGAGATCGATGACGCACGCCGCCGGCTGCACACCCCGATCGAGGAGATCCTGCTGTCGGCGCTCGCCTCGGCCGTGGCCGGCGTCATCGGCGACGGCACCATCGGCGTCGACCTGGGCGGTCAGGGACGGTCGGTGCTCAAGCCCGACGTCGACCTGCGCCGCACCGTCGGCTGGTTCACCACCGTGTATCCGGTCGCGCTGGCGTGCACGACGGGCCAGGAGGCAACCGCCACCAGCCGGCTGGAGACCGTTCACGAGACGCTCGGCGCCGTTCCGCACTACGGCATCGGTTACGGCCTGTTGCGCTACCTCTACGCGCCGACCGCGCCACTGCTGCACGCCGCCCGCCCGGCCGACATCCACCTGGCCTACATCGGCACCATCCCGGACCTGCCGGCGGCGGCGGATGACGTCGCGCCGGTGCAGTTCGACCCGGACACCGCGATGGGAGTCCGGGAGGTGATTCCGGGCCTTGGCCACGCCGTGGAGCTGCGGGTGTACCGCTCGGCCGGAGTGCTGCACCTGGACTGGTGGCATGACACCCGTCGGGTCGAACGCGCGGTGGCCGAAGCACTGGCCGAGGGATTCTCGGCTGCCGTCCTGAACATCGCCCGGCAGGCGGTCGCCGAACGGGAGGCGCAGGAGGCGGACGCAAGCGGCGACGACATGGAGCTGGTCGAGCTGTCTTAGGCCGGCCCGGGTTCGGTCAGGGCGCCCACCTGCAACGAGAGGCGAAAAGTGTTCCCCACATCGGTCATTCGCAAACTCGCGAACAGCGAGGAGATGATGGCTGAGACCCAGAACTTTGTCGGTCTCAGTGCGCACATGACAGGTCCGATCGACATCGACGCCCTGTCGATCGCCTACGACGCACTGCTCGAAGCGCATCCGGCGCTCACCGCCCACCTCGAGCAGCTGCCCGACGGCAAGCACCAGTTCGTCACCGACGATCTGCTGCCGGCCGGAGTCGAGGTGGTGGAGCTCAGCGACCCCGACGCCGTGGCCCCGCCACCGCATTTCGACCAGAACGAGGCGCTGGTCGGATTCCGGGTGATCGTCCGCGACGGGAAGGCGCAGCCGACCCTCTATGTGCATCACGCGCTGGCCGACGGACACCACATGTACGCGCTCATCGAAGAGCTGCTGTCTTACTACACCGAGCAGGTGTGCAACGGGCGGATCGGCGCCGTCACCGTCGAGCCCGCGCCGGAGTCGATCGAGGCGGCGCTGGCCGATCGCGGCGTCCAGAAACAGAAGCGTTCCGGCATCGAACGATTCATGCCCGCGATGTTCGCCTACGACCTGCCTCCCACCCGCCGCATCGTCGGCGACGTCAAACCGAAGGAGCCGGTGCTGGTTCCGATGACATCGGGGCGCCTGACCGAGCGGGAGACGGATGCGATCATCGAGTTCAGCCGGTCGCACGACCTGACGCTGCACGCCGTGTTGTCCGCCGCGGTGCTGATGGCCGAATGGCAGCTGCGGGGCAGGCTCAACATCCCGGTTCCCTACATCTACACCGTCGACCTGCGGTATTTTCTGTCGCCGCCGGTGTCGGCGACCGGGTGCACCAACCCGATCGGGCTGGCCACCTACCTGGCCGAGATCGACGCGAAAACGCAGGTCGCCGAGTTGGCCCGCGACATCGGCGAGACGTTCCAGAACGACCTGTCCGAAGGGGTGATCCAGCAGTCCCGCCTGCACTTCAGCCCGCAGTACGTCGGCAACCCGCCCGGCCTGCCCGATGTGGTGGTGCTGTCCAACAACGGGCTGGTGCCTCCGGTACGCACCCCACCCGGGGTGCAGGTGACCTCCACCCACGGCGAGCTGTACTTCGCGGTCAGTGCCGGCATCGACATCTACTTCACCCAGATCTACGACGGGCAGCTGAACATCGAGTACCACTCGCACGGGCCGGAGCCGGAGAAGTCCGTGGCCGCCATCCTGTCGCTGCTGTGCGGCATCGCCGAACAGCACGCCGCGAGCGGTATCAGCTGACCGGGCCGAAAGCGTAGCGGTGGTACTGCAGCATCCGGTGCAGCGGCGGGATCGTCCGCACCAGCCGGCTGCCGCGCCGGAAACCGGCCGGCACCCGGCTGAACGTCTCGGCGTCGAAGAGGTTCGTGGCAGCCAGCAGCCGGACTCCGGACACCCGGTCCAGGATGTCGGCCGGGCTGCTGACCGCCCAGTGCAGCGTGGAACCCGACTGGCGCTGCAGCCGATGGGTTCGCTGTGTCTTGATGCCCAGCCAGTTGTAGAAGTCGATCTGAAGTTCACCGGTGCCGAAGCGGTCCACGACGTGCTGCAGCAACGCGACACCGTCGGTCTCGGTCAGGTACATGCTGATGCCCTCGGCGAGCAGCAGCGCCGGGCGGCCGGTCGGGATCTCCTCCAGCCAGGACGGATCGGTGGCCGACGTGGCGATCATCCGGTAGCCGGGGCGCGGCGGAAAGATCTTCTGCCGCAACGTGATGACGTCCGGGTAGTCGACGTCGTACCACGTCACGTCGGGGCCGGGATCCAGCCGGAAAACCCGGCTGTCCAGGCCGCAGCCGAGGTGGATCACCGTCGCGTGCGGATGGTCGGCCAGGAACTCGCGCGCCCAGATGTCGTACTGGGCGGTGCGCACGGTCACCAGTGGCGCCCACCGGCCGGGTGCGGCGAGTCCGTCCCAGTCGAAGTCGATCCGGTCGACCGCCGCTTGCGCGTACCGGTCACCCAGCACCGGCCGGTCGAAGCCGGCGTCCAGCGCCTTGAGGTACAAAGTCGTCAACATAGTCTGGGCGGGGCCGTGCAGGTCGACGCGGATCTTGTCGGTCACGCCGTTGAGGGTAGTGGGCCGAGCGAACCACCGAGACGTCGGAGTTGAGGAGAGGCGATGACAGATGCCATGGAGTCCCGCGGCCGGGGGAGCGGCGGCAAGCCGCGCGTGCTGCTGCTCTACTACAGCTACTCCGGGCAGGCGCGCAAGGTGCTGGAAACCGCCGGGGAGGTGTTCGCCCGGCGCGGCTGCGAGGTGGTCGCCGCGCCTATCGAGTTCACCGACCCGCAGTACTCCGAACCGTTCTCGCACTTCCCGTTGCGCCGGGTGTGGCCGGACATGCTCAGCGTGCTCAAGGCCCAGCAGCGCGGCGAGACCGGGCAGATCCACACCCCCGACGCGGTGCGCGACGGCCGCTACGACCTGGTCTGCATCGGCTCTCCGACATGGTGGAAGACGGTGAGCATGCCGCTGCGATCCTTCCTCAAGTCGGACGAGGCGGCGAAGCTGCTCAGCGACACCCCGTTCGCGGTGTTCGCCGTCTGCCGGGAGTACTGGCTGGAGAACGTCACCGGGGTGCGTGAACTCGCCGAACAGCAGGGCGGACGGTTCACCGACGAGATTCACTTCACCTATCCGGGCGACCCGCTTCGCTCGATGATGTCGCTGACCAGTTATCTGGGCAGCGGTCAGTACCGGAAGCGCTACCTGGGCGTGCGCATGCCGCCCACCAACGTTCAGCCTGAACAGCTGGAGCAGACCCGGACGTTCGCCGCCGCGCTGGCCGACCGGCTGTTCGGCGCCGGCCATTGACCGTCGCACAAGAGAGGTAGCCTGACCGCCTATGCCGCGCTCATTCGAGGTGTCCTTCTCCTCGCCCGCCACCGTGGAACAGATCCACGGGGCGTTCGCCGACGAGGCCTACTGGCTGGCCCGGCTGGCGTCCATGCAGGGGGGCACGCGCACGCTGCAGTCGCTGACCGTCGACCCGGACCGCCGGGTGCGGGTGGTCGCGGTCGAAGACCTGCGCCACGGCGCCATGCCCGGGATGCTCGCCAAGGTGTACCGCGGTGACCTCAACGTGGTGACCACCGAGACCTGGACGCCGGCTGCCGACGGCCGGGTGGAGGGGACGGTCACCGTCGCGGTGACCGGCGCGCCCGGGTCCGGGCACGGCTCCGGGACGCTGGCGCCGTCGGGTGCCGGCTCGCGGCTGAGCATGGCCGCGACCGTGCAGTTCGACGTGCCGCTGGTCGGTGGCCGGGTGGAGAACTTCCTGTGCCGCCAGCTCGCCGACGGGCTCGGCCACATCCAGCAGTTCACCACCAGCTGGGTCGGCGAGCATGGCTGACAGCCCGGCGCCCGCCTCGATGCCTGCCTCGGTACCGGCCACCACCCAAGCGCTGGCTGGGCTGGACATGCCGCTGGGCGAGGCGATGATGACCCAGCGGGCGATCCGGCGGGTGCTTCCCGACCCGGTCGACGACGCGCTGGTTTTGCGCTGCATCGAGCTGGCGCTGCGCGCCCCGACCGGCAACGACGGGCAGAACTGGGAATTCGTCGTCGTCAAGGACCGCACGGTCAAGGACAAGCTGGCCAAGCGGTACCGGCAGGCCTGGCGGATCCAGCGCGGCGTCGTGCTGCGCCGGGCGATCGCGCGCGATGAGTCGATGGCCCGGATCGTCCGTGCGATCCAGTGGCAGGTAGACCACTTCGCCGAGATTCCGGTGCTGGTGGTGGCCTGCCTGCGGCTGAGTGCCCGGGAAGGCCGGCTGCCGGTGGTGCGGATGCCGCACGTGGCCGAGTCGGGCTACTGGGGTTCGATCTATCCCAGTGTGCAGAACCTGCTGCTGGCGGCGCGGGCAATGGGCCTGGGCGCCTCACTGATCACCCTGCCGCTGTGGAACCAGTCGGCGGCGCGCAAGGCACTGCACCTGCCGCGCGGGGTGACGCCGTGCTGCATCGTTCCGCTGGGCTGGCCGCGCGGACGTTACGGCCCGACCACCCGCAAACCGGTGCAGGAGGTCGTCCACCGCGATGGCTACGGCAACCGGGTGTGGTTGGGCAGCTCACAAAATTTTGCACTGTGATCTTCTCTTAATGTATTCTTCAGCATCGTGTGATCGGAGGGACCGGTCATGAATTTTGCTCAATAATTCGCACGCGAGTACCACTTCCGGTATGTTCAGCCGAGCGATTACGTGACACCACGGAGGGACGATCATGCAGGCAACCGATCGCCGGCGCCAGTATGCGAAAGCTGCTGCGCTGGCCGCCGCGGGTGTTGTCGCCGTCGCGCCGCTCGCACCGGTCACCCCGTGGACGTCCGCGAAGTCGGCGGTCCAGCGGGCGGTGCAGCTGGTGGCTGGCGACTCCCTGCTCAACGTTCCGCTCAACCTGTTCTACGACTCCGTCAATGTCCCCTACTACGAGTTGGAGGCGACTGATTTCTTCGCGCGGTCGCTGTTCAACAGCGGTCCCTGGTTCGTCGTGGGCCCGACCAACCTGTGGGGTGTCGACCCCGGCGACCCGAGCCACTTCCAGTCGACGGTCAACTTCCTGGTGCCCAACCCGGTGCTCTCCGGGATGGAGTCCAACGAGCTGGCCGGGCTGACGGCTCCCGACGGCGAGGTGGTTCCCGGCGGTGGCCTGGGCCAGATGCTCTGGGAGATAATGGCCGCCGCGCTGCCGACCAGCTCCGGCTGCGACACCCAGACCTGCACGCCGCTGGTTCCGGAGAGCCCGGTCACCGGGATAACGAACGTCGACTTCTTCCTGTGGCTGTCAAAGGTCATGTCCGGGCAGGAGAAGTTCCCGCTTTTCGACAGCTGGTTCAAGGTCGGATTCGACCAGCTGGCCAAGGGTTTTTATTTCAATCCCCAGCTGGACGCGATGACCGACCCGAGCGGCATCGCCTACTCGACGCCGGCCGACGGTCTGTTCCCCAACCTGCAGACGATCCCCGGCACCCAGGGGACGACGGACGAGACGTCTCCCACCGACCCCGGTGATGCCCCCTCACCGATACCGCTGCAGGACGGCACCATCCTCCCGACCGCGCCGATGCCCTGGTCGGGGTACACCTTCACGATGGATCCGTCGCAGCCGTTCCAGAATTTCTTCAACAGTTTGATGGCCCCGCCGCCGACCGACGGCCTGTTCGGCACCGGCATCCTGCTGCCCACGTTCGAGCAGATCGGCCGCACCCTGCAATCGATCATTGCGGGGTCCATGTTCTTCGACCCGCTCACCCCCGGCAGCCCGTTCTGCCCGGGTGAATGCACCTTTGTCACCGACAGCAACACCGACTACCCCGACCTGATCAAGGACATCAACAACCTCTGGCCGGGCAATACCCTGATCGAGAACTGGGTGAACAACTACGACGCCACCCCCGATTATCTCGGCGACAACGTCCCGACCGAGGCCTCCATCCAGCAGGCCATCTACCTGCTGCAGAACATCGGCTTCTACGACACCGACGTCACCCGCGTGCCCAACGACTGGAACCTCAGCGGTGTCAACCTGGATTCGCTGGCGCCGGAGTTCTACAAGTTCTGGACCGACCTCGGCTTCAAGCTCCCGCCGCTGACCGACGAACACTACCCCTCGGACCTGGGCGGTATTCCGATCACCGGTGACCCGGGCGATGTTGCGACCGCCGCTGACATGATTCCCGCCTCCGACGCGGTGAACCCGATGGCGGACGCCTCGGTGGGGGCGATGTCGCTGCTGAACCTGCTGACCATGGGTGTCATGTAGCCGACCCGGTAACAGCAAAAGGGTTCGGCGCCGAAACTTCGGTGTCGGCCCGTTTTGCACTGGGCACTCAGCTTCGATTCACCGACGCGCGACAGGGCTTAGAGCAGGGCGCCGAACCCGGCCGGCAATTGCCGGAATCCATCGCCGAGATCGGATGCCGTTCCGGCGCCGTCGGGGGCGGTTTCGGCGACGGCATCGGCACTTAAGGCGAGCGCCGTGCTCACGACGGGGGCGAGCGCCAATCGCAGCAGGGCGCCGAATTTACGGAAATGCATAATATCCCGCACCCCGAGGAAACTCGTTCAGCGGATTCTTAAACTAGGCCGCCCGGGGTGTGCCGGTCAACGAGTCGGGTGGGCAACCGGCCTGCGGCGACGTCAGTCCTTGGCGAAGCAGTAAATGCGGTATTCGGCTGTGCCGGCTTGCAGGACGCGATACAGGCCGGTGCCCGGCACGCCCGCGAATCGACGCCCGAACGGGCGGAAGATCGCCGGCAACTGCCCGCCGATCAGCTCCAGCGACCGCTGCGAATTCTTGTCCAGCGAGCGGATGACGTTGTCGTTGATCACGCGCTGCGACACCTGACGCAGCGGCATGGCGGCTAGGGCGGCGTCCCACTCGGCGAATTCGCTCTGCCCACGGAAGTCGGCGTAGAGGAAATGTCCGCCGGGGCGCAGCACCCGCACCACCTCGGCAAGGAAGCGGGAAAGTTGCGGGTAGGCGTGCGAAGCCTCCACGTTGATCACCGCATCGAAGGACTCGTCGTCGAACGGCAACTGCTCGGCATCGCCGTGCACGAACCGCAGCCCCTGAAGCTGGTGTTTCCTTTGACAGTAGGCGATTCCGTCCGGGTTGAAATCCAGGCCGGTGTAGCTGGCGGGGTGCACGTTGCGGGTCAGATAGGACGCGCCACCGCCATGACCGCAACTGACCTCCAGCACGTCTTTTCCTTCGAGATCGACCTGGGTCGCGACGCTGCGGTACAGCTGGATGCCGTACCGATTCTGCTCGTCGGCCGCTTCCAGCGGAATGCCCAGCGGCGGATCCTCTTCGTAGCCGTAGTTGAGGCAGGTCACGTCCTGCGCATTGAGCCGGCGGGTCAGAAACGGATACCAGACTTTACTCATGAAAGCCTTGAACGACTTGACGCCGACGTCGGAGATGCGTTCGGTGGGGGTCATGGGCATGGCGGTCAGTATGCCAGAGGGTCGGATGGACAGCCGTCGGCAGAGTCGGTGCCCGGAGCCGCTGTAGCGGCCGCCGGACAGCCCGGTGCGGCGTTTTTCGGCCTGTCCGGAACGTTCACGCGCCGCTGCACGATCGCGCGTCCGCCCCGCGAAGGCGTGATCGCCACCCCGCGGTAGCGGCGCCGTTCGCCGCGCTCCCGGATCGGTCCGAACCGGAACTCACGCAGCAGCGTTCGCAACGCGATATCCATTTCCATGTTCGCGAACGACGCGCCCGGACAACGATTCACACCGCCACCGAACGGCATCCACCGGAACGGCTTCGGGTTCACGTCGAGGAACCGGTCCGGGTCGAACTTCTCCGGGTCGGAGAAATTTGTCGCCGACTCATGAGCGAGCTGGAAGTTGACGGTGATGTGGGTGCCCTCCGGGATCACCCATTCTCCGAGCCGGATTCGCTTTTTGGTGCGGCGCAGCGATGCTTCGATGCTCGGCCGGAGGCGCTGCGCTTCATAGATGGTCGCCTGGCGCAGGGCTGAACCGCCCGCATCGACTTCGTCGGAAAGCCGCGCCAACAATTCCGGATGCCGGCCGAGTCGCTCCAGTATCCAGGAAAGCTGGTTCGCCGTGGTCTCGTGGCCGGCTCCGACCAGGGTCAGCAGTTCGTCGGCGATGTGCCGATCCGGGATCGGCTGGCCGTCCTCGTAGCGAGCCTGCAGCAGGACCGCCAGCACATCGCTGCGCTCGTGCAGTGCGGGATCGGTTCGCGCCGCAGCGATCAGCGTGTCGATGACGTCGTCGAAACGGCGCCGACTCCGCAGCACCGACCCCCCGGGGCTCCACCGGCCCAGGTCACGCCGTGCGATCGAGGGCAGTTGGTGCAGAAACGATCCGACCGTGACCAGGGATGGCACGATGCGGCGCAGTTCGTCCAATGCGGCGGAGTCGTCGCCGAACATGGTCCGCAGAATTGCATTGAGTGCCAGCCGGTTCATCGACTCGTGGGTTTTGAATTCGCGTCCCTGGGGCCAGTCCGCGGTTTCGCGCAGCACCTCCTCCTCGATGATGTGCTCGTAGGCGCCGACCCGCTTGCCGTGAAACACCGGAAGTATCACCCGGCGGCGCTCGAGGTGTGCTTGGCCGTTGAGACTGAACGTCGACCCGGGGCCGAACACGTCACCGAGATTGGTCGGGCGTTCGATCAATTCGTTGCTCGACGAGAACAGCTCACGCGACAATGCCACGTCGCTGATCACCACCGTCTTGCCGAAGATCGGCAAATTGATGGTGAAGGTGTCGCCGTAGCGGCGGCCGAGCGCGGGAACCACTTCGCACAGTGCGGTCAAGAACGCGATGCCTTGGATGGTCTTGGGTATCCGCGGCCCCGGTGGCAGCCGCACCGGGTCGGTCGTGACCGTCGCCATGTCGTCCTCCCTCTGTGCCGGACACCCTAGAGTACTTGGTACGCGCGGGTCCGACGGTCGCGCGCCCGAGCCCGGGCATGCTTTGGGCGGCGCGCTCGGCAGCGGTTATGACGTCAGCCGCGACATCATCATTCGATCCCACATGCGGTCGGTGAGCAATGCCCGGGCGAGCAGGGAGGCTCGTGCCGACGTGCCGACGACATAGCGCGGTTTGGGGTTGCGTGCCCGCACCACCCGCAGCACCACCCGGGCAACGGTATCGGCGTCGACCATCACCCCGGGCATTTTGGTCAGTGCGCGGGTGGTCTCGGCATAGCGCTGCTTGAACGCTTTGTAGGGATCGTCGTCGGGGTAGTCGTGGGTCTCCGTCAGCTGCGACGCGACGAACCTGGTGCGCACCCCGGTCGGATCGATCAGCACCGCGCGAACGCCGAACTGCGCCACTTCGGCGCCGAGGGCCAGCGACAGCGCCTCCACGCCGTATTTGACGATGTGGTAGCCGCCCGCTCCCGGGCTGGTGAACCGGCCACCGGTGCTGCCGATGGTGATGATCCGACCTGCTCCGCGCGTCCGCATGCGAGGCAACACCGCTTGTGCCAGGTGCAGTGTCGCCACGACGTTGGTCTCGAACAGTTTGCGCAGGTCGGCCAGTGCCACCTGCTCCAGCGGACAGGCCAGCGGGTAGCCGGCACTGTTGACCAGAACCTGCACCCCGCCGTGCTCGGCGTCGATCTCCTCGACGAGTCGAGCCACCGCCGCTTCGTCGGTGACGTCGAGCGCACGAGCCTGCAGGCCGCGGGACCGCAGGGCGTCCAGGGCCCGGGGATTGCGGCCGGTGGCGAACACCAGGTACCCACGAGCGTGCAGCCGGTGGGCGGTGGCCTCACCGATACCGCTCGTCGCGCCGGTGACCAAGGCGACCTGCTGGGCTGTCATTGATGGAAGCTCCTCTGCGGCTGCGTGATATGTTCCCGGTTGCCCCGAACAAAGAATGCCATCCGCGGGAGGTCGGTCCGGTGCCCAGGGCAGGTGGGGAGCCATCAGCGACGTGCTTGAAGTGATCGACCGGGGGAGCGCCGGCGAACGGCACCCTGTCCCGCTGCTTTTCGTCCACGGTGCCTGGCACGCGGCATGGTGCTGGGACGAGCATTTCCTCGATTTCTTCGCCGGCCGGGGATATCGCGCGCTGGCGTTGAGTTTTCGCGCGCATGGCAACAGCCCCAGCGACAAGCCGCTTCGGGCATGCTCTGTCGCCGATTATGTCGACGACGTGGCTGCGGTCGCCGGCGACCTGCCGACGCCGCCGGTCGTCATCGGCCACTCCATGGGGGGGCTGGTCGTCCAGAAGTACCTCGAGACGCACCGGGCCCCCGCCGCGATCCTGATGACGTCGATGCCGCCGCAGGGCAACCTCGGTTCGGCGTTGCGCTGGATCCGCAAGCGGCCCTCCCATTTCGCCAAAATGGCGATCACCGGCAAAGGGCTGCCCTACGTCAGCACGCCCGAGTTGGCCCGGGAGCGCTTCTTCTCCGCCGATACGCCGGAAGCCGACGTCCGCAAGTACGCGGCGATGCTGCAGGAGGAGAGTTCGCGGATCGGCATCGACTGCGCGGTGCTCAAGCTGCCCCGCCCGAAGCTGGTGCGGACGCCATTGCTGGTCCTGGGTGCGGCCGAAGACGGTGCGCACACCCGAAAAGAAGTGTGCGCCACCGCGCGCGCCTACCGCACCCAGGCCGAATTCTTCGCCGGTATGGGCCACGACATGATGCTCGAGCCCGGGTGGGCCGCCGTCGCCGAACGTATCGACGGCTGGCTCACCGGCCGGGGACTGTAGGGCGGCCGGCTTAGTCGGTGAGGCTGAACTTGACCGGCAGCCGGGCCAGTCCGCGCATCGTCGGGTTGAGCAGGTAGCGGTAGTCGCCGTCCAGGTGAATCGTGCCGACGCGGGGCAGCAGCTGCGTCAGCACCCTGCCGACCTCCATTCGGGTCAGGTGGGTGCCGAGACAGTAGTGCATGCCGCCGCCGAACGCGACGTGGTCCGACGACTTGCGGTTGAGGTCGAAGCTGTCGGGGTCGTCGTAATGCCGCGGATCGCGGTTCGCCGCGGCGAACAGCAGCAGAACACGAGCCCCGGCCGGGATGGTGTTCGCGCCGACGGTGTAGTCGCGGGTGGCCGTGCGATAGAACCCCTGGACCGGGGAGACCAGCCGCAACTGCTCGTCGATCGCGGCGGGAATCAGCTCCGGGTTCTCCCGCAGCTTCGCGTAGATCTCCGGTTGCTGCACCAGCGTCAGGAACAACCCGGACAGCAGGTTCGTCGTCGTCTCGCTGCCGGCGCCGACCAGCATCGAAGCGCTCCAGAACACTTCGTCGTCACTGAGCGCGTCGTCACCTTCGGGGCCGGCCATCATCGAGATCAGGTCGTCGCCCGGCATGCGCCGGCGCTGTCTGATCATCGGGTCGAGCTTGCGATACATGGCCATGGTGGCCTGGCCGGACCGCATGCTCAGGGCCAGTCCGCGCGGGGTCAACGGTGCGAACGCACCCTCAACCGCCGCGTCGGACCATTCCAGGAAGCGCGTGTGGTCTTCCCGCGGTATCCCCAGCATCGTCGCGATCAGGCGGTTCGGGAGTGGTTTTGCCAGGTCGGCAACGATGTCGGCGCGTCCGCGCGCCACCATGGCGTCGACGAGTTCATCCGCAACCTCGTTGATGGCGGCTTGCCAGGCCGTCATGGCGCGCGGGGTGAACGCCCGGGAGACGAACTTGCGCAACCGGGTGTGCTCCGGCGCGTCGGTGGAGTTCATCGTCTGCAGGTGGACCCGGAAGCGCGCCTGGCTCTGGGCCGACGACAGCGCGTCGTCGTCGCGAAGCGCCTGCCAGACGTCGTCGTAACCCGGGATGATCCAGATTCCGCGTTTGCGGTTGTACCACACGTTCGGCACGTTCTCCCCGGTCAGCAGCTTGCGGTAACCCGGGTAGGGGTCGCGCATCGCCTCAGCGGAGAACGGGTCGAAGTCAGTGACCGGAGCGGTCTGCCGGCCGGTCAGCCGGTAGCCGTAGGCGTCGGCTCGGTCCCGGGCCACCCCGCCCAATGCGTGCAGCCCGATCTTCAGCAGGCTGGCGCGGAACCGGAGCGTACGAGCAATGGGCATGTGATGCGGACTCCCTGCGAAAGCCGTCGGGTCGGCTACAGCTGACCTAGACACCGTAGCCCACCCGTGCGCACGCCCAGGTGGCGCCGACGCCCACCGGCCCGTCGACGGTGGGCCGGCGGGGGACGCTTACTGGAACAATTCGAAAGGGTTCCAGATCAGGCTGAGGTCCGCGGCCGGGAAGTCGGCGCCGGGGTTGAAGTCGGACAGGTCGAACAGTTGCGACTCCAGGTAGGCCAGGCCGCCGAAGAAGGTTCCGTTCTCCCATGACGACACGTCGTATGTCCCCATCGGCGTCACCATCCAGGTGCCGATCGCGTCATTGGTGGGACCCGCGTTCCCGGCACCGACCAGGTCGATGTAGATGTACCCGATCGGACCGAAGTGGTGGATGTCGATGATGCCGTTGGTGAAGTTCGTGTCCGGGGTGCCCTGGAACAGGATCTGCTGCTCCTGGAAGCCGCCGAACCAGTTCTTGTCGATGACATGCGTCTGCAGGCCGTCGAAGATGGTCGGGTCGGAGCTGTTGAACGTCAGTGGATTCCCGTCCACCTTGACGTTCTGCTCGAGGAACTTCTCGATCCACGGCTGCATGTCGTTCGAGTCGAAATTGAACGTCTGGGTGCCGTAGGCATAGTTCTGATACACGTCGCCGGTCTGGCTGGTGAAGTCCGCGGGGCCGGCCGGGGTGAGGCCGAACATGTTGGCCGCGCCACTGCCGCCGTCCTCGGGTGCGGCTGCGGCAACGCCGGAGGACATCAGGGCGGCCAGTGCGGCTCCGCCGGCGGTCAGGAGGACAGATGCGACGGCACGGTTCATGATCATCTTTCTGTTCGGGATCTCTTTTTGTCTATTCAGCTGGCGCACAGCCGATACTGACGCAGGTTTATAGACCGCAACAGCATAACCTGAAATACCGGTTTCGGCCATAAATCTCCAAAACCGGATACACAGATGACTTCCGGGATGCCTCCGTGGGCGCCGCGGAGCCCCGGGAAGGCTGGCGCGAGGTGGCGGCGTCAGTCTTTGGTCAGGCAGTACACCCGGTAGGTGAACTCCCCGCTGCGCAGCGCGCCGTTGAAAGCCCAGTCCGTCATATCGCTGGCGAAGCGGGCGAAGCCGCGCGGGATCGCCGGTCCGTGGCGGCTGATCCGGTCCCGCTTGCGCGGCGCGTTCTTCTCGTTTCCCCGGAGGACGTCCATGTCGATCACCGCCTGCGAGACCATCCGCAGCGGAGAGCCGGCCAGCGTAGCCTCCCAGGCGGCGACATCCTGACGGCGGCGGAAATCCGTGTACAGGAAATGCCCGCCCGGGGTCAGCACTCGCGCCACCTCGCCGAGGAAACGCTCGAAGTGCGGGTAGAGGTGTGAGGCTTCGACGTTGAGCACCGCATCGAAGGACGCGTCCGGGAAGGGCAGCTCTTCGGCATTGCCCTCCACGAAATCGAGGCCGGCGATGTCGCGGTGCCTTTTCTGGCAGAACTCGATCCCGGCCGGATTCAGGTCCAGCCCGGTGTAGGAAGCCGGACGGCAGGTGCGCATCAGGTATGAGGCGCCGCCGCCGTGACCGCAGCTGGCCTCCAGCACCTTCTTACCCGTGAGATCCACCTGCGTCGCCGTGCGGTGATAGAGCTGGATGAAGAAACGGTGCGGCTCGTCTTCGGTGGACAACGGAATGTCCATCGGCGGGTCTTGCTCGTACCCGTAGTTGAAGAACAACCAGTCGTCAGCGCCGAGCAGGCGGGTCTGCGAAGCGAACCGCTTGGTCACGAACGAGGTGAACAGCAGGTTGAACACGTACGGGTTCACGACCAAGCGGTGCGCGAGGGGGGTGGCCGTCAGGCCGGTTTTGGAGAGCATCGGGCTCATTCCTTGACCAGGTGGTAGGAGCGGTAGTCGATCTCGCCTCGTTCCAGGTCGTTGTAGAACCAGGAGCCGTCCACGACGGCGAACTCGCGGCCGAAGCGCCGCAGAAATGGCGGCAGCCGGCGCTCGATCAGCTCGTTGGACCGTGGCGAGTTCTTCTTCAGGCCGCGCAGCACCTCGGTGTTGATGACACGTTCGGTCACCACCCGCATCCCGGAGTTCGCCAGGGCCTGTTCCCAGGCGCCGAAGGCATCGCGGTTGCGGAAGTCGGCGTACAGGAAATGCCCGCCGGGGCGCAGGACCCTGGCAACCTCGGCGAGGAAGCGCTCGAAGTGCGGGTAGATGTGCGAGGCCTCCACGTTGACCACGGCGTCGAACGACGCGTCCGGGAACGGCAGGTTCTCGGCGTCGCCGTGCACGAAGTCCAGCCCTGGCAGCTTGTGCCGCCCCTGGCAGAATTCGACGCCCGCCGCGTTGAAGTCGAGTCCGGTGTAGGAGGCCGGCTGCAGCGCGCGGGTGAGGTAGGACGCGCCGCCGCCGTGGCCGCAGCTGACCTCCAGCACCTTCTTACCGGCGATGTCGGCCTGGGTTGCGGTCTGGTGGTAGAGCTGGATCGAATACCGGTTCGGTTCGTCGGCCGCGTCCAGTGTCAGGCCCATCGGCGGGTCTTCCTCGTAACCCCAGTTCAAGAAGACGACGTCCTCGTCCTGCGAGAGCCGGCGCGTCATGAACGAGTACCAGTGCCGGAACACCTTCTTGTAGATCGCGGTGGACCCGATGCGGTAGACGAATTGAGCGCCGACTTTGTCCAGGGTTTCAGATGCGGTGCGAAGCATTGGGGAAGTATCGCACAGTCCGAAGCGTGCTTCAGACGCCGGCGAGGCGGACCTGAGGCCGCTCCCGTCGCGGTTCGTTGCGGTAGCGCGACGGCGCACCACCGATTCGGCACAGCCGCCACATCATCCGCGCCGCCGGGTTCATCAAGCCCAAGTCGTGGCAGAGCATCCGCACGTCGGCGAACATGTCCCGCCAGGCCTGACGGGATTCAGCGCTGCCGAAGAACGCCCTCTTTCGCGCCGAGCGCGGCACGCCGAACTTCCGGTAGAAACTGCGCGGTGGCACGATCATCGCCTGGCCCAGCATCCGCATGACGATCGGCACGAACAGCGACAGCCACCAGCGGGTGACCCGCGACACGTTGGGTATCCGCCGGGTCAGGTACTCCTGGGCGAACGAGATGTGCCGAGCCTCCTCGGCGACGTGGATCGCGATCATCCGCTTGACGGCCGGGTGAATCGTGGCGTCCTCGCGCAGCGCATTGGTCTGCAGGTAATCGAACGGCACCTCGCCCGCGAGCACGCCGAAGAAGAACGAGTTGGGAACCACGCCGGCGTAGAACGGCACCACGGGGGAGAGCACCCGCAGCCATCGTGGCATGCCCGGCACGTCGACGCCGATGCGGTTCACCAGCTCCTGAAACATCAGGGTGTGGTTGCCCTCTTCGATCGCCTCGTGCATGCAGTAGCGGTATTCGGGTGAGCCGTTGGGAACCCAGAAGATGTAGTGCACCAGCCCGCGGATCAGAATTCCCTCGAACTGCGTTCCGACCTTGGCCATGTTGGCCTGCCGCCACATGCCCATCGCGATCTGTTTGTCCACCGGCTGCGCCTGGTACCACGGGTGGCGTCCCAACGCGTCATCCGGGGCGAGTATCCACCGCGGGTCATCGGCTGTGATGCCGAATTCGGGTGCGTCCCAATCGATGTCGGTGTACGGGTTGAAATTGCGGCGTGCAGAGCTGTCCGACAGCATGGCCAGCGAAGCCGAATACTCGGTGTCGCCGCTGACGTCCATCCCGCGCTTGAGCCGTCTGAAGAATCCCCAGCCGGCCATCGGCACGCCGAACACCACGAGCGCAACACCGAGTGCAACGCAGGCGGCGAGGACGCTGGCCGGCATCTGACCTCCGAGGGGCGGCTGTACGCGTTGGTCGAGCACAGACGTGATAGATGGTACAGCCGCGCCGGGAACAGCCGCGCAACCGTAAGGTAACAGTAAGAATATTAGACTACAGTCAGCAAGAGAACGCGAGTTGTGCCCGCTGAGGTGCGGCGGACGGTTCGGGGATCGGTGTGCTGTTCGGGTATCTTTGACGTGTTATGGGGACCCATCAGCATGACGCCGTCATCGTCGGTGCAGGTTTTGGTGGGATCGGCGCGGCGATCCAGCTCCGTCGGCTGGGCTATGACGACATCGTCATCGTCGACCGTGAAGACGACCTGGGCGGAACCTGGCACGTCAACCACTATCCGGGCTTGGCCGTCGATCAGCCGTCGCCCACGTTCTCCTACTGGTTCGAGCCCAATCCGTACTGGTCGCGTATGTACGCGCCGGGGACGGAACTCAAGCAGTACGCCGTGCACGTGGCCGAAAAATACGACGTGCGCCGTCACATGCTGTTCAACACGAACGTCGAAGGCGCCCGTTGGGACGAGGATGCCAAGCTCTGGCGGGTCGCGGTGGCCGGCGGTGAGACGCTGAGCGCACAGTTCCTGATCGTCGCCACCGGCTTCCTGTGCCAGCCCCGCAGGCCTGACATCGCCGGTATCGACAGCTTCGGCGGACGTATCATCCACACCGCTGCCTGGGACGACGACTACTCACCGGCCGGGAACAAGGTGGCGGTCATCGGAACCGGCTCCACCGGCATTCAGGTCATTCCGGAGTTGGCCAAGGAAGCCGCCGAGCTGACCGTGTATCAGCGCACCCCCATCTGGGTCTTCCCCAAAACCGATCCTCCGTTCCCGCCGGCAGTGCAACGGATGTTCGCCCGGTGGCCGCTGACGCAGCGCATCCTGCGCTGGTACACCGACGTCAGCCTGGAACTGGGGATGGTCGTCACGATGTGGAAGTACCGGCACTTCAAGGCGGTCAACAGAGTCATCTCGTACGTGTCGAAGCTGCACCGTACCGTGCTGGTGCGCGACAAAGAGGTGTCCCGCAAACTCGGTCCGGAATTCGACTTCGGTTGCAAGCGACCATCGATATCGAATTCCTATTACCCGACGTTCGCCAGGCCGAACGTTCACCTGGAAACGGGCGGCATCGAACGTATCGAGGCCGACGGCATCGTCGCGTGCGACGGCACCAAGCGCGAGATCGACACCCTGGTCCTGGCCACCGGGTTCGACGTCTGGGACGCCAACCTCCCGGCGATCGAGGTGATCGGCCGGGACGGGCGCAACCTCGGGAAGTGGTGGCGGGAGGCTGGTTTCCAGGCCTACCAGGGCTGCTCTATGCCGTATTTCCCCAACTTCCTGAACATGGCCAGCCCGTTCGCCTGGGTGGGCCTGTCGTGGTTCAACACGGTGGAGTGCCAGATGCGGCACATAAACCGGTTGTTCGGCGAACTCCAGCAGCGCGATGCGCGCACCTTCGAGGTCACCGAAGATGCCAACGCGCGTTTCCTGGAGCGGATGAACAAGCTGCTCGACGATTCGGTGTTCCGCCTCGGAAACTGCGCTAATTCACGGTCATATTGGTTCAACCAGCACACCGGCGAGGCTCCGCTGTTCCGGCCGACATCGGTTCGCGCCGCGGTCAAGGAGCAGGATCGGTTCCCGCTGTCGGATTATCTGATTTCATGACCGACATATCACATTGACAATTTCGCGATACAGTACGTGTTTACCCACAAACACCCGGCGGGGGGATAGATGACTGCACGACACCCGGCTGCCGACTGGCGGTCGCCCGCCGCCGTCGTCCGCAAACTGGCGTTGCCGATCATCCTCGTCTGGGTGGCGATCACCCTGTGGGTCAGCCTCGCCGTTCCGCCGCTGGAACAGGTGGGCAAGGAGCGCGCCGTATCGCTGAGTACCAAAGACGCTTCGTCGGTCAAGGCGATGACGAAGCTCGGTGAGCTTTTTCATGAGTCGAATACCGACAGCGCGGCGATGATCGTCATCGAAAGCAATCAGCCGCTCGGTGAGGCCGCCCATCAGTATTACGACGCATTGATTTCTCAGCTGAGTGCCGACCCGAAGCACGTCCAGCACATCCAGAATTTCTGGGGGGATCCGCTCACCGCCGGTGCGGCGCAGAGCGCCGACGGGAAGGCCGCGCTCGTCCAACTCAACCTCGCCGGCAACCAGGGCGAGGCATTGGCGAACCAGTCCGTCGAAGCGGTTCGCAAAATCGTGAACCGGACTCCTGCGCCACCGGGAGTCAAGGCCTACGTCACCGGCGCCGCACCGCTGATGGCGGACGCGAACGCCAGCGGCGACCGGACCGTGCTGAAGATTCTGGTGGCCACCATCACGGTGATCTTCTTCATGCTGCTGATCGTCTACCGGTCGCTGACCACCGTGGTCCTGCTACTGGCCATGGTCGGGGTCCAGCTCGCCGCGGCCCGGGGGATCGTCGCGGCCCTCGGCCATTACGGACTCATCAGCCTGTCCACCTTCGCGATAAACATCCTGGTGACACTGGCGATCGCGGCCGCTACCGATTACTGCATATTCTTCGTCGGCCGGTACCACGAGGCACGCCACGACGGTGAGGACCGGGAAACCGCCTACTACACCGCCTATCGCGGTGTCGCCCACGTGGTGCTGGCATCGGGCTTGACGATTGCCGGAGCGACATTCTGCCTGAGTTTCACCCGGTTGCCGGTGTTCCAGACGATGGGCATCCCGTGCGCGGTGGGGATGCTCGTCGCGGTGGCGATCGCGCTCACCCTGGTGCCCGCGGTGCTCACCGTGGCCGGCCGGTTCGGTTTGCTGGACCCCAGGCGCAAGATGTCGGTTCGCGGCTGGCGGCGGGCCGGCACCGCGGTCGTGCGGTGGCCCGCTCCGATCTTCGCGGCGACGTGCGCGGTTGCGCTGGTCGGACTGCTGGCCTTGCCGGGCTACAAGGTGAGCTACAAGGACCCGTTGTTCATCCCGCAGGACACCCCGGCGAACATCGGCTGGGCGGCCGCGTCCCGCCACTTCTCCGAGTCGAAGCTGCTGCCGGAGGTGCTGCTGGTCGAGTCCGATCACGACATGCGCAACTCCGCCGATTTCATCGTGCTGAACAAGGTGGCCAAGAGTGTCTTCGCTGTCGAGGGTGTCGCGATGGTGCAGGGGGTGACCCGGCCCGCGGGGACACCACTGGAGCACACCTCGATCCCGTCGCTGTTGAGCATTCAGAGCTCCGGGGGGATGCAGAACCTGGAGTTCGTGAAGAGTCGGGTCTCGGAGATGGGTGACGAGGCCGGAGAGCTCAGTCAGACCATCTCCAGCATGCAACGCATGTACAACCTGATGAAGCAGGCCAGCGAGGACACCCACCATGTCACCGGCGTCACCGCGGAGAGCGCGGACATCGCCAGGGAGATGCGTGATCACATGGCCGAGTTTCAGCAGTCCTCCAAGTCGGTCCGCGAGTTCGTCGACTCCAACCAGGGTTGCGCCGACAACCCCACCTGCTTGTCGATGAAATCCGCGTATCAGGCCATGGACGGGGCCGACCGGCTCACTCAGAAGCTCAATGAACTCGGACCCGACCTGAACAACATCGATACTGTGATGCCGCAGATGGTGCAGATGCTGCCGGCGCAGATCGACGCCATGCGCGGCCTTCAATCGATGATGCTGACGCTGCACAGCACCATGGCCGGGATCGTCGCTCAGATTCAGGACGTGGGTGGCGATTCGGCCGCGATGGGCAAGGATTTCGACGCCGCCAAAGCCGACGACTCCTTCTATCTGCCGCGGGAGGTGTTCGACAACCCCGAATTCCAGCGGGTGGTGCAGCTGTACCTGTCGCCCGACGGCAAGGCGGCCCGATTCTTCATCACCCACGACGGTTATCCGGCGACTCCCGAGGGGATGGCGCGGGTGGGCGCGATAAAGAAAGCGGCCAGCGAAGCGCTCAAGGGAACACCGCTGTCCGGCGCCCAGGTGTACGTGGCCGGCACCGCGGCACTGTTCAAAGACCTGCAGCAGGGCGCGAACTACGACCTGTTCATCGCCGGGATCACCGCGATGTGCCTGATCTTCATCATCATGCTGCTGATCACCCGCAGCTTCATCGCCTCGATGGTGATCGTGGGCACCGTGGCGGCCTCGCTGGGCGCGTCGTTCGGGCTGTCGGTGCTGCTGTGGCAGCACATCCTCGGCATCAACCTGCACTGGCTGGTCATGGTGATGTCGGTGATCATCCTGCTGGCGGTGGGTTCTGACTACAACCTGCTGCTGGTCGCCCGGTTCAAGGAGGAGATAGGCGCCGGACTCAAGACCGGGATCATCCGCGCGATGGGCGGAACCGGCAAGGTGGTGACCGCGGCGGGGTTGGTGTTCGCGTTCACCATGGCCTCGATGGTGGTCAGCGACTTGCGGGTGGTCGGCCAGGTGGGCACCACAATCGGACTCGGCTTGCTGTTCGACACGCTGATCGTGCGCTCGTTCATGATGCCGTCCGTCGCGGCGCTGCTGGGTCGCTGGTTCTGGTGGCCGCTCAACGTCCGCGTCCGGCCGCTTCGCGATGCGCGCCGGCAACCGGGGGTCGAGCAGATCGCGGAGGATGACGAGCAGGTCGCTGACGAGGACGATGCGGTCCGCCCCCGTGGCGCCGTCGGCGACGACAACCCGGACGCCGAAGACGACGTGTTCGACGACCTGGTGGCAACCGCGTTCCCGGAGATGTCCACCGTCCGCTCCGACGCCGAAAGCCACCCCGCCGATGATGCGTCACCGACGTCCGGGCGACAGGCTCACGCCGTGACAGTGCAAGAACGGGAGACAGTTCAAGAACGCGAACAGCCTGGGGAGACAACAGAAGTGTTGCCTGTGGTACCGCCGGTCAGCGAGGAATCGCCTACGGCGACACCCCAACCCGGACCGGCCGACAAAGGCCGCTGGACCCAGCGCGGCGACTAGCACCTCGGCGGTTCGTACCACACCCTGGTTGATCCGGCCTGTTCAGGCAGCTGGGCGATGAGCTAGGGTTTAAACAAGTCATTGTTGTAAAAAACATCGGCCGGTGCCGCTGCGCCGGCCCCGACGGATCGGTGTTGGCTATGCCTGACGAGACGATTTCGGCCGCACTCGAGCGCGAACACCATGAAATCGACGCCGGAATCGCGGCGTTCCTGGCGAAACTCGACGTAGGCAGTGTGGACCCGGAGCCACTGAACGAGGCCCTGGAAGCGTTGCGGCGGCACATCTACCTCGAGGAGCGGATTCTGTTCCCGCCGATCCGCCAGGGCGGCCTGGTGATGCCGCTGTTCGTGATGATGCGCGAGCACGGCGAGATCTGGCGCACGATGGACACGCTGACCGAAGCGCTGGCCGGTGACGGCGACGCCGACAGGCTGCGGGCGGGCTGCAAGGAACTGCTGAAACAGCTTGAGGCGCACAACATGAAGGAAGAACCGGTCATCTACCCGCACGCCGACACCGACCTGACGGCGGAACAGGCGGCGGAACTGGACGACTTCATCAAGACCGGCCTGACCCCGGACAGCTGGGTCTGCCAGGAGGCGGGTTAGCGCGTCGCCCTGGTCGGCGGCGAGTGGGCTATGCGCCGAACCCGAGGCCGATCGCGATCGGGATCAGCGCCATGTCGGCGGCGATCGGGTAACCGATCGCACCGACGAGATCCCCGTCGGCGAGATGGTCGGCGAACAGCGTGGCGTCGTAGGTGGGCAGGGTGATGGTGAGCGCGGTGATCACGTCGGCGAGCGGCAGTAGCTGATCGTAGGCCTGCCCGCCGGCGCCGCCGCCGAAGAGTGCGCCGGTGTCGAGTTGGCTGAGCACCTCGGACAGCGTTTGCAGGCTCGGGTGATCGAGGAAGGTGTTCGGGTCGACGCTGAGATCGCCGACCGCGTACGCCGATCGCAGCAGCGGGCCCACGATCGGGTTCTGCGCCAACGACAGCGGGATGTCGTAATTGTCCGGGTTCAGTAGGTCTTTGACCGCCGCGTTGACGCCTTCGGGTATCCCGTTGGCCAGCGCGGTCAGGACGTCGTTGAGGTTGAGGTCGGGCGGGAACAGCCCGAACGGCGTCTCCACGTTGGCCGGTCCCTGGCTCCAACCATCGGTGATGCTGCCGTAGCCGAGATTCACCAGGACTTTCATGTCGGGTTCCAGCAGGTCGGCCATGGGGTTGCCGACGTACGGGATCAGCCGCACCAGGTCCAGCAGCGGCAGATGATCCTGCGGGATCATGTAGTAGTGGGTCAAGGTGTCGCCCGCCGTCGTCTCCAACGGGATCGCGCCGGCGATCTCCTCTGGCGTTCGGCCCAGATACGACAGGTGCTCGACAAGCAGCCCCGCCAGGGCATTGAGGTCCGAGAACGGGTCGATCGGGTACTGCGGGAAGTCGGCGAACCCGTCGTATTCGAGGGTGTACACATCCGTCGGATACAGATCCGGGGTCGGGTAGCCGAATGTCACACCCAGGCTGGGGATCGACGGGTGCGAGCCGAGCGGCACGTCGAAACGTGTCAGCAGACCGCCGTTGGGTGCCGCGGTGTCGCCGACCAGCATGAAGCGAACATCGTCGGCCGGCACGCCCTGATCTGCGAGCTGCGCCATAGCCAGCGACGACAGAGCTGAGCTTTGCGAGTAGCCGAAGACCACCACGGGGTTTTCCGCGTCCACGTTTCCGGCGCTGATGTGATTTTGGATCGTCTGGTCCAGAATCTGTGCGCCCTGGGTTTCCGACGTGAACGCGGGCAGGCTCTTGACACCGGTGGTGGGGTAGAAGCCCTCGGGGGTGAAGAGGGATTGCGGCGTGCCGGTGTAGCCGTGCGGCCGCAGGTAGAGGGCGTCGGCGGCGTTCACGTAGCTCTGCGCCGGTATCGGAAAGCCGCTGCCGCCCATCACAAAGCCCACCCCGTCGCCGAGCGGTGAGTCGGCGGCACCGCTGGTGAGCATGACCGCGCGCGCCCGGACGGGTGGCGGTGACGGCATTGACGGCGCAGCGCTGATCAGGCCGGCCCCGGCGAGCGCGACTCCGAAGACGGCCGGCAGACGATGCATCGAAACGGTCTCCGTCGGTGTGAGCAGCGGTCAATTGCGGGGCGAATTCGGTGCTGAGTTTAACGCAAAAAATTTCACCATATGGACGCATCGGCCGATTGCGAATTAGCGTTGGGCGGATGCGGACCAAGATGACCGACCTGCTCGGCGTGGAGTTCCCGATCTGCGCGTTCAGCCACTGCCGCGACGTGGTGGCGGCGGTGTCCAATGCCGGCGGGTTCGGCATCCTGGGCGCGGTCGCGCACAGCCCGGACCGGCTGGACACCGAGCTGACCTGGATCGAGGAGCAGACCGGCGGCCGCCCCTACGGCGTCGACCTGCTGCTGCCCCCCAAGTACGTGGGCGCGGACTCCGGCGGCATCGACGCCGAGCAGGTGCGCGCTCTGCTGCCCGAGGAGCACCGCGAGTTCCTCGATGAACTGCTCGGCCGGTACGACGTCGGAGCGGCGGTCGGCGAGCCTTCGCCCGCCCGCGGGCTCAACGTGTCGCCGAAGGGCTATGCGCCACTGCTTGACGTCGCGTTCGCCCACGACATCCGGTTGATCGCCAGCGCATTGGGCCCGCCGCCCGCGGATCTGGTCGAACGCGCCCACGACAACGACGTCGTGGTGGCCGCGCTGGCCGGTAGCACAAAGCACGCGCTGCGGCACGCCGCCGCCGGGGTCGACCTGATCGTCGCGCAGGGAACCGAGGCGGGCGGCCACACCGGTGAGGTCGCGACGATGGTGCTCGTCCCCGAGGTCGTCGACGCCGTCGCTCCGGTGCCGGTGCTGGCCGCCGGCGGGATCGGCAACGGCCGGCAGATGGCCGCGGCGCTGGCGCTTGGCGCCGAGGGGGTGTGGTGCGGGTCGGTCTGGCTGACCACCGAGGAAGCCGAGACGTCGCCGGTGGTGAAGGAGAAGTTCCTGGCCGCCACGTCATCGGACACGGTGCGGTCGCGGTCGCTGACCGGCAAGCCGGCGCGGATGCTGCGTACCGCCTGGACCGACGAGTGGGAGCGGCCGGGAGCGCCCGCCCCGCTCGGGATGCCGTTGCAGACCGCGTTGGTCGCCGGCCCGCAGCGGCGGATCGACGCCGCCGCGCACCCGGACGCGCACGCGCGTGAGCTGGCCACCTATTTCGTCGGGCAGGTGGTCGGCTCGCTGAACAAGATTCGCCCGACGCGGGCCGTGGTGCTCGACATGGTCGGCGAGTTCATCGACGCGGTGCAGCGCCTCGACGAGCTGGTGCAGCGGTGACGGTGCCCGGCCGACGCCGGCGCAGCTCAGGCTCCGGCCGCTGAAGCGGTCTGGGTGGCGATCCGCTTGGCCAGCCCATCCCGATAGGCGGCGAGGCTGTGCCGCCAGCCGATGTCGATCGGCCCGCCGCTGTCCACCGAGATCTCCGTGCCGACATGCACATACGGGGTCGGCGGCACCAGGGGCACGATGTCCAGGAAGTTCACCACCCGGTAGCAGCATTCGATGGCCGCATCGAACGCAGCCGCGAAGTCGCTCAGCCCGACGCGCGGCCCGCCGAATGTGACCAGCCGGGGTTCGATCGTGTTCGGCGGCTTGCCCAATTTGGTCCGGGCGATGTCCGGCGCCGCGAGCACGGCCAGCGCCGCGCCGAGGCTGTGCCCGACGATCAGGATGTGGTCGCAGCCTGCGGTCGCCGCGGCCAGGTTCGCGGCGATGTCGGCGCGCACGCACTCGTAGACGTCCTGGAATCCGGTGTGCACCTGGCCGAAGCCGCTGACCGGCCGATAGTTCGCCGGGACGAAGTCGAAGTCGGCCAGCCAGTCCGACAGGTCCGAGCTGCCCCGAAACGACAGGAACGCGGTGCGGGTGGTTTTGTTGCGGCCCATCAGGCCGAAGATGTTGGTGTCCTTCATCATCGCCGCCGCCGGATGCGAATCCGGCAATGTTGCGGTGTGCGCGGCGTCGGCCTCGATCAGCGAAGTCTGGGTGAAACCTTTCGGTAGCGCCGGCGTGCCACCGTCCATCACGGTGTAGGCGGCCTGCGTGAGCGGCAGAGCCGTGTTCAGCGCCGCGGATGCGTCGAACGCCACGGTTCGAGTTTAGGCCGGACGGCCCGTGGCAGCCCGGCAGGAACACACGCTTTAGAATTTGCCGCAGCGGCGTTGATCCGGCCATCACCGGGGAGCCTTCGGAAGAACAGCTGCGTGCCGACAAGGGCGAAGCCAAGTAGAACCGAACGGTCCGGCCCGTCACAGCCGACAGTTGAGCGGTCGCGTTCGGCGCAAACCGGGCGCGGCAAGCGGGGTGGTACCGCGGCAAGCGCGCAGCAGCGCGTCGTCGTCCCCGGCCGAAGTGGGCCCGAGGAGACCTCGCAGATGAGCAAGAGCGCAGTGACCGAGAACGCCTATCCGAAGCCGGCCGGCGGCGCCCCGGACTTCCCGGCGGCCGAAGCCGGCGTGCTCGACTACTGGGCGACCGACGACACCTTCCGGGCCAGCATCGCGCGCCGCGCGGGCTCGCCGGAATACGTGTTCTACGACGGCCCGCCGTTCGCCAATGGGCTGCCGCACTACGGGCACCTGCTGACCGGGTACGTCAAGGACATCGTGCCGCGCTACCGCACCATGCGCGGCTACCAGGTGGAGCGGCGGTTCGGCTGGGACACCCACGGCCTGCCCGCCGAGCTGGAGGTGGAGCGCCAACTCGGGATCACCGACAAATCGCAGATCGACGCGATGGGCATCGCCGCGTTCAACGAGGCCTGCCGCGATTCGGTGCTGCGCTACACCGCCGAATGGCAGGCCTACGTCACCCGCCAGGCCCGCTGGGTGGACTTCGACAACGACTACAAGACGCTGGACCTGCCTTTCATGGAGTCGGTGTTGTGGGCATTCAAGCAGCTGTGGGACAAGGGCCTGGCCTACGAGGGCTACCGGGTGCTGCCGTACTGCTGGCGTGACCAGACCCCGCTGTCCAACCACGAACTGCGGATGGACGACGACGTCTACCAGAGTCGCCAGGACCCGGCGCTGACGGTCGGGTTCCGGATCAACGGGGACGCGCCCGACGGGTTGGCCGGCGCCTATCTGCTGGTGTGGACCACCACGCCCTGGACGCTGCCGTCCAACCTGGCCGTCGCCGTCAACCCGGAGGTCACCTACGTGCAGGTGGCCGCGGGGGACCGGCGTTACCTGCTGGCCCGGGCCCGGGTGGCGGCCTACGCCCGCGAACTCGGTGAGGACCCGGCGGTGCTGGGCGAATACCGCGGTTCGGGGTTGCTGGGTGTGCGATACGTCCCGCCGTTTCCGTACTTCGCCGACACCGCCGGCGCATTCCGGGTGCTGGCCGCCGACTTCGTATCCACCGAAGACGGCACCGGGATCGTGCACCTGGCCCCGGCCTACGGCGAAGACGACAAGAACACCACCGACCCGGCCGGCATCACCCCGGTCACCCCGGTGGACGAAAGCGGTTGCTTCGACGCAGGCGTGCCGGACTACGCCGGCCAGCACGTTTTCGACGCCAACAAGGCGATCATCGCCGATTTGAAGAACTCGACCGGCCCGGTCGCTTCCGGTGCCGCGGTGCTGCTGCGCCACGAGACCTACGAGCACCCCTACCCGCACTGCTGGCGTTGCCGCAACCCGCTGATCTACCGCGCGGTGTCGTCCTGGTTCGTCGCGGTCACCGAATTCCGGGACCGGATGGTCGAACTCAACGAGCAGATCACCTGGTATCCGGAGCACGTCAAGGCCGGGCAGTTCGGCAAGTGGCTGGCCGGCGCCCGGGACTGGTCGATCTCTCGGAACCGGTACTGGGGCACCCCGATCCCGGTGTGGAAATCCGACGATCCGGCATACCCGCGAATCGACGTCTACGGAAGTCTCGACGAGCTGCAACGTGACTTCGGGGTGCGGCCGGACAACCTGCACCGGCCCTACATCGACGAGCTGACCCGGCCCAATCCCGACGACCCGACCGGGCGTTCGACCATGCGGCGCATTCCGGACGTGCTCGACGTCTGGTTCGACTCCGGATCGATGCCCTACGCGCAGGTGCACTACCCGTTCGAGAACCGCGAGTGGTTCGACGGCGGCTCCGGTGCCGAGCCGCATTTCCCCGGCGATTTCATCGTCGAGTACATCGGCCAGACCCGCGGCTGGTTCTACACCCTGCACGTGCTGGCCACCGCGCTGTTCGATCGACCGGCGTTCAAAACCTGTGTGGCGCACGGGATCGTGCTGGGAAGCGACGGGCAGAAGATGAGCAAGTCGCTGCGCAACTACCCAGACGTGGCCGAGGTGTTCGACCGCGACGGCTCCGATGCCATGCGCTGGTTCCTGATGGCCTCGCCGATCCTGCGCGGCGGCAATCTGGTGGTGACCGAACCGGGTATCCGCGAAGGCGTTCGCCAGGTGATGCTGCCACTGTGGAACGCCTACAGCTTCCTGGCGCTCTACGCCCCGAAAGTCGGTGCGTGGCGGACCGATTCGGCACACGTGCTGGACCGTTACGTCCTGGCCAAGCTGGCCACCCTGCGCGACGAACTCACCGATGCGCTGGACCGCTGCGACATCTCCGGCGCCTGCGAGCAGCTGCGCCAGTTCACCGAGGCACTGACCAACTGGTACGTGCGGCGGTCCCGACAGCGGTTCTGGGACGAGGACAGCGACGCCATCGACACCCTGCACACCGTGTTGGAGGTGACCACCCGGCTGGCCGCGCCGCTGCTACCGCTGACCACCGAGGTGATCTGGCGAGGGGTGACCGGCGAACGGTCGGTGCACCTGACCGACTGGCCGGAGGCCGGAACGCTGCCGGAAGACCCCGGCCTGGTCGCCGCGATGGACCAGGTGCGCGAGGTGTGCTCGGCGGCCTCGTCGCTGCGCAAGGCGCACCGGCTGCGGGTCCGGCTGCCGCTGCCCAAACTGACGGTTGCGGTGGATGATTCGCAGCGCCTTGCGCCGTTCACCGACCTGATCGCCGACGAACTGAACGTGAAAGCGGTCGAGCTCACCGGAGACGTCGACCGTTACGGGCGCTTCGAGCTGACCGTCAACGCCGCGGTGGCCGGCCCCCGGCTGGGCAAGGATGTGCAGGCCGCGATCGGGGCGGTCAAGGCGGGGGAGGGCGTCGTCAACGACAACGGCACGCTGAGCGCCGGCACGGTGGTGCTGCGACCCGGGGAGTACACCTCGAAACTGGTGGCCGCCGACCCCGAGTTCACCGCCGCACTGCCCTCCGACGCCGGCCTGGTGGTGCTCGACGCCGCCGTCACCGAAGAGCTGGAGGCCGAGGGCTGGGCCAAGGACCGCATCCGCGAACTGCAGGAGCTGCGCAAGTCGACCGGCCTGGACGTCTCAGACCGGATCAGCGTGGTGCTGTCGGTGCCCGCGCGGCACGCGGACTGGGCACGCGCGCACCAGGACCTGATCGCCGGCGAAATCCTGGCCACCGGCTTCGAATTCGGCGATCCGGGGCCGGACGCCACCGAGATCGGCGACGGGGTCCGGGTGGCGATCGCCAAGGTGTA
>DASTNJ010000096.1:0-50537 GCA_035721065.1 Mycobacterium sp.
CAACTCGCGCGCCACGACCGGCGCACCACAACGCTACGGGGGGATCATGCCAATGCGAGAACGCGGACTATCGGACTCACCGCCGACACCGACCGGGCTTGACGCGCTCAGCAGCGACACCCCGGCGAACGGCCGACCGGCCGTGTCGGCATGGACGCCAACGACATTTCCGCAGCACACCGGTTCGACTCGGACAACACCGGAACTCGCCGACGATCGCCCGGACACGGCCGGCAGAGCACGAGCCGACGCCGGTGGTGCGCCTTGGCAGCCGCGCGGCGCGATGCGAAAAATGCGGCCCCAGCGCGACTTCGGACTGGACCTGTCATGGGGGCGGCTGACCGCGGTGTTCCTTATCGCCGTCGCCATCCTCGCGCTCTTCAGTCACGTTCCGGACGAACTGCAGATCAAGGTGGACACCTTTCGGATCGTTGCCCACCCACGATGGGCCGGCCTCGTGATCGTGGCGATGGTGGCGGTGGCGGGTTTGGTTACCTACCGCACGGCCCCATTGGCTTCGGCGTTGCCCGGACGGCTACTCGATCGATTCGTGAACCCGGAATCCAAGTTGACCCAAGCCCGCGTCCCGGCAGCCGATCACCGCCGGCGTTACAGCAGCCAGTCCGTCGGCATCCGCGAGCATCGAGGCCAACTCGCCGCGGTCATCGCCGTCGCCGATCGACGCCGTGAGCGTCATGAGCCGAAGCCGCCCGCGGTGCTGCCGGTGCCATTGGTTGCCGCAGGGCTGCGCCAGTTCGACGTCCGTTTGGAAGGCATCGACATCGTTTCGGTGACACCGTGCGATGACACCGTGGGAGATGAATCAGCCGGGCAGGAAACCGGTGCCCCTGACCGCGGCATGTGGCTGGTGCTGCGCATGGACCCGCATCGCAACGTCGGCGCGATCGCGGCTCGGGATTCGGTGGCGTCCACCCTCGCCGCGGCCGCCGAACGGCTGGCACACGACCTGGACGGGGACCGTGTCGAGGCACGGGTGGCGACCGCCGAGGAGTTCGACGACGTCGACATGGCCATACTGGCAGGCTTGCAGCCATCACACGTTCGACTGCGCCGGCGCCGCTTGAAACAGCGGAAACCCAAGAGGTTTTCGAGTAGCTTCTGGGTGACGCCGCGAGACATCACCTCGCCCAATATCGAGCGGCTCTACCGTCCAGAGACCGACGCCACCGTCATGACGGTCCGGCTGACTCCACGCAAACACCGAACGCAGGTATCGGTACTGGTTCACTACCACAGCAGCGGCAGGCTGCCCAGGAAAACGCGGACAGGCCTGAACCGGCTTACCGGCCGCCGACAGCTGACCGCAATCCACTCCAGCCTCCCGACCCCGATGCGGCATCGCAGACTGGGTCTGCCGGCCCGCGAGTTGGCCGGCACGGATCAGCTTGTGGTCCCACTGGATCCGCAACGCGAACGTCCGGCGAACCGGGTCAGGGTCTCACCACGGGTAGTCGGCAAAGTCCGGCTCGCCGGTGGTCGCACCGAACGGCACCGGCGAAAGGGCACCGTCGTGCCGTCGGTCGGGGCCGACGCCGCCCAGACGGTCAGACCAGCGCCGCCGCCAACTGATGCAGGTACTCGTCGACGTCGCGGATCGCCGACTCGGCGACGTGCACGGTGATCGCGACCGTGTCGCCGATGCCGTGCACGCCGTGGGTGAGCGCCATCGCCGGCGACAGCGCCGGAAACCCCGCTGTCAGCAGCACCGGCGCGTCGCCGAAAGTCAGATCGGCGGGACCGCGGTGCACGCTGGACACCACGGTGTTGCCGGCCACCCGCACCGGACGGGCATCGGCGTCGAACTTGCCGATCCCCCAGCGCAGCAACGCCGCCGGCACCGTCGCGAACGCCCGGTCGGCAGCGGTCGCCGCTGGATGGCCGATACGGCACCGGCCGTCGGCGATGTCGGCAGCGATCCGCTCGGCTCGTTGTCGCGGCTTCAGCTGAGGGTAGAGCCCGACCCGGATATTGGTGAAGTGATTATTCGCCAGGCGCACACCGGCTTTGGCCATCGGCACCTCGGCGCCCAGCGATTCGGACCGCTCCCCCAGATGTTCCGAAAGTGCGCTGGACACCGCGTTGAGCACCCCGACGGTGACGGTGGGGCCGGGCAGTTCGTCACGACGAAGCACCAGGGTACGGACCGTGCGGGTACCCGCCGGGCGGGTGTTGGTGACCAGCGCCGGTCGGTCCCCGGTCGGCGGCGGCAACAGTCCGGCGCGCGTGTCGGCAACCTGCTTCCGGTGGGCACGTGCGGCGGTGAATGCCCGCGCCGGCAGCCAACCCCGTTGCGACGCAGCCACGGAGGACACCGGCGCGGCGCGGCCGAACATCCAGCCAGCCAGCGCCGACGCTCGGGTGCCGTCGGCGAGCGCATGAGCGACCTGCACCACGACCACCGTGCCCGCTCCGGCCGCGCCGGGTATGTCGTACACGGGCGCGAAGGTGTGCAGCCGCCACGGCGCATCCCGAATGTCGAGCTGGTCGTCGGCCAGGCTCACCACGGCATCCAAGCAGCCGGTCCAGGTGCGATCGGCCGGCCGGTGCCGTACCGCGGTGAGATGTCCGACCGCGGGCACCCACCGTGGGTAGGCCAGCGGGCCGGCGTCCTGCACCCGCATCATCAGATCCGGACTGAGCCGGGCCCGATCGAGGACCTCCGCGATCGCCGAGTCCAGATCCGCCGGCACGCCGGCGAAGGCGTAGAGCAGAAATTCGTCGCTGGGAATCTTGGCCGACATCCAGTAGAACTGCGCGTCGACCGCGGCCATCCGCCGACCAGTCATCGCCGGTTCATGAACCCAGAAAGTCCAGCACCATATCGGCCACCTCGTCGGGTTGTTCGAGCTGCAGGAAGTGCCCGGCGTGCTCGACGATCGCCGCACCGCCGCCGGATGCCAGCAGCCGCTGCACCATCGGTGTGAACACCGATCCGAAGCAGCCGTCGTCGCGGCCGTGCAGGTACAGGCTCGGCAGCCGGGGTGGCTGAGTCCAGTGCCGGTGCAATTCGGCGTAGCGCTCCGGCGGTTTGCGGCTACGCAGCGCCCGGTACGGCCCGAGTGCGGCGTGCCAACTCTCCGGAGTGCCGATGGCGGCGTCGACGTGGCGCAGGTCTGCGGTGGCGTCATAACCCGGCGACCACCGGCGCCACAGCAGCGGCAGCACCCACGACGCCGACCGTTCCGGCAGCACGGGAAGTTGGAAGTAGCCGATGTACCAGCTGCGCAACAGTTGTCGCGGCACCCTTCGCGCAACCCGGGCCCGGTTGCCCGCGCCGCTCGGGAGGAGCGCCGCCAGCGGAGGCACCGACATGATCACGGCCCGGGCGAACGGGCTGTCCGGCATGGCGGCCAGCCCATTCGCCGCGATCGCACCCCAGTCGTGACCGATCACCACATCGCGGTCCGTTCCGCCGGCGGCAGCACGAACCCGCAGCACGTCGTCCATCAGCGCGCCGATGTGGTAGCTGCCGTCGGTGGGTATCGAGGAGGGTGCGTACCCGCGGGTGAACGGTGCCACCACCCGCCAGCCCGCCGCCACCAGGCGCGGCGCCAGCTTGCGCCAGCCGTAGGCGGTGTCCGGGAAACCGTGCAGGCACAACGCGATCGGAGCGGTCGGCTCCCCCCAGGTCAGGGCCTTGAGTTCCACTGTGGGGGCGGCCACCTCGATCCAGCGCGGTTCAGTCATCGCCACCGCCTTTCTTCAATCCATGGCGGGGACCCGCCGCGCCCGGCCGCGCCGCGCTCGCGATCACCGCCAAATCCATGGCGGCGACCCGCCGCGCCCGGCTGCGCCGCGCTCGCGATCACCGCCAAATCCATGGCGGGGACCCGCCACGCCCGGCCGCGCCGCGCTCGCGATCACCGCCAAATCCATGGCGGCGACCCGCCGCGCCCGGCCGCGCCGCGCTCGCGATCACCGCTACACCGGGTCGAATCCGGAAACCAGCCAGCGTCCGCCGACCAGGTCCAATGTCACCTGATAGCTGGAGCCGACAACGGTGGGCGCCTCCGGCCCGACCGCGATCGTCTGATCGACGAACACCAGCGCTACCGCGTGGCTCGGCGTCGCTGAAATCGACGCGGCTCCGGGCACACTCGCTGTCGCTGTGACGTGGCGGGCTTTGACCTCGGGGATCACCCGGCCGTGCGCGGCCTCGGCGAACCGGTCACGCGCGCGGCCGGTCAACAACTGCTCCGCGTCCGCCACGTCCTGTTCGGCGGTGTCCGGAGTATAGGACAATATGGTGATCGCGGAATCCACTGCGGCGCGCACTGATTCGGTGCGCGCCAGGTCAGCGGCACGGCTCGACGAATCCCACCATTTCAGCCCGCCGGCCACCAGCGCCAGCAACAGCATCAGGCCCGGCAGCACGCCGTGGCCAAGCACGCGTGTCCAGCCGGAGCGGCGGGCGGCATCCGGGCCGGCCGCCGCCGCGCCCCGGCTCTCGAACCGTTCCGCCGGTTGCTGCGTCATTGCACGTACTCCACTTCGGAGACCTTCGCGTCGCCCTCGCCGCGCTGGACGATCACCCGCATCCGGATCTCGCGCGGCGGCATCTCGGTGCCGCCCAGATGCGTAGACGCCACGCTCACCGTCACCAGCACCCGGGCGGCATCGCCGGATTGCGACTCCACGCCCGCGGCGGTCACCGCGCTCACCGACTGGGCATGCTCGCGCGTCACGGTGTCGACCAGCGACTGCGAACTCGCCGCGAAGCGCTGGTGGAGGTCGCCGGTCGTCGTGTCCAGGACGCGCTGCACGTCGTCCGCCGCGTGCTGGTAGTCGATCGTGGTCAGGTCCACCGCGGTCCGGCGGGCGGCTTGGACGAAGACATCACGCTGCACGTCGGCGTCGTGGGCTTCGTAGGCCCGGTAGCCAAGCCACCCGACCAGCCCTGCCAGCGCCACGACGCCGACCACACCCCCGGCCAGCGTCCAGCGCCGCGGTTCAGCCGACCCGACCGCTTCGTCTGCCATGGGATTCAAACTAGCCGGGTGTTCGCCGACAGGTAACGTCAGGCGCGAATCAAGGGCGAGAGGATGCCGATGAGCCGCTCCGTGGGCACGCCGCAGACCGTCGCATACACCGGGGCCGACGGAATCACCCTGGTGGGCGATGAGTGGAACGCAGATGTGGATCCGGCCACCGCACCGGGCACGGTGCTGATGCTGCACGGCGGCGGCCAGAACCGGTTCTCCTGGAAGAAAACCGGCCGGATCCTCGCCGATCGCGGCTACCACGTCGTGGCGCTGGACACCCGCGGCCACGGTGACAGCGATCGCGCGCCCGGCGCCGACTACGCCCTCGATACACTGGTCGCCGACGTGCTGGCCGTGCTCGACGCGATCGGGCGCCCGGTGGTGCTGATCGGGGCCAGCCTGGGCGGTTTCACCGGCATCCTGACGGCCGCCGAGGCCGGGCCGAAGCAGGTGAAGGGCCTGGTGCTGGTCGACGTGGTGCCGCGCTACGAAATGGACGGCAGCACCCGCATCCGCGACTTCATGTCCGCCCACCAGGACGGCTTCGACTCGCTGGCGCACGCCGCTGACGCGGTCGCCGCCTACCTGCCGCACCGGCCACGGCCCGACAACCACGACGGGCTCAAGAAGAACCTGCGGTTGCGCGACGGCCGCTGGTACTGGCATTGGGATCCGGCGCTGCTGACCAAACTCGGTGGCGATCACTTTCCGAGCCCGGAGATGCTGGAAGCCGCGGCGGTGGGGCTGGCGATTCCGATCCTGCTGATCCGCGGCGGACTCTCCGACGTGGTCAGCGTCGAGGGCGCCCGGGATTTCCTGGCCAAGGTTCCGCATGCGGAATTCGCCGAGTTGTCCGAGGCCGGGCACACCGCGGCCGGCGACGTCAACGACGCGTTCAGCGACATCGTGGTGGAATTCGTTTCCCGGCAGATAGCCGGGTGACCCGGGTGGCACGGACGTCGGGGCGATGACTCTCCCGGTGACGGCCCCGATGGTGGTGGTGTACGCGCTGTCCGGCGTTGTCGCGGCCGAGAGTGTCGGGCTGGTCGTGCTGTGGTTCCTGCTGCGACGCACGCAGCGCACGGTCGACGAATTGCGTCAGCGCTCCGACACCCGCAACCTGCTGCTGTCCGGCGGGCTGGGCGCCGTCAAGACCGTCTGGCAGACCGCGAACCTGGTCCGCACCCAGGGATTTGGTGCGGCGGTACGCAGCTCGATCGAGGACCTCGCCGACTGGGCCGAAGTGGAGCGGCCGGACCTGGCCCGGGTCACCCGGGACGGCAACGTGGCGATCCTGTTCAGCGACATCGAGGAGTCCACCGCCCTCAACGAACGGATCGGCGACCGGGCCTGGGTCAAGCTGATCGCCAAGCACGACGACATGGTGCAGCGAACCGTTCACCAGCACGGCGGGTACGTGGTGAAGAGCCAGGGCGACGGGTTCATGATCGCCTTCGCCCAAGCCGAGCAGGCCGTCCGCTGCGCCATCGGCATCCAGCACGCGCTGCAGGGCGGGCGACGAAAGCCGCGGCACCCGATCCAGGTTCGGATCGGCATCCACATGGGCCGATCGGTGCGCCGCGGTGAAGACCTGTTCGGCCGGAACGTGGCCATGGCCGCGCGGGTGGCCGCCGCGGCCGACGGCGGGCAGATCCTGATCAGCAAACCGGTCCGGGACGCGGTCGCCGACTGCGACGACATCAGCGTCGACAGCGGCTTCGACGCCGAGCTGAAGGGCTTCGCCGGAACACACCGCCTGTACGCGGTGGGCCTGGGCTGACCTCGACCGTCCGGGAGGCTAACCGGCCGCGTCGTGGTCCGCTTCGGCCAACCGCTCATGCAACCGGGCCCGGACCTGGTCGGGTGTGTAGGCCTTTCGCCGTCGCTGGTCGCGAGCCACCAGCACTCCCCCGGCGACCACCCCGGCCAATCCGGCCAGCCCGACCCACTTCCAGATGCTGCGCACGACTTCCAGGCTATCTGCAGCGCCACGCGGCCACCATCCGCTTATGGTGTTGTGCGTGGACGCGACGTCGGTGACCCTGAGCCGGGCCTTGCAGGAGACCCGCACCGGCGACATCTGGTTGTTCCGCGGCCAGTCCGGACCGGACCGCACCATCCGCACCCTGTCCAACGCGCCGGTCAACCACGTCGGCATGACGGTGGCCATCGAAGATCTGCCGCCGCTGATCTGGCACGCCGAGCTCGGCGACAAGCTCGTCGACGTCTGGACCGGCACCCACCAGCGCGGGGTACAACTGCACGACGCCCGGGAGGCCGTCGAACAGTGGATGCACCGCTATCACCAGCAGTGCTGGCTGCGTCAGCTGACCCCGTACGCCGACCGCGCCCAGGAGGACCGGCTGCTGCGGGTGATCGCCCGGATGGACGGCACCGCGTTCCCCACCAGCGCACGTCTGACCGGCCGCTGGCTGCGCGGCCGCATCCCGACCGCCAGCGACTGGATGCGCGGCATTCCGGTGCTGGAGAAGCGGGCCCACCGGATGACTCAGCGGCACAAGGCTCGCCGGAGCGCGGCCGGGCTGGAGACCACCTACTGCGCGGAGACGGTGGCGATCACCTATGAGGAGATGGGGTTGCTGCGCACCGACAAGCACTCCAACTGGTTCGACGCCGGGTCGTTCTGGAGCGGCGACCTGCTGCCACTGACGCCCGGATACCAGCTGGGCCGGGAGATCACCGTCATCCCGGACTAGCCTCGTTCAGTCGACCGTCATCTCGGCCATCCGCGACCAGCCGGTCGCGTCGACCGTCTGGCTGATGATCTTCGGGGTCGACGCCAGCGCCTGCGGCAGCTCCTGCACCGCCCGCTGGAAGTGCTCGCTGTTGACGTGCGCACCGCCGGCCGCGGTGTCTCGAAACGCCTCGACCAGGATGTACTCGTTTGGATTGTCCAGGCTGCGCGACCAGTCGAACCACAAGTTGCCCGGCTCGGCGCGGGTGGCCTCGGTGAACGGCGCGACGAACTGCGGCCAGCGGTCTGCCCACTGCGGCTTGGTCTCGAACTTGACGACGATGAAGATCACTTCGCTACCCCTCCGAGACTTCCAGCATGGTCCGCACCGGAGTGACATTGCGGGTCAGATCCAGTACCGGACAATGGCTTTCGACGGCTTCGTGTAGCTGACGGTAACGCTCCGGCGAATCCGGCCCGGTGACGGTCACCACCACCCGCACCTCGCTGAATCCGGCTCGCACCGCGTCGTCGAAGCCGAAGAACCCCCGCACGTCCAGGTCGCCCTCGGCGCGGGCGCTGATCGTCTCGACCGGGATACCCAGCTTCTCCGCCCACACCCGCCAGGTGACGATCTGGCAGGACAGCAGCGACGCCAGGTAGTACTCGACCGGGTTGGGCGCGGTGTTCTCACCGCCGAGCGTCGGCGGCTCGTCGACCTCAACGCGGTACTGGCCGAGTTTGACCGTGCTGGCCACCGCGTCATGCGCTTCGGCCGCCGCACGGAACACAACTTGGCCATTGGTCTTGTCGGCGGCAACCGCGTCACCGGTCGCGGTGATCAGGCCTGCCAGGTGAGCTGTGGAGCTGGTCATGGTCACCGAGGATAGCGGCGGGTGTCACCGCCGCGACTCGCCGTCGGCGTGCGCCGAACCGGGAAGTTCAGCCCTTGAACGGCAGGAGTTTGTAGAGCTGGTTGATTTCCAGGCGCAGATCATGCAACAGAGCCGTGCCGCTGGCCGTCCTGGTCAGCACCGAGATACCCTCCTCGGTCGCGTCCAGCTTCAGCAGGTCCGCGTGGACGGCGCGGATGGCATTCACGGTCTGCGCGATGAGCTCGGCGGTCGACTGCGGGTTGTTCGGCTCGGTCACGATTTCGGAGCCTATCGCCGCCGGTCGGAGGGTATGACGGCGGGGTCGCATCACCGTTCGGCGCCAGTCTTTGCCGCGCACACGTTTCACACGTTGATCCGGAACGCGTCTAGACGTTGAACCGGAATTCCACCACGTCGCCGTCGGCCATCACGTAATCCTTGCCCTCCATGCGCACCCTGCCGGCGGCTTTGGCGGCGGCCATCGACCCGGCGGCGATCAGGTCGTCGTAGGAGACGATCTCGGCCTTGATGAAGCCCTTCTCGAAATCGGTGTGGATCACCCCGGCCGCCTTGGGCGCGGTGTCACCCTGGTGGATGGTCCAGGCCCGAGCCTCCTTGGGCCCGGCGGTCAGGTAGGTCTGCAGCCGCAGGGTGTGAAAACCGGCCCGGGCCAACGCATCCAGGCCCCGCTCGGGCTGCCCGATCGACTCCAGCAACTCCATCGCCGACTCGTCGTCGAGTTCGGCGAGCTCGGACTCGATCTTGGCGTCCAGGAACACCGCGTCTGCGGGCGCGACCAGCTCCCGCAGCGCCGCCACCCGCGCCGCGTCGGTCAGCACCGCTTCGTCGGCGTTGAATACATACAGAAATGGCTTGGTGGTCAACAGGTTCAGCTCCCGCAGCGGCGTGGCGTCGACCCCGGCGGCGAACAGCGTCTTGCCGCCGTCGAGTATCTGCTGCGCGGCCACCGCGGCATCCAGCACCGGCTTGCGCTCCTTGTTGTTGCGGGCTTCCTTCTCCAGCCGCGGCACCGCGCGCTCGAGAGTCTGCATGTCGGCCAGGATCAGTTCCATGGCGATGACCTCGATGTCGGCCTCGGGGTCCACCTTCCCGTCGACGTGCACCACGTCGTCGTCGGCGAAGACCCGCACCACCTGGCAGATCGCATCGCACTCGCGGATGTTGGCCAGGAACTTGTTGCCCAGCCCGGCGCCCTCGGAAGCGCCCTTGACGATTCCGGCGATGTCGACGAACGTCACCGGCGCGGCGACGATGCGCTCCGAACCGAAGATCTCCGCCAGCTTGCCCAGCCGGGGGTCGGGCAGGGCGACGACGCCCTCGTTGGGCTCGATGGTCGCGAACGGGTAGTTGGCGGCCAAGACGTCGTTGCGGGTCAGCGCGTTGAACAACGTCGACTTGCCGACGTTGGGCAGGCCCACGATTCCCAGGCTGAGGCTCACGGGAAGCCAAGTCTAGGGCGTGGCCCGAGCGACTCGGCGCGGCTGGCTCGCCGTGACGAGGTTTTAAGCGATAAGCCCCGGCAGCGGTACGGTCGTTATGTGTCAGCACAGCGCGGGGCTTCGGAGACGGTCGACGACCGTCAGCCGACCGGCGTCGTGCGGCCCGGTCTGCCGTGGTGGGCCGCGGTGGTCATCGCGGCCGCGGCAACCGCGCTTGGGGTCGCATTCGACGCCCAATCCGGACACAAGGAGCTGACCGGCCTCTTCACCGCGATGTATGTGCTCGGCTGTGTCGCCGCGGTGTGTGCGGTCCGTCGATCGGGGGTGTTCACCGCCGTCATCCAGCCGCCGTTGATCCTGTTCTTCGCCGTGCCCGGTGCCTACTGGCTGTTCCACGGCGCCGAGTTCACCGACCTCAAAGGTGTCGCGATCAACTGCGGCTATCCGTTGATCGAACGGTTCCCGCTGATGCTGTTCACCTCGGCCGGTGTGCTGCTTCTCGGGCTTGGCCGTTGGTATTTCAGCAGCGCCGAACGGGCCGCGGCGGCGAAAGCCGGCGGCGAGAAGGCGGCCAGCGGCCTGCAGCACGTCGTGCCGGTGGTCGAGAAGGTCGTCGCCCGACTGGTCGCCGCACTCAACCACCGCCCCGCCCGCGCCGCGGGGTCCGCCACGAGTCGGCGGCGCACCGCCGGCCGGCCCAACCGCCGCACAGCCCGGCCCCGCGAAGCCGGCTCCGCCCGGCGCTACGCCCCGACGGCGGCCCGGCACAGCCGGCCGTCGGCGTACTACGAGCCCGACCTGGACGACCTGCCGCCACGGCCGCGGCGCCGTCCGGCATCCGCCGGCGGCGAGGACCCGCCCCCGTCGCGGCACCGGCGTCCCCGTCCGCCGGCCGAGGGTGCCCCGGCCCGCTCGCGACACGTCCGGCCGCCGGTCGACGACATGCCGGCCTACCGGACCGCCGAGCCGCGCGTGCGGCGCCGGCCGCCGCCGGTGCACGGTGACGAGCCGCCCGCCGCCCCGCGCCGCGCCAGGCCGACATCGGACACGGGCCGCCACGACAGAGCCTGGGATGCGCGCCGCGACCAGCCGCCGCCGCGACGGCAGCCGGGTCCACGGGTCGGCGGCGGTCGCACCGACGCCTTCGACTCCGGTCACCATCCGGTCTCCCGGGTGCGTTACCGCGGTGCGGAGCCCGAGGCGGAGCGACCGGCCCGGCCGCGTCGGCCGAGCACCGACGACGCCGAGTCGTGGCAGTACGACATCTGAGCCTGCCGGCGGCTCAACACCGGATCAGTGCCGGTTGGAACGGATCTCCCGCGGTAACGCGAAGACCAGCGTCTCGTTGGCCGTCGCCACCGAATGCACCGTGTCATAGCCGTATTCGGCCAACCGCTCCAGCACCCCGCGAACCAGGATCTCGGGCACCGAGGCGCCGGAGGTGACGCCGATCGTCTGCACCTTTCCGGTTTCGGGGTCCAGCCAGGCCGGGTCGATGTCCTCGGCGTAATCGACGAGGTGGGCAGCATCGGCACCGGCGTCCAGCGCCACCTCGACCAGTCGGTTCGAGTTGGACGAGTTCTTCGACCCGACCACGATCACCAGCTCGCACTCGGGCGCCATCGCCTTGACCGCGGTCTGCCGGTTCTGGGTGGCGTAGCAGATGTCGTCGCTCGGCGGGTCCTGCAGGTTCGGGAACCGCTCCCGGAGCCGCTGCACGGTCTGCATCGTCTCATCGACGCTCAGCGTGGTCTGCGACAGCCACACCACCTTGTCCTCGTCGCGCACCGTCACCGAACCCACCGCGTCCGGGCCGTCGACCAGCTGCACGTCGTCGGGCGCCTCGCCGATGATGCCGATGACCTCCTCGTGGCCGGCGTGGCCGATCAGCAGAATGTCGTAGCCGTCCCGGGCGAAGCGTTTCGCCTCGTTGTGCACCTTGGAGACCAGCGGGCAGGTCGCGTCGATCACCCGCAGATCGCGTTCTGCCGCGGATTCGTGCACGCTCGGGGCCACGCCGTGCGCCGAGAACACCACCATCGCGCCTTCGGGCACCTCGTCGGTCTCGCGGACGAAGATCGCGCCCTTCTGGGTCAGGGTGTCCACCACGTGCTTGTTGTGCACGATCTCGTGCCGGACGTAGACCGGGGCGCCGTGCTTCTCCAGCGCACGTTCGACCGTCTCGACGGCGCGGTCGACACCCGCGCAATAACCGCGCGGCTCGGCCAGCAGCACCCGCTTACCGGCCGGGCTGCCGGCGGCGGACACCGAGGTGCCGGGGGTTCCCAAATCGAGCGTCGACATGCCAATCAGCCTACGGGCTGCGCTGACCCGACCGCCAGCTCGCACCACCCGCTTGAGCGTCGTGCGGCGGTTAAGGCAGGCTGTCAGGCATGGCTACTGCACCGTACGGGGTTCGACTGCTGGTCGGCGCTGCGACCATCGCCGTCGAGGAGACCAGGAAGCTGCCGCAAACCATCCTGACCTATCCGATGACGCTGGTCAGTCAGGCCGCGCACTTTGTGATGCGCTGGCAGCAGGGTCTGGCCGAGTTGGCCATCAAGGGCGATTCCACGCTGGAGACGCTGTTCCCGCCGAAGGACGAGCAGCCGGAGTGGGCACAGTTCGACGAGGATTTCGAGGAACCGGACGGCGTTAACGACACCGTCGAGCTGAGCACGGACTTCGGAGACGCCGCGACCGACCGCGGCCGCCGCCCGGAGGGGCGGTTCGCGCTCTATTCGTCGGGCTCGTCCGACACCGTCGCCAGCCGACCCGGCGCCGGGTCGGCCAACACCACCGCCGCGATTCCGGCCCCCGAGGTGGCCGCCGAGCTCGACTACCCGACGCTGACCCTGGCTCAGCTGCGGGCCCGGCTGCGCACGCTCAGCGTCGACGACCTGCAGGATCTGCTCAGCTACGAGGAGGCCACCAAGGCACGGGCGCCGTTCCAGACCCTGCTGGCCAACGGGATCACCCGCGCAACCGCGAAATGACTGCGAGCCGCGCCGAGTGACCGGACCAGCGCCGGAGAACTCCGCCGAACATCCGTGGCCGGTTCGCTCCGTTGCCACCCGGGTGAAGAGCTGGATCGATCGCCTCGGTCCGGTCTGGGTGGAGGGCCAGCTGACCCAGGTCAACCTGCGAAACGCCTCCACCATGGCGTTCATGGTGCTGCGCGACCCGGCTGCCGACATGTCGCTGAACCTGACGTGCCTTCGTGAGGTGATCGCGAACGCGAAGGTCGAGCTGGTCGAGGGCACCCAGGTGGTGGTCCGCGGCAAGTTCAGCTACTACCCGTCGCGCGGCACCCTGTCGTTGCGGATCAGCGAGATCCGTGCCGTCGGGATCGGCGAGCTGCTGGCCCGAATCGATCGGCTGCGCCGATTGCTGGACGCCGAAGGGCTGTTCGACCCACGGCTCAAGCGGCCGGTTCCGTTCCTGCCCGGCACCGTCGGGCTGATCACCGGTCGCGCCAGCGCCGCCGAACACGATGTCACCACGGTGGCCGCCGCGCGGTGGCCGGCGGTGCGGTTCGCGGTGCGCAACACCCCCGTGCAGGGGCCCGCGGCGGTCCCGCAGATCGTCACGGCGCTGCGGGAGCTGGACGCCGATCCGGACGTGCAGGTGATCGTGCTGGCCCGCGGCGGTGGCAGCGTCGAAGACCTGCTGCCGTTCTCCGACGAGACGCTGTGCCGGGCGATCGCGGCCTGCCGCACCCCGGTGGTCAGCGCAATCGGCCACGAGCCGGACAACCCGCTGTGCGACCTGGTCGCCGACCTGCGCGCTGCGACACCCACCGACGCGGCCAAGAAGATCGTTCCGGACGCCGCCGCCGAGCAGGCGCTGGTCGCCGACCTGCGCCGACGCTCCGCGCAGGCGCTGCGCAACTGGGTGCAACGCGAAGAGCGGCTGCTCGCTCAGTTGCGCAGCCGACCGGTACTGGCCGATCCGCTGCGCGCGCTGGCCGAGCGAACCGAGGACGTGCGCCGCGCCCTGGCCGCGGTGCGCCGGGACGTCAAGCGGCTGATCGACGTGCAGACCGAGCGCGTCGTGCACCTGTCCGCCCGATTGGCCACGCTCGGTCCGGCCGCCACGCTGGCCCGGGGCTACGCCGTCGTGCAGACGATTCCGACCGGCGGATCGGCCCACGTGCTGCGGTCGGTCGGCGACGCGCCGGCCGGCACCCGGCTGCGGGTTCGGGTTTCCGACGGCGCCGTGGCCGCGGTGAGTGAGGGAGGCATCGATGTCCAGTGATGCAGATCCGACCGATTCGGTGAGGCCCGTTAGTGAGCTGGGCTACGAGGAATGCCGAGACGAACTGGCCGGGGTCGTGCAGCGGCTGGAGCAGGGCGGCCTGGACCTCGATGCGTCGCTGAGCCTGTGGGAAAGGGGCGAACAACTGGCGAAGCGCTGCGAAGAACACTTAGCTGGGGCGCGCCGGCGGGTCGCCGACGCACTGGCCGGCGACGCCGACCCGGCGGAGTGATTTCGGATACAAACTGGAACACGTTTCAGTTATGCTCACCCGATGGCTGATCCATCACTGACGACAGAACTCGGCCGGGTACTGGTCACCGGGGGGTCCGGCTTCGTCGGAACCAACTTCGTGAAAACGCTGCTCGAACGCGGCCACCAGGTGCGCTCCTTCGACCGCGCGCCGTCACCACTCGGCGAACATCCGCAGTTGCAGACCCTGCAGGGCGACATCTGCGATCGCGACACCGCGGCCGCCGCCGTGGACGGCATCGACACCGTCTTTCACACCGCAGCCGTCATCGACTTGGCCGGTGGTAAGGCGGTCACCGACGAATTGCGCAACCGCAGCTTCGGGGTGAACGTCGGCGGCACCGAGAACCTGGTGCACGCCGGACAGGCCGCGGGCGTCAAACGGTTCGTCTACACCGCGTCGAACAGCGTGGTGATGGGCGGCAAGTCCATCTCCGGTGGTGACGAGACCATGCCCTACACCACGAAGTTCAACGACCTCTACACCGAGACCAAGGTCGTCGCCGAGCAGTTCGTGCTGGGCCAGAACGGCGTGGGCGGGATGCTGACCTGCTCGATCCGGCCCAGCGGCATCTGGGGTCCGGGCGACCAGACCATGTTCCGCAAGCTGTTCGAAAGCGTCGCCGCCGGTCACGTCAAGGTGCTGATCGGCAAGGAGAGCGCCAAGCTCGACAACTCGTACGTGCACAACCTGATTCACGGTTTCATCCTGGCCGCCGAGCACCTGGTGCCCGGCGGCACCGCACCCGGCCAGGCCTACTTCATCAACGACGGCGAGCCGATCAACATGCTCGAGTTCGCCCGGCCGGTGATGGAGGCGTGCGGGGAGCACTGGCCCAAGATGCGGATCTCGGGCCGGCTGATCCGCGACATCATGGTGGTCTGGCAGTGGCTGCATTTCCGGCTCGGCGTGCGCAAACCCCTACTGGAGCCCGGAGCGGTGGAACGGCTGTACCTGGACAACTACTTCTCGATCGACAAGGCGCGCCGGGATCTCGGCTACCAGCCGCCGTTCACCACCAAACAGGCGATCGAAGACTCACTGCCCTACTACACCGAACTGTTCAAGCAGGTCAAGGCCGAGGCGACCGCAGGGTAAAGTCGCTCCACCCGCTCCGAAAGGCGCCATGGAGTCCGAGTTCACCCTCAGCCAAAAGCGTGCGCTGGCCGTCGCCACCGGGCTTGCGCTGGCGTTCGGCGCGTACTTCCTGCGTGATTTCTTCGTCCTCATCGTGGTGGCCGCGGTGTTCGCCTACCTGTTCACGCCGCTTTTCCAGCGGTTGCAGGCAAGGTTGAGCGTCGGACTGTCGGCGACCCTGACGCTGCTGGCCGCCCTCGGCATCGTCATCGTGCCGGTTTCCGCGATCGTCGTCCTGGCGATCGTGCAGATCACCCGCATGGTCCCGGCGGTGAGCGGCTGGGTCTCCGCCACCGATGTCGGGGCGCTCGGCGACCGGACGCTGCGCATGGTCAACGACCTGCTGGCGCGGGTGCCGTTCGTCCACGTCACGGTCACCGCGGAGTCGCTGCGGCAGGCCATCATCACCGTGGCGCAGCGCACCGGGGAGTGGCTCCTGCACGGTCTGCAGGGCGCGGTCGGCGGCGTGGTCGGGGCGATCGCGTCGTCGATCATCTTCCTGTACGTGTTCATCTCGCTGCTGGTCAACCGCGACCAGGTGCGGACCCTGATCGGCCGGCTCAACCCGCTCGGCGACGAGGTCACCGACCTGTATCTGACCAAGGCGGGGGCGATGGTGCGCGGCACCGTCAAGGGCCAGTTCGTGATCGCACTATGCCAGGGCGTCGCGGGCGCGGCGTCGATCTACATCGGCGGATTCCACGAGGGCTTCTTCATCTTCGCGATCCTGCTGACCGCGCTGTCGATCATCCCACTGGGCGGCGGCATCGTGACGATCCCGTTCGGCATCGGCATGATGTTCTTCGGCCACATCGTCGGCGGCGCGTTCGTGGCGCTGTTCCACCTACTGGTGGTCACCAACATCGACAACGTGCTGCGGCCGGTGCTGGTCCCCCGCCAGGCGCGTCTTGATTCGGCGCTGATGATGCTGGCGGTCTTCGCCGGGATTGCGATGTTCGGCTTCTGGGGCATCGTGATCGGGCCGGTGCTGATGATCCTGATCGTCACCACCATCGAGGTCTATCTGGCGGTCTACCGGGGCGTTGAAATCGAGCGGTACGACGAGCAGCCCAAGTCGCGACGGCGGTGGCTCGCGCGGCGGGGCGCGCAGGCCACGCCGGCACCCGACTGACCGCCCTCCCCGGACAGGACAACTAGCCGGGGGCCGCCGGCAGCGGCGGCTGCGACTGTGTCGCGGCGGCCAGCGTCCGGAACTGCTCGGCTCCCCCGGCGCCGGTGATCGCCAGTTGGGCGGCGCCGCCCGGGCCGGCCAGCCGGGTCGTCCACACCGGTTCCGAGTCCCCCCGGTAGACGACCCAGCGGGTGCCGTCGACGTCTTCGGTGCCGGTCGGGTGCATTCCGGGGTGGATCGAGCCGACCAGCTTCTGCTCGTCGGCGTTGCTCTGGGTCAGGCTCAGATACATTCCGCTCGAACTGATGTAGCCGACGGTGGAGGTGACGGCCCGTAAGCGGTGGCCCGCAGCGGGGTTAGCGGGGTCCGCGCGGCCGTCGTCGATGCTGCCGCGGCCGCCGGAGTTGGGCTGCCAGCCCTGCGGCACGTCGGGCAGCCGGACCGGGAACCCCAGCGTCTCGGCGTCGGCACGCAGGGCCAACGCGGCGTCGTAGGACGGCACCGGCCCGCTGATCGTCCCGCCCGGCCGGAACGAGCAGGTTCCGGCCAGCGCGGCCAGCAGGATGCACGCCACCGCCAGCGGGGCGATCGACCAGAACATGTCGCGGCCGTCCTGCAGCAGCCTCGGTTTGGCCGGTTTGACGGTCGGCTGCGGCTCGTGGGTCACTCGCCCAGTATCCCAAGCCCGCATCCCAGCGCGGCACCATCGGATCGTCTCTGCGAGAATCGGCAGCCATGACGGAAGTTTCCCGCGCTGCCACGCCCGACGGGGGCTCGTCGCCGCGCCCGGGACCGTCTCGCCGTGAGGCGCCGGACCGCAACCTGGCGATGGAGCTGGTCCGGGTCACCGAGGCCGGTGCGATGGCCGCGGGCCGCTGGGTGGGGCGCGGCGACAAGGAGGGTGGTGACGGCGCCGCCGTCGACGCGATGCGCGAACTGGTCAATTCGGTGTCGATGCGCGGCGTGGTCGTCATCGGCGAGGGCGAGAAGGACCACGCGCCGATGCTCTACAACGGCGAGCACGTCGGCAACGGCGACGGACCCGAGTGTGACTTCGCCGTCGACCCGATCGACGGCACCACCCTGATGAGCAAGGGCATGCCCAACGCCATCTCGGTGCTGGCGGTGGCCGAGCGCGGGGCGATGTTCGACCCGTCGGCGGTGTTCTACATGAACAAGATCGCGGTGGGCCCGGAAGCCGGCCACGTGCTGGACATCACCGCACCCATCGCCGAGAACGTCAACGCGGTCGCCAAGGTCAAGGGCCTGTCCCCCCGCGACATGACGGTGTGCATCCTGGACCGGCCGCGGCACGCGCAACTGATTCACGATGTGCGCGCCACCGGAGCGCGGATTCGGCTGATCACCGACGGCGACGTCGCCGGGGCGATCTCGGCGTGCCGGCCCGATTCGGGCACCGACATGCTGGCCGGTGTCGGCGGCACTCCGGAGGGCATCATCGCCGCCGCGGCGATCCGCTGCATGGGCGGCGAGATTCAGGCCCAACTGGCCCCCAAAGACGACGCGGAACGGCAGAAGGCGATCGACGCCGGCTACGACCTGGACGAGGTGCTGACCACCGAGCATCTGGTGTCCGGCGAGAACGTCTTCTTCTGCGCCACCGGGGTCACCGACGGCGACCTGCTCAAGGGTGTGCGCTACTACCCGGGCGGTTGCACCACCCAGTCGATCGTGATGCGTTCGAAGTCCGGCACCGTCCGGATGATCGAGGCCTACCACCGGCTGTCGAAGCTCAACGAGTATTCGGCGGTCGACTTCACCGGCGATTCGACCGCCGCCTACCCGCTGCCCTGACGACCGATAACACCGACGAGCGAGGATTCCGCATGGCCGAACCCGAGTACCGCATCGAGCACGACACCATGGGTGAGGTCCGGGTGCCGGCGAAAGCGCTGTGGCGCGCGCAGACTCAGCGCGCGGTGGAGAACTTCCCGATCTCCGGGCGCGGGCTGGAGCGCACCCAGATCCGGGCGCTCGGCCTGCTGAAAGCCGCCTGTGCCCGGGTCAACTGCGACCTCGGCTTGTTGGCCCCCGAGAAGGCCGACGCGATCATCGCCGCCGCCGCCGAGATCGCCGACGGCCGCCACGACGACCAGTTCCCGATTGACGTGTTCCAGACCGGCTCCGGCACCAGTTCGAACATGAACACCAACGAGGTGATCGCCTCCATCGCAGCGGCCGCGGGGGTGAGCGTGCACCCCAACGACGACGTGAACATGTCCCAGTCGTCCAACGACACCTTTCCGACCGCCACTCATATCGCGGCCACCGAAGCCGCTGTGCGCCACCTGATCCCCGCGTTGACGGAGCTGCACGAGGCGCTGGACGCTAAGGCACGCGAGTGGCGCACCGTGGTCAAGTCGGGCCGCACCCACCTGATGGACGCCGTCCCGGTGACCCTCGGCCAAGAGTTCTCCGGATACGCCCGCCAGGTCGAGGCCGGCATCGAACGGGTGCGCGCGTGCCTGCCGCGGCTGGGCGAACTGGCGATCGGCGGCACCGCCGTCGGCACCGGGCTGAACGCTCCCGAAGGTTTCGACACGCGAGTGGTGGAGGTTCTGGTCTCCGACACCGGACTGACCGAACTCCGCACCGCAGCAAACCATTTCGAGGCCCAGGCGGCCCGCGATGGGCTGGTCGAGGCATCCGGGGCGCTGCGCACGATCGCGGTGTCGCTGACCAAGATCGCCAACGACGTCCGCTGGATGGGATCCGGACCGCTGACCGGCCTGGCCGAGATCGCGCTGCCGGACCTGCAGCCGGGCAGCTCGATCATGCCCGGCAAGGTGAATCCTGTCCTTCCCGAGGCGGTGACTCAGGTGGCGGCCCAGGTGGTCGGCAATGATGCGGCAATCGCCTGGGGCGGCGCCGGTGGCGCGTTTGAGCTCAACGTCTACATCCCGATGATGGCGCGCAATGTACTGGAGTCGTTCACGCTGCTGAGCAATGTCTCGCGCCTCTTCGCGCAGCGGTGCATCGTCGGGCTGACCGCCAATGTCGAGCACCTGCGGGATCTTGCCGAGTCGTCGCCGTCGATCGTGACACCGCTGAACTCGGCGATCGGCTACGAGGAGGCGGCTGCGGTAGCCAAGGAAGCGCTCAAGCAACGCAAGACAATCCGGCAGACGGTGATCGACCGGGGGCTGATCGGCGAGAAGCTCTCGGAGACCGAACTGGACAAGCGTCTCGACGTGCTGGCGATGGCCAAGGTGAAAGACGCTACGTAGCGGCCACCGGGTCACCGCGGGGCCGGCCGCACGAGGAGGTGGACCCATGGATCGCGTCGCGTCGCGTGCACTTGCTGCGACGGTGCTGGGGCTTCGCCCACTCGTGGACAGGCGGATCACCAGTTCACGTAGCCCGTTGCCGGCCGGGTACGCCATGCGGCCGCACGCCGGCTCACGCCGGTGGGCATGGACCCACTTCGGTGTCTTCGTCCCGCAACTGCCGGCGCCGTACCGATACGTCAACACCATGACCCTGCTGGGCAGCACCGGAACCGAGATCTTCGACAACGATGCGCTCGCAGCGCCCGATGCGAGAAACACCAGCACGGTGTTCTCCTCAACCGCTCACGCCGACCAGCATCACTACGCGGCCTATGACGAGGCCACCGAGTGCACATTCGCCGAAGACGGTTCGACGCTGCGGTGGCGCGACGATCTCGAGTTGGACATCCGCCTACCCTCGGTCAAGGTGCGTGGCCGGTACGCGGCATTCTCGGTGGATCTCGATTTGACCGTCACACGGCAGGTGTCGTTCTTCGTCGACACACCGATCTACCAGCATTTGAGCCTGCTGGCGCCGTACACCGGAACGATCACCGACACTTCCGGCGATACCCGGATCTCGGGGCTGGGCACATTCGAGTACGCCCGATGCGTCGGCCATCAGTCGTTGAGCCGAAAGCCGGTGCCGCCCCGGTTGAAACTGCCGGTGGACTTCTTCACCTATCAGATCCTGCAGTTGGACGACCGCACACAGGTATTGCTGACCAAGGTCTCGGCCCGGGGGCACACCGCCTGCCTGCTGGCCCACCTACGCGTACTGGGCGGCGAGACAACCGTCTTCGATGATGTCGTCTTCGACGTCACATACCAGCCGGAGCCGGCTGTCGACCGTTGGGGCAGGCCCATGCGGCTGCCGGAGAAGCTGCGGTGGGTCGTCCGCGAGCACGGGCGGGAGCTCCTCACCATCGACGGTACGGTCGATGCACCGATGCGCTTCGGACACGGCCGCGGGTACGCGGGCGCCTACAGCTTCACCGGGGAGCTGCGGGCTGAACCGGTGGACGGATCCGGATACATCGAGTGGGTCGACGTACAAGACGGACGAGGAAGCCGATGACCGCATCCTATGACCCGAAACGCACCCAACGGCATGGCACAGACAAACCTCGCCCCGTCATCTACCGCTCCGGCGAGAGGACCGGCATCGCCGGCGCCACCGTCGATTTCGCGACCAGACTCCTGCACGCCGAAGACCAGCGGCGGGTGTACCGGCACGGGCCGCCGAGCCGCCACCGCTTTCCCGCCGGATCCGGCAGGCCGCTGAGCCTGGGGATGGTGCACTACGGGATCATGATCCCCGACCTGCCCGACCCACACCGGATCCTCGCAAACCTGATTCTGATCGGCTACTCCGGTTTTCAGGCGTGGGACGACGACGCGGTCCTGCGGTCAAACGCTCGCCACACGGTTACCGTCGCCCACGGGACGGCCGCCACCACCGGTGATCCGCTCCTCGTGCTCAACCGAAACGACACCGAGCTCAGACCCGAGAAGGGGGTGTTGCGGTTCGGCGACAACTACGAAATCACAATCGATTACCCACACTTTCGCTTGCGCAGCGCGTTGAACGGCATCGAGGCGGATATCGAACTCACGGCCACCGGTGACGTCAGCTGGGTAGCCAGCAGCCGGATGTACTGGCGCCTGACCTACCTCTGCCGGCACACCGGCACCGTGCGCGCCGGCGCGAACACCACTGCCGTGTCGGGCCTGGGTTCGTGGGAGTACGGATCCGGGTACCTGCCGTACATGGAACTGCCCCGGCCGCTGCCCGCACGGCTGAAGTTGCCGATCGACTTCTTCACCTATCACCTGATCACTCTCGACGCCGAGTCACAACTCATGTTCGTCGCCGTCGGCGCCTTCGGAGACCAACCGGCCGGCGTCGCCGCAGAGCGGCGCAGCATCGGCAAAGGGTCACACCGCTACGGGGCGCCGTCCGGTTCGAGGTTCTCGAGTTCGCCCCGCAACCCGCCCGGTACAACGATCGACCCGGGATGCCCGTCCCACTCCGGTTCCGCTGGACGATCGCGGGTACCGAACACGGTGAGGAGTACATCGAGGGCGAGGTGGTCGCCCCCTGGCTGTATGCGGCGATGGGATACATCTCGGCATTCGACTGGACCGGTCGCGTCGACGGGCGCGACCGCGCCGCCCGCGGCTACCTCGAATACAGCGACCGACGACCGAGAGCGGACCGCGAGGTCGCCGGCTCTGGCCGCTGAGCCACCTCGCTGGACGGGCCGCCGCCTCAGCGCGGCCGACGCCGACGATTTTTTACCCAAGCCGGGCTGGGCTATATTAGTCAGGCTATCGTCGTTCCCCGGCACGTGGACTTGGCAGGCAGGCTGACTGCTGCCGTCGCGTGTGCTACGCAATGAGCGGCAGGTGCGATCTCGGATCCGAATTACCTACCGGCACAGGAAGGTTCCGCCTTGACCGAGCCGACCGTCGCCGCCGCGTCAGCCTGCGGCACGCGCGGGTCAGCGTAGTCGGGCGCCCACGCAATGCTAGGAATAATTGTCGACGACATATGGCAACACACATCTGCCGACGACGAACCTGACGATTTGGCTGAGCACGTCCGAAAGCAACTGCAGTGGTACGGGATAAGCGACGTCATCAGTCTTGGTCGCGACGATGATCTCAGCGAGCTGATGGACGACCTCCCGTCCGAAGGCGATGCGATCGTGATTTCGTCCGGACAACAATTGATTCCAGCAGTGACGCGCTTGTTGACGGTGCGATCGGTGCGAACGCCGTCGCATTTCGTCGTGTGGAACCCGAACGACGGCGGGCGCATCGTCGCGGCCCGCATGGCATCGGCCGACCTGCTGCAGATGAATTATCACAACCACTGGGACCTCGATGACGAGTTGCGAAAGCTCGTCGACATCAAGAAACTTCATCGTTACGCGATCGACGACATCGTTGCCAACGATGCCGTCCGGGTTGGCGGGTCGTTCGCCAAATCGGGTGTGCAACGTTATTTTCACAAACAGGCCCGCAACCGCGGTTCGCTGAAACTGCGTGATGAGGCGGGCTTTTACGAACGGCTTCCCGAGGAGTTGCGGCCTCACTATCCGGAGGTGCTGTTCTCCCGAACCGCGGGCGATTCGGTCCAATTAGGTCTGGAGTACGTCGCGCATCCCAACCTTCGGGACCTGCTGCTCAACCTCGAGATCACCCCTCGGGACGCGGCGAACGTGCTCACTCGAGTACTCGATTACGAATACAACAAGGCCTACCTCAAGCATCTACGCGAAACGCCGGCGAACTATGTTCAGGACTACCACTTCGACCGCGTATGGAGTCGTCTGGCGGTAACCATCGACCTGGACCCGGATTTCGCCCCCCTGATTCACAGCCGCCGGCTCAGCATCAACGGGCGGGTCATCGCGAACGTGCCGGCGATGCTGTCCCAGCTGGAGCAGCACCCGCGCGCGGTAGCAGAACTCACCCCGCCCGGCGCGTCGCCACACATCCACGGCGACCTGCACCTGGAGAACATTCTGTACGACCGCGAGTCGGATCATTTCTGGCTGGTCGACCCGCGGGGCTATCCGGTCTGCGACATCTATTACGACCTGGGCAAGTTGTCGCACAGCTACAACGGCTACTACGACCTGCTCCACGAAGGCCGCCACGAAGTCGGCTACCACGTCGATGGCGACACGGCGGTGGTGGAGTTCTCGCTGAATTCGCCACAACTCGAGGGTGTGTACGGTCAGCTGAGCCGAATAATGCAGGACGTCGTCGTCGACCTCTTGCAAGAGGACCGCGAACGCGCGAACCTGCGAATCAACTTCAACGAAGCGATGCATTTCTGCTCCGACATGCCGTTCCACATCAATCCTGACGCGTCGCCGAACGTCGCGATGGCGATCTATGCCACCGGCGCGCTACTACTCGCGGACGTGCTGCGGGAATTCGACATCGATCCGGACGCCGCGGCGGATGCGCACCACCGGGGCTTAAGCCGGATGACCGAAGCCACGCACCGCACATGGCGGCTGGACGGCTGATCAAGGCCCGGCGGTCAACAAGCATGCGCGATATCCGCGATGTCCGTGCCCAACTCGTCGTCTTCGACTTGGACGGCACGCTGCTGGATACCGACAATCCCATCTCCGAAACCACCATCCGGGCTATTCGCGAACTCGCGCACCGGGGACTGCAGATAGCCTTCGCCAGCTCCAGGCCGCTTGCGTCAGTGGAGTTGTTCGCCCGAAACGTCGGAGTGACAGCACACTTGATCGGATTCAACGGCGCATCCGCCGTGTCCGCCAGTGGACGGCAACTGCTGGAAAAGACATTCGTGCTCGATGCGCGCCTCGCCGAACTGCTCCACCGGTTCTCCGACACTGGCGGGCTGGTGAACGTCTACCGCCACTCGCATTGGCTGGCGGCCGGGCCGGCCGCGGCAATCGACCATGAGGAGGAAGCGACCGGCTTGACTGCCGATTCGCGGTCTTCTGCGGCCGCATTGTCGGGCGTCGTCGGCAGCGAGGTGTTGAAGGTCATGTGCCGCGGCGGCGAATCCGCCTGCGTGCGACTGCTCAGCGCGGTGCCGGAGCTGGGCAACCTGACCGCGGTCTCAGCGGGCTGGGACTGTTGCGATATCCAGGCGGACGGAGTCGACAAGGCTCGCGCCGTCGGAGAGCTCTGCCGAGATCTCGGCGTTACGCCGAGCGGCGTCGTCGCATTCGGCGACAGTGACTCGGACGCCGGCATGCTGCAGATGGTCGGCTACGGCGTGGCAGTGGGAGCGGCGAGCGCGAAAGCCCGGGCAGCGGCGGGCGAGCTGATTCCCGGTCCCGGCTCGAACGCGGTCGCCGAATGGCTGGACCGAATCGCGGCAGCGAGCTGAGCAGCCAGGCGGCTATGCAGACGGACCCGGATCGCATCGCGGCAAATGCTGGAGGCCACGCCGATGTGCTGGTTCTCGGTGCGACTGGGCGCGTCGGCGAAGCGCTGCGGCGCCTGCTACCCGGGTACGGCTTGTCTGTCCGCGGCGTACCGCGAACCGGCTGGACCGGGCAGACAGACCTGGCGACATGGATCGAAGCGGTCGATCCGCGCGTGATCGTGTACGCGGCGGCGATAGCGGATCCCGACCGCTGTGAACAGGACCCGTCGGCGTCCTACGAAGTCAACGTCGCCGGCGCAGGCTGGGTGGCCGACGCGGCGGCGAAGGCGGGCCGTCGAGTCATCTACTACTCGTCGGACTACGTTTTCGGCGCTCCGGGAAGATATTTCGAGGATGCGCCGACCGCACCACTGCAGGTCTACGGCAGGCACAAAGTGGCGGCGGAACAGCTGCTGTTGAGCCGAGGCGACAATGTGGTGATCCGGCTGCCGCTGCTGTTCGGCAGCAGGGATTTCATCGCCGAGGCGGTGGCGGCCATGCTCAACGGAACACCGCTGTCAATGGACGACAGGCGGCGCTACCCGATCCCGGTCGAGCACGTCGTCCGTGTGACGAGCAGCGTGGTAGCGACAAAGTTCGGTATTGGCATCTACCACGCTGTCGGCGTTGACGGTGTGACGAAAGCCGCGTGGGCGGGTTACATCGCCGAGCTGCTCGACAGGCCGGTCCCGCCGGCACTCGCACCCGCGGGGCGCCCGGTTGCGCCGCGGCCGGTCGACGTCGAATTGGCCACCCACCATCCGGAGATGCGCACCCAGCCGGGAACGCTGTGGGCGGCCACCCAGGCGCGGGTCGCCGAACTGTGTGGTGCCGGCGGCGGTGCGAACTAGCGCACACGGTGACCTGCACGTTTTCGGCCGGTTCGGCGCCGTGCACGAAGCTCGGCCTAGCTATATCGCGGTCAAAGTCATATGATCTCGGCATTGGTATTTCGACGTGAGCACAGTGCGTGCACACCGGTGACTCAGGACCAACACGGAGAATCATGCGGCACAGCTGGACCCTGACGGGCCGACTGGCGGTGTCCGCGTGCTTGATCGCGGCGGCCGCCGGGACTGCGCCGGCCCGGGCAGACGAGCGCGATGACTCGTTCCTTTCCGCACTCGGTGACGCCGGCATCAACCTGGGCAATCCCAGCGACACCGTCGCCCTCGGGCAATCCGTCTGCCCGATGTTCGATGTCGACCAGTCGAACCCGGCGCCCGTCTCGGCGAGGGCCAGCATGGCCAATGCCATCTCCAGCATCAGCGGCCTGAGTGGCATGCCGTCGCGGACAGCCGGGATATTCATGAGTATCGCGTTGCTGATGTATTGCCCGCCGGTGATCTATTCGCTCTCCGATGGCGACCTACCGGACGTGCCGGGGATGCCCAGCCTTCCGGTCTCCCAGGTTTAGCCGCCGCAACGTGCGCGAAGCGTGATCTGGCCGTGTCAGGCGCGCGATCACTATGCTGAATCATTCATATCTCGAGGTAGGCACGGTGCAATCGCGTCAGCCAATTAGCGCAAATGGGGGAAACAACATGCGGCACGACTGGGCTTCACGGGCCGGGCTGGCCCGACTGGCTGGGGTCGGCGTCGCGCTGCTGGCCGTGACCGTCGGGGCGGCTTGCCCGGCGCTGGCCGACGGGATCGACGACTCGTTTCTGTCCGCCCTGAACAATGCCGGTTTCAACGTCGGCAACCCCGCCGACACGGTTGCCCTGGGCCAATCCGTCTGCCCCATGCTCGAACAGTCGACCCCGGCGCTCGCCGGGCCGGCATCGAGCGTCGCCAACGCCGTCTCCGGCATCACCGGTCAGAGCGACATGTCCCCGGAGATGGCCGAGATGTTCCTGGACATCGCGGTACCGGTGTACTGCCCGCAGATGATGTCGCAGATATCCAACGGACAGCTGCCGGACCTGTCCGGGATACCCGGGCTGTCCGGTGGCGTTCCCGGCTTGTCCGGTTTGGGCAGCTTGTAGCTGAACCGGCGCTATCGCGTACCCAGCGGGTCGATGGTGGCGGCGATGTAGAGGATCGTCGCCCCGACCGTCGTCATCATCGCGAAGTCGAGTTGCCTGGTGCGCACCGCGAGCAGGCCGATCCGATCATCGGACAACAGCAGCCGCAGCGCGGCCGCGACGCCCACGCCGATGCCGAGCAGCAGCGCGCCGCGGCGCCAGAAGCTCGCGCCCACCAACACGAAGGCCGCCGCGAAGATCAGCCCGACCAGCAGTATCGGCCACTGTTCGGCGACGACCCGCCGGGCATGGGCTACCTGGGTCACCCGGTGACCCCGGCCCGTTCGGCCACCTGTTGCTCGGCCCGTTCGACGACGTTGGTCAACAGGAACGCCCGGGTCAGCGGGCCGACCCCGCCGGGGTTGGGCGACACGTGCCCGGCAACCTCCCAGACATCCGGGTGCACATCGCCGACCAGCCCGTCGTCGGTGCGGCTGACCCCGACGTCGACCACCGCGGCACCCGGGCGAACCATGTCGGCGGTCACCATGCGCGGCACCCCGACCGCCGCCACGATGATGTCGGCCTGCCGGGTCAGCGCCGCCAGGTCGCGGGTCTTGGTGTGGCACAGCGTCACCGTCGCGTTCTCCGACCGGCGGCTCAGCAGCAGCCCCAGCGGACGCCCCACCGTCACCCCGCGGCCGATCACCACCACATGGGCGCCGGCGATCTCCACGTCGTAGCGCCGCAGCAGGTGCACGATGCCCCGGGGTGTGCACGGCAGCGGCGCCGGGGTGCCCAGCACCAGCCGGCCCAGGTTCATCGGATGCAGCCCGTCGGCGTCCTTGGCCGGGTCGACGCGCTCGAGCGCCGCGTTCTCGTCCAGGTGTTCGGGCAGTGGCAACTGCACGATGTAGCCGGTGCAGTCCGGGTTGGCGTTCAACTCGTCGATAGTCGCCTCGAGTTGGGCCGCGTTGCTGTCCGCACGCAGGTCGCGGCGAAACGAGGTGATGCCGACCTTGGCGCAGTCGCCGTGCTTGCCGCGGACATAGGCCTGGGAGCCTGGGTCGTCGCCAACCAGGATGGTGCCCAGACCCGGTGTGCACCCCGACTCGAGCAGCTTGGCAACCCGCTGCTGGAGGTCGACGAAGATCTCATCCCGGGTGGCCTTGCCGTCCAATGTGATCGCGCCCACGCCCGTCATTTTTACATGCTTGCCGAATGTGGGCTTCATGCACGCCGCAAGCCGGATAAGCGTGCAACAAGCCCACACTCGGCACGGGACTTATAGGCTGCCGCCATGCGAAGCCCCGACGTGTCGCCCGATGTCCTGAGCCCGGCGAAACTGGGACCGGTCACGCTGCGCAACCGGGTGATCAAGGCGGCCACGTTCGAGGCACGCACCCCCGAGGCGCTGGTCACCGACGACCTGATCGAGTACCACCGGCTGCCGGCCGCGGGCGGGGTGGGCATGACCACCGTCGCCTATTGCGCGGTCTCGCCGGGTGGGCGCACCTCCGGCGAGCAGATCTGGATGCGACCGGGGGCCGTCGCCGGGTTGCGCCGGCTCACCGACACCGTCCACGCCGAGGGTGCGGCGATCAGCGCGCAGATCGGCCATGCCGGCCCGGTTGCCGATGCCCGCTCCAACCGGGCTCGGGCATTGGCACCGGTGCGGTTCTTCAACCCTATCGGGATGCGTTTCGCCAAGAAGGCTGACTGTGACGACATCGCCGAGGTGATCGAGCAGCACGCCGATGCCGCCCGGATCGCCGTCGACTCCGGTTTCGACGCGGTGGAGATCCATCTCGGCCACAACTACCTGGCCAGTTCGTTCCTCAGCCCGCTGATCAACCGGCGATCCGACGAGTTCGGCGGATCGCTGGAGAACCGCGCCAAGGTGGCCCGCGGGATCGTGCAGGCCGTCCGCCGGGCCGTGAACGGCCAGATCGCCGTCACCGCCAAGCTGAACATGGCCGACGGAGTGCGCGGCGGCATCAGCGTCGACGAGTCGCTGACCACCGCGAGGTGGCTGCAGGACGACGGCGGGCTGGACGCACTGGAGCTGACCGCGGGCAGTTCGTTGGTGAACCCGATGTATCTGTTCCGCGGCGATGCGCCGGTCAAAGAGTTCGCCGCGGTATTCAAGCCCCCGTTGCGCTGGGGCATGCGGATGACCGGCCACAAATTTCTGCGTGAGTACCCGTACCGGGACGCCTACCTGCTGCGCGACGCCCGGTTGTTCCGCGCCGAGCTGTCGATGCCGCTGATCCTGCTGGGCGGCATCACCGATCGGGAGACCATGGACACCGCGATGGCCGAGGGATTCGAGTTCGTCGCGATGGCCCGGGCGCTGCTGGCCGAACCCGACCTGGTGAACCGGATCGCCGCCGACACGCGACACTCCTCGGCGTGCATCCACTGCAATCGCTGCATGCCCACCATCTACAGCCGCACCCGCTGCGTGGTAACCGGCGCACCTGACAACCTTTGAGCACCAAATTGCGGCAGCAGATATATTTGGGCCGATGAGTCACCCAGCCCCGCCGGTGTTGACCGTTCACTGGGACGGGTCGCAACGCGAGTTCGCGGCAGGTCACGATGTTGTGGTCGGCCGGGACCTGCGCGCCGACATCCGCGTCGCGCATCCGCTGGTGTCCCGCGCGCACCTGCTGCTGCGCTTCGACCAGGGCAGGTGGCTGGCGATCGACAACGGATCGCTGAACGGGGTCTACGTCAACGGCCAGCGGGTGCCGATGCTCGACATCCGCGACGGCCAGAGCGTCAACCTCGGCAACCCGGACGGACCGCGGGTGTCCTTCGGTATCGGCCGGCACAGCGGGCAGGCGGGCCGGCCGCCGCAGACCATGTCGATCCGGACCGGATCGTCCGCCGGTCGGCCACCGGTGCCGCAGGGTCGGCCGTCGCACCCGGAACCAGCCCGCTACGGGCCGCCGGCGCAGCACCGCCCGGCGCCGTATCAGCGGCCGCACCCCGCACCGGCCGCGCCGTATCAGCCGTCTCCGGCCCCGCAGCAGGGCTACCCGTCCGCCCCGCCCGGTGCGCTGTCCCGCCCACCCCGGCAGCCGGAGACCCGGATGGCGCCGGTGGCGCACAAACCGCCGGAAGAGGCGAACCTCGCGACCAGGATGATCAACATCCTGGTGCCCCCGGCGCCGGACCGGCCGGAGCAGGCACCGTCCGGCGCGGTCACCATCGGCCGCGCAACCGACAACGACGTCGTCGTCTCCGACGTCCTGGCCTCGCGCTACCACGCGGTGCTGAGCCTCACGCCGCTGGGCACCGAGATACGGGACAACCGCAGCATCAACGGGACGTTCGTCAACGGCGTCCGGATCGGATCGGCAATCCTCAGCGAAGGTGACATCGTCACCATCGGCAACGTCGACCTGGCGTTCCACAACGGCACCCTGGTGCGCAGCACCGAGGCCGCCACCCGCACCGGCGGCCTGGAGGTCAACGACGTCTGCTTCGACGTCGAAGGCGGCAAGCGGCTGCTCAACAACATCACGCTGACCGCCCGGCCCGGCACGCTGACCGCGATCATCGGCGGCTCGGGTGCCGGCAAGTCGACGCTGTCCCGGCTGATCGCCGGCTACACCAAACCGACCACCGGGACGGCCACCTTCGAGGGCCACAACATCCACGCCGAGTACGCGTCGCTGCGCAGCAGGATCGGGATGGTCCCGCAGGACGACGTGGTGCACCGCCAGCTGACGGTGAACCAGGCGCTGGGCTACGCCGCCGAACTGCGGTTGCCGCCCGACACCAGCAAGGCCGACCGCGACCGGGTCGTCGCCGAGGTGCTCGAGGAGCTCGAGCTGACCAAGCACGCCGACACCCGGGTGGACAAGCTCTCCGGCGGCCAGCGCAAACGCGCATCGGTGGCGTTGGAGCTGCTGACCGGGCCGTCGCTGTTGCTGCTCGATGAGCCGACGTCGGGCCTGGACCCGGCACTGGACCGCCAGGTGATGCTGATGCTGCGCGGCCTGGCCGACGCCGGCCGGGTGGTCCTCGTGGTCACCCACTCGGTGTCCTATCTCGACGTCTGCGACCAGATCCTGCTGGTGGCGCCGGGCGGCAAGATCGCCTACTTCGGCCCGCCCGACGGCGTGGAGTCGGCGCTGGGGACCACGAACTGGGCGGACATCTTCGCCAGCGTGGGCGCGGATCCCGACGAGGCCAACCGGCGGTTCCTGGAGCGCGAAGGGGGCCAGCAAGCCCCCGTCCCGGCCAAGGAGGCGGCACCGGTCGACCTGGGCATGCCGCCCCCGGAAAGCATCCGCAAGCAGCTCTCCACGATCGCCCGGCGTCAGGTGCGGCTGGTGGTCTCCGACCGCGGCTACTCGATATTCCTGGCCGTGCTGCCGTTCCTGATCGGCGCCCTGGCACTGACCGTGAAGGGCAAGACCGGGCTGGGCATCGCCGACCCGAAGAGCACCGCGCCCACCGAGCCGCAGTACATCATGGTGCTGCTCAACCTCGGCGCGGTCTTCATGGGCACCGCCCTGACCATCCGCGACCTGATCGGTGAACGGCCGATCTTCCAGCGAGAACAGGCAGTCGGCCTGTCCACCACCGCTTATCTGCTGGCCAAGAGCGCGGTGTTCTGTGTTTTCGCCACCGTTCAGGCGGGCATCGCCACCACGATCGCGGTGGTGGGCAAGGGGGCGCCCACCCAGGGGGCGGTGTTCTTCGGCAAAGGCGAGTTCGCCGCGTCCTTCGAACTGTTCCTGACGGTCGCCGCGACGTGTGTCGCCTCGGCGATCGTCGGCATGGCGATGTCGGCGCTGGCCCGCTCCAACGAGCAGGTGATGCCGCTGCTGGTGGTGTCGATCATGTCGCAGCTGGTGCTGGCCGGCGGGATGATCCCGGTGACCGGCCGATTCGGCCTCGACCAGGTGTCCTGGGTGACGCCCGCGCGCTGGGGCTACGCGGCGGGCGCGTCCACCATCGACATCAACAAGCTGATGGCGGAGGTGCCGCAGATCCCGCACGACAGCCACTGGAAGCACACCCACGGCGCCTGGCTGCTCGACATGTTCATGCTGCTGGTCCTGGAGGCCGCCTACGGCCTCTTCATCCGGTGGAAGATCCGGCTCCAGCGCTGATCCGGGTGAGCGCGTATTCGCTGATCGCGATCAGCGCGTCCGTTGCCGACCTGCGGTCCCGGGCGTCGACGCCGATCACCGGGACATGATCGGGAAGCGCCAAAGCCTTGCGCACCTCACCGACCGGATACCTTGGCGCGCCGTCGAACTCGTTCACCGCGATCAGGAACGGCAGGCTGCGGTGCTCGAAGAAGTCCACCGCGGCGAAGCTGTCCTGCAGTGCGCGGCAGTCGACCAGGATGATCGCGCCGATCGCACCGCGCACCAGGTCGTCCCACATGAACCAGAACCGGCGCTGCCCGGGTGTGCCGAACAGGTACAGCACCAGATTCTCCTCGTCCAGGCTGATCCGGCCGAAGTCCATCGCCACCGTCGTCGTGCGCTTGTCCGGGGTGGCCTCCAGTGCGTCGACAGCGGCCGAAGCGTCGGTGACCATCGCTTCGGTGCGCAGCGGCATGATCTCGGAGACCGTCCCGACGAACGTCGTCTTGCCCGCCCCGAAGCCACCCGCGATGACGATCTTCGCCGAGGTGGCGGCGTGCCTATCGGCGTGCTCGTAGACCACGCAATGCCCTTCCGATCAGTTCCCGACGCTCGTCGCCGGTGGATCGGTCGTTCAGCGTCGGGCGCACCTGAAGGTATCCCGACTCGACCAGATCGCCGACCAGGACGCGTGCGACGCCCAGCGGCAAATCCAGTCGTGCCGAAATCTCCGCCACCGACGGGCTCTTGACGCACAACTCGACGATCCGCCCCTGCAGGTCATTCGGTGCCCAGCGGTGCGACAGCGCGACCTGCAGCGTCTGCACCGGCGCTTCCGGCGGCAGGTCGACGCTGGCCTGGGTCCGGCCGCCGGTCAGCGTGTACGGGCGCACCGGGTTCGGCTCGGATTCCGGCGTGCCGGGCGTGCTGATCACGGTTCCCGCTCGCCTCACCGGTGCGGGGCAGCGCGCCGCGACGACTGCACAACGCCGCCCACCCGTTCGACGAGAACGGCCATCTCGTAAGCGATCTGACCGATGTCACCCGACGTGGCGGCCAGGGCGGCCAGCTGTGAGCCGTCGCCGACCCGCATCAGCAGCAGATAGCCGTTCTCCATCTCCACCACCGACTGCAGCACCCGCCCGCCGTCGACCAGCTGCGCCGCCCCGCTCGCCAGACTGGCGAGTCCCGACGTCACCGCGGCCAACTGGTCGGCCCGTTCCGCCGGCAGGTGTTCGCTGGCAGCGACCAGCAGCCCGTCCACCGAGACCAGCACCGCGTGCCGCACCCCGGGCACGTCCCGGGTGAAGTTGGACAGCAGCCAATCCAGAGATCCGTCGGAGATCGTCATTCGCTGTCGGGCTCCCGCTCGTGGCGGGCATGCGAACGTGCCGCCCGCACCCTGCCGAAGTGGCTGCCGATCGAGGCGCGAACCGCGGCCGGGTCCCGTTCCGGCGCCCGATGCGTCGGCTGGCGTTCGGCGCCGTTGGACGCCACGGCCGGCTGCGGATCGGCCGCACCGGGAACCAGGCGGACGCCGGGCCGGCGAACCGGCAAGCCGCTTTCGGTGTGCGCCTCGACCGGCACGTCCTCGACCTCCTCGGCCGCCGACCAGCCGTGATCCCACACCGACTTCCAGTCCAGGTCGGCGCTGCGGCCCAGTTCGCGCGGGTCGACCAGCCACTCCGACAGCATGCGCTGATAGATCAGGTCGTCGTTGGGGTCGCCATTGGCGGCGACGGGCGCGGGCGGGGCGTCCGCGGTGATCCGTTCAGGCTCTGACTGTTCGGGCTCCGCCTGTTCGGGCTCCGCCCGCCCGGCTGGCGCACCGGTGATGCCGCTGGACCCGGGGCTGCGGGTGGGCAGCGCCAAGCCGGCCGGTTCGTGCGGCTGCGAGCCGTTGTGCTTGCCGTCCGCACCGGGAGCGACCGTAGCGCGGCCGAACGGCAGCGACGGTGCCGGCGGCACCGCCGTGGCGCGTTCAGGCTTGACAGCCGACGGCTCGGCACCGACACCGCCGACCAGCAGACCCGGCGGTAGATACACCTCGGCGACGATGCCCGATGCCGCCGGAGACGCCCCGGCCATCGGCGACGCCAGCGCCGTCGAGGTCAGCTGCACGGTGATCCCGTGCCGCCGCGCCAGCCGGCCGACCACGTAAAGCCCCATCCGACGGGCATGTTCAGGGTTTACCTCGGCGATCGCCCCGAGTCTGGTGTTCGCCAGGCGGAGGTCGGTCTCGGTCATGCCGAGCCCGGAGTCAATGACCTCGATCACCGCCCCGCCGTCCTCGGTGCGCTCAGCGGAGACCCGGACCGGCGCCGCCGGCGGCGAATAGCGCAGCGCATTGTCGATCAGCTCGGCCAGCAGATGGATGGTGTCGCCGGTCGCCACCCCGGCCAGGGTGGCGTCGGCAACCGCGAGCGCCTCCACCCGGCGATACGCCTCCACCTCGGAGGTGGCCGCGCTGATCACCGTCGACAGCGGCATCGGCCGGCCGGTGTCGTGCGCCTGTTGCGCGCCCGACAGCACCATCAGGTTGACGCCGTTGCGCCGCATCCGGGCGGCCAGGTGGTCCAGACGGAACAGGCTGTCCAGTCGCTCCGGGTCGTCCTCGTCGCGCTCAAGCCGGTCGATGAGCGACAACTGCTGATCGACCAGCGACCGGTTGCGTCGCGCCATGGTCTCGAACATCTCGTTGACCAGCGACCGCAACCGGGCTTCGTCGCCGGCCAGCAGCAGCGCCCGGGCGTGCAGTTCGTCGACGGCGTGGGCGACCTGGCCGACCTCCTCGGTCGTGTACACCGGCAGCGGCGGGGGCTCGCGCTCGTCACCGGCCTGCACCCGGGCGATCTCGTTTTCCAGGTCGGTGTGGGCGACCCGCAGCGCACTGTCGCGCAACGTGCGCAGCGGCTGCACCAGCGACCGTGCCACCAGCCCCACGATCAGCACTGCGGCCACGATTGCGGCGAGCACCAGGGCGCCGTCCCGGATCGCGACGTGCCGCCGGTCGGCGGCCCGGTCGGCCAGCGTCGTGGTCACCGACGTGGTGGTGGTTTGGATCACCCGGGCCGCAATCTCGTCGGTGCTGTGGATCGAGTCCCGCAATTCCGGATTGTTGGGCAGCACACTCTCCGGATCGGACATGATCGCCAGCCGGGCCACCATCTGCTGCTGCAGTTGCTTGGCGTCCGGGGAGTCGACGCCGAGCACCTGACTCATCCCGAACAACGTCGAGGGCTCGGTGCCGGCCAGGGCCATCATCGAGGTGCGCAGGTCCGGGTCGGGAAGCTCGCCACCACGGTTGACCAGCAACTGCTGCATCATCATCTGGCCGCGGGCTCCGACCGCCCGGCTGAGCCCCTCGGTTTCGGCGCGCACCCGTTCGTCATCGACGCGCACCGACCCGTTGATCGCGTCCTCTGCCGTCAACAGGAACGGCGCGTACGCCGTCACCTGCTCGCGCAGCCCCATGTTGCCCGACAGCACCTGATCCACCAGGGCCTGACCACCCTGCACCAGGGTGGTCACCGCGGACCGCACGTCGGTGGCGGCGTCGGTTTTGGCCAGCCGCGACTGCAGACCGTACTTGCGGTTCTCGAAGTTCTTCTTCGCACCCTGGAGGTCCCCACCGGACGACGCCGCCACCAGGGTGTTGCCCAACGCGGCCAGGTAGTCGTTGATGGCCGGGATCATCTCCGCGCGGTCGGCGGCCGTCCGCAGCCGATCAGCGTCGGTCACCGCGGCAGAGACCCGCAGCGCACCGAAGACCGTTGCCAGCACCATCGGCACCAGCGCGATCGCCAGTACCTTCCACAGCACCGGCCAGTTGCTCACCGACCATCGCGACGGGCGGCGCACCGTCCGGCCGGTCAATGCAGCCGGAGCTTGGCCGTCCTCCCCCGTCTCCCAGAAAGTAGGCTCCACCGCGTCCGGGTGGGCGAACAGGGTCACCGGTCGGCGGCCGCTCCGGCGACCCCTCGGCTGAATTTCACGGTGTGTGCCTCATTCATCGGATTTCCTGGCACATCGCCACCCGCTCAGCTGCGGGCGGGCGATCCAGGCATGGTAATTCGACGAGTATGACAGTCTGCCGCGGCCGTTACCAGGGCAGCTGTTCGAACAGATGCGGTGCTGTGACCCCACCGGCGGCATCGCCGATCGAAACATAAGTCAGGCTGGGCACTTTAAAAGCATTGATCTGTGATTCCTGCAGTCGTAAGTTAGGGACAACTCAGCAACTGCTGTTGCCATAAGCGCCCGGACGACTGGGCTTGCACGACTGGGCCATGGACGACCGGGCCATGCCATGGGAGAACAACTATGTCTCACTCGTCTCGTCATGTCAGCCACGCGTCCCTCACCACGCGGGCCGGTGCTCTCGCGGCCGGCGCCGTGGTCGCGAGCACGGCCCTCGTCGGCGTCACCCCCCTGACGCGGCCGGCGACGTCAATCGTGCCGCCCGCCGTGCACACGCAGAACGTCACCCTGACCGCGTTCGATGAGACCGGGTTCATCACCTCGCTGGAGCTGGGCTTGCTCAACGGCCTGCGTGAACTGAACCGGATCTTCGGCACCGCCTCCCTGACCACCTCGGAGTGGCTCGACAAGTTCGGGCTGGGCGGCCTGGCACCGAACGACCTGCTGTCGGGCGGGCTCGGCCACGTCACCCTCGGCCAACTGGGCCAATTCGCCGGCATGTTCGGGCTCACCGAGAATCCCATCTCGGCGCTGATGGCCGCGTTCGGGCTGACCGACGACAGCACGCTCAGCCAGTTCGCCGGCAACCTCGGGCTCGACGCTCAGCCGCTCTCGGATCTGTACAACCTGGCCGGGCTCAGTTCCGGCGACACGCTGACGCAGACCGTGAGCACGCTCGGGCTCGCCGGCCTGCCGATCGAAAACCTCTACTGGCTGGTCGGCACCACCGACGCCAGCTCGATCCAGGATCTGGTCAACGCGCTGGGCATCGGTGACACCCACGTAGACACGCTGCTGACGGACTGGGGCGTGGGCTCCCAGGACATCGAGGCATACCTGACGCAGCTGGGCGTCAGCGATCAGGAGTTGCTCGGCATCTTCGGTATCACCAACCCCGGCGCCGCACTCGGTGACCTCTGGGACTCTGGCACCGGCAGCTTCGCCCCCGACGCCACCGTGCAACAGTTCGCCGACGCGGCCGGCCTGGGCCATGACACGGTCGACCAGTTGGTGACCCAGGGCGGTTTCGGCGGCGACACGGTGCAGGATCTGCTGACCGGAGTCGGGCTGAACTACTCCGATTCCACCGTGCAGGACGTGCTGGACAAGATCGGCTTCGACAACCTGAGCCTGGGCGGGTTCTCATCGGGCTTCGGGCTCGGCGACGGCGCCACCGTCGGCAACCTGTTCAGCGACGTCCCGTCGTTCGGCAGCCTCGACATCGGGCTGCTGCTGAAGACGTTCGGGCTCAGCGACGACTCCACGGTCGCCGAACTGCTCAAGACGGTCCCCGGCCTCGACGGCACCACACTGAGCGACTTCACCAGCGATCTCGGGGTCGCCGACACTTCCCTGTCCACCCTGTCGTCCGAACTGCTGGGCAGCGACACCACGATTGACCAGTACCTCGGCGACATCATCAGTGCGCTCAACGCCACATAGACGTAGCGCGCCGGCACGCCGGCTCGGTTAGGTTGGCGCGCATGTTTCGGGTGATGTTCTACGCGCCGCGGATCGCGCCGAACACCGGCAACGCGATCCGGATGGTGGCGGCAACCGGTGCCGAACTTCACCTCGTCGAACCGTTGGGCTTCGACCTGTCCGAACCGAAGCTGCGCCGCGCCGGGCTGGACTACCACGACCTGGCGTCGGTCACCGTGCATCCGTCGCTGCCGGCCGCCTGGGAAGCGCTCGCCGGTGCCCGGGTGTTCGCCTTCACCGCGCACGCAAGCACCGCGTTCACCGACGTGCGCTACCAACCCGGTGACGTGCTGTTGTTCGGCCCGGAGCCGACCGGCCTGGACGCGACGACCCTGACCGACCCGCACATCACCGCGCAGGTGCGGATTCCGATGCTGCCGGGCCGCCGTTCGCTGAACCTGTCGAACGCCGCCGCCGTCGCCGCCTACGAAGCGTGGCGTCAGCACGGGTTCCCCGGCGGCCGCTAGCCGACCTTGGCACCGAGCGTGCGGTCGAGCCAGGCGCGTAACGCTGGCGCGTCACTGCCCCGCCAGGCCAGGTGGCCGTCGGGGCGCACCAGCATCGAGGGGCCGTCGCCACGCAACGACACCACGTCGCCGAGTCGGTCGCGGGCGATCTCGGCGAGCTGCTCGGACCCTGACAGCGCCCACTGTGGGCCCAGCACGTCGTGCAGCCGCACCTCGCTACCGTCGGCACCGACGCAGCGCCGGTCAGGCACCCGGTCACCTGCCCGCAGGCCGCGCAACGGCAATCGCCCGGAGGCGCCCAGCGGGCCTCTCCGGTAGGAGACCGTCAACTGGGAGGTCTTCTCCACGATCCGGCGCTGCAGCCAGCCGGTATTCAACAGCGGAACGGCGACGCGGTCGCGCAGCAGCCTGCCGACCCGCCCCCGGCCGTTGGCCACAACCGTGGCGAAGCTGGTCGACGCGACCACGTTCTCGGCGAGCGGGCGCCGCTCGGCGGCGTAGGTGTCCAGCAGGCGCGGATCGGCGCGGCCGGTGACCACCAGGGCCAGCTTCCAGGCCAGGTTCTCGGCGTCGCCGATTCCGGTGTTCAGGCCCTGGCCGCCCAGCGGACTGTGGATGTGCGCCGCGTCGCCGGCGAGCAGCACCCGGCCATGGCGGTAGGCGGAGGCGAGCCGGCGCTGGATTCCGAACATCGACGTCCACTCGGCAGAGCGGACGGTGCGACCGGCGTCAGCGGCCAGTCGGGCCGAAAGATGCGCGACGATGGCGGCGGGCTCCGGGTCGGCGGGCATGCCCGGCGGCGGCGGAGCGAACAGCCGCCACAGGTCGCCGTCCGGCAGCGGGACCGCGATCAGCGGATGGGCCCCGCCCAGCCACGCGAACCAGGTCCCGCTGGAGTTCGGCGACCGGTCCAGATCGGTGTGCACGTCGGCCAGCAGAAACCGTTCGACCAGCGATGCGCCCGCGAAGCCGATGCCGGCGGCCGCGCGGACAACGCTGTGCGCGCCGTCGGCGCCGACAACCCAGCCCGACCGGATCGCGGTGCCGTCACCCAGTCGCGCGGTGACACCGTCGTCCCGGATGTCGAGCCCGGTGACCGTGCGGCCCCACTCGACCGTCCCGCCCAGGGCGGTCAGCCGATTGCGCAGCGCGGCTTCGATCTTCGCCTGGGAGATCATCAGCACGCCGAGGCTGTCCGGGCGCTGCCATCGCGCGATCCGCAGGGTGGCCCGCCGGCGGCCGTGGATGAACACGACGATCTGGCCGGTGTGCACCGCCCGTTCGGGCAGGTCACCCAGCGCGCCGAGTCGCCGCAGGACCTCGCTTCCGCGCGGTTGCAGGTTCTGGGCGCGTGATGTCGTCGCGGGCCCGTCCGCGGCGTCGAGCACCCGGACCTCGATCCCGGCCGCGCGCAGCCCGCACGCCAGCGCGAGCCCGGTCGGCCCGGCCCCGATCACCAGCACGTCGGCCGCCATGGATCGGCCTCGCTACCCGGCTGGCCGGATCACCAACTGTCCCAATGCGTCAGCTGCTCGGCCGGCAGCCGCTTGGCCGGCTTGAACTCGGTTCCCTTGGTGTAGGCGATCGGGAACAGGCCGCCCTGGCTGTATTCGCCGTGCGGGATGCCGAGCACCTCGGCCGCCTCCTTCTCGCCGTCCTCGAGCAGGTGCAGCGTGGTCCAGCACGAGCCCAGGCCCCGGGAGCGCAGCGCCAGGCAGAAGCTCCACGCCGCCGGGAACAGCGACGCCCAGAACGACGCGCTCATCCCCAGCGGCACGTTCTCCACCCGTCCCTCCAGACACGGGATCATCAGCACCGGAACGTCCTGCATGTGCTCGGCCAGATAGGTGGCGGAGCCGGCGACGAACTCCATCCGCTCACCGCGCACGTCGCCGGCCCCGTACTCGGGCTTCGGCTGGCTCAGATAGGGCAGCGCGTTGGCGCGGTAGATGTCGGCGATCGCCTGCTTCTTCACCGGGTCGGTGACGAACATCCACTGCCAGCCTTGGGCATTGGACCCGGTGGGCGCCTGCAACGCCAGGTCCAGGCATTCCATCAGCACCTGGCGCGGCACCGGCTTATCCAGATCGAGGCGTTTGCGAACCGATCGGGTGGTGGTGAGTACTTCGTCGACGGAGAGGTTGAGGGTCATGACTGGAGATTACGCTGTGCGTCATGGGTGCCCTGACTTCGCCGAAAACCTATGTCGCGCTGGCGGTGTTTCATGCCGTCGACGCCGTGCTGTGCGCGATCCCGATCCCTCAGGTCGAGGCGTTGCTCGACGACCTTCGGCTCTATGAGCGCAAGGACGGATTGCACATGGGCTGGGCGCTGGCGGTGGTCAAGACGATGGCGGCGGTCGGCCTGGCATCGGTGTACCGGTTCCCGGGGCTGGCCCGGCTGACCACGGCGATGCTGACGCTGTACTTCGCGATCGCGATATGCATGCATGTCCGGACATTCGACCGGGCATCAAGCATGACCCGGCTGTTGATGGTGCTGGCGGCCGGTTTTCTCGCGGCGTGCGCCGCGATGACGGTGAAGGGCCCCGACCGGCACACCGCGAGATCGCGGTGACGCAGGTTTCCACTCGCAGGTTTGCTGCGCCGGTGCGGTCTGGCGGAATGGCGGCGACCCGCAGCGCCCGGCTCCGCCGCGCTCGCGATCGCCGCTCAGCGGAAGTCGCGCGAGGGGGATTTGGTGACCAGCTCGAGGCGGCCCAGCCGGTCGGCCACCACGGTGACCGCGCCGCTGGCGTTCTGCACCTGCCCGCGGACCAGCAGCGCCGGCGCCGTGTGCGCCAGCTTGCGGTACCGCGCCCACACCCCCGGCGTACACAGCACGTTGACCATCCCGGTTTCGTCCTCGAGGTTGACGAACGTCACCCCGCGGGCGGTCGGGGGCCGCTGCCGGTGCGTCACCGCCCCGGCGACCAGCACCCGGGTCCCGTCGGCCACGCTGAGCAGCCTGTCCGCGGGCAGCACTCCCGCCGCGTCGAGGTCGGCGCGCAGGAACTGGGTCGGGAAACTGTCCGGGGAGATGCCGGTGGCCCAGACGTCGGCGGCGGCCAACTCGGTTTCGCTCATCCCGGGCAGCGCCGGGATGAGCGACCCATGAAAAGCAGAGCCCACCCCGGGCAGCAGACCGGGCCGCTGGGTGGCCGCCGCCCCGGCCGCCCACAGCGCCTCGCGCCGGGACATCCCGAAACAGTCCAGCGCCCCGGCGGTGGCCAGCGACTCGGCCTGCGGCGCCGAAAGCCGCACCCGGCAAGCCAGATCCGCAAGCGAGACGAACGGGCCGCCGGCTGACCGCTCCCCCACCAACTGGTCGGCGAGGTCGACGCCGATGTTGCGGACGGCCCCCAGCCCCAGCCGGACCCGCGTCCCGGCGTCCTCGAGGGTCGCGTGGGTCAGGCTGGCGTTGACGTCCGGCCCGTGTACCCCGACACCGTGCCGGCGCGCGTCAGCCACCAGCGACTGCGGCGAGTAGAAACCCATCGGCTGCGCCCGCAGCAGTGCGGCGCAGAACGCCGCCGGATGGTGCAGCTTGAACCACGCCGAGTAGAACACCAGTGACGCGAAGGAAAGCGCGTGACTCTCCGGAAACCCATAGTTGGCGAAGGCTTCCATCTTCTCGTAGATCCGGTCGGCCACCGCGCCGGCGATGCCGTGCAGTTCGCGCATGCCGTCGTAGAACCGGGCGCGCAGCCGGCGCATCCGCTCGATCGACCGTTTGGACCCCATCGCACGCCGCAGTTGGTCGGCCTCTTCCGGCGTGAAACCCGCACAATCGATTGCCAGCTGCATCAGCTGTTCCTGAAACAGCGGCACTCCCAACGTCTTCCGCAGTGCCCGCTGCATCGCCGGGTGCTCGTAGGTCACCGGGTCGACGCCGTTGCGGCGCCGGATGTAGGGGTGCACCGACCCGCCCTGAATCGGCCCGGGGCGGATCAGCGCCACCTCCACCACCAGGTCGTAGAACTCGCGGGGACGCAGCCTCGGCAGGGTGGCCATCTGGGCGCGCGACTCGACCTGGAACACCCCCACGGTGTCGGCGCGGGTCAGCATCTCGTACACCGCCGCCTCCGACAGGTCGATCCTGGCCAGGTCCACCTCGATGCCTTTGTGCTCGGCCACCAGATCCCGCGCGTAGTGCAGCGCGGAGAGCATGCCCAGACCTAGCAGGTCGAATTTCACCAGACCGATTGCCGCGCAGTCGTCTTTGTCCCACTGCAGCACGCTGCGGTTCGCCATCCTCGCCCATTCCACCGGGCACACGTCGGCGATCGGCCGGTCGCAGATCACCATGCCGCCGGAGTGGATGCCCAGATGTCGTGGCAGCCCGGCGATCTGGCTCGCCAGTTCGACCACCGGATCGGGAATGCCTTCGGTGTCCGGGGAATCGGCTAAACCACCCCACCGGCCGATCTGCTTGCTCCAGGCATCCTGCTGGCCCGGTGAGAAGCCCAGCGCCCGGGCCATGTCCCGCACAGCGCTGCGGCCCCGGTAGGTGATGACGTTGGCGACCTGCGCGGCGTAGTCGCGGCCGTAGGTGTCATAGACGTACTGGATGACCTTTTCCCGCTGATCCGACTCGATGTCGATGTCGATGTCGGGCGGCCCGTCCCGGGCGGGCGACAGGAAGCGTTCGAACAGCAGCTCGTTGACCACCGGGTCTACCGCGGTGACACCCAGCGCGTAGCAGACCGCCGAGTTTGCCGCCGAACCCCGGCCCTGACACAGGATGTCGTTGCGCCGGCAGAACGCGACGATGTCGTGCACCACCAGGAAGTAGCCGGGAAACTCCAGCTGCGCAATGATTTTCAGCTCGCGGTCGATCTGGGAGTAGGCCCGTGGCGCGCACGCGGGTGGTCCGTAGCGGTCGTGGGCACCGGCCATGGTCAGCTGCCGCAGCCAGCTGTCCTCGGTCTGGCCGGCCGGCACCTCCCGGAACGGCGGCAGCCGCGGAGCGATCAGGGTCAGCGGAAACGCGCACTCCGCGCCGAGTTCGGCCGCCGCGGTCACCGCGCCCGGCCACGGCGCGAACAACCGGGCCATCTCCTCCCCGGAGCGCAGATGCGCGCCGCCCAACGGCGCCAGCCAGCCGGCGCCGGAGTCCAGCGACCGCCGGGCCCGGATCGCCCCCATCGCCATCGCCAGCCGTCCCCGGTCCGGCCCGGCGAAGTGCGCGCCGGTGGTGGCCACCAGCCCCACCCCGAGGCGCGGGGCCAGTGCGGCCAGCGCCGCGTTGCGCTCGTCGTCACGCGGGTGGCCGTGCCGGGTCAGCTCGATGCTCACCCTCCCGGCCCCGAACCGGTCCACCAGGTCGGTCAGCGCGGCTGCGGCCGCATCCGGGCCCCCGGTGGCAAGCGCGCGGCGGACATGGCCCTTGCGGCATCCGGTCAGGATGTGCCAGTGCCCGTCCGCCGCGTCGGCCAGCGCATCGAGGTCATAGCGCAGCACGCCCTTCTGCCCGCCGGCCAGGTGCGCCGCGGCCAGCTGACGCGACAGCCGCCGATAGCCTTCCGGACCACGGGCCAGCACCAGCAGGTGCGGCCCGGGCGGATCCGGCTCGTCGGTGCGTGCTCGGCCCGCCGACGCGCCCAGCGACAGTTCGGCGCCGAACACGGTGGCGACATCCAACTCGCGGGCCGCCTCGGCGAACCGCACCACCCCGTACAGGCCGTCGTGGTCGGTCAGCGCGATGCCGCGCAGATTCAGCCGGGCCGCCTCCTCCACCAGCTCCTCCGGCGTGCTGGCCCCGTCCAAGAAGCTGAACGCCGAGTGCGTGTGCAGCTCGAAGTAGGGGACCGAGAACGCCCCCGCGCGACCCGGCCGCCCACCCTCGGGGGGCCGATAAGCCTCCCGCTTGCGCGAATGCGCCGAACCATCATGCCGTTCGGCGGCGAGCGCACCGGCCCCGGTGTGGCGGGGCTTGCCATCGAGCACCCGCTCCATCTCCGCCCAGCTCAACGGCCCGCGACTCCAGCCCATGCCGATCAGCATATCGAACATTAGTTCGATATACCTGGACGAATTCTGTAACGCACGCCATGTGACTAAAGATCTTTGATGCGCTAACCTATGCCATCGGTGTCATCGGTGTAAGAGACCGGCTTACCTACGCGAGAGGAGCACGGCGTCGTGTTCGGCGTAGCCAGGCGGATATGGCTGCCACTGCTCATCGCAGCGGTCGTGGCCGTCGGCGCGTTCACGGTCCAACGGGTCCGCGGATACTTCGGCGACCACGGCGATGCCGAGGCGTCGACCGCGTTCGAAGACACCAAACCGTTCAACCCCAAGGTCGTCGTCTACGACATCTGGACCCCGGACGGGGTCGGCGAGGGCGGAGCCATGGCAGACATCAACTACCTTGACCTGGACGCCATCCCGCAACGGGTGGACAACGCCGGCCTGCCGTGGTCGCTGACGCTGTCGACCACCGACCCGGCGGTCAGCCCCACCATCGTCGCCCAGGGCCACACCGGCACCATCGGCTGCCGGATCACCGTCGACGGGGTGGTCAAAGATGAGCGAATCGCCAACGGCGTGAACGCCCAGACCTTCTGCATAGTGAAGTCCGCATGAGCAAACACGTGAGCGACCCCCCGAACGGCGCCCCCACCGAAGTACTGCCGGCCCCGCAGCCCAAACCCGGTGGAATACCCAAATGGATTCGCCGCCTTGCGGTTCCGATCATTCTCGCCTGGGTCGCCATCACGGTGCTGGTGAACGTCATCGTGCCCCAACTCGATGAGGTCGGGCGGCTGCGCGCGGTGTCGATGAGTCCCAAGGACGCGCCGTCGATGATCGCGATGATGCGCATCGGCAAGACGTTCGACGAGTTCAAGTCGGACAGCTCGGCCATGGTCGTGCTGGAAGGCCAGCAGCCCCTCGGCGACGACGCGCACCGCTACTACGACGAGCTGGTCGCCAAGATGAAGGCGGACACCGAGCACGTCGAGCACATCCAGGACTTCTGGAGCGACCCACTCACCGCGGCCGGCTCCCAAAGTCCGGACGGCAAGGCCGCCTACGTGCAGGTGTACCTGGCCGGCAACATGGGCGAGACACTGGCCAACGAATCGGTCGAGTCCATCCAGAAGATCATCAAAGACACTCCCGCGCCGGCCGGGGTGACCACCTACGTCACCGGCGGGGCGGCCCTCAACGCCGACCAGCACATCGCCGGCGACAAGAGCCTCAAGGTGATCACCGCGCTGACGTTCGTGGTGATCATCCTGATGCTGCTGAGCGTCTACCGGTCCATCGGCACGGTGCTGCTGGTGCTGGGGATGGTGGTGTTCGAGCTGAGCGCCGCCCGCGGCGTGGTGGCCGTGCTGGGCTATTACAACGTCATCCTGCTGTCCACGTTCGCGGTCAACCTGCTGGTGACCTTGGCCATCGCCGCCTCGACCGACTACGCGATCTTCCTGCTCGGCCGCTATCAGGAGGCCCGGTCGGTCGGCGAGGACAAAGAGTCGGCGTTCCACACCATGTACCACGGCACCGCGCACGTGATCCTGGGCTCGGGTCTGACCATCGCCGGCGCCACCTTCTGTCTGCACTTCACCCGGCTGCCCTATTTCCAGTCACTGGGCATCCCGCTGGCGATCGGCATGGTCGTGGTGGTGGTCGCGGCGCTCACCTTCGGCGCCGCGATCGTGGCGGTGGCCAGTCGCTTCGGCATGCTGGAACCCAAGCGCGCCATGCGGATCCGGACCTGGCGGCGGATCGGCGCGCTGATCGTGCGCTGGCCGGGCGCGATCCTGGTGGCCACCACCGCCGTCTGCCTGGTCGGGTTGCTGGCCCTGCCCGGATACAAGACCAGCTACAACGACCGCCACTACCTGCCCGGCTACGTCCCGGCCAACATCGGCTACGCGGCCGCGGACCGGCATTTCTCCCAGGCCCGGATGAACCCCGAACTGCTGATGATCGAAGCCGACCATGACCTGCGCAACCCCGCCGACTTCCTGATCATCAACCGGATCGCCAAGCGCATCTTCGACGTGTCCGGCATCGGCCGGGTGCAGACGATCACCCGCCCACTGGGAACTCCTATCGAGCACACCACGATCCCGTTCCAGATCAGCATGCAGGGCACCACCCAGCAGCTGAACATGAAGTACATGCTCGACCGGATGAAGGACATGCTGACCATGGGCGACGACATGGAGGTCGCCGTGCACAGCATGGAGGAGATGCTCGAGGTCACCAAGGGGATGGCCGACACCACCCACAACATGGTGACCAAGATGCACAAGATGCAGTCCGACGTCGCCAAGCTGCGCGACAACATGGAGGACTTCGCCGACTTCTGGCGGCCGATGCGCAGCTACTTCTACTGGGAGCCGCACTGCTACGACATCCCGTTCTGCTGGTCGATCCGGTCGATCTTCGACATGATGGACGGCGTCGACCAGATGTCCGAGGACATCGACCTGATCATCCCGGACATGGACCGCCTCGACGAGCTGATCCCCCGGATGGTCGAGATCATGCCGCCGATGATCCGGACCATGAAGGACATGCGGACCAAGCAGCTGACCATGCAGTCCACCATGGAGGGGCTGCAACTCCAGATGGAGAAGATGCTGGAGAACCAGAACGCCATGGGGCGGGCGTTCGACGAGTCGAAGAACGACGACTCGTTCTACCTGCCGCCGGAGGCGTTCGACAACCCCGACTTCAAGCGCGGGATGAAGATGTTCCTGTCACCGGACGGTCACGCGGTGCGGTTCATCATCTCCCACGAGGGCGATCCGATGTCCCCGGAGGGCATCTCACACATCATGCCGATCAAGCATGCGGTGCACGAGGCGCTCAAAGGCACGCCGCTGGAGGGCGCGAAGGTTTACCTCGGCGGCACTGCGGCCATGTTCAAGGACATGGCCGACGGGTCCGGCTACGACCTGATCATCGCCGGGGTCGCGTCGCTGTGCCTGATCTTCATCATCATGCTGCTGATCACCCGCGCGGTGATCGCCTCCGCCGTCATCGTGGGCACCGTGGTGCTGTCACTGGGCACTTCGTTCGGGCTGTCGGTGCTGATCTGGCAGCACATCGTCGGACTCGACCTGCACTGGATGGTGCTGGCGATGTCGGTGATCATCCTGTTGGCGGTCGGCTCCGACTACAACCTGCTGCTGGTGGCCCGCTTCAAGGAGGAGATCCACGCCGGGCTGAACACCGGAATCATCCGGGCCATGGGCGGCAGCGGTTCCGTCGTCACCTCGGCGGGCCTGGTGTTTGCGTTCACCATGATGTCGATGCTGGTCAGCGACCTTCGGGTGATCGGCCAGGTGGGGTCCACCATCGGGTTGGGCCTGCTGGTCGACACGCTGGTGATCCGGTCGTTCATGACGCCGTCGATCGCGGCGCTGCTCGGCCGCTGGTTCTGGTGGCCGCAGCATGTGCGCAGCCGTCCGGCGCCGCCGGCGCCACAGCCGCAACAGCAGCGGGTCCCGGAAGAGGAGCTGGCACTGCGGTGATCGCAAGCGCGGCGGAGCCGGGCGCGGCGGGTCGCCGCCATCGGCACTGCGGTGATCGCAAGCGCGGCGGAGCCGGGCGCGGCGGGTCACCGCCATCGGCACTGCGGTGATCGCAAGCGCGGCGGCGCCGGGCGCGGCGGGTCGCCGCCATCGGCACTGCGGTGATCGCAAGCGCGGCGGAGCCGGGCGCGGCGGGTCACCGCCATCGGCACTGCGGTGATCGCAGGCGCGGCGGAGGTCAACCGTTGCTGCTCCGCACCACGACCACCGGCATCCGCGCCGACTGCACCACCGCCAGGCTGACCGAGCCCAGCACCATGCCGGCGAACCCGCCCCGGCCGTGGCTGCCCACGACCACCAGCTGAGCCGACTGAGACTGTTCGATCAGCTGGTCGGCCGGCCGGTCGCCGGCCACCACCCGGCGAACCGGGACGTCAGGAAAGCGTTCCTGCCAGCCGGCCAGCCGCTCCGCCAGTACCAGTTCGCCGTCGGTCTGCATGGTCGCTGCGTCGATGCCGGGGAATTCGAACACGCTGACGTCGTGCCAGGCGTGCACCGCGACCAACGGCACGCCGCGCAGCGACGCTTCCTCGAAGGCGAACGCCGTCGCCGCCTCGGAGACCGGCGAACCGTCGATCCCCACCACCACCGGCGCCTCCGCCGGGTGCGGCAGGTCCGGGTGTTCGTCGTGGATGACCGCGACCGGGCAGTGCGCGTGCCGGACCACGGCGGAACTGACCGAGCCGAGCAAGCTGCGTCGCAACCGCCCGTGACCGCGGCAGCCGACCACCAGCAGGTCGGCCTCGTTGCTCAGATCCACCAGGGTGGGGACCGTCGGCCCCGCTGCGGTCTCCGCATCGACCCGCACCGGCCCGGCCGGGCCGGTGTGCCCCTCGGCGATTCCGATCGCGGCCCGCAGGTGGCGCTCGCCCTGCTCCCGCTGCCAGTCCTCATAGCCCGCGGGCATCGGTGTCTCCGGAAAGGTCATCACCACCGGCGGCGCGAGCACGTGCACCAGCATCAGTGGAAGGCCGCGCAGCGCCGCATCGCGTGCCGCCCAGTCGACCGCCGCTATCGACGACGGCGATCCGTCCACGCCGACCAGGATTCCGCGATTCACTGGGGCGGACATCTGGGCCTCCTCGGGTTGCCTTGACTCTTGCCTACCCTTACCACGCTATGCCGGTGGCCGCCGGATCGCTTCGGCGCCGAGATGACTAGCGTGTCGAGCAACACCACGCTGACGGCGGCGACCCGCCGCTGCCAGGAAGGCTGGTCACGAATTGCCGGTCACCATCGACCCACGCCGCCACGATGCGGTGCTGTTCGGCCTCGACGAAGCGCAGGCCAACAGTGGTGCGGCGGCCGCGCTGCTGCGGCGGCTCAGCTCCGCCGGGGTGCGTACCGCGATGGTGTCGCCCGCCCCGGATCCGGCCGCCCTGATCGAGGCGGCGGACCGGGTGGCGGTGCGCCCGGGCCGCAGCGCGGTGGTGGCGGACACCCCGGCGACCGTCGCCGCCGGCCGGGACGGCGGATTCGGTCTGGTGATCCGGCTGGACCCGACCGGGTCGCAACTGCACGGACGTGGTGCCGACGCACTGGTGGCCGGCCTCGACGAGGTCGCGGTGCGCACCGGGGACCAGCCGATGTCGGCACTGCCGGACGCCACTGCCGTGATCGACGTGCTGGTGCAAAATCCGGTGGCCCGCCCGGCCGTGTTCTTCGACTTCGACGGCACGCTGTCCGACATCGTCGACGACCCCGGATCGGCACGGCTTGTCCCGGGTGCCGCGAAGGGGTTGCGCGCGTTGTCTTCCCGCTGCCCGGTCGCGGTGCTCAGCGGCCGGGATCTCGCCGACGTGCGAGAGCGCGTCGGGCTGCCCGGCATCTGGTATGCCGGCAGCCACGGTTTCGAATTGACCGATCCCGACGGCGGCCACCACCAGAACGGCGCCGCGACGGCGGCGGTGCCGATGCTGGCCGAGGCCGCCGCGTCGCTGACCGCCCAACTCGGCTCCATCCCGGGAATCATGGTGGAACACAAGCAGTTCGGCGTGTCCGTGCACTACCGCAACGCCGCCCGTACCCGAGTCGGCGAGGCGATCGCGGCCGTCCATGAATGCGCCCAGCACCATCGGCTGCGGGTGACCACCGGCCGCGAAGTCGTCGAATTGCGCCCGGATGTCGACTGGGACAAGGGCGCAACGCTGCGCTGGGTGATCGATCAACTCGGGCATGGCACCGAGAGCGGCCCGATGCTGCCGGTCTATCTCGGCGACGACATCACCGACGAGGACGGGTTCGACGCGGTGGCCGGCCTCGAGCCGGCGGGCATCGGGATCATCGTGCGGCACACCGAGGACGGTGATCGGCCCACCGCGGCGCGCTACGCGCTGGACAGCCCCGAGCGGGTGGGCGGGTTCATCGCCGAGCTGGCCCGCCGCATCGGCACGGCCGGGTAGGGGACTTCGGCCCCTTTCGCCGGCGTCTCCCGGCTGGTCAGATGGACTCTGCCCGCGAAAGGGCGCGCGAAAGGGGTTGGGCATTGAGCATCGAGGACGCCGCCATCGGCAGCGAGTACCTGGAGTTCCCGGAGCTGGACGACCGGGACTTCCAGCGACTGGCGCAGGCCCGGGTGCGCAAGCTCACCAAGATGTTCATGCCGTCCAACCATCCGCCGGTGGACGAACTGATGGTGTCGATCTGGGTGGACGGTCTGGCGACCGGGCTCCGGATGGCGAAACAGGACGCCGAGCAGACGTGAACGCCCCCAATTCACGCC
>DASTNJ010000097.1:0-6523 GCA_035721065.1 Mycobacterium sp.
TCGACCTCCGGAAGGTCGTGGTGGACACGTACCAGATCGCCGGCAAGACCGACCACATCTCACCATGGAAAGCCTGCTACGCCGGCGCGACGGTCCTCGGCGGCAACAACGAGTTCGTCCTCACGCCGACCGGGCACGTCCAGTCGATCATCTACCCGCCGGACAACCCACGGGCGGCGTACTTCACCAACCCCGACACCACAGGTGACCCCGACACGTGGCTGAAAAACGCCACCAAGCACTCCGAATCGTGGTGGCCGCACTGGGTCGATTGGCTGCTCGAGCGCAGCGGCGGCACACGCGAAGCAACCACAGAGCCGGGCAACGACCGCTACCCCCCGATCGCCGCGGCACCCGGCAACTATGTGCTGGGGCAGTGATGACGATGCAACGCATGAGCCCGATGGACGCTGCCTTCCTCTACAGCGAGGACGGCAAGAGCCACAATGACATCGGGATGGTCCTCACCTTCGACGGGCCGGCCCCGACGCATGCGGAGCTGGTCCAGGCCGTCGCCGACCGGTTGGCGCTGCTTCCCCGGTTCCGCCAGAAGCTCCGGCATCTCCCATTCGCCGCGGCCATGCCGGTCTGGGTCGATGACACGTCCTTCGATCTCGGTCGGCATGTCATCGAACACACACCCGCACACGACCACGACCCGATCGGCGGCGCCGTCTCACAGGTGATGTCGGGACTGATGGACCTTTCGCTGCCGCTCTGGCAGATCCACCTCTTCCCCGGTCTCCCCGGGGACCGCTGGCTGCTCGTTGTCCGGATGCACCACGCCATGGTCGACGGGGTCTCCTCGACCGAAATCGTGCACCTGCTGCTCAGCCCGAAACCCGAGGGCGAGCCGCCGATCCCGGACGCGTGGAGCCCGGAGCCGGAACCCTCGGATGCACGGCTGCTCGCCGCCGCCGCGTCCGACGCGGGGAAGGCCGCCGCCCGGATGTTCGGCTCGATGCTGCACAGCGCCACCAACCCGCCACCGCCCCAGGCTCCCGCTCCCCCGGCCGACCTCCGCCCGCTGCTCACCCCCGGCAGGCCCGTCAGCCCGACCGCCATCAACGGCCCGGTCCAGGCCGACCGCCGTTGGGGGATGATCGAAGTCGGGCTAGACACCATCACGGCGACGCGAAAAACGCACGGCGGCACGGTCAATGACATACTCCTGGCGGCCTGTACGCACGGCTTGTCCAGCTTCATCGCCGCCCAGGGCCAGACCGTCGACAACCGCGTCCTGCGCGCCATGGTGCCGGTCTCGCTGCGTTCGCCGAACAATCGCACCGCGACCGCCACGCCTGGGAACGAAGTCGGGGCGATGGTCGTCGAACTGCCGCTCGGCGCCATTCCGCCCGCCGAACGGGTCAGCAGGATCAACGAACAAACCAAGGCCTTCAAACAGCTCAAGAATGCCATGCCGGCACAGGCCATCAACCCGGGCGCCGACCTCACCAGCCCGTTGACCCTCATCCTCGGCACTCGGATGGCGGCGCTGGCGCCGGTCGTCGTCAACACCGTGATCACCAACGTCCCAGGCCCACAAACCCCGCTCTACCTCGCGGGTCGCCGCATGCACCGGCTGGCGGCGTGCGTCGCGCTGTGGGCGCCGTTGCGCATCGCGATCTCGGCGGTGTCCTACGACGGGGTCGTGACGATAGGGGTTGTCAGCGACGCCGCGACCTTCCCGGATGTCCAACCGCTTCTCGACGCCATCGGCGACGGCATGACCGAGTTGGCCCGATGACCCGGCGGGTCGGCGGATCGGTCTGGGACACCGTGCCTGGCTGCACCACTCCTGATGCACGCCTTACCCATCCACCGGAAAGAGGGACCATGACACAAACCGTCAGCAGCTACGTCGCCGACACCTGGTACACGGCGCCCGACCAGGGCGTCGTCGTGCTCGACGCGGCCACCGGCGACCCGGTCGCAGCCGTGTCCTCCAGCGGGCTCGACTTCGCTCGCATCGTCGAGCACGCCCGCAGCGTGGGCGGTCCGGCGCTGCGCGCGCTGACCTTTCAGCAGCGGGCACTGCTCCTCAAGAAGGTCGCTGCCCACCTGCGCGAGCACACAGCGCCGATGTACGAGCCGTACGCGACATCCGGAGCCACCCAGGCGGACGCGCGGGTCGATGTCGAAGGCGGCATTCACGCCCTGGACGTCTACGCCAAGAAGGCTCTCAAGGAACTACCGGATGACACCATGTACGTCGAAGGGACACCGGAGCGCGTCGGCAAGAACGTCCAGGGCCAGACCATCTACACCCCGCGCCGCGGCGTGGCCGTCTTCATCAACGCCTACAACTTCCCGGTGTGGGGATTCCTCGAGAAGCTGGCCACCGCGCTGCTCGCCGGGCTGCCGATGATCGTCAAGCCCGCAACGCCCACAGCCCATCTCGCCGAAGCCGCATTTCGGCAGATAGTGGAGTCCGGGGTACTCCCGGCCGGCGCCGCACAACTCGTCGCCGGCAGCTTAGGCGACCTCCTGGACCACCTGGGGGGGCAGGATCACATCGCGTTCACCGGATCCGGCGCGACAGCCGCCCTACTGCGCGCCCACCCAGCCGTCGTCGAACGCGGAGCCACCTTCAACTCCGAGTCGGACTCATTGAACGCGACGATCCTCGGACCCGACGTCTCGCCCGACAGCGACGAGTTCGCCACCTTTGTCAAGGGCGTCGCGCGCGAAATGACCTCGAAGACCGGTCAGAAGTGCACCGCGATCCGCAGGGCGCTGGTCCCGGCCGCATCGGTCGGCGACGTCGTCGAGGCGCTGCGCGCCCGCCTCGCCAAGGTCGTCGTCGGGGACCCCCGGGAGGATGCGACGACCATGGGCCCGCTGGTCAGCTGCGCACAGGCCGCCGAGGTCGGCTCGGCGGTGCGCACCTTGATGTCGGGTGCCGACGTCGTCATCGGCGGGCCGGACGCGCCGGTCGGTGCGCAGTCCGACGGCGGGTCGCGCGGCGCGTTCTTCGCACCGACGGTCCTGGTCGCGACCGACGTCCGCAACCCCCGGCTGCACCAGACCGAGCCGTTCGGTCCGGTCGCGACGATCTTCCCGTACACCGACCTGTCCGACGCTGCGGCTCTGGCGGCTCTCGGGGAGGGCAGTCTCGTCGCCTCTGTGGTGAGCCAGGATCCCGCGGTGGTACGGACGCTCGTCGAGGGCATCGCCGCCTACCACGGTCGGATTCTGGTGCTGGACAACGACAACGCCGCCACCGCGGCCCCGCACGGCGCTGTCCTCCCCCAGCTGATCCACGGTGGGCCGGGCCGGGCCGGTGGCGGCGAGGAGCTCGGTGGTCTGCGGGGCGTGCTGCGCCTGATGCAGGCAACCAGCATCTCCGCGTCGCCCTCGATGCTCGCCAACCTGACCCAGACCTGGAACTCCGACGTCGCGCCGGTGGTGTCCGACGTGCACCCGTTCCGCAAGTATCTCGACGACCTGCAGCTCGGCGACACCCTCTTCACCGGAAGCCGGCTGATCACACTGGAGGACATCGAACATTTCGCGAACTTCACCGGAGACACGTTCTACGCGCACATGGACGAGGAGGCCGCCAAGGCGAGCCCGCTGTTCAAAGGCCGCGTCGCGCACGGATACTTCATCCTCGCCGCCGCCGCCGGCCTGTTCGTCGATCCCGACCCGGGCCCGGTGCTCGCCAATTTCGGTCTCGAGCATCTGCGTTTCGTGCAACCGGTCTACCCCGGCGACTCGATCAAGCTGCGGTTGACCGCCAAACACAAGGCGGAGCGGCCTGGTTCGGGGTGGGGCGAAGTTGTCTGGGACGTGGAGGTGTCGAACCAGAATGACGAGATCGTGGCGACCTACGACCTGCTCACGATCAACGCAACGCGCCCTGCCGAGTGACCCGGCGCCGGTGTTGGCCGGTCTGCGGCGGGGTCCCGACGATGCTTAAACCGGCCGGCCGGAAATATTCTGCGGCGTCTGGCGCTGAAGTACGACACCGGTCAGCGACCGACGAAAGTTGGTTGCTGCTTGGCGAGAAATGCATCGACCGCGGCGCGATGGTCGCTGGACGCCCCCAGCAGCCGCTGCGCTTCGGCTTCGCGGTCTAGAACGGTGTCAAGGTCGGCGCCGGCAGCCGAGCTGACCAGTTCTTTGACCGCCGCATACGCCGCAGTGGGGCCGACGGCGAGCCGCGCCGCCATGGCGACCGCCTGCTCGCCGACCTCCGAATCGGGCACGACGCGGTTCACCAGCCCCCAGTTCTCTGCAGTGGTGGCGTCGAGGGTCTCGCCGAGCAGGAACAGCGCCAAAGCCCGGCCCTTGCCCACGAGTTCCGTCAACGATGCGCTGAGGCCGGAGTCGCTAGCCAGACCGATTCCGGTGAAAGCGGTGCCGAACTTGGCCCGCTCGCCGGCGATCCGGATGTCGGCGGCCAGCGCCAGCCCCAGCCCGGCTCCGACGCAGGCTCCATTGATGCCGGCGACAACCGGCACGCGGATGCCGCGTAGTGCACGCACGATCGGGTTGTAGTGCTCGACGACGGTGTCCATCGCATGCGCCGGGTCGGCGTGCAGCCCGGTGACGTGCTCGGCAAGGTCCTGGCCGACACAGAAGTTCTTGCCGCTGGCGGCGATCGACACCGCGCGTACCGTCGGCGTCGAGGAGACAGCTTCCAGCACGGCCAGCAGCTGCTCTTTCATCGCCAGGTCGAGCGCGTTGGACGCCGATGGCCGGTTCAAAGTGATCACGGCGACGCCGTCGGTTTCGGTGTAGCTGATGGTGTCAGCGGGGCTGGTCATTGTGTGTTCTTCCCTTCATGTTTCGGCCAGGTGTAGAACCCGCACCCTGCCTTGTGTTCGAGTTCGCCCCGGGAGATCTTGTCGCACAGCAGTTGTGGCAGGGCGAACCGTTCGCCCAGGGTGGCGTTCCGATGCCCGGCGATCGCCAGCCGGACATCCAGTCCGACCACCGCGTCGTCTTCGGTCACCCGCAGGGTACGAAAATCCGCCATCTCGCCAATCTCCCGGACGACCCATAATTAATAACCGACCCTTCGGCAGGTTGGCAAGTCGCGCGGCAATCCAATCAGATTCGGGCAGTGCGATATGATGACGACGCTATGCCGCAAACGAACGCTCGGTCACTATCCCGCTCCGCTGGCCAGGTCGGCCGCCCGGGCTATGATCTGGACTCGTTGCTTGCGGTGGCGGTCACCGTGTTCAACGAGCGCGGATACGACGGGACCAGCATGGAGAACCTGGCGGCTCGGCTCGGGATCACCAAATCCTCGATCTATCACCACGTACGCGGAAAGTCCGAACTGCTGCAACTGGCGGTCGATCGCGCCCTCGACGCACTGTTCGCCGCCGCCCGGCACCCCGACAGCACCACCGGACCGGCGCTTGACCGGCTGGAAAACCTGATTCGGACGAGCATTCATGTACTGGTCGACCAGCTTCCCTACGTCACGTTGCTGCTGCGGATCCGGGGTAACACCCCGGTGGAGCGGCGTGCCCTGGCTCGCCGGCGCGAGTTCGACCACATCGTCGGCGGGCTTGTGACGGAGGCCTGCGAAGAGCGCAGCATCCGCCCCAACGTCGACCCGGAGCTGATCAGCCGGCTGATCTTCGGGACCGTGAACTCGCTGACCGAGTGGTATAAGCCGAGCCGCGGACTGAGCGCCGATGAACTGGCCGACGCGATGATCGCGATGGTCTTCGACGGGCTGCGGGCCGACTGACCACATCCGGCTACCGGCCGGTCCCGCGTGCCATTTCACCGTGATGCAGCACGGATGCGGGCTCCAACTCGGGCAAAGTGGTCGGGATATACGCGAGGTAGAGCTGCTCGGTTGTCCCTGGCGGGTTTGAGCGGGACGGCATGGAGGCCGGCGACCTAGGGCGTGTCTGACACATGAGCGAGGCTCGGGGATCACCGCGACGATCCCGCTGACCCGCTTCAAACCCTTCACGCATGCCTTGGCGTACCTCGGCGTACCTCGCGGTGATCTGCGCACGCGACGCCGTCGTCGAGGGCCTACTTCCATGCCCGACCACAGTCACCGGTTCGCGGTCACCCCTACTTGCTGAACCGAGGTCTTTTTTTTCGGGTTCTTTTCAGGTGATGTTCGTCACGCCCTTGACGAGAGACACATACGCCTCGTAGAGTGATCCACCTTACGGCAATTACCGAACGAACGGCCGGTGGAGAAAGGTGTGTGTCTGATGTCCGCGCTGGCGAGCTATATGGCGGGAAGGTGGACCGCCCCGGACGGCGCGACGGTGCTGTTGTACGACGCGGCTATCGGCACTGACGTGGCGCAGTACGCCAGTGGATCCGTCGGCGCCGCCACTGTGGTCGATTACGGCCGCCGGGCCGGCGGCGAGTGAAGTAGGGGGCTGTTGCGGTGGATTACGCGGTGTTGCCGCCGGAGGTCAATTCGGCGCGGATGTATGCCGGGTCCGGTTCGGCACCGATGTTGGCGGCCGCCTCTGCGTGGGATCGGCTGGCGGCAACCCTGACATCGACGGCGGGCTCATACCGGGCGGTG
>DASTNJ010000098.1:0-21720 GCA_035721065.1 Mycobacterium sp.
GCGGTGATCGCGAGCTCGGAGACCGGGCGCGGCGGGTCGCCGCCGTTGGGTCAGCGGTGATCGCGAGCTCGGAGACCGGGCGCGGCGGGTCGCCGCCGTTGGGTCAGCGGTGATCGCGAGCTCGGAGACCGGGCGCGGCGGGTCGCCGCCGTTGGGTCACCGGTGATCGCGATTAGAGCTCGTCGGGTTTGATGCCCACCGTGAGCATGTCGGACACGAACATCCCCCAGGCGGGACGACGGACCCGGTGCTGGTCGCTGATGGTGAAGCCGGCGCCCTCGAACAGCGCGCGCAGTTCGGCGGGCCGCGGCAGGTGCGCCGGACTCCACCGGCCGCCCAGCAACCGGCTGAACGGGATGGGGTGGCGCGGACTCATGGTGGTCACGGCCAGCAGCCCGCCCGGGGTGAGTACGCGGTAGAACTCCCGCAGTGCCGCCGGCTGGTCGAAGAAATGAAACGCCGACGACGTCACCACCGCATCCAGGGCGGCGTCCTCGAACGGCAGCTGCTCGGCCGGACCGGTCAGCCAGTTCACTCCAGCGGAGCGGGCCCGGGCCTGGGCGAGCATCCCGTCGGACATGTCCACCCCGTAGACGTCTTCGGGCTGCAACTCCCGGGCGATGCGATCGGCGAGGATGCCGGTTCCGCACGCCACGTCGGCGACCTTGTCCGGCTTGTGTGCCCGCAACTGGGCGATGATCTCGTCCTGCGCCGGCTGATAAACCCAGCGCTGCAGGAAGCCGGTGTCGTAGGCCGGCGCCGCCCAACTCCAGAAGCGGGTCACCGCCTCGTTCAGGCCTCTGCGCGGCGCCGGTGTCGTCACACCCGCAACCTACACTGCGCTGGTGTCCGAGACGGAGCTGATCAGATGAACGCCGAGCAGCCCGCGGGGCCGCCCCGTTCGCGTGCCGGCCGGCGCGCCTACCCGACGCCACCGGTGGTCAGCTATGCGCTGATCGCGCTCAACGTGCTGGCGTTCGTCGCGGAGAGGCTGCCGGTCGGATTAGGCCGCGATCTGATGCTGTGGTCGCCCGCGGTCGCCGACGGGCAGTTCTACCGGCTGGTGACGTCGGCCTTCCTGCACTACGGGCCGCTGCATCTGCTGGTCAACATGTGGGCGCTGTACGTAATAGGTCCCCCTTTGGAGGTGGCCCTGGGCCGATGGCGGTTCGCTACGCTCTACGGTCTGAGCGCGCTAGGCGGCTCGGTCACCGTCTACCTGCTGGCGCCGCTGAACACCACCACCGCGGGCGCCTCGGGTGCGATCTTCGGACTGTTCGGCGCCGCGTTCGTGCTGGCCAGACGGATGCGCCTGGACACCGGCTGGGTCGGTGTGGTGATCGTCGCGAATTTGATCTTCACGTTCAGCATTCCGCACATCAGCTGGCAGGGGCACATCGGCGGGCTGGTCACCGGGGTGGTGGTCGCCTTGGCGTACCGGCACGCGCCGGGCGCACGACACCGCCTCATCGAGTCCGCCGCCCTGCTTGCGATCGTGGTGTTGTTGGCCCTGTTGACCTGGTGGCGAACGGCCGAACTGGTCAGCGATTTCGGCTGAGACTCGAATTAGCCCCTTTTTTCGGCGCGACCTCGTCGTGTCACCCGGGTGCGGCCGCCGATCCTTCCTAAGCTGACCATGGCCCACCGGCGAGAGGATCGACACATCAGCGGCAACGGCAGCATCGGCTGGCCGTCTGACCGACGCGCGTCAAAGGCGGGAAACCGGCCGGCTGCGGATTACGCCGGGCCGGTGCGCGCGGGCGGGAAGCCCCGCTGGGTCGCCCCCGCGCAACGCCCCGCCCGGCTGACCAACACCCGCACCGCGGACCGCGCCCAGCGCGGGCACCGGCGCCCGGGCATCCACGCGCTGGACGGCCTGCGCGCGATCGCGGTGGCGCTGGTGCTGGCCGACCACGGCGGCATCCCCGGGGTGTCCGGCGGGTTCATCGGAGTGGACCTGTTCTTCGTGCTCAGCGGCTTCCTGATCACCTCGCTGCTGGTCGACGAACTCGACCGCACCGGGCGGATCGACCTGGGCGGTTTCTGGATTCGCCGTGGCCGCCGGCTGCTGCCCGCGCTGGTGCTGATGGTGCTGGCCGTCGCCGCCGCACACGAGCTCTTCCCGCCCGACGCTGTCGCCGGGTTGCGCGACGACGCGATAGCCGCGTTCTTCTGGGCAGCCAACTGGCGGTTCGTCGCCCAGCAGACCGACTATTTCACCCAGGGCGGCACACCGTCGCCACTGCAGCACGCCTGGTCGCTGGGCGTGGAGGAGCAGTACTACTTCATCTGGCCGCTGCTGTTGATCGGGGTGGCACTGCTGCTGGCGGGGGTCGCCGGACGCCGCGGGCGACGGGCCGACGTCGGCGGGGTCCGGCTGGCGCTCTTCCTGGCCACCACGCTGGGTGCGGCGGCGTCGTCGTCGGCGGCACTCGCGCTGGCGTCCGACGCCAACCGGGATCGCGTCTACTTCGGTACCGACACCCGGGCGCAGGCGCTGCTGGTCGGTGCGGCAGCGGCGGCGCTGCTGGTGGAGGACTGGTCGGCGCTGATGTCCGGCTGGTCGGTGATCCGGACGCGATGGGGCCGGGCAGCCGCCAGACTGCTGCCGCTGGCCGGCCTGGCGGCGCTGGCGGTGACGGCGCACCGCGCCACCGGCGCCGCGGACGAATTCCGGGGCGGCCTGCTCACCGTGGTCGCGGTGGCCTCGATCGCGGTGATCGCACCGGTGGCGCTGGATCAGACGGGCATCGTCGCGCGGGCGTTGTCCTGGCGTCCACTGGTGTGGCTGGGGACCATCTCCTACGGCGTCTACCTGTGGCACTGGCCGGTCTTCCTGGTACTCAACGGTGAGCGAACCGGATGGTCGGGGTTGGCGTTGTTCGCCGTTCGGTGCGCCGCAACGCTGGCGATCGCCACCGTTTCGTGGTGGGTGCTCGAGCAACCGGTCCGCCGGTGGCAGCCCGCGCGGGTGTCGCTGCTGCCGTTGGCCGCCGCCGCGTGCGGAACCGCGGTTGCGGTGACGGTGCTGGTGGTTCCGGTCGCCGAGCGGCCGGGTGCCGGGCGCCCGGCGGGGGTTGCCGCGGCCGCGGCGGTCTCGTCGTCGCCGCCGTACGACGTGCGACAGGCCCACCCGGCCGCCGGACTGGACCCCAACCGGCCGAGGACGGTCTCGGTGTTCGGCGACTCGATTGCCCGGACGCTGATGCAGTATCTGCCGACGACGCCCGGGTATTCGTTTTTCGACCACACCGTCATCGGGTGCAGCATCGTGCGGGCCGGACCGTACCGCTACTCGGGGAAGACCCTGGAACAGAAGTCCGAATGCGACGACTGGCCGGGCCGCTGGACCCGACAGGTAACCAAGGATCAACCGGACGCCGTCGTGCTGATCATCGGTCGCTGGGAGACGGTGGACCGGGTCAACGAGGGCCGCTGGACGCACATCGGGGACCCGACCTTCGATGCATACCTGACCTCGGAACTGCGCCGGGCGCTGGAGGTCCTGGGCGCGACCGGCGCACGGGTCGTGGTGGCGACGGTGCCCTACAGCCGCTACGGGGAGAAGCCGGACGGCAGCCTGTACCCGGAGGACCAGCCGGGCCGAGTCGACCAATGGAACGCGCTGCTGCGGCGGGTGGCCGGCAACCTGCCCGGGGTGCGCCTGATGGACCTGAACAGGAAGCTGTGCCCGAAAGGCGTTTACACCACCAAGGTCGACGGCATCAAGGTGCGTAGCGACGGCGTCCACCTCACCCCGGAGGGTGTCGCATGGCTGACGCCGTGGCTGGAGGAATCCATCAGCTGAGCGGGCGCAGGATCGCAGCTCGTGCTACAAACCGAGCGCCAGCAGCACGATGGCGATCAGCGGAAATGTCCCCTGAACGGCGGCGGCGCGGGCCTTGCCCGGCGAGGAGGCCAGCAGAACCAGCGCCGCGGCGAGCATCGACCCCACGCCGGCGAACACCAGTGCCGCCCCCACAGCGATGTGCCCGAGCGCAACCGTGCCGATACCGACAGCGGCCACGACGGCGAGGAACAGGTTGTAGAAGCCCTGGTTGAAGGCCAGCAACTTGGTGGTCTCGGCTTCCTCCGGCGTGGTGCCGAACGCCGCCCTGGTGCGCGGTGCCGTCCAGCGCAGTGATTCCAGCACAAAGATGTACACATGCAGCACCGCGGCCAGCGCGGCAACGGCCAAACCGGCAACGACCATGCGGATCATTAAACCAGGGGCGGATCAGCGCACGGTCGCGAAGAACGCCCGGACGTCGTCGACGAACAGTTCGGGTTGCTCAAAGGCGGCGAAGTGCCCGCCGCGCGGCATCTCGGTCCAGCGGGTGACGTTGTAGTGGCGTTCGCACCACGACCGCGGCGGGCAGGAGATCTCCCTGGGGAACGACGCCACCCCGGTCGGCAGCTGCACCCGGTCGCCGCTGCGGAACGTCTCGAAGCTCTCCCAGTACAGCCGGGCCGACGAGGCTCCGCTGGCGGTGACCCAGTACAGCATCACGTTGTCCAGCATTTCGTCACGAGTGAGCGCGTTCTCGGGGTGACCGTCGCAGTCGGTCCACGACCAGAACTTCTCCACGATCCACGCCAACTGCGCGACGGGCGAATCCACCAGCCCGTAGCCGACGGTCTGCGGCCGGGTGGCCTGCTGTTTGGAATAGCCTGAGTCCCAACGCTTGTAGGCCTCCATCGCGGCCAGGGCGGCGCGGTCGGCGTCGGACGGATTGTGCATCTCCGCCTTCGTCGGCGCGGCGATCGGCATGTTGGTGTGGATACCCACGCAGTTGCCGGCGTTGCGCCCTATCTGCGTGGTGACCGCGGCGCCCCAGTCGCCGCCCTGCGCTCCGTAGTGGTGGTAGCCCAGCCGGGTCATCAATGTCTCCCAGGCCTGCGCGATTCTGCCGACGTTCCACCCGATTACCCCGGGCTTGCCGGAGAAGCCGTAGCCGGGCAGCGACGGGCACACCACGTGGAAGGCGTCCGCGGCGCGTCCGCCGTGCCCGGTCGGATCACTCAGCGGCCCGATCACCTTGCTGAACTCGACGACCGACCCCGGCCAGCCGTGCGTGATTACCAGCGGGAAGGCGTCGGCATGCGGCGAACGTTGGTGTATGAAATGAATTGGCATGCCGTCGATCTCGGTAACGTACTGATCGAAGCGGTTCAGGGCGGCTTCCCGGGCCCGCCAGTCGTAGCCGGAGGCCCAGTAATCGGCAAGTTCACGGGTGTACGCCAGTGGGATGCCCTGGCTCCAGTCGTCGACGCATTCTGCTTCCGGCCAGCGCGTCGCGGCCAGCCGTCGGTGCAGGTCGGCGAGCACGTCGTCGCCGATGTCGATCCGGAACCGGTGGATATCGGTCATGCCCTTCACCTTTCGCTTCGCACGGCATTATGCGTTCGGGTCGATCTGGACCGGATAGCCGGCGCGCAGCACCGCGACCGTCGACGGCGGCGTGAGCACCGACGCAAGTCCGATCACCGGCCGGGGCAGCTGCCGGTGGTAGGCATAGTTCCGCTCGTCCCACACCGCCAGGTGATCGCCGATGATGACCGCCGGGCCGTCGCGGGTATCCACGAAGACCCCGTCTGCCAGCGTGTCCCATGGGAGCCGCAATTCGGTCTCGTCGGTTCGTTCGCGGTGCAGTTGGGCGTCCATCTCCTTGGCATATGGCGGTGTCCCACCGTGAGTTTCGGTCCACGCGCGCCGGAAGGTGTTGTAGTCCGCGCGGCGGCACTCGGCGCACGGCCGGTGGCCGGCAGCCAATGCGACGGCCTCGTCGGTGAAGAACAGCGGCGTGTAGTGGTTCGGTGCCCACTGCGGCGCGCGCCAGCCGTTGAACTCCAGCAGGCAGGTGATCCAGGCCTTGGTCTGATGGTTGCGCACGATGTCGCGGGTACCGCGGCCCTCGTGCAGGCGGCCGCGGTTGCCCATCCAGGCGCCGCGGCCGGCCACCGCGATGATGTCGCCGCGCGGTGTCACCCGGTTGCGGGCCGGAGGTGCGGAGCCCACCTGGGTGCCGGTCAGGCCTGCACGATGATCGGGTCGCCGAGGTGCACGGTGTCGAAGTACCAGGCGGCGTTGTCCGGGCTGAGGTTGATGCAGCCGTGGCTGACGTTCGCATAGCCCTGCGAGCCCACCGACCAGGGCGCCGAGTGGACGTAGACACCGCCCCAGGTCACCCGGACCGCGTACTGGCCCTTGATCAGGTAGCCCTCCGGGTCGTTGAGTGGGATGCCGATGGTCCGCGAATCGAAGGTGATGTTGCGTTCCTTGCTCAGCGCGGTGAACGAGCCGATCGGTGTGGGCCGCTTGGGTTTACCCATCGAGGCCAGCATGACCCGGACGACGTCGCCGTTGATACTGACCGTGAAGGTATGGTCGGCGATCCGGGCGACAGCCAGCACCGCATCACCGGTTTCGAAGCCCGTCGTCAATCCGTGCGCGTCCACCTTTATCTTGCTGTGTGCGGGCCAGTATCCGTCCGGAATCCATTGCACGACCCGGTCACTGGTCCAGTTGAACCCCCCCGGGGTGTTGCCCGACGAGCTGACGTGGATGCCGCGTTCGGCCGCGGCCCGATCGCCGACCGGTGCGGTGAAGGTCACCGTCACCGGATACCCGACACCGACCACCGAACCGGACGGCGGTTCGATCGCCGCCGCGGACGGCGTGGTGATCGCCGCTATGGCCGGCATGTCGGCTGCGCGACCAACGCCGACGGACAGCGTCGCGGCCATGGCCAGGGCTCCCGCGACGGCGAACGCCCCGCGAACTGCGCTATACATGACCACCATCTTTCCAGATGGTCCGGTCATCGAAGTAGAACCGCAGCTAGCGCATAGCGCAGCTGCCGAGAAATAGGGTCGGTGCTACCCGCTGCCCGCCGACGATTCGAAGCCACCCCAGGCCGCCCGCGCGCCCGATTCGCCGATGTGGTGGATTTCGTACATCGTCCCGGCGGACAGCGCGATGACGACCACCGTGACGGCCCAGCGCAGCACCGGTTGCAGCGCCCGGCCGCGTTCGGCAAAGACATGGAGACCGGCCAGCAGGATGGCCGCGACGAGCAACGGCACCGCGATGAACCAGGTGGCGAGTTCACCGGCATTCTCGTGAATTTCCAGATCCGGCGGCGTGTCGCCGACATGGTCCGCCAGCCATTCGCCCGCCTTGACCGTCAGCGGCGTCACCGCCAAGGTGACCGCGGCCAGCACCAGCACCAGCCAGACCAGCCGCTGCCTCGCCGTGGGCCACAGCGCGCAGACGATCAGCAGGATCGCGGTGAGCGGGGCCAGCACGACCACGAAGTGGTTCAGCAGAATGTGGGCGGGCAGCCCGGAAATTGTCGACACGGTGAATATCTTGCCAGGTCAAGCTCATTGACGACCACGCGGGGGGCGTTGCCGTGCTGGGGCGCCGGCAGGCCGGCGCCACGGGGTGTTGAGGCGGGCAAATCCCGGTGGGACAATTACGGGTATAGATCCAGCCGGTGCGGCCGCCGGGCAGCCCCGACCGGGCGGAATCGGGGCCATCATGGTTGTCGGGTACGTGTTCGCGGTCGTGTTCGGGATCGTCACACTGATGCTGCTGACCAACTTCCGGGTCGTCAAGCAGTACGAACGCGGCGTCGTCTTCCGGTTCGGGCGGGTGCGCGCCGAGGTCCGGCAGCCGGGGCTGACCTTCCTGATTCCGGTCGCCGATCGGCTGGAGAAGGTGAACATGCAGATCATCACCATGCCGGTGCCGGCGCAGGACGGCATCACCCGTGACAACGTGACCGTGCGGGTGGATGCGGTGATCTACTTCAACGTCGCCGACCCGGTGCGCGCGGCGGTCGACGTGCAGGACTTCATGTCGGCGATCGGCCAGGTGGCCCAGACGTCGCTGCGGTCGATCATCGGCAAGAGCGACCTGGACGATCTGCTGTGCAACCGGGAGGGGCTCAACCAGGGCCTGGAGTTGATGATCGACAGCCCGGCGCTGGGCTGGGGCATCCACATCGACCGCGTCGAGATCAAGGACGTCCTGCTGCCCGACTCGATGAAGCGGTCGATGTCGCGGCAGGCCGAAGCCGAGCGCGAGCGTCGCGCGCGCGTCATCACCGCCGACGGCGAGTTGCAGGCGTCGCACAAGCTCGCTCAGGCCGCACAGGTGATGTCGGATCATTCGGCGGCGCTGGAGTTACGGCTGTTGCAGACGGTGGTGGAGGTCGCCGCAGAGAAGAACTCCACGTTGGTGCTGCCGTTCCCGGTCGAACTGCTGCGCTTCCTGGAACGGGCGACCCCGCGTGACGCTGAGACCGTCGCGACCGCGGCGACCGTCGCCGACCAGGCGGCGGTGTGACCGCTGCAAACCGTGTGGATGGTGTGGCGGATGTGACAGTAATCGACGGTTAACACCGGCGGTTCGGGTAAGCTGGCCATGCGCCGTCGGCCCCCTACGCTGCGACGGGCGAGAAATCGTTACCAGATTCGCAGGAGGTGACCGGGTGAGCGTATTGCGCCCCGGAAAGCGGTTGCTGCTCAGCCTGACGGCGGTGGCGGCACTGGGATTGGCCACCGTTCCGGTTCAGGCAGCGCCCCTGCCCGCCCCTTCGCTGGACGCGTCGGCATTGGTCGCACAGGTCGGTCCCGCTGTGGTCAACGTCGACACCCAAATGGGCTACCAGGGTGCGGTCGGCGCCGGAACCGGCATCGTGCTCGACCCGGGCGGGGTGGTGCTGACCAACAATCACGTGGTCTCCGGCGCGACCGATATCAAGGTGGAGTCCATCGCCAGCGGCCAGACCTACGACGCCGACGTGATCGGCTACGACCGCACCCACGACGTCGCGGTGCTGCAGCTGCGCGGCGCGGCCGGCCTCAGCCCGGCCAACATCGGCAACTCCGCCGCGGTGGCCGTCGGTGACCAGGTGGTCGCGATGGGCAACGCGGGTGGCCAGGGCGGAACGCCCAGCGCGGTGCCCGGCCAGATCACCGGGCTGGGCGAGCAGGTCTCGGCGTCGGACGAGCTGACCGGCAGCACCGAGGTGCTCAGCAACATGATCAAGGCCAGCACCCCGATCCGCCCCGGCGACTCCGGCGGGCCGCTGGTCAACGGCGCCGGCCAGGTGATCGGGATGAGCACCGCGGCCTCCGGCAACTTCAAGCTGCCGGACACCGGCGGCGAGGGCTTCGCGATCCCGATCAACCAGGCGATGGCCATCGCCGGGCAGATCCGGGCGGGCAATGCGTCGAACACCGTGCACATCGGTCCCACCGGGTTCCTCGGCGTGGGAGTGACCGAGGGCAACGGCGGCGCCCGGGTGGAGAGCGCGATCGAGGGCACCCCGGCCGCGGAACTGGGCCTGGCCAAGGAGGACGTGATCACCGCGGTCAACGGTGCGCCGGTGGATTCGCCGACCACGCTGACCAACCTGCTGGACCTGCACCATCCCGGCGACTCGGTCGCGGTGACCTGGCGCGACCAGAACGGCGGCCTGCACACCGCGAACGCCACGCTGGCTCCCGGGCCGGTCGGCTGAGGCCGGCGATCGGAGACAACCGGGTCGAACAGGACCCACCCGACCCAGCGGCGGGCAGCCACCTCGAGGGTGGCATCGTCGAGCATCCGAGCGCGGACGACTTCAGCGACGCCGCCACCCTGCCGGCGGACCCGACCTGGTTCAAGCGCGCGGTCTTCTACGAGGTGCTGGTCCGGGCGTTCTACGACTCCAACGCCGACGGCATCGGCGACCTTCGCGGCCTGATCGAGCAGCTGGACTACCTGGCCTGGCTCGGCGTCGACTGCCTGTGGCTGCCGCCGTTCTACGATTCGCCGCTGCGGGACGGCGGCTACGACATCCGCGACTTCTACAAGGTGCTGCCGGAGTTCGGCACCGTCGAGGACTTCGTCGCACTGCTCGACGCCGCCCACCGCCGCGGCATCCGGATCATCACCGACCTGGTGATGAACCACACGTCGGACTCGCATCCGTGGTTTCAGGAATCGCGGCGCGACCCGGGAGGCCCGTACGGCGACTACTACATGTGGAGCGACACCAGCGAGCGCTACCCGGAAGCCCGGATCATCTTCGTCGACACCGAAGAGTCCAACTGGACCTTCGATGCGGTACGCAAACAGTTCTATTGGCACCGGTTCTTCTCCCACCAGCCCGACCTGAACTACGACAATCCGGCCGTGCAGGACGCGATGATCGACGTGCTGCGCTTCTGGCTCGGCCTCGGCATCGACGGGTTCCGACTGGACGCGGTGCCGTACCTGTTCGCCCGCGACGGCACCAACTGCGAGAACCTGCCCGAAACCCACGCCTTCCTGAAGCGGTGCCGCAAGGTGGTCGACGACGAGTTCCCGGGCCGGGTGCTGCTGGCCGAGGCCAACCAGTGGCCCAGCGACGTGGTCGAGTACTTCGGCGACCCGGGCGTCGGCGGCGACGAGTGCCACATGGCGTTCCACTTCCCGCTGATGCCCCGGATCTTCATGGCGGTGCGCCGCGAGTCGCGCTTCCCGATCTCGGAGATCATGGCCCAGACGCCGCCGATCCCCGAGCTGGCCCAGTGGGGCATCTTCCTGCGCAACCACGACGAGCTGACGCTGGAGATGGTCAGCGACGAGGAACGCGACTACATGTACGCCGAGTACGCCAAGGACCCGCAGATGAAGGCGAACGTGGGCATCCGGCGCCGGCTGAGCCCGCTGTTGGACAACGACCGCAACCAGATCGAGCTGTTCACCGCGCTGTTGTTGAGCCTGCCCGGCTCGCCGATCCTCTACTACGGCGACGAGATCGGGATGGGCGACATCATCTGGCTCGGTGACCGCGACGCGGTGCGCACCCCGATGCAGTGGGCGCCGGACCGCAACGCCGGCTTCTCCACCGCCAACCCCGGCCGCCTCTACCTGCCGCCGATCCAGGACCCGGTCTACGGCTACCAGGCGGTCAACGTCGAAGCGCAGCGCGACACCTCGACGTCGCTGCTCAACTGGACCCGCACCATGCTGGCAGTGCGCCGCCGGCACGAGGCGTTCGCCGTCGGCGAGTTCCGCGAACTGGGCGGCTCCAACCCGTCGGTGCTGGCCTTTGTAAGAGAGCCGGCGCGGGAGACGGCACGGGATTCGGCATCCGAAACCGGCGGGGACGGCCCCGGCGCCGCCGGGTCCGCCAACACCGTGCTGTGCGTCAACAACCTGTCGAGGTTCCCGCAGCCGATCGAGCTGAACCTGCAGCACTGGAGCGGCTACACGCCGGTGGAGTTGACCGGGCAGGTGAACTTCCCGCCGATCGGCCAGCTGCCCTACCTGCTGACCCTGCCCGGACACGGGTTCTACTGGTTCCAGCTGCAACCCGGGGAGGCGCTGTGACTCCGCCGGTCAGCCCGCAGCCCGGCCGGGTGGCGAACCTGCCGTGGGCCCAGTGGCTGCCGGAGCAGCGCTGGTACGCCGGCCGTGACCGGCAGCTCGCGACGGCGGAACCGGCGCTGGTGGTGGCGCTGCGCGACGGGCTGGACCTGGCCCTGGTCGACGTCGGCTACACCGACCGGTCCACCGACCGCTACCAGGTGCTGGTCGGCTGGGACAGCTGCCCGGCCGCCGACTATGCCGCCGCGGCGACGATCGGCGCCGACGGTGAGCACACCGGCTACGACGCGCTGTACGACCCGGCGGCGGCCCGGTTCCTGCTGTCGCTGATCGACTCGTCGGCCACCCACGGCGAGCTCGCCTTCACCCGGGAGCCGGGGGCCGCGCTGCCGGCGCGGGCCGAGGCCTGGGTGTCGGAGGCCGAACAGAGCAACACCAGCGTGATCTTCGACCAGAAGGTGATCCTGAAGGTCTTCCGCCGGGTGACCGACGGGGTCAACCCCGACATCGAGCTGCACCGGGCGCTGGGACGCGCGGGCAACCCGCATGTGCCCGCGCTGCTCGGCTCCTACCGGGCGACGCTGCCGCGCGGAGGCGGTGACCCGGTGCCCTATCCGCTCGGCATGGCCACCGCGTTCGCCGTCAATGTGGCCGACGGCTGGTCGATGGCCACCGCCAGCGTGCGCGACCTGTTCGCCGAGGGTGACCTGTACGCCTACGAGGTCGGCGGCGACTTCGCCGCCGAGTCGCACCGGCTGGGCGAGGCCGTCGCCTCGGTGCACGGCGCGCTGGCCGACAGCCTCGGCACCGCGACGGCGGAATTCCCGGCCGGCGCCATGCGGGCCCGGCTGGCGGCGACGGTGGCCGCGGTCCCGGACCTGGCCCGGCACGCCGGCGCCATCGAGGAGCGGTTCGCCGGGCTCGCCGGGCAGGCCGTCACGGTCCAGCGCGTGCACGGCGACCTGCACCTGGGCCAGGTGCTGCGCACCCCGGAGCGCTGGCTGTTGATCGACTTCGAAGGTGAGCCGGGCACGGCGCTGGAGCAGCGGCGGGCGCCGGACTCGGTGCTGCGCGACGTGGCGGGCGTGCTGCGCTCCTACGAGTACGCCGCCTACGGGCAACTGGCCGAGCCGGGATCGGACCGGCAGGACAAGCAACTCGCCGCCCGTGCCCGCGAGTGGGTCGACCGCAACCGGGCGGCGTTCTGCGACGGTTACACCGCCGTCGCCGGCACCGACCCGCGTGACTCGGCGGACCTGCTGGCCGCCTACGAACTGGACAAGGCGGTCTACGAGGCCGGTTACGAATCCCGGCACCGCCCCGGCTGGCTGGGCATTCCGCTGCGGTTCATCGACCGCTTCCTGGAGGCCTGATCGGCTGCTCGCAGCGTATCGCCGGCAGACTGTGTCGACAGTCGACGGGGATCGCCCCTAGTATCAGACCGTTCCGCGGAGGGTCCCGCGATCGCGATATGGGGAGGAAATTATGTCCTTGCTGGGCGTGAACACCGTCGCCGTCGACATGTCGGCACTGACCGAGTCGGTGATCAGCGGTGAGATGGCGGCCAACTCAGCTGCGGGCGCCGCGGCACTGACCGGGACGGTGCCGATGGCGGCCGACGCGGACTCCGCGGCGTTCGCGGCCGCGCTCAACGCGACCGGCGGCGCCTACCTCGGCATGGCCGCCGAGCACGTCGGCCAGCGGCTGGCCTTCTCCGGCGCCCAGAACCTGGCTTCGGTCACCTACCTGCTGAACGAGCTGGCCGGCGCCGCCAGGATGGCGCTGTAGCGAGCCGTCATGCCCGATCCACGGTGGATGAGTCCGCCCGAAGTCGTCGCGGCCACCTTCGAGACGGGCCCGGGCCCGATGTCGGTGCTGGCCAACCAGCTGGTGTGGATCACCGAGGTGATCAGCCACGAGCTGATGACGGGACTGTCCGCGGCCAACGCGGCCAGCACCGCGACCCAGTGGATCGGCGCCGGCGGGGCCGGCTCGATGCAGAGCGTGCTGGGGCTCAACGCGGGGTTGCAGACGCTGGTGGGGTGGGTCACGCACAAGGTCGCCGTCACCCAGGCGGCCGCGGAGGCCTTCATGCTGGCGCGGTCGACGGTTGTCCCGTCGGTGCTGGCTCAGGCCAATCGGGACGAAACCCTGGCCCTGCACGCCACCAACCCGCCACTCTTCCAGAACACCCCGGCGATCATTGCGCACGACATCGAGTACTTCAACGTGTTCTGGCCGCACAATTCGAGCATCGGGACGAGCTACGCCGGCACGCTGACCGGTCTCACCGGCAGCCTGGGCATGCCACCGCCGGCCGCGCCGATGGGCGCTTCGCCGGCCGCGCCGATGATGGCGAGCACCTCGGCCGCCGAGTCGGCGGCCGAGAGCGCCGCACAGGGCGGGCTGGCGTCGTCGACGGAAGCGGCCGGGGCCCCGATGCGGGCGGCATCGTCGGGGGGGATGGCCGGTGAGCTGGGCGGCTTCCTGCAGCAGGGGCCGCAGCTGTTGTCCGGCATGACGCAGCCGCTGCAGTCGTTCTCGAGTGCGCCGCAAAGCCTGATGGGCATGTTCTCGTCGATGCGGCCGCCCGGCGCGCTGGGTGCCGACGCCGCACTGGCCGGCGCGGTCGCCGAGCCGGTTCGGGCCGGCGCCGGCCTGACGGGTGGGGTGGGCGGCGTGGCCGGCGGCACCGGCGCGGGCGGCGGATATCCCGGTGCGGCACTGACCAGTTACACCCGGCCGTCGAGCACCTTCGCCCCGGAGGCGGGCGGCCGGCCGGCCGGCCGGGCCGGGGTGCTCAACGCGGCCGAGCTGCGCGGCCCGGTCACCGCCGGCGGGCCGGGCGGCACCCCGATGCCGATGTCACCGGCCGCCGGGATGCTGGGCCGCGGTGCGGCGGACGGACGGGACGAAACGGCCCGCGCGCGCATCGTCGCCGGCCCCGAAACGTCACATTCCGATCCGAGCGGCGGAAATCGCCGCTAACTCCGGCCGCAACATCGGCTCAGCGTTACCGGGTAAAACGGACGCACTCGATTCGGCACGGCTAACAAACCGTCCGCTCTGAGAAGTGTTGAAAACAATACCGTGCGCCGCTGAAGTGACAGCCGCGAAACCGCGCCCTAACTTTACCGACAGCCCTCGGCCGAGGGGGAATCGCTGAACCACGAGGAGGGGTGGAGATGGCAGCAACGGGCATAACCGTGACACCGGACTTGCTGAGGACGACCGCGAGCAAGATCGACACGGACTTGGAGCACGCGATCGCGATCGCCAACAGTTATCTCAGCGGCCATGAAAACGTCGTGTCCGCAACCTTGTTCACCGGTGATGCCGCCACCGCGTCGCTGACCACGGCCGGGCACCTCAACGACAGCCTGCAGCAGACCATCAGCGGCTGCCAGCGGCTGTCGCACGGCCTCCGCCAGGCGGCGACCCTGATGGAACAGCACGAGCACGACGCGGCCCACAGCTTCAGCGGGCTGTTCGGCGACACACCCACCTCGGTCTGACCCCCATCAGGAGGAATCATGGACGCACAGATCACCTACAACCACGGTGCGGTTGCCGACCTCGCCAGCAACGTCGGGACGACCGCGGGACAACTGGCCGAGATCCACGCCGACGTCGCGCAGCGCACGCAGACGCTCGCCGAGTTCTTCATGGGCCAGGGCGCCAGCAGCTTCTTCGACGCCCAGACGCAGGCGCTGCACGGGCTCGAGGGGCTGATCCACACCGTCAGCCGACACGGCCAGACCGTGACCGACGTGCACGGCAACGCGATGAACACCGACGCCCAGATGGCGAATCTTTTCGGCTGAGCCCCGGGGGGTGGCTGGGGCGCGGGTGTCGGGAGCGCGCCCCAGCCACCGGTGGAGAGCAAAGTGTTGACCACGACCGTTGACGGCCTCTGGGTGCTGCAGGTGCTCAGCGGCGCCGAGGCGGTTGCCCCCGAGTTGGGGCTGCGGCCGATTCTGCCGAGTGTGGAGACCAGGCAACTGGCCCTGGCCCACCCCGCCGCCGCCGACCTGCGGTCCGCGGGCGTCATCGACGACGACGGGGCCGTCGATATCGCGGTGCGGGAATGGCTCACCGTGCTGTCCCGTCGCGAAGTCGCGCTGGTGGTCCACCTGCACCGGCCCGACGGCGACGCGCCGGCGCGGGTGGTGATCGCCCGGTTCGCCCAGTGGTGGGTGGTGATGGAGCGCTCGGCGGAGTTCATCCGGATCGGCGGCGCGGGCACCGCGACCGCCGAAGGCGCAGCCAACTCGGTGCTGATCGGCCAGATCGAGCGACTGTGCGGAACCATGCCGGCAGCCAGGTTCCAGCCGGTCACGCTGGACTCAGCGCCGCTGCGGCGCTGCGGCGCGGACCCGGAGAAACTGCGGGCATACCTGGTCGGCCGGGGTCTGGACGGCGAACAGGTGCAGATCATCATGGCGGCGGCCGACCCGCAGCGGTCTGCGCAAGCCTCGTTCGCGGCGCTGCAAACCGGGATCGATGCCGGTGGGCCGACCCGGACCCATGTGGGGCACACCGTGGTGACCGTGCTGGACACCCCACAGGGGCGGCTGGTCGCCGAGCAGGTCACCTCCGCGGGCAGGACGTGGATCATCGTCGGCCCCGGTACCGCCACCGGCATCGCGACCGCGATCAATCAGATGCTCCGGCATCTGCCGGCCGACCAGGAATGGCATTCCTACCGGAAAGTCGTCTGAGCGAGGAGCTTTCACCCATGTCATGGACAGCGCAATGACCAATCCGCGTCGGGTACCGATCAGTTCGCCGGAGTACATCGGACCCGGCGGGAGAGAACCCGGCGGGCGAGAACCCGCCGGGCGAGAACTCGGCGGGCGAGAACCCGGCGCCTACCCCGGCCGGCACGATTCCGTCTCGGGAACACTGCGCATCTCCGACATGGTCGCGCCCCGGAAGATCCCGCCGGGTTCGGGGTGGCGGAAGTTCCTCTACGCCATGTCGTTTCACGGCATCAACCTGGGTGAGTCACCCGCCGAACGGCATTACCGGGAGTTGCAGGACCGAATCCGCCGGCATATCCGCAAACAGTTCGTCATCGGGGTGATCTCCGGCAAGGGCGGGGTCGGCAAGACGACGATGACCGCGTGCATCGGCGCGGTATTCCGGGAGTGCCGCCCGGAGAACGTGGTGGCGATCGACGCGGCGCCGGGCTTCGGGACGCTGTCCGGCCGGATCGACGAGACGCCCCCCGGTGACTACGCCGCCGTGCTCAACGACACCGATGTGCAGGGCTACGCCGACATTCGCGAGCACCTCGGCCAGAACAGCCTCGGTCTGGACGTGCTGGCCGGCAACCGGGCGTCCGACCAGCCGCGCCCGCTGGCCCCGACGATGTTCTCCGGTGTGCTGTCGCGGTTGCGCCGCACCCACACCGTCATCGTCGTCGACACCTCCGACGACCTGGAGCACCCGGTGATGAAGACCGTGTTCGACTCCTGCGACACGCTGGTCTTCGTGTCCGGGCTGACCGCCGACACGTCGCTGCCGGTGACCCGCGCCATCGACCTGCTGCGCGCGATGGGCTATCACGATCTGGTGTCGCGCAGCATGGTGATCCTCAACGACAGCCGCAACAGATACGACCCGGAGGCGCGGAAATATCTGACCGAGCGTTTCGCCCAGTCGGGCGCGACGGTCGAATTCATGCCGTACGACTCGCATCTGGCCCGGGGCGGCATCATCGACACGCAGCACGAGGTGGCGAAGAAGACCCGGCTGCGGCTGTTCGAGATCACCGCGGCACTCGCCGACAGGTACGTGCCGGACGCCGACAGGCCGCGCTGATGACGGTGTTGGCCTCCTCGGCCCATGTCGCATTCCCGGCGCGCTGCGCGGTGGCCGTGGTCTGCGGTGACCAACTGGTCTCCCAGGTGTACCCGGCGTCGGTGCCGGTCGAGGTCTTCATCGACGACATCGTCGAACTGCTCAACGACGAGTTGAAGCGGCGCGGGCTCGGCGGGCTGGATTCCGACGTCGGCTACGAACTGCAGCGGGCGAACGGGGTGCGCCTCGACGTCACCAAGACACTCGACGAGCTGGGTGTCGAGGACGGCGCCACCCTGGTGCTGTCGCCGTCGGTGGCGGGTGACTCGTTCGAACCGCAGTACGAGTCGCTGTCCACCGGCCTGGCCCGGGTGGGCAGGAAGCTGTTCGAGTCGGTCACCGCCGACACCGCTGCGCACGCCGCGCTGGTGATCACCGCGATGGTCTTCGCGACGATTCTGGGACTGGCGATACGCGCCCGCACGGCCACCGACGCGCTGGCGCCGAGCATCGTCACCGGAGTGATCGGCCTGCTGTCCGCCGGTGCGGCCGCGGTGGTGCGGCGGTGGTGGCCGCGGCGAGCCGACATGTTCGGCGGGTTCGTCTGGCTTTGCGTCGCACCGCTTTCGGTGAGCCTGGGGGCCGCGGCGCCCGGCGCGCTCGCGGCGCCGCACCTGTTCGTCACGGCGCTGGCCGCCGTAATCCTGACCTGCGGCAGCACCGCCGTGACCGGACGGCTGGTGGACGCCGCCGCCGCGGTGGTGACGCTGTGCGCGCTGGGCGGGTTGGTGGCGGCGGCCCGGATGTGGCAGCCGATCCCGGCGCAGTGGCTGGGCATGTGCACGCTGATCGGTCTGCTGGTGCTGCTCACCTGCGCGCCGACGATCGCGTTGTGGTGCGCCCGGATCCGCCCGCCGCATTTCGGGTCGATCACCGGGCGGGACCTGTTCCGTCGCAAAGCCGGCCTGCCCGCCGATGCGGTAGCGCCGGTGGAAGACCAAGACTCCGAAGAAGCCAACCCGGACACCACCGCGCGCGGCGCGCGGATCACCGCGGCGGCGGTCCGGGCCAACACCGTGCTGACCGGGATCTGCGCCGGAGCGGGCCTGGCGCTGCCCGCGGCGGTGTGGCCGACCCTGATGCCGGGACAGCAGGGTCGCGGCACCGCCGCCGCGGTGCTGGCCGGCCTCTTCGTGCTGATCTTCGTCAGCCGCGGCCGGGCGTTCGCCGACAAGCGGCAGGCGCTCGCGCTGGTGTGCGGGGCGTCGGCCGCGGTCTGCGTCGGGGTGGTGCGGTACGTGCTGCACGAACCGGCCGGCTCCGCGCAGTCCGTGCTGTTCGGCGCGGCGGCGCTGGCCTGCTTCGGCGCCGCCGCGCTCACCGCGGGGCTGCTGGTTCCGGTCACGAAATTCACCCCGCTGGTCCGGATGATCGCCGAATGGCTCGAACTGGTGGCGATCATCGCCGCCCTGCCGCTGGCGGCATGGATCGGCGGCCTGTTCACCTGGGTGCGGATGCGATGAGCGGGGCGGGCCGGCGCGGCGCGGTGCTGTGCGTTGTCATCACGCTGGCCGGCATCGTCGCGAATGTTGCGGCGGCACAGGCGATCCCGCCTCCCAGCGTCGATCCCGCCCGGGTGCCTGCCGACGGCGTGCCCGGCCCGGAACAGCCGATGCGGCAGAGCAACGTCTGCGCCCACCCGATCACCGTCGCCGACCCCGACGTGGCCGTCACCGCGCCGGGTTTCACCATGCTGGACATCTCCCGGGCCTGGCAGTTCTCCACCGGCAACGGGGTGCCCGTCGCGGTGATCGACACCGGTGTCAACCCGAGCCCGCGGCTGCCGGCGGTCGCCGGCGGCGACTACATCATGGGTGGCGACGGGCTCACCGACTGCGACGCCCACGGCACGGTCGTGGCGTCGGTCATCGCCGCCGCGCCGAACGGCCTCCCGATGCCGCCGCCGATGCCGCCGGTCCCCGCGTTCCCGCCGATCGGCGTGGCGACCGACGCCGCCCCGCCGCCGCCCGGTGGCCCGCCCCCGCCACCCGCGCCACCGCCGCCGCCGGCACCGGTGACGGTCACCGTGCAGCCCGCCCCGATCCCGCCGCCACCGCCGCCGCCGCCGCCCGATCAGCCCTCGAACGGCCCCGGCGATCCCGTGCCGGGGCAGCCCGACGACCCGGAGGTGCCGCCGCCACCGCCGGAGGCTCCTGACGGGGTGGCCGGGGTGGCCCCGCACGCGGTGGTCATCTCGATCCGGCAGTCGTCGCGCGCGTACGAGCCGGAGCACCCCGTCGGCGGCAGCTTCGAGGAACGCCGGAAGGCCGGCACCGTCGCCACCCTGGCCAGCGCCATCGTGCACGCGGCCGACCTGGGCGCCAAGGTGATCAACGTCAGCGTGACCTCCTGCGTCTCGGCGGCCGACCCCCTCGACCAGGGCGCGATCGGGGCGGCGGTCTGGTATGCCGCCACCGTCAAGGACGCGGTGATCGTGGCGGCGGCCGGCAACGACGGCGAGGAGGACTGCGCCCAGAACCCGTCGTTCGACCCGCTGGATCCGTCCGACCCGCGGGACTGGCACCAGGTCAACACCGTGTCGTCACCGTCCTGGTTCGCCGACTACGTGCTCTCGGTGGGCGCCGTCGACAACGCCGGGGCCCCGATCGCCAGGAGCCTGGCCGGTCCGTGGGTCGCGGCCGCGGCGCCGGGCGTCGGGATCATGGGGCTGTCGCCGGAGACCGGCGGGCCGGTGAACGCCTATCCGCCGATCCGGCCGGGCGAGAAGACCATGCCGTTCTGGGGCACCAGTTTCTCGGCGGCGTTCGTCAGCGGCGTGGCGGCCCTGGTGCGGGCGAAGTTCCCGGAGCTGTCCGCGCACCAGGTGATCAACCGCATCCTGCTGACCGCGCACAATCCGCCGCGCGGGGTGGACAACCAGGTGGGCTACGGGGTGGTCGACCCGGTTGCCGCGCTGACGTTCGACGTACCGGCGGGGGACCGCGTCGCACCCGGTGCGCAGAGCCGGGTGATCGCGCCGCCGCCGCCGGCGGCCCCGCCGGATCACCGTGCGCGTACCTTCGCCCTGGTGTTCGCCGGTCTGGTGGCGGCCGCGGTGCTACTGGCCGCACTGATCGGGCGAATCCGGCGGGCACGGGGCAGACCGCCGTGATGACCGCCGCCACCAAACTGGCCGTCGTGGTCGCGGTGCTGGCGGCGGGTCTGCTCGGCTGGAGCGCGGCCGGTTACCCGGGCGCCGCCGCCGGGCTGATCCTCGGGCTGGTGCTCGGCGCGGCCCGCTGGCGCCGCCGTCAGCTGTGGTCCTGGCTGGCGCTGTGGGCGCGCCGCCGGCGGCCGATCGTGCTGACCGAACCCGTCACCGTCACCAACGACCGATCGGGCGGCGGAGTCCGGTACCAGGACGGCATCGCCACAGTCGCCGTGCAGTTGCTCGGGAAACCGCACCTGCCGACCCTGTTCACCGGAACCACGGCGGCGGAGACCGATAACGTCATCGACGTCGCCGGTCTGCTGCCACTGCTGCGGCAGAGCATGGGGCTGGTTGTTTCGTCGCTGAGCCTGGTCAGTGCCGGGGCGAGGCGGCGCAGCACCGGCGACTACGCACGGGTCTACGACACGCTGATCGGCACACCGCCGTACGCCGGGCAGCGGGAGACCTGGCTGGTCGCCCGGATTCCGGCGATGGCCAACGTCGAGGCGCTGCAGTGGCGCGGCTCGGTGGGCACCGCCGCGCTGGCCGCCGCGCAACGGATCAGTGCGGCGCTGCGCCAGCGGGGCATTCGGGCCAGGGTCGCGACGGCCACCGACATCGTCGAGATGGAACGCCGGCTCGCAGGGCCCGGACTGGATCCGGGCAACCGGCGATGGTGGTCCGTGCGGGGGGAGACCGGCTGGCTGACGACGTACGGGTACCGGCCGGCGGACATCACCGCCGACAAGCTGGCGCAGGCCTGGTCCCTGCAGGTGGACGGGATCGTGCAGAACGTCACTCTGTTCCCGGGCGGCACGGCGGGCGGGACGGCGGGCGGGATGGCGGGCGGGACGGTGATGGCGACGGTGACCGTGCGGACGGCACAGCCGCCCTCGGCACCGCCGGGCATACTGCTGCAGCCATTGCCGGGTGAGCAGGCGCTGAGCCTGGCCGCGAACCTGTGCTGCCCGCTGCCGGAGCTGCGGGGCGTCTCGCCGGGCGCCCTGCCCGAGACGCTGAGCGTCCCGATCGGTCCGTCCGGGGTGCTGCTCGGCAAGGTCGGTGCCGGAAACCGGCTGATGCTGCCGCTGGACGATCCGGCGGAGTTCAGCCGCGTGCACGTGGCGGCCGAGGACTATCTGGCCAAGCGGATCGTGGTGCGGCTGGCCGGTTCCGGTGAGCGGGTCACGGTGCACACCCGTGATCCACAGCGGTGGTCCAGTGTCCGGATGCCGGACGTGGTGGTGACCGGGACGGCCCGGCCGGCCGCGGGCACCACCGTCAGTGTCACGGACGGCACGTGCACGCCCGCGCCGCGCCCGGGAACGCTGATCTC
>DASTNJ010000099.1:0-19463 GCA_035721065.1 Mycobacterium sp.
CAACGGCGGTGCCGGCACCAACGGCGGCAACGGCGGGGACGGCGGCGACGGCGGCAAGGGCGGCGACGGCGGTCTCGGCGGCAGCGTCGCCCAAGGCGGAACCGGCAGCGCCGGCGGTGACGGCACCGGCGGCAAAGGCGGAGACGGCGGGGACGCCGGCGACCCCGGCGACGGTGGCAAGGGCGGCGACGGCGCGGGCGGGGACAACGGATTCGCCGGCGGCAGCCACCTGCCTCCCAATGCCTCGAACGGCGCCACCGCAACCGGCGGTGGCGGCGACGGCGGTGCGGGCGGGGCCGGCGGCAACCCCGGCACCCCCGGTACCGGCGGCGCCGCCGGCGGCGGCCCCCTGCCCGGCGGCGCCGGCAACAACGGCCAAGCGGTGACCACCGGCGGTGACGGCGGCTACGGCGGCAACGGCGGCGATGCCGTCACCGGCACCTACACGAACAGCAGCGGTAAGAGCTTCGGCACCAACTACGGCGCTCCAGGTGGCAACGGCGGCGACGGCGGCAACGGCGGAGCGGTCGGCAACGGCGGCGACGCCGGTTACGGCGGCAAAGGCGCCAACGGCGGCAGCTACACCTATTCGAATGGGGCTGGGGCCAGGGGCGAACCAGGTGGCGCTGGCGGCAACGGCGGCAACGCCGGCCTAGGTGGCTCAACCTCCGGCAACACCGGCACCGGCGGGGACGGCGGGGACGGCGGCGCCGGAGGCACCGGCTCTGCCGGCACACCACCCGCCCGAGACTGCCCGGAGGGCTGCCTGGGCGTCACATCTACGATCGGCGAAGGCGGCGGAGGCGGCGACGGCGGCGACGGCGGTACGGGCTCACCCGCCGGCACCGGCGGCCAGGGCGGCGACGGCGGCGCCGGCGGAGGCGGCAGCGGCCAACCTGGCCAATCCCCATCCGACGGCACCGGCGGTCAGGGCGGCAACGGCGGGCCAGGAGGGCAGGTAGTGGAACCCTGCATCGAGCCTCCGGGTGGCTGCCTCGTCCCCTGTAATGAGTGTTTCGCCTGACGTTGCCCGGGCGACCGGCTGACGGCGGGAAGCACGACTGACCGATGATCGAATGAGCCGACGGCCGATCATCAGGACGACAGTCACTGATAAATATCGAAGCCCGGAAAATGCATATATACTTACCGTGTGACGAGACGTACGACGATCGATATCGATGATGTGTTGCTGACCCGTGCACAAGCGGCGCTGGGCACCACCGGGCTCAAAGACACCGTCGATGCCGCACTGCTGGCCGCGGTAAAGCAGTCGGCTCGGGCTCGCCTCGCCGCCCGAATAGCCTCGGGAGCCGGCATCGATCGATCCGAGGCACTCCTCGCCCAGACACGCCCGATTCGATGAGGCGGTACTGCGCCGACACCAGCGCATGGCATCACGCCACACATCCGGACGTGGCGAACCGTTGGCTGGCGGCGTTGTCCGCCGACCAGGTCGGCGTCTGCGATCAGGTGCGTCTGGAGATCCTCTACTCAGCGAGATCCGCCAACGACTACGACGCGCTCGCCGCCGAACTCGACGGGCTGACTCGGATCGAGATGGGCAGCCGAACTTTCACCCGCGCAACCGAAGTGCAACGCGAACTCGCCCACGTCGCCGGTCTGTATCACCGCAGCGTGAAAATCGCGGACCTGATCATTGCCGCGGCCGCCGAACTCTCCGGCACCGTGCTGTGGCATTACGACGAGGACTACGACCGCATCGCCGAAATCACCGGCCAGCGCACCGAATGGATCGCACCGCGCGGAGCCCTGTAGCCCGAAGCAACCCGCGCGATGTGTGCAGCGTCGGCCTGTGCGACGGGCGTCGAAGGTGCTCGGCACCTCCCGGCAGGCGGCTCAGCAGCGATTCAAGAACGCCTGACGCGCTGTGGAGCAGCATCATCGGTGGTGAAGTCGCACGCCGCCCGCGGGCAAGAACGCCTCGGGACTGCTGGTCGGCTTGTGCATAGCGCCGTGCCGCGTCATACGAGTCGTCTGACAGCCGCAGCGTGATGGTTCGTGCCACTGCGCGATGGTGGCGACGACTGTCGATATCCCCGAGGAAGTGCTCGCCGAGGCGCAACGGCTGACCGGTCTGACCACCAAGAAGGCCGTCGTCAATCTGGCGTTGTCCGAACTTCTGCAGAGCTACCGCCAACGCGATGCGCTGGCACGCCTGGCGGGGTTGGACCACAATCCGTTCTTGACCGAGGAGGAGCTCGCCGCGCCGGCAGCTGACCGATGACGGCGCCGGCCGTCCGCCCGCGATACATGGTGGACCACTCTGTGATGACGCATTACTGGCTCGACCCGGTGGTCAAGACGCGGATCAACACGCTGGCCGTCATCGGCACCCTGTGCTCCTCGCCCTGCGACATGATGCCGTCGTCGTGCACAACGACACCGATCTCCTGACCCTGCAACACGCGATTCCCGAACTCCAGCAGCTGCGCATCGTCCCATCCACGCGGGACAGCCCGTAGGCGGTTCCGCTCAGTCCGCGCGACGCCGCGAGACCGACCGGACCCGAGCACCGATCTCCAGAAACCGGTCGTCGTCGTCGAAATCAGCTTCGGCGACGAACAGCACCGGCCCGGTGTCGGCCGCGGCGATAGCGGGGTCATCCAGGTCGTCGACCGGTCCCGGGCTATCCCCGGCCGCACCGGCCAGCCCCCAGCTCGGCTGTCGCGCCGACGATGTGACGATCCCGACCAGGAAGATCGCCGCAGCCACCCCGAACAGCGTGATGAACGCGGTCAGCAGCGTCGACTCCGACATCGCCAGGGCAAACGGCGCACGCAGAAAAGCCGGTAGCTGCAACCCCAAACCGCCCTCGAAGCTGCGTGAACGCCCGCCGCCGTCCGGCATGTTCGCCGAGATCCGCGCCGTCATGAACGCCGCCATGCCCGCACTGCCCAGCACCGAGCCAACCTGGCGGGTCGCGTTGTACACCCCCGAACCCGCCCCAGCCAGTCGCGGCGCCAGGTTGCGGGTGGCCGCCGCCGCCAGCGGTGACCAGATGAACGCGTTACCGACACCGACCACGGTGAACGCCAGCACCAGCCGCCAGATCGGGGTGGTCGGGGTCATCTCGATCGACAGCCAGGTCAACCCGATCGCCAGCACCGAGAAGCCGAAGCCGACGACCGACCGCGGATGCGCCCGGTCGATGACCTTGCCGACCAGCGGGGCGAGCACCCCGGAGGCGATCGACATCGGCGCGGTCAGCACCGCCGACCGGGTGGGCGACAGCCCGCAGACCGACTGCGCGAAGAACATCACCGGCAGCACCATCGCGGTGGCCACACAGCCGATGATCGCTCCGCCGAGGCTGGCCACGCTGAAGTCGCGGTCGGCGAAGATGCTCAGCGGGATCAGCGGCTCACCGATGTTGATCGCCTGCCAGTAGACGAACATCGCCAGCAACACGACACCGACCACCAGCATCGCCGCGATCCACTCCGCCCAGCCGTTGGCCTCCCCCTCTTGCAGGGCGAACACGACGAGGAACACCGCGGTCCCGGAGAGTCCGACGCCGATCAGGTCGAACCGGTGCGGATGGGTGGGCAGGTCGGGCACCAGCAGGTAAGCCAGCACCAGCCCGACAATGCCGATCGGGACGTTGACGAAGAAGATCCATGCCCAGCCCAGCCAGTCCACCAGCACACCACCGGCCAGCGGCCCGACCAGGGTGGCGACGCCGGCGGTCGCGCCCCACACGCTCATCGCCATCCCGCGCCGCTCGGCCGGGAAGATCCGGGTGATCATGCTCAGGGTCTGCGGGGTGAGCAGTGCGGCGCCGATGCCCTGCACCACCCGAGCGCCGATCAGCATGTGCACGCCGCCGGACAGGCCGCACCACAGCGAGGCGAGCGTGAACACCGTCAGGCCGATCAAGTACAGATTCTTCGGGCCGAACCGGTCGCCGAGTCGCCCGGCCACCAGCAGCGGCACCGCGTAGGCCAGCAGGTAGGCGCTGGTCACCCAGATCACCGTGTCGTAGCCGATATCCAGCGCGGACATGATGCTCGGATTGGCGACCGCGACGATCGTCGAGTCGAGCAGGATCATGAAGAAGCCGACCATCATCGCCCACAGCGCGTTCCACGGGTTGATCGGCGAGGTGGCGTGGGCGGGCACGCGTTTCGACGCTACCGGAATCCCTAGGCGACGACTTCGGGGGTAGCGGTGCCCCGCGGAGCGTTAGCCTGGGGACGCACAACTGGTACGGAGGGCGGCTGAATGGGCATCCTGCGGCGCTGTCGGAGGCGCAAATCGCAGAGCGACGACGACGCAAACCCCACCCGGGCGGCGCGCGCGCTGTCGCGCATCGTCGAGCGCAGCACCCGGGTGCAGCAGCCGGCCGTCGATGCGTATGTGCAACGGCTCCGAGCCGCGAATCCGGATGCCGGCCCGGCCGAGATCACCTCGAAACTGGAGAAGCGCTACCTGGCCGCGGTGACCGCCAGTGGCGCGGCGGTCGGCTCGTCGGCGACGATCCCGGCCATCGGCACGCTCACCGCGTTCTCGGCGATCGGCGCGGAGACCGTGGTGTTCCTGGAGGCGACCGCGCTTTTCGTGCTGGCCGTCGCCGAGGTGCACGACATCCCCGCCGACCAGTGGGAGCGGCGGCGCGCCCTGGTGCTGGCGGTGCTGGTCGGTGACGACGGCAAGCGGGCGGTCGGCGACCTGCTCGGCTCCGGCCGCACCGGCGGCGCGTGGCTGGCCGAGGGATCGGCGGGGGTGGTGTCGCTGCCGCTGCCGGCGGTGGCGGAGCTGAACCGCCGGTTGCTGCGCTACTTCGTCAAGCGCTACACCGTGCGACGGGGCGCGCTGATGTTCGGCAAGCTGTTGCCGCTGGGCCTGGGCGCCATGGTCGGCGGTGTCGGGAACCGGTCGATGGGCAAAAAGATCATCGCCAACGCCCGCAAGGCATTCGGGCCGGCGCCGGGGCGCTGGCCGGTGACCCTGCGACTGGTGCCCGCGGTCGGCGACAGCGGCCCGGGACCGACCGGCGGCAGGGCGGCCCGCCTGCCCGACAGCAAACCGAACGGCTGACCGCCGCCGGCTGTCCCGGTACCCCTGGCAGATCAATCGCGACGCGTTAGCCTTTATGGGAGGCGGACGCCGTCGGTGCGGCCGCGGACCAAGAATCGAGGCGATCAGCGGCTGTGAGCGCTACCACTTCACCCTTCGGCCAGAACGAGTGGCTCGTCGAGGAGATGTACCGGAAGTTCCGGGAAGACCCGTCCTCGGTCGACCCGAGCTGGCACGACTTCCTGGTCGACTACAAACCGGAAGCCGCAGGCGGTGCAGCTGCGCCGGCCGGCCGGCCGGCCGCGGTGAGCGCGCCGGCCCAGCCCGCCCAGGTCGCCGCGGGGTCCGCGACAGCGGCACCGCCGGCGCAACCGGCCCCGCCGTCCCAGCCCACCCAGCCCACTCCGCCTGCCCAGCCCGCCACCGCCCCCAAAGCCGCCGTCCCGCCCGCCGAGGGCGACCAGGCGCAGGTGCTGCGCGGAGCCGCGGCGGCCGTGGTCAAAAACATGTCCACCTCGCTGGAGCTGCCGACCGCCACCAGCGTGCGGGCCGTGCCGGCCAAGCTGATGATCGACAACCGCACCGTCATCAACAACCACCTGAAGCGCACCCGCGGCGGCAAGATCTCCTACACCCACCTGCTGGGCTACGCGCTGGTGCAGGCGGTCAAGGCGTTCCCCAACATGAACCGGCATTTCGCCGAGATCGACGGCAAGCCGAACGCCGTCACCCCGGCGCACACGAACCTGGGCCTGGCGATCGACCTGCAGGGCAAGGACGGCAAGCGCTCCCTGGTGGTGGCCGGCATCACGGGCTGCGAGGCCATGCAGTTCGCCGAGTTCGTCACCGCCTACGAGGACATCGTGCGGCGCGCCCGCGACGGCAAGCTGACCGCCGAAGACTTTGCCGGCGTGACGATCTCGCTGACCAACCCGGGCACGATCGGCACCGTGCACTCGGTGCCGCGGCTGATGGCCGGGCAGGGCGCGATCATCGGGGTCGGCGCGATGGAGTACCCCGCCGAATTCCAGGGCGCCAGCGAGGTGCGCATCGCCGATCTTGGTGTCGGCAAACTGATCACGCTGACCTCCACCTACGACCACCGCATCATCCAGGGCGCCGAATCCGGCGACTTCCTGCGCACCATCCACGAGAAGCTGCTGGCCGACGACTTCTGGGACGAGATTTTCTTCGCGCTCGGCATCCCCTATGAGCCGGTGCGCTGGCGGCCGGACAACTCCGACTCGGTGGTGGACAAGAACGCCCGCGTGATCGAGCTGATCGCCGCCTACCGCAACCGCGGACACCTGATGGCCGACGTCGACCCGCTGCGGCTGGACAACACCCGGTTCCGCAGCCACCCCGACCTGGACGTGCTGACGCACGGCCTGACGCTGTGGGACCTGGACCGTGAGTTCAAGGTCGACGGCTTCATGGGTGTCGAGCGCAAGAAGCTGCGCGAGATCCTGTCCGTGCTGCGCGACTCCTACTGCCGCCACGTCGGTGTGGAGTACACCCACATCCTCGAACCCGAGCAGCAGCGTTGGCTGCAGGAGCGGATCGAGGTGAAGCACGGCAAACCGACTGTGGCTCAACAGAAATACATTCTGAGCAAGCTCAACGCGGCTGAGGCTTTCGAGACCTTCCTGCAGACCAAGTACATCGGGCAGAAGCGGTTCTCGCTGGAGGGCGCCGAGGCCGTCATCCCGATGATGGACGCCGCGATCGACCAATGCGCCGAACACGGACTCGACGAAGTCATCATCGGCATGCCGCACCGCGGCCGGCTCAACGTGCTGGCCAACATCGTCGGCAAGCCCTACTCGCAGATCTTCACCGAGTTCGAGGGCAACCTCGACCCGTCCGAGGCACACGGATCCGGCGACGTCAAATACCACCTCGGCTCCACCGGCGTCTACCTGCAGATGTTCGGCGACAACGACATTCAGGTGTCACTGACCGCTAACCCGTCGCACCTGGAGGCCGTGGACCCGGTGCTGGAGGGGATGGTCAAAGCCAGGCAGGACCTGCTGGACAAACGCGAAGGCGAAGCCCGCTTCTCGGTCGTGCCGATGATGCTGCACGGTGACGCCGCATTCGCCGGCCAGGGTGTCGTCGCCGAGACGCTGAACATGGCGATGCTGCAGGGCTACCGGGTCGGCGGCACCCTGCACATCGTCGTCAACAACCAGATCGGTTTTACCACCGCACCGGAGCATTCCCGGTCCAGCGAGTACTGCACCGACGTCGCAAAGATGGTGGGCGCGCCGATCTTCCACGTCAACGGCGACGACCCGGAGGCGTGCGACTGGGTGGCGCGGCTGGCGATCGACTTCCGACAGAAGTTCCACAAGGACGTGGTCATCGACATGCTGTGCTACCGGTTGCGCGGGCACAACGAGGGCGACGACCCGTCGATGACCAACCCGTACATGTATGACGTGATCGGTACCCGGCGCGGCGTCCGCAAGACCTACACCGAAGACCTGATCGGTCGTGGCGACATCTCGATCAAGGAGGCCGAGGACGCCCTGCGCGACTACCAGGGCCAGCTCGAGCAGGTGTTCAACGAAATCCGCGAACTGGAGAAGCACAGCGCGCTGCCCAGCGAGTCGGTGGAGTCCGAACAGATGATTCCCGCCGGGCTGTCCACCGCGGTGGACAAGGCGCTGCTGGCCCGGATCGGCGACGCCCAGTTGCAGATTCCCGAGGGCTTCTCCGTGCACCCCCGCGTGCTGCCGGTGCAGGAGCGACGCAGGGAGATGGCCTACGAAGGCAAGGTCGACTGGGCGTTCGCCGAGTTGCTGGCGCTGGGGTCGCTGGTGGCCGAGGGCAAGCTGGTGCGGCTGTCCGGTCAGGACAGCAAGCGCGGCACATTCTCGCAGCGGCATTCGGTGCTCATCGACCGTGAAACCGGCGCGGAGTTCACGCCGCTGAAGCTGCTGGAGACCAGTCCCGACGGCACCCCGTCCGGCGGCGAGTTCGTGGTCTACGACTCGCCACTGTCGGAGTACGCCGCCGTCGGGTTCGAGTACGGCTACACGGTCGGCAACCCCGAGGCGCTGGTGCTGTGGGAGGCGCAGTTCGGCGACTTCGTCAACGGCGCCCAGTCGATCATCGATGAGTTCATCAGCTCCGGCGAGGCCAAGTGGGGCCAGCTGTCCGCACTGGTGCTGCTGTTGCCGCACGGCCACGAGGGCCAGGGGCCCGACCACACCTCCGGGCGCATCGAGCGCTTCCTGCAGTTGTGGGCGGAGGGTTCGATGACGGTGGCGGTGCCGTCGACGCCGTCGAACTACTTCCACCTGTTGCGCCGGCACGCCCTGGACGGGATCCAGCGGCCGCTGATCGTGTTCACGCCGAAGTCGATGCTGCGCAACCACGCTGCGGTCAGCGAGATCAAGGACTTCACCGAGGTGAAGTTCCGCTCGGTGCTCGAGGAACCCACCTACGAGGACGGGATCGGCGACCGCGGCACGGTCAACCGGATTCTGCTGACCAGCGGCAAGCTCTACTACGAACTGGCCGCTCGCAAGGCCAAGGACAGCCGCGACGACGTGGCGATCGTGCGGATCGAACAGTTGGCGCCGCTGCCGAAACGTCGGCTGGCCGAGACGTTGAGCCGCTATCCGAACGCGCGCGAGTTCTTCTGGGTGCAGGAGGAGCCGGCCAACCAGGGGGCGTGGCCGCGGTTCGGGTTGGAGCTGCCGGAGTTGTTGCCCGACAAGCTGAGTGGGCTGAAGCGCATCTCGCGGCGGGCGATGTCGGCGCCGTCGTCGGGCTCGTCGAAGGTGCATGCCGTCGAGCAGGCCGAGATCATCGAGGAGGCGTTCGGCTGAGCCTGCCCAGCCGGTGTGCCGCGTGAGTGGCCTCTTCTGGCCTGCTTGTCACTTCTGCCCCACCAGTCGCTAAAAATTAGCCATAGGGCAATTGCCCGCCTTCGAGCGACAGGGGCTCGCGACACTGGTACGACCACGACGAAGCTGGTACGAGCACGACGAAGCTGATACGACCACGACGAAGCTGATACGACCACGACGACGCTGGCACGACCACGACGACGCCGGCACGACCACGGTGTTTCAGCGAGCAACACGGCCACGACGCTCCCAGCAGTCGCTCGAAGGCGGGCAATTTTCACATGCCCACTTTTTCGGTGACTACTGGTGCTGACGTTGCTTCCGTGTCCTGCCGGGACCGGTGTGGCGTGCGTGCTGCTCAGCGCGCCGGGCGGTGCTCGTTCACGGTTCCGGGCTTGTGCGGCTCACTCAGCCCGCCTGGCCGCTCTCCGGTGTCAGTGCCAGAGCGGATGCTCGGCCAGCCAGGCATCGGCCACCGGTTGCGGGCCGGCGCCACCGGCCACCTGCCGACGCATGTCGACCAAGGCGGCGGTCTCCAGCGCCCCGGCCACCTGATTGAGCGCCAGCACTTGCGGTTCGGTCAGCGCGTTGCGCCGGTACAGCGAAACCACGTTCTCGGCCCGCACCAGCGACGGTGTGCCATCGGCGAGCACCACCAGATCGCGGGGAACAGCCGGATCGGCTGTGCTGGTCCACGCCGCGGTCACCCGCCGAGCGCGCAGCGCCGCGAACAGCGCTGTGTCATCAGGGAATTCATGTACCGTCGGCAACTGGCATCGTCCCACCGTCGTCGGCGCGTGGACGCCTGCGACACCACCGACAGTCAGTCGGTCGCAGTGCCGCGCCACCCCGCGCAGATCGTCGCCACCCCACGCGGCTGCGGTGTCCTTGGTCACCGCCAGTGCCGGCTTGTCCTCGGCGGCGGTGGCGTAGTCGCCGGCACCGATCCCCTCCGGCAATGCGCCGATCAATGCCCGGTAGACCTGCCGGTCCGATCGCGCCGTCGCGTCGGGAGCGAAGACACCCAGCAACCGGCCGGTGAACCCGGGCACCACGGTCAGCGCGCCGGATTCCAGCTCGACGACCGGGTCGGCGACCGGTTGAACGAGCACCGCCGCACCCGCGCCGCGCAGCGCGCCCGCGTACAGCGAGGCCAATATCTGCGACTCGGCGTCCGTGCCTGCCCCGACAGTGAGCGACGGCGGTGCCGGCCGGGGACCACAGCCGGCGAGCAGCAGGAAAGCGAGTGCGATCCCCAGCCGGCGCATGCTAGGCGTTGGCTGCTGCGGATGCCGCCGCGACTGCCTCGGCGACCGCCGGCTCCACCCGGGGGTCGAGCGGGCTGGGCACAATCCGGTCCGGCGCCAGGTCATCACTGACAACGGAGAAGATGGCCTCGGCGGCGGCCAGCTTCATCGCCTCGGTGATCCGCCGCGCCCCGGCGTCCAGCGCGCCGCGGAACACACCGGGGAATGCCAGCACGTTGTTGATCTGGTTGGGGAAGTCACTGCGGCCGGTCGCCACCACGGCGGCGTACTTGGCCGCCAGGTCGGGGTGGATCTCCGGGTCGGGGTTCGACAATGCGAACACCACCCCGCCGGGCGCCATCGACGCGATCAGTTCTTCCGGCACGACGCCGCCGGAGGCGCCCAGGAAGACGTCGGCGCCGGCCAGCGCTTCGACCATGCCGCCGGTCCGCCCGCCGGGGTTGGTGCGCTGCGCCAACTCGTATTTCACGCTGTTCATGTCGGTGCGCCCCAGCTGCAGAATGCCCTGCGAATCCAGCACGGTGATGTCGGAAACACCAACGGACAGAAGAATGTTCGCACACGCCACACCGGCCGCCCCGGCACCCGAGACGACGACCCGCATCGACGTCATGTCGCGGCCGAGCACCTTGGCCGCGCCCTGCAACGCCGCCAGCACCACGATCGCGGTGCCGTGCTGGTCGTCGTGCATCACCGGACAGTCCAGCGCTTCGATGACCCGGCGTTCGATCTCGAAGCAGCGCGGCGCCGCGATGTCCTCCAGGTTGACAGCGCCGAAAGTCGGCCGCAGCCGCACCAGGGTTTCGACGATCTCGTCGGGATCCTTGGTGTCCAGCACGATCGGGATCGAATCCAGGCCGGCGAAGGTCTTGAACAGCGCGCTCTTGCCCTCCATCACCGGCAGTGCCGCCGAGGGGCCGATGTCACCGAGCCCGAGCACAGCGCTGCCGTCGCTGACCACCGCGACCAGCCGGTGGGCCCAGGTGTAGCGGGCGGCCAGCGTGTGGTCGGCGGCGATGGCGCGGCTGACCTGTGCCACACCCGGCGTGTACGCGATCGACAGCGCACGCTGGGTGTCCAGTGGGCTTTTCAGCTCCAGCGAGAGCTTCCCGTCAGCGTGAGCCTCAAAGATCTCTTCGTCGCCGACGACGATCTGCGGGCTATTTGTCATGTGCGGGACGCTCTCAGGCACACCTTCGAGCGTACTGTGCCAGTTCAGACCAGGCCGAGTCCGGTGACGGCGTCGCGCTCCTCGGCCAGCTCAGCAGTCGACTTGTCGATCTTGGCGCGGGAGAAGTCGTTGATCTCCAGGCCACCCACGATGCTCCAGTCGCCGCCGGAGGTGGTCACCGGGAACGAGGAGATCAAGCCTTCCGGCACGCCGTAGGAGCCGTCGGAGACCACCGCCATCGACACCCAGTCACCCGCCGGGCTGCCCAGCAGCCAGTCCCGGGCGGCGTTCACGGTCGCCGACGCCGCGGAGGCGGCCGATGAGGCGCCGCGGGCGTCGATGATCGCCGCACCGCGCTTGGCGACGGTCGGGATGAAGTCGTTCTCGATCCACGCCTCGTCGCCCACGACCTCGGCGGCATTGCGACCGTTGATCTCGGCGTGGAAGATGTCGGGGTACTGGCTGGCCGAGTGGTTGCCCCAGATCGTCATCTTCTTGATGTCGGTGACTTTCGAACCGGTCTTGTGCGCCAGCTGCGAGATCGCCCGGTTGTGGTCCAGGCGGGTCAGTGCCGAGAAGCGCTCCCGCGGGATGTCGGGGGCGTTGCTCATCGCGATCAGCGCGTTGGTGTTGGCCGGGTTGCCGGTCACGCCGACGCGGATGTCGGAGGCGGCGACGGCGTTGAGCGCCTTGCCCTGCGCGGTGAAGATCGCCCCGTTGGCCTCCAGCAGGTCGCTGCGCTCCATGCCCGGACCGCGCGGACGCGCACCGACCAGCAGGGCCAGGTTGGCGCCGTCGAAGATCTTGTTGGCGTCCGAGCCGATCTGGACCCCGGAGAGCAACGGGAACGCGCAGTCGTCGAGCTCCATCACGACGCCTTCGAGCGCTTTGAGAGCGGGCTCGATCTCCAGCAGCCGCAGCTCGATCGGGCGGTCGGGCCCCAGCAGCGAGCCACTGGCCAGGCGGAATAGCAGGCTGTAGCCGATCTGACCGGCAGCGCCGGTGACGGCCACCTTGAGTGGGGTTGTGCTCACGTCTCTAGTGCTCCTCGGGAGGGACGGATCGGGTCGGATGAGTCAAGCGTGGTCCGCGTCGAAACTAGCGCACCGGCGCGGCCAGCTGACCTTCGGACCCGCCAACCCGCTCCGCGCGTAGCATTGACCGGCCTGGAAACGGAAGCAGACGGGTACGGCGACGGGAGATGGACCATGCCAGCGTTTCGCTCGTCGTCCGGGTCGGCCCCGTCGCCGCACCAGACGATGCGCGGCAAGGCGCCGAACCCGCCGCAGCAGCAGAATCGCTCCCCGGTCGAGCCGGCGGTGGTCGACTGCGGCGTCTACGAAGACGGGGTCCGGCTGCCCGGGGTGTACTCCCCGGCCGACGCGGTGGCCAAGGTCGCCGAGAGCACGGCGGCCGGCCGCAGCGCGTTCGTCTGGATCGGGTTGCACGAGCCGGACGCCGAACAGATGCAGACGGTGGCCGACACCTTCGGGTTGCATGCGCTGGCGGTCGAGGACGCGGTGCACGCCCACCAGCGACCCAAGCTGGAGCTTTACGACGACATCATGTTTCTGGTGCTCAAAACCGTCAACTACGTCCCGCACGACTCCACGCTGCTCGCCCGCGAGATCGTCGAGACCGGCGAGATCATGATCTTCGTCGGCAAGAACTTCGTCATCACCGTCCGGCACGGCGAGCACAGCGGCCTGGCCGACGTGCGCAAGCGCCTGGACGCCGATCCCGAGCACATGCGGCTGGGACCGTACGCGGTGATGCACGGCGTCGCCGACTACGTCGTCGACCGCTACGTCGAGGTGACCAACCTGATGGAGACCGACATCGACGCCATCGAGGAGGTGGCGTTCGCGCCCGGTGCCCGGACCGACGTCGAGCCGATCTACCAGATCAAGCGCGAAGTCGTGGAGCTGCGACGGTCGGTGGCCCCGCTGTCGATCCCGTTTCAGCGGATGCAGACCGAGCACCGCGACCTGATCTCCAAGGAGGTGCGGCGCTACCTGCGCGACGTCGCCGACCACCAGGCTCACGTCGCGGACCAGATCGCCAGCTACGACGAGATGCTCAGCTCGCTGGTCCAGGCCGCGCTGGCCCGGGTGGGTATGCAGCAGAACACTGACATGCGCAAGATCTCCGCGTGGGCGGCGATGCTGGCGGTGCCGACGCTGATCGCCGGTATCTACGGGATGAACTTCGCCAACATGCCGGTGCTGCAGTGGACGTGGGGTTACCCGGTGACGCTGGTGGCGATGCTGTGCATCTGCGTCTTTTTGTACCGAACCTTCCGCCGCAACGGCTGGCTGTAGACGGCCCGGCCCCCTCACCACACCACGAGTGTGCGGTTCTGTCCGCCGGCCGCGGCGTGTCGCGTACGAAACCGCACACTGGCGGTGAGTTGCGAGCTTCAACGCGGCTGGGACGCCCGACGGTCGGCGTCGAACACGTCCACACCGTCGGCCCGCCAGGCGTCTCGCATCGCGTCGGCGCCCTTGAGCCGCACCCAGGCCGCCTCGGTCGCGGTGATCGGGGTGACGGTCAGGAAGCGAACCGGGTCCCGCGGCGGCTCCAGCGGCAACTCGGCGATGTCGCTGTCGCCCAGCAGCACCGCGGTGAACGGCACCGGCCCGCTCTTGCCGGTCCACAGTGGCTCGCCCAGATCGATCAGCGCATTCGCGGCGAGCACGACCCCCTCGACCGCGGGGGCCGCGGCCAGCACGGCCAGCCGACGGGCCAGACCGGTGTCAGCCCCCGGAACACGCAGGTGCAGAACCAATTCGGCGCGCGGGCCGCGCAGCGGATCGGCGACCATCTCTCCGGGATCGCCCATCGGATGCCGCGAGCACCCCAGCGTCGCGTAATGCACCATCCGGTCGGATGCGGGACCGAACCGCAACACCTCGATCGGCTCGGCACCCAGGAACGTGATGCGCGCGACGTCGGGTTCGGCGACGATCCCCGCGGCGGTGAAGTGGTCGCACAGGTGAGCACGGACCAGGTCCAGCGTCACTCGAGGTCAGTCCGACCCGGCCGGCGGGATGGTCAGGTTGACCCCCGAGTCGGCGTCGAAGACGACGAGTTTGGTTGTGTCCAGCGTTAATTCAACGGTCTGGCCATGTGTCACCCTGGACGCCGCCGGAACCCGGGCCACCAGTTCTGCGCTGGAACCTTCGGCCCCGGCGGCGGGCGAACCCGCCGGGGTGAAGTAGACGTATTTGTCGGCGCCCAGCGACTCGACCAGGTCGACCGCCGCCGAGAACGTCACCGTGGTGTCCGGCCGGTCGCCGTCGGAAAGGCCGGCGTCACCGAGGTGTTCGGGCCGGACGCCGACGACGACACCGTTCGGCTGCGGATGCGCCGACATCGCGTCGCGAATCGACGCGGGCAGGCTGACGTCGCCGAACGGCAGTCGCAGACCGGCCGGGGTCAGCGTGGCGGCGAAGAAGTTCATCGCCGGAGACCCGATGAAGCCCGCGACGAACCGGTTGGCGGGCCGCTCGTACAACTCGTCGGGCGTGCCGATCTGCTGTGCCACCCCGCCGTTCATCACCACCACCCGATCGCCGAGCGTCATCGCCTCGGTCTGGTCGTGAGTGACGTAGACGGTGGTGGCACCCAGCCGGTGCTGCAGCCGGGCGATCTCGCCGCGCATCTGCACCCGCAGCTTGGCGTCCAGGTTCGACAGCGGCTCGTCCATCAGAAATGCCTTGGGGTGACGCACGATTGCCCGCCCCATGGCCACCCGCTGCCGTTGCCCGCCGGACAGCTGGGACGGCTTGCGGTCCAGCAGGCCGCCCAGGTCGAGGATCTTCGCCACCTCTGCTACTTTTTCCAAGATCTGCTGCTTCTTCATCTTCGCCAGCGTCAGCGGGAAGGCGATGTTCTGCCGCACCGTCATGTGCGGGTAGAGCGCGTAGGACTGGAACACCATCGCGATGTCGCGATCTTTCGGCGCCTTGTCATTGACCCGCTCGCCGTCGATGCGCAGATCCCCGGACGAGATGTCCTCCAGCCCGGCGATCATGTTCAGCGTCGTCGACTTGCCGCAGCCGGACGGGCCGACCAGGATGATGAACTCGCCGTCGGCGATGGTCAGCGACAGGTCCCGCACCGCGACGGCGCCGTCGGGATAACTCTTCGATATGTGCGACAGCACGATCTCGGCCATCCAGCTACCCCTTCACCGCGCCGGAGGTCAACCCCGCGACGATCCGTCGTTGGAAGATTAGAACAAAGACGATGACCGGCACCGTGATCACCATCGCGCCCGCGGCGATCGAGCCGGTCGGCTCCTCGAACTGCGAACTGCCGGTGAAGTTCGCGATCGCGACGGGCGCGGTGATCGACGCTTTGGTGGCGGTCAGCGACAGTGCCAGTAGCAGATCGTTCCAGGCGAAGATGAACACCAGGATGGCCGCGGTCACGATTCCCGGCGCCGCCAGCGGCGCGATCACCTTGCGGAACGCCTGGCCGGGGGTGGCGCCGTCCATCTTGGCCGCCTTCTCCAAGTCCCAGGGGATCTCCCGGAAGAACGCCGCCAGCGTGTAGATCGCCAGCGGCAGCGCGAAGGTGATGTAGGGGATGACCAGCCCTAGCCAGCTGTCGAACAGGCCGGTGGCCCGCTCGATGTTGAACAGCGGGGTGACCAGCGATATCTGCGGGAACATCGCGATCAGCAGGGTGGCGCCGACCAGCAGTCGCTTGCCGGGGAACGGCAGCCGCGCCACCGCGTAGGCCGCCATCGCCCCGATCACCACCGCGATCACGGTGGTGATCACGCCGATGCCGATCGAGTTGATCAGCGCCGAACTGAAGAAGTCGCCGGCGAAGATGCCGCGGTAGTTGTCGAACGTGATCGACGACGGAATCAGCTTGCCGTCCTTGATCGTCGACGTCGGCTTGAGCGACAGCGACAGGATCCACAGCACCGGAACAAGCGCATAGGCGACCACCGCCACGTCGATGGCCAGCCAGCCGACAACGCGGCGGGCGCCCGGTCGCTCAGCCATCGGCGCCGTCCGTCCCCGGGGCGGCCGCACCGAACACGCGCACGAAGATCGCCGCGATGATCACCACGCAGACGAAGATCAGCACCGAAATCGCCGACCCCAGACCGACATTGAAGCCCTTGAACAGGTTGTCGTAGCCGAGGATCGACACCGAGCCGGTGTTGTTGGAGCCGTTGGTCAGCACGTAGATGTTGTCGAAGATCCGGAACGCGTCCAGGCTGCGGAACAGCAGCGCCACCAGGATGGCCGGCTTCATCAACGGGAGGGTCACCTTGAACAGCCGCCGCCAGGCGCCGGCGCCGTCGACCTGGGCGGCCTTCAGTAGGTCGTCGGGCACCAGCGCCAGGCCGGCGAGCAACAGCAGCCCCATGAACGGCGTCGTCTTCCACACCTCGGCCAGGATCACCACGGCCAGCGACGGAATCTGGTGTGTCAGTGGCGCACTGCCGGCCGGCAACAGGCCGGCCAGGTATCCGGTGCCCGGCGTCCAGGCGTAGTACCAGCTGTATGCGGCGGCGACGGTGACGATGCCGTACGGGACGAGCACCGCGGTGCGCACAACACCCTTGGCGAAGATACTCCGGTGCATCACCAGCGCCAGCGCCAGCCCTAGCACCAACTCGATCGACACCGAGATGACGGTGATCGCGCAGGTCACCGCGAACGCCGACCACCAGTAGGAATCGGTCAGCGTGGTCTGGTAGTTGGCCAGGCCGACGAACCGGGTGTCGGCCGGGGTGGCCAGGTTGCAGCGCAGCAGGCTCAGCCAGACCGCGTAACCGATCGGGTAGGCGGTGACCACCAGCATCAGGATCACCGCCGGCGCGATCAGCGCCAGCGCCAGCCGCCGCTGCGATCTGGTGTCGTCGGTGTGGGCGGTTCCTCTGCGCCGGTCCTCGGCATCGCTGCGCGCTGCATCGTCACCGGCGGTGACCGCCGCGCCGGCGCGGGTCACGGGATGAGCCCCTTCCCGTCGATGGCCCGTTGCACCTGCTCGGTCAGCTCATCGGCGGTGCGCTCCGGGTCGATCGCGGTGATCGGCGCCAGCGCCGCCGAGATCCGGGTGGACACCGACTGGTAAAGCGGTGTCGCCGGGCGCATTCCCGCATTGGTGAACTGCTCGCGGATCACGGCGTACTGCGGATATTTGGCCTGGAACTGCGGGTCGGAGTAGACCGACTTCCGCACCGGCGGCAGGCCGCCCTCGATCGAGAGGTACTTCTGGTTCTCCGGGTCGCGCAGGCAGCGCACCGCCTCGAACGCCTCCGCCCGGTGCCGGGTGGTCTTGGCCACCGCGAGGTTCAGCCCGCCGATGGTCACCCTGGCCGGACTGCCGAGCCGCACCTGCGGATAGGGCGCGAACCCGAGCACTTTCCGGCTGGCGTCGTAGGCGATCCGGAATTGTTCGTCATCGGGCGCGAACGAGCCCACGTGGTTGATGCTGCCGGCCAGGTCGCGGCGGTGTTCCAGGGGCAGGAACGCGACACCGCCCTTCACCGCGTTCTCCAGCATGGAGGGCAGCACGAACGGCCAGTTGACCTCCAGCGCGGCCTTGCCCTGCTCCAGCGCCAACCGCGCGGTGCCCTCGTCGGTCTGGGTGATCGACGGGTCGGCGCCGGGCGCGGTGGCCACCGCCTTCATGATCCGCAGGGCCTCGACGGTGGCCGCCCGGTGGGCGGAAGTGTCGGTCAGTGTGACGGTCCGGCCGTCGTCGGCCAGCACCCGGCCGCCGGCGCTTTCCAGCAGCGTGTTGAACCACACCACCAGACCCTCGTACTGCTTGGCCTGCACCGCGATCCAGCTGGGCTCACCGGCGGCGTGCAGTCGCGCCGCCTCGGCCACCATCGCCGTCCAGGTTGTCGGCGGCTTGTCCATCAGATCCGCTCGGTACCAAAGCAATTGGGTGTTGGTGGCGATCGGCGCGGCGTAGAGCCGCTGCTGCCACCGCGCGGTGGACAGCGGGCCGGGCAGGGTGTCGGCCTCGGCGTCGGCCTCGGCGCGGCCGGCCGGATCGGCGGCCAGTGGCAGCGCCCAGCCGGCTTCGGCGAACTCGGCGGTCCACACCACGTCCATCCCCATGACGTCCAGCGTTCGGTCGTTGCCGGTGAGCCGGCGGGCCAGTTGCAGCCGCTGGTCGTCGGCGGTCCGGGGCAGGCTGAACTGCCGGATGCTGAACCGGCCGCCGAACTGCCCGGAGCAACGTTTGGCGATCTCGGCGAATGTCGCGGTGTCACTGCCCGGGGTGTAGAGACTGATCACCCGCCCCTCGGCGGTCGACCCGCAGCCCGAGATCGCGGAGGAGATGGTCAGCGCGGCCAGCGCGACGGCGCCGGCCCGGCGCGCGCGCCCGGTCAAAGTTTCAGCCGCGCCAGCAGATCCCGGCCCTGTTCGGCACCCTCCGGATCGCACAGCACGTCGTAGCGGCCCGCGACCAACTGCATGGTCGAGCTGAAATCCCTGGTACCGCGTGCCATCGCATACGGAACCGCGGAGGTGATCAGGCCGAAGAACACCCCGGCGACCAGGCCGGTGAGCAGCGCCTGGGCCGGATTGGTGAATATCCCCAACACCAGGCCGATGAACAGGCCCAGCCACGCGCCGGTCAGCACCCCGCCGCCGATCACCTTGGGCCAGGTCAACCGGCCGGTGACCCGTTCGACCTGCATCAGGTCAACGCCGACGATGGTCACCTGCTGCACCGGGAACTGCTCGTCGGACAGGTAGTCCACGGCGCGCTGCGCATCGGCGTAGGTGGGGTAGGAACCGATCGGCCAACCCTTCGGGGGAGTCGGCAACCCGACCGGGCCGCGGCGGCCCGTGGGCCGGTTGACCGGCGGCTGTCCGGGCTGGAATGGGCTGGTCATCAAACCACCTCTCTGCTCTGACAGGCTACCGACCCATTCTGCACAGCGGACCGGGCAGCAGACGAGCCCGCCCGCCGGATGGCGAACACGCCCCCTCACCCGCAGCGGTGTGCTCCAGACACCTGCCACCTGCACATACGTTAGGTTGAGCCGGATGACGAATGGCGATGGCCCCGCGGGCCGCGCACGGCCGGACACTGGAGGGCGATCATGACCAATCCCGACCAGCCGCTGCAACC
>DASTNJ010000100.1:0-4924 GCA_035721065.1 Mycobacterium sp.
AGACTCCAACACACCCCGCAGCGAGAACCCGACCTGCGCCACGAAATCCGGCTCCAACTCATCAACCGCAGCCGCGAACGCCGACTCCTCGACCAACAACCGCCGACCCATCCCCGCCCACTGCGAACCCTGCCCCGAGTACAGGAACACGGTGCCCGGGTCGCGCAGCGCATCGTGGGCGGCGACCACACCGGGTGCCGGCTGCCCGGCAGCCAGTGCCCGCAGCCCCGCCACCGCCTCGGCGTGGTCGCGGGCGCACACCGTGGCGAACTTCTGCTGCCGGCTGCGGTGCTGGTTGACGGTGCGGGCGACGTCGGCCAACGGCACCTGCTCGTGGCTGGTCTGGTCCAGCCAGTCCGCCAGCGCCGCCGCCCAGGACGCCACCCGTTGCTCGGTCTTCCCGGAGATCACCAGCGTGGTCACCTTCGGTGCGGTTGCGGAATCGGTCGGCGGCGCCGGGTCCGGCCCCTGCTCGATGATCACGTGCGCGTTCGTCCCGCCCAGGCCGAACGACGACACCGCGGCCCGCCGGGGACCTTGGTCACCCTCCGCCTGCACCCACGGGGTCAGTTCGGTGGGGACGAACAACCGGGTCGGCGACGGGTCGATAGCCGGATTCCATTGGGAGAAATGCAGATTCGGCGGGATTCGGCCGTTGCGCACCGACAGCGCGGCTTTGATGAATCCAGCGATCCCGGCCGCGGCCTCCAGATGGCCGATGTTGGTCTTCACCGCTCCCAGGGCGCAGGGCCCGTCGCCGCGGCCGTAGATCTCGGCCAGTGCCTCGAACTCGATCGGGTCGCCCAGTGCGGTGCCGGTGCCGTGCGCCTCGATGTAGTTCACCGAGCCTGGCGTGACGTCGGCGCTGCGCAGCGCCCGGGTGATCACGTCCACCTGGGCGATGGTGTTCGGCGCGGTCAGTCCGTTGGAGCGGCCGTCCTGGTTGATCGCCGAACCGCGCACCACCGCCAGCACCCGGTCGCCGTCGCGCACCGCGTCGGTGAGCCGTTTGAGCACGACCACCCCGCAGCCCTCGCCGCGGACGAACCCGTCGGCGCCGGCGTCGAAGCTGTGACAGCGGCCACGGGGCGACAGCATCCCCCACTTTGCCATCGCGATCTGGGTTTCCGGCCGCAGGATCAGGCTGACCCCGCCGGCCAGTGCAAGGTCGCTCTCCCGCAGTCGCAGGCTCTGGCAGGCCAGGTGAATCGTCACCAGCGATGACGAGCACGCGGAGTCCACCGCCACCGCCGGGCCGCGCAACCCGAGCAGGTAGGCGATCCGCCCGACCGCGACCGCGTGCGCGTTGCCGGTCGCCGAGTACGCGTCGATGCTGTCCGGGTTGGACGCCGAAATCGTCTGGTACTCGGTGTAATACACGCCCATCATCACCGCGGCGCGAACCCCGTCCAGGCGCTCCGACGAGATGCCGGCGTCTTCCAGAGCTTCGAAGGCCACCTCCAGCATCAGGCGCTGCTGCGGGTCCATGGCCTCGGCTTCGCGCGGCGAGATTCCGAAGAAGTCGGCGTCGAAACCGGCCACGTCGGACACGAAGCCGCCCCACTTCGACGACATCTTGCCGGGTGCGAACTGGTCCGGGTCGTAGTAAGCGTCGGCGTCCCAGCGGTCCGGTGGAATCTCGCTGATCCCGTCGCCGCCGCCGGCCAGGAAGTCCCAGTACCCCTCGGGGTTCATCACCTCACCGGGGAACCGGCAGCCGATCCCGACCAGCGCGATCGGCTCGGCGGCAGCGATCCGGGACGCTTTGTCGAACCGGTCGGTCAGCGCACCGCGTTGTTCGGCAGGCATCGCTGAGATCCTGTCGAAAATTGTTTGCATCAAATACCGCTCTCACTGCCTGCCGATGTCGATTCCACGCTCTCGAACAGTTCGTCGAGCACACCGGCGGATTCACCCATGATATCGGCGGTGGTGGGCGCCGAATTGTCCTGCTCCGCGTGTCGTGGTGCCAGCAATTCCACCAGATACGCCGACAGCGCCGAGATGGTGGGGTGGTTCCAGAACATGGAGGCGGACAAATCCATGCCCACCAGCCGTTGTGTCTCCTTGAGCATCGTCATCGCCATCATCGAGTCCAGGCCCAGTTCGGGGAACGGCTGATCGACGTCGACGGCGGACGGCGACATGCGCAGTTCGCGCGCCAGCAGGGTCCGCAACCGCAATGTCAGCTCGCTGAGCGTGTCCTCGGCAGAAAGTTGCGACCAATCCGGAGCCGACGACTCGGTCCGCTCCGCCGTACCGGGCAGCGCTGTGCGCGCCGCGTCCGCGGCCACGCCGAACGCGGTGAATTCCGGCGCCACCTGATCGAAATAACCGACGTTGTGGAATTCGGCGATGGTCGCAGCCACCCGGTCGAGACGCAGCCTGCCCACCCCCACCCGGATGTGGTCGCCGGCCACCAACGCCTGCAAAGCCTCCGTACCCTCACCCGGGGTGATCGGGTCCAGGACGCTGTAGGTGAGTTTGTGGCTCATGCCCACGTCGGACCACTGGCCCCAGTTGATCGCGGTGGCGGGCAGACCGGACCCATGCCGCCACGCGATCAGGCCGTCCAGCCACGCGTTGGCGGTGGTGTAAGCGGCCTGCCCCGGCAAGCCGAGCAGGGTTGCCATCGATGAGAAGCCCACCCACCAGTCGAGCTGACGGGTATGGGAGGCGGCGTGCAGGCGCAGCGCGCCGGCAGCCTTGGCGGCCCAGACACGTTCCAGGTCTTCCCGGGTGAGTGCGACGACCAGTCCATCGCCGGTCACACCGGCGGCGTGCACGATACCGCGCAACGTCTTCCCGGTTTCTTCGGCGGCGGCCACCAGCCGATCGGCCACCCCCGGCTCGGCGATGTCGCCGGGCACGAAGGCCACTTCGGCGCCGGCGGCGAGTTCATCGAGCGTCGCGCGCTGGGTTTCCGCCGGTTCGCGGCGACCGTTCAAGACGATCCGTCCGGCGCCTCCGGCAACCAGCCACCGCGCGACCACCGTGCCGAGGCCGCCCAGGCCGCCGGTGATGATGTAAGCCCCGTCCGCGCGGATGGCCGCCTGATCTTCGGCACCGAGTCCGGCGCGAGTGAGTCGCTCCACGTATCGGTGTTGTTCCCGCCAGACAACCACGTCGTCTCGGGGCGGCGATTCCAGTTCTGCCAGCAGGGCCGCAGCAGCGTCGCCGGCGCCGCCCACGTCGACGAGGGTGGCGTTGAGATCCGGCTCCTCGGCCAGTACCCGTGCCGCCTCGCCCGGGAAACGCCAGTTGCGGATCAGGCCCTTGAGCGCCCCGACCGCGGGGTTCCCGGACTCGCCGTCCTGAACTGCCAGGCCATCGCGGGTGACCAGCCACAGTCGGGGCAGATCAGCTCGGCAACGGTCCGCCGCGGCACGGGCAGTCGCCCAGGCCGCCCAGGTCAACTCACGCGCGTAAGCCAGCTCACCGTCCGGGTCGGCATCGTCGAACGGGCGTCTGCCGATCAGCACCACGATGCCGGCGGGCTGGAACTCGGTGTCGGCTCCGATGCCGCTCAGCGCCTCGTGCACCGCCGGCTCGTCGAACAGACGCGCGCTGCTGACCCGTCGCGCCGGTGAGTCGAGGCAACTTTTCAGATCGGCCGCCAGCTCGTTCGTCTCGGCATCGTCGTCGACCAGGAGCAACCACGATCCGGCCGCCGGCCCTCCCTGGGCCGACCCGCCGAGATCGGGACTTGCAACCCATTCGGTGTCGAATATCTTCTCGGACAACGACAACGGCAACGATGCCTGGCTCAGCCGCCGCAATCTGACGTCGGAGAGCTCAGCGATCGGAGCTCCCGCAGCGTCGGCGAGGATGAGCCGGCCCACCCACTCGTCGCCGTCCGCTGCGAGTTCGGTGCTGCAGCGTGCCTGCCGACCGGTTGCTCCCAGCACCCGGATCCGGCCGATCGATGCCGGCAGGTAGTCCTGCGGCGATGCGTCGGGAACCGCGGCGACGAGGCACTGCACCGCGGCGTCCAGAAGCGCCGGATGGATCTGGTAGCAAGGGTGATCGGCGGTCTCGGCGGGAACAGCGACGTCGATTTCAGCAGCCGCCGGAATTGCCTCGACCGAAGCGGCCGCGGGGCCCGACACCGTTCTCAGTTCGGCGGCCGCGTACCGGTGCCACGCGCCGCCATCGGAACGCGCGTGAATTTCCACCCGAATCCCGTTGTCAGCCCGGCTGAGTTGGGTGGTCAACTGCGTGTGGCCGTCCAGCACAAGCGTCTGCTCGATACCGAGATCCGTAACCTCGATCGAATCGGCGCTCTCGCCGAGCGCCTGGCAGCCCGCCGCCAGGGTCATCTCGACGAAAGCCGCCGCGGACATGACGGCCCGACCCTGCACAGTCCGGCCGGCCTCGGTGCCGACATCCGCCTGCCAGATGTGGTCACGGCCGGAGAGCAATTCGACGTGAGCCCCGAGCAGTGGGTGCACATCTGGAGATCGATGCCCCGACGCACGTTTGGGGAGCCAGTAGCTGGCGTGCAGCCACGGCGTTGCCGGGATATCGGCGAACCGCCCCGCCCGATCGGACGTCTCGAAGACCCCCAGCCGAGCGAGTTGGGTGTGCAGGCACAGCGTCTCGTCATCGTCGCGTTTCATCGCCGAGGTGACGGTCGTCTGGTCGCTCGGCGAAACCGACGCGAGAACGTCATTGATGGCGTGGGTCAGCAGCGCGTGCGGGCTGACTTCGACGAACCGGGCGTGGTCTTTGGCGGCGGTGGTCACCGCCTGGCTGAACCGCACCGGGTTGCGCAGGTTGGCCACCCAGTAATCGGCATCGAACCCCGGCGTGCCGTCGCCGCCGGCCAGGCCGACCGTACTGATCAGCGGAATCTTCGGAGCCATCGGCGCCAGCCCGGCCAACGCCGTCCGCAGATCGGGCAGGATCGGATCGACGGTCGGAT
>DASTNJ010000101.1:0-18200 GCA_035721065.1 Mycobacterium sp.
AGGGCGATGTTGGCCAGTCCCGGGGTCCGCCGGCCGCCACCGGGGTCCGGCGGCGGAATCGGCGCCGACTCCGTCACCAGATAGCCGGCCAGCAAGTCGGTTTCGGCCTCGAGAAGCGCCAAGGCCGCCCGCGTCTGCTCGCCGTAGCACTGCTGGGTCCACAGGCTCACCACCGCGGCAACGGGTGGATCCAGCGTGGTCAGTGTCATCATCGCGTCGCGCACGTCGCGGACGTTCACGGCGAGGCCGGGAAGGCCGAGTTCGAGCAACTGGTCGGCGACCGGTCCGCGGATGCGCACGTACCACTGTTCGTCGGCGTCGGCGGTCCGCAGGATGGCCACCACCTTCTCCATCGGGTGCTCCTATCGGCTTGCTGCGCGGAATGTTTCGACGAGCTCGGTCAGGAAGTCGGTGGCCGCACAAGTGTCGCCGGGCAGCGAGCAGGTGACCCGGACATCGGTGACGCCGGCCGCGATCAGCGGCACCGCACTGGCTACGGTCGCAGCGATGTCGACGGAACGGTCCGGGCGTTTCGCGGTGGTCGCATGCCCGAGCACCTGCAGGCCGGTGGGGTCGCCGCCGAGGCCGGTGATCTTGTCCTTCATCGCCGCGATCGAACCGGAAGGATCACCGATCGCCGGCCCCCACGGTATCCAGCCCTCGCCGAAGCGGTGCAGCCGTCGGGCGACGGCGTCGTTGACCGTTCCGCTGACCCAGATCGGGACGCCGCCGGCCTGAACCGGTTTCGGCATCTGGTGAATGTCGTCGAAGGACAATTCCGGCGAACGGTAGGAGCTGCGCTGCCGGGTCCAGAGCGCGTCGCAGACTTCCAAGGTGTGGTCGAGCAACCGGCCGCGGCGCTCGAACGGTAATCCGGCGGCTTCGTATTCTTCGCGCTGCCAGCCGACTCCGACGCCCAGGTCCACCCGGCCGCCGGAGAGCACGTCCAGGGTGGCGACCTGCTTGGCGAGCACCGCCGGCCGTCGCAGTGCCGCCAGCAGCACCGCGGTGCCCAGCCGGATGTGGGTGGTCGTAGCGGCCAGCGCGGCCAGGACGGTCAGCGGTTCCAGCCAGTGGCCGTCCGGGCCGGTCGGCTGCCGCCCGCCGGTAATCCCGCCGAGCGCCGGATCGGCGTAGGCGCCGGGGTTTTCGCCGAAGACGACGTGGTCGGAGACCACGACACGGTCGACGCCGGCAACGTCCATCGCCTGCCCCAACGCGAGCGTGGAAGCCCAGGAATGGCTTGGGTCGTCGGTGAATGTCCGCAACTGCAGGGAGAGTTGCGGTGTGACCGGCATTTCTGCACCTGTCACAGGTCGGGGATCGGCAGGGCGAGGTTGGGTGCGTTGAGTCCGCCGTCGACTTCGAGAACTTTGCCGGTCAGATAGGAGCCGGCCGGTGACGCGAGATAGACGGCGGCGGCGGCGATGTCCTCCGGTTGGCCGAGGCGGTGTAGCGGGGTGGCCTGTTCCATCGGGACGCGCAGCTCGTCGTTGGCGGCGACCACCGACAGGGCGGCGGTGACGATGGCGCCCGGAGCGATCGCGTTGACCCGGATGCGGGGACTCAGGTCGGTGGCGGCCAGTCGGGTGTAGTGCAGCAGAGCGGCTTTCGCGGTTCCGTACGCGGCGAAACCACGGCCGGCCAGCCGGCCCATGGTGGAGACGATGTTGATGATGCTGCCGCCCCCGGAGTGTTCCAGCATCAATGGCGCCGCAGCACGGATCAGCGCGTGGGCGTTAAGCACGTTGAACGCGAACGCGCCTGCGAGGTCGCCCACCGAGGTGTTCAGCAGCGTGTTGGGCATCGTGCCGCCGACGTTGTTGACCACGATGTCGATCTTGCCGAATTCGCCTACCGCCACATCGGCCAGTGAGCCGGCCGCGTCGGCGTCCGACAGGTCGGCCACCACGATGTGCGCGCGTCGCCCCGCGGCACGGATTCGGGTGGCCACCGTGTCGAGTTCGGATTCGGTGCGCGAGCTGATCACCACGTCGGCACCGGCTTCGGCGAACGCCACCGCGATCGCCGCACCGAGTCCGCGCCCGGCGCCGGTGACGATCGCGACCTGGTCGGTCAGGCGAAAGTTGTCGAGGATCATGTCTGCCGTCCTTGGGTAGAGCCGAAATCCGGTTTGGAGCCGCCCAATTGGGCGGTGAGTACGTCGGCGGTCGCGGTCAGCCCGCGGGCCCAGCGGGTGATCTCGGCGTCGGTCAGCCCGCGATCCACCTGCAGGGACACCACCATCGCCTGGCGGCGGTGGTGGTCGTACACCGGAGCGGCGACGACGCTGATGTCGTGCCGCTGCCGTCCGGGCGGGGGCGTCTCACTGCGCAGGTACACCCGTTCGCCGATGTCGGCGACCAATTCGGACAGCAACGCCCGCAACTCGTCGGGCAGGGTGTCCGACACCCCGGCCATCAGGGCGTACAGCCGCCGGCCGGCGGGGGTGAGTCGCTCGACCAGATATCCGGCCGACCGGCATTCGGCCACCACCCGGTCGAGGCGCTCGCTGTCGGTGCGCAACGGAATCGTCGGATTCCGGGCCAGCCAGTCGCGCAGCGCCTCGTCGTCCCACAGCACGAACATCAAGCCCACCGGCGGCGCGAAGGGATAGCTCTGCCCCACCCGCACACCCGGCGCGTGGCCCGGCGCCGCCACCAGTTCCAGCAGGGTGATCCGGTCGTCGACCACGCCCGCCAGTGCTGCGGTGGTGGCGAATGCCGCCGACAGGCGTCGCAGCTCGTCGCGGGCCGCGGGACTGATCCGCAGCGACTCCTGGGCGCTGTGCCCGAGTGCGATCAGGCCCGGACCCAGCCGGTAGCTCTTGTCCTGCGCGTCCCGGACCAGATAGCCGGAATCGGCGAGCGTGGTGACGATTCCCAGGCAGGTCGGCTTGCTGAGCTCCACTCGGCGGGCCAGGTCGGACAGGCCGAATCGCTGCTGCGGGTGCCGGGCCAGGAAATTCAGGATCGTCACCACTCGCGCGGTGGGCGGTGAGGCACGACCCGATGACTGACCCGTCGGCATTGCAAAATCGTACCTTCCCAGTCCAGATATGAACCACCGATGGTGGGGCCGGGCGTTGACTGGAGCCGGTGCCTGTTCTAGCCTTTCCGGCAGTTATCTACCGATACGGTTCAATACTGAACCACTAAGGACTTCACCATGTACTCCCAGCCGTTGACCGAGGCCATCGCCGAAGCCGAACGCCTGGTAGTCGCGGCTCCGTTCATCGAAACCGACGCCGACCTGGCCGAGGGACTGCAGTACCTGGCCGGTGGGGTGGCGGCGTGCACGCACCTGGCTTTCGACTACGAGCGTGACCACCCGTTCCTGCAGTCCGGCACCGGTCCGTTCACCAAGATGGGCCTGGACAATCCAGACACGCTGTATTTCGGTGCCCGGTTGCAGGCCGGGCACGAATACGTGGTGACCGGCGTCCGGGGGACGACGACCGACCTGAGCTTCCAACTGCTCGGCGGCGAATACACCGACGCCGGCGTACCGGTCAGCCAGGCCGCGTTCGACGATCGTGAACTCGATATCGCCGCCGACGGCAGCTTCGAGTGGCGGATCACCCCGAAGGATCCGGGGCAGTTGGTGATTCGGGAGGTGTACAACGACTGGTCGGCACAGCGCGGCACGGTGGCGATCACCCGCGCCGACACCGCGGGCACCGCACCGCCGCCGCTGACCCGGGAACGCGTCGAAAAGCGTTACGCCGTGGCCGGAAAGCAGCTCGTCAACCGGATCAAGACGTGGCTGGCGTTCCCGCAGTGGTTCTACCTCAACATTCCGGTGAACACCATGGTGGCGCCCCGGCCGACTCCCGGCGGGCTGACCACCCAGTACTCGTCGGCCGGTCACTTCGACCTGGCACCCGACCAAGCGCTGATCATCACCCTGCCGGTCAGCGACGCCCCGTATCTCGGCTTCCAGCTGGGCAGCATGTGGTACATCTCGCTGGACTACATCAACCACCAGACGTCGCTGAACGGCACTCAGGCTCAAGCCGATCCGGACGGGAAGATCCGCATCGTGGTGGCCGAGGAGAATCCCGGCGTGACCAACTGGGTGGCGACCGTGGGGCATCGGCGCGGCATCCTGCAGTTCCGCTGGCAACGGGTGGCCCGCGCGCTCACTGAGGCCGACGGCCCCACCGTCGAGCTGGTCGACTTGGCCGCGGTGCCGGATTCACTACCGTATTTCGAACAGAACAAGATCTCCGAGGACGGCTGGCGGGCACGTATCGCGCTGCGCCAGCGGCAGATCGCCGACAGGATGCTGGGGTGACGCGATGACGGGAATGCTGGACGGCAAGGTCGTGGTGATCAGCGGGGTCGGTCCCGCGCTGGGCACCACGCTGGCGCACCGGTGCGCGACCGAAGGCGCCGACCTGGTGCTGGCCGCGCGGACCGCCGCCAGGCTGGAGGAGGTGGCCGGGCAGCTCACCGCAACCGGGCGCAAAGCGCTGACGGTGACGACCGACATCACCGACGAAGACCAGGTGGCGAGCCTGGTGCAGGCCACCGTCGCTGAGTACGGCCGCGTCGACGTGCTGATCAACAACGCGTTCCGGGTGCCGTCGATGAAGCCGTTGGCGCAGACAACCTTTCAGCACATTCGCGACGCCATCGAACTGTCGGTGCTGGGTGCGCTGCGGCTCATTCAGGGATTCACGCCCGCGCTTGCCGAAAGCAAAGGCGCCGTGGTCAACGTCAATTCGATGGTGATCAGGCACTCGCAACCCAAGTACGGCGCCTACAAGATGGCCAAGGCGGCGCTGCTGGCGATGTCACAGTCGCTGGCCACCGAACTCGGGCCTGACGGGATCCGGGTCAACTCCGTTGCCCCCGGCTACATCTGGGGCGACACGTTGAAAGGCTACTTCGCCCACCAGGCCGGCAAGTACGGCACCACGGTGGACCAGATCTACACCGCCACCGCGGCGAACTCCGACCTGAAGCGGCTGCCCACCGAGGACGAGGTGGCGTCCGCGATCCTGTTCCTGGCCGGCGATCTGGCCAGCGGCATCACCGGCCAGACCCTGGACGTCAACTGCGGGGAGTACCACGCATGACAGTCCGCACCGATGTCGGCACCGTCGACGACCTGCACGCCTCGGCCACCAAGCTGGTCGGCCTGGACGACTTCGGCGCCGATGACGACAACTACCGGGAAGCGCTCGGCGTGCTGCTGGACTCCTACCGCGGTGAAGCCGGTCTCACCGAACTGGGCAGCAAGATGAACCGGTTTTTCCTGCGCGGCGCGCTGGTGGCCCGGCTGCTGGCGCAGGCCGGCTTCACGGCGCATCCCGAATACGCCGATATGCCAATTGAAAAGCCGATCTTCGTCACCGGCTTGCCGCGCACCGGAACCACCGCACTGCACCGCCTGCTCGGCGCCGATCCGGCGCACCAGGGCCTGCAGATGTGGCTGGCCGAGTTCCCGCAGCCGCGACCACCGCGGGAGACCTGGGATACCAACCCGATCTTCCAGCAGATGCAGGCCCAGTTCACCCGGCACCACGACGAGAATCCCGGATACACCGGCCTGCATTTCATGACCGCCGACGGACTGGAGGAATGCTGGCAGCTGCTGCGCCAGTCGCTGCACTCGGTGTCCTATGAGACGCTGGCCCACCTGCCCAGCTACGCGCAGTGGCTGTCCCGGCAGGACTGGACACCGTCGTACCGGCGGCACCGGAAGAACCTGCAGCTGATCGGGCTCAACGACCCCGGCAAGCGCTGGGTGCTGAAGAACCCCAGCCACCTGTTCGCGCTGGACGCCATCATGGCGACCTATCCGGACGCGCTCATCGTGGTCTGCCACCGCCCGGCGGAGACGATCATGGCGTCGATGTGCTCGCTGGCCCAGCACACCACCGCCGGATGGTCGAACAGCTTCGTCGGCGCTCAGATCGGCGAGGACCAGCTGGAAACCTGGTCACGCGGGCTGCGGCTGTTCGACGCCGAGCGCACAAAGTACGACCCGGCGCAATTCTGCGATGTCGACTACACCGACTTCGTCGCCGACCCGGTCGCCACGGCCGCGGGCATCTACCGGCACTTCGGCCTGCCGCTCTCCGACGCGGCGCACCAGGCGATGGTCGCCGACCATGCCGCCAGCCAGACCGGGCCGCGCGCACCGCAACACAGCTATTCGCTGAGTGATTACGGGCTCACCGCGGACCGGGTGCGCGAGGTGTTCGGCCGGGGCTAATCGCCGCTGTCGGTGTCGCCGAGACGGCCCTCGGCCGCCGCATCCCGGATGCTCTGGCTCAGATGCGGGCAACTACGCGTCCGCCGGCTGTCGGCTCCGGCGGTGCGCTGCTCGGCGAAGTAGGCACACCGATCGAGTGCGGCCGAATTCCACTGCACCGCCGTGTAGCCCGGAGCGAGCTTCTTAACCTGCACCGTCGCCCCGCACTGCCGGCAGTCCACCGGCGACAACCCGGACTTCAGGTAGCGGTCGGAATCCAGCGCCGTCGCCGCCCGCACCGCCTCGTAGCGGTCGGGGTCCACCGGGAACAGCGGCGCCCTGGCGTAACGGGTGTCCGGTCCGGTGTCCGGAGGTGCGGGATCGTCGTCGTGGTCGTCGTGCGGTCCGTACAGATCCAGCACGGGCCGGGCGAGATCCTGAACATCGGGAACGCCAGGGGCGTCCGGGATCTCGTCACGCGGGCTCATCGCCCGACTACTCGGCGCCGGCGGCTGCGTCGGCTGTCTCCTCGGCCTGCGCCTGCAGATTCCCCTCGATCTCGGCCTTCCAGTTCTTGTTGGCCGCGGTGGGGTCGATCTCGATCTCGAACCGGTCGGTCATCTCCGGTGTGACGTCGCCCGCGTCGACGTAGAACTGCTGATACCACCGGCGCAGCTGGTAGACGGCGCCGTCCTCCTCGACCAGCAGCGGGTTCTCGATCCGGCTCTTGTGGGTCCAGATCTCGACATCCTGCAGGAACCCCTTGCTGATGCCATCGGTCATCACCTCGGCGAGCTTCTGGGTCATCTCCTCGTCCACGCCCTTGGGCTTCTGCACGATGACGCCCCACTGCAGCATGAACTGCTCCTGGCTCACCGGGTAGTGGCAGTTGACCAGGATCGACTCGGTCTTGTACCCGCCGTAGCTGTTGTGCAGCCAGTTGACCATGAACGACGGGCCGAAATACGAAGCCTCCGAGTCGAGCTCGGCACCGCCGTACTGGGTGCCCAGCCCCGGGATGTCCGGCCGGCCGATGTTGTGCAGATACTGCGAGGCGACGTGGCCCTCGAACACGTTCTTGAAATACGTCGGCATCCCGTAGTGGATGTAGAAGAAGTGCGCGAAGTCGGTGACGTTGTCGATGATGTCGCGGCAGTTCGAGTCGATCAGCATGCTGTTCCACCGCCATTCGGTCCACTCGCCGCTGGCCGCCTCCGGGATCTCCGGGATCCGGACCTCCGGCTGCGGCGGGTTGCCCTCGTGGTCGTGCCACATGAACAGCAGGCCGCCGCGCACGTCGGTCGCAAACGACCGGGTCCGCGCCGCCCGCGGGGTGCGTTTGGCGTACGGGACGAGCTTGCATCTGCCGTCACCGCCCCAGCGCCAGTCGTGGAACGGACAGGCCACCTCGTCGCCCTTGATGGTGCCGCGGCTGAGGTCGCCGCCCATGTGCCGGCAGTAGGCGTCCAGCACATGCAGGTCGCCCTTCGAGTCGGCGAACACGACAAGCTTCGCGCCGAACGCGTGTACCGCGTGCGGCTTGCCGTCCAGGAAGTCCCTGACCGGGCCGAGACAGTGCCAGCCGCGGGCGAACCGATCGGGAAGTGTCCCGGTGTCGATCTCGCGGACGCCACCTGCGCTGCCGTTGTCACTCACCTGTCGCCTCCAAGCTCTAGCCTCTAACTAGAACACGTTACAGTTTTTGGGTGGCCGTGCGCAATAACGGCTGATCCGGTGCGCGGCGGCGAACTGCGGTATATCTGGACGATGCAGCTGTTCTCCTTCGAAGGCCGGTCACCGAAAATCCACGACAGCGCGTTCGTCGCGCCGACCGCCACGCTGATCGGCGACGTCACCATCGAGGCGGGCGCCTCGGTGTGGTTCAACGCGGTGCTGCGTGCCGACGACGCGCCGATCGTGGTACGCGAGGGCGCCAACGTGCAGGACGGATCGGTGCTGCACGTGCCGCCGGGGGTTCCAGTGGACATCGGCCCGGGTGCGACGGTGGCGCACAATTGCCTCGTCCACGGGGCCCACATCGGGGCCGAGGCGTTGATCGCCAACCACGCCACGGTGCTCGACGGCGCGGTGATCGGTGCCCGCAGCATGGTGGCCGCCGGGGCGCTGGTGCTGCCCGGCACCCGGATCCCGGACGAGGTGCTGGTGACCGGGGCGCCGGCCAAGGTCAAGGGGCCGATCGCCGGAACCAGCGCCGAGATGTGGGTGAACGTGAATCCGAAGTTCTACCAGGAGCTGGCGGTTCGCTACCGCGCCGGGCTGGGACCGGCATGACCTCCGATGTCGATCGGCTGGCGGAGCTCGAAGAGCGGCTGCGCCGCATCGAGGACGAGCGGGCGATCGAGCGGATGCTGGCCGCCTATGGGCCGCTGGTCGACGCGGGGGAGGCCGACGCGGCGGCCGCACTGTGGGCCGCCGACGGCAGCTACGACGTCGAGGGCTGGGCGATGCGCGGTCGCGACGACGTGGCGAAGATGGTGCGCTCCGATGCCCACCAGCGGCTGATCGGGCGCGGCAGCGCGCACTTTCTGGGTCCGGCGGTGGTGACCGTCGACGGCGATGACGCTGTTGCCGTCTGCGAATCCGCGCTGCTGTTGCACATCGACGGGGGCTTCGTGGTCGGCCGGGCGGGCGCCAACCACTTCCGGCTGCGACGCATCGACGGTCGCTGGCAGATCACCGCCCGCACCACCCGGGCGCTCGACGGCAATCCACAGGCACGCCAGCTGCTCGCCGACGGCGTCGGCGGCAAACCGCGCTGACAGCCTCCCGACGACGATAAGAAGCTGCTTGCTCTCGGACAGCGCGGTTCGGGCTGCCCCTGGGCCTGAGGCGGGTGCGCTGGCGGTGAGCTCGGTCAGCAGTTGCTGGAAGCCATCGCCCAGCTCCGCCGCCGTCGCGCCGGCCGACGACGCGGAGGGGATTTCAAACAACGGAGTAAAGTGCCCGAACGCTTGAATCCCGTCTTCTACCCCCGCGGTGTCACTGATGTACACGTTGGCGAGCCCCGGCAGCAATTGGAACGAAGCTGCGCTGCCCAGGACCGGATCGTGGAGGGAATCAATTTCAATCAACGGCCCAAACGTCAGCAGCCCGGCCGGAAGCGACAATAAGCCGAACGAATCTTCAGTCGTTCCGACGTGCGGAAAGGTTGCGGAGCTGTCGAGTAGATCGGTGACCACGTTACGAAAGTTGCTCATCAAAAGCGGAATCTCAAAAAAACTTTGGTGCATTGAATACCAATCAGTCCCGCCGTCGGAGTGCAAGTAATCAGCGTCGGACTGACCATAAGAGAACACGCCAAGGTCAAGCCCCCCGACATTGCTTACCGAATCCGGATCCTCAAAACCGGGGAGTGTCGTCGCACTAAAGCCCGGACCCGAACTGTAGGGCCAGGCATCCTCGACCGGATCGGCGAGGGCGGCCGGGCAGAAGGCCAGCGCGGCACCGAACACGCCGCCAAACGCAGCCAGAACGACCAAGACAACGTCACGACGAGAAATCATTAGTCCCCCAAGGAAACTCGACGTTCGCTAAGTTAATCCTTAGAACGTACCGTCAGTATTCCACGTCGTCAACCGTCTGCCCACGTCAGCCGAGCCTCTAAACCTTGCGGGCCGTCGCCGCCGATCGCTCGAGTTCCCAGTAGGCGCGCAGCGCGACGAGCTGGCCAGCGTCGTTGACCCGGTAGGTGAACACGCCCTCGGTGGTGATCTGGTGGCCGGCCATCGTGGTCACGATGGAACCGACGTTGGCCTCCTCGTTTCCGCAGGCGAAGCTGTCGACGAAGTTGAACTCGATCTTGTCGGTCGCGGCGATCGCCTTGTCCCAGAACGCGGAGATGGCGTCGCGGCCGCGGTGCCCGGTGCCCTCCGGGTCGAATGGGGACGGACCGATCGGGTCCTCGACGATCGCGTCGTCGGCGAACACCGCCAGCCAGGCCTCCTTGTCGCGGGCGGCCACCGCGTCCCGGGAGCGCTGTCCGGCCAGATGGGCGGGGTGGTTGGCTTTCATGCGGTGGACCTCTCTGGTTTTTCGGATCCGACGACCCACATCGAGTAATACTGGGAGCCGCCGCCGTAGGCGTGGCCCAGCGCCTTGCGCGCACCCGGAACCTGATGTGCGCCACCCTTGCCCATCACCTGGATCGCCGCCTCGGCGAACCGGATCATCCCGGATGCCCCGATCGGGTTGCTGCTCAGCACGCCCCCGGAGGGGTTCACCGGAAGCCGCCCGCCGATGGCGGTCTCGCCGGCTTCGGTGAGCTTCCAGCCCTCGCCTTCCGCGGCGAAGCCGAGGTTCTCCAGCCACATCGGTTCGAACCAGGAGAACGGCACGTAGATCTCGGCGACGTCGATCTCGTCGATCGGGCTGGTGATCCCGGCCTGCTTCCACAGCGCCGCCGCGGCGTCCCGGCCCGCCTGCGGGCTGACCTGGTCGCGGCCCGCGTAGGCCAGCGGCTCGGTGCGTAGCGCGGTGGCGTGCACCCAGGCCACCGGCTCGCCGCCGGCCAGCCGCGCTTCGGCGGCCTGCTCGTCACCGATCACCACCGCGCAAGCGCCGTCCGACGACGGGCAGGTTTCGTCGAAACGGATGGGATCCCACAGCATCTGCGAGGCCATCACCTTCTCGACGGTGATGTCGGGCTGGTGCAGATGGGCCAGCGGGTTGCGGGCGCCGTTGATCCGGTCCTTGACCGCGACCAGCGCGCCGATATGAGTGGGAGCTCCCGACCGACGGATGTAGGCCCGCACATGCGGGGCGAAGTAGCCGCCGGCACCGGCGCCGACCGGCTTGGTGAACGGCACCGGAATGGAAAGACCCCACATGGCATTGGATTCGGACTGCTTCTCCCAGGCCACCGCCAGCACCCGCTGGTATTTACCGGATTTCACCAGGCTGGCCGCGACGACCGCGGTGGAACCGCCCACCGAGCCGGCGGTGTGCACCCGGATCAGCGGCTTGCCGGTGGCGCCCATCGCGTCGGCCATGAACAACTCGGGCATCATCACGCCCTCGAAGAAGTCCGGCGCCTTGCCGACCACCACCGCGTCGATGTCGGCGAACGTCGACCCCGAATCGGCCAGCGCCCGGTCGATGGCCTCGCGCACCAGGCCGTTCATCGACACGTCCTGGCGTTTGGCGGTGTACTTCGTCTGTCCGGTGCCCAGCACCGCAGCCAATTGCGCCATTATGCGCCTCGCCCTTCTCGTCCCTCCAGCACCGCGACCAGATTCTGTTGCAGCGCAGGACCGCTGGTGGCATGCGCCAGCACCCGCTGCGCGTTCCCGTCCCAGATGTGCCGGGCGGCGAAGCCGATGCGTTCCATGCCGGCGACGAACATCGGGTTGGCCGCGAGCGCACCGCCGGACGGGTTGACCTTGGTCGTGGCCGGCAGGCCCATCGCCTCGGTGAGGATCAGCTGCTGATGGGTGAACGGCGCGTGGATCTCGGCGACCTCAATGCTTTTGACGCCCGCGGCCGTGCTGTCGTCCGCTGCCGCCCGGGCGGACACTGCGGTCGACGGGGATTGGGTGAGGTCGCGGCTGCCCAGCACCGGCGACTCGATGCGGTGCTCGAAACCGGTTATCCACGCCGGGTTCTCCCGCAGCTCCCTGGCCTTATCGCCGGCGGCCAACACGATCGCGGCGGCGCCGTCGGTGATCGGTGCGATGTCGTGCCGGCGCAACGGGTCGGCGAACATCGGCCGCTCCAGCAGTTCGTCCACGCTGGCGGCGGCTTCCACCGAATCGACCCGTTCGGCGTTGCCGAACGACTGCAGCGCCACCTGTGCCATCTGCTCGGCGGTGAACGCCCCGGACTCCAGCCCGAGGCGTGCCTGCAGCCCGGCGATCGAAATCGAGTCCGGCCACAGCGGAGCGACGGTGTACGGGTCGGTCTGCAACGCGAGAATCTGCCGCAGCACCCCGGCCGACGACTTGCCGAACCCGTAAGCCAGGGCGGTGTCGACCTCGCCGGTCAACACCTTGATGTAGGCCTCGTACAGCGCCCAGGCGCCGTCCATCTCCACGTGCGACTCGTTGATCGGCGGGACCGCGCCGATCGAGTCGATTGCCGAGATGAACGAGAACGCCCGCCCAGCAAGGTAATCCGACGACCCCGAGCACCAGAATCCGATGTCGGCCTTGGTGATGCCGAGCTCGGCGTAGAGCTGAGCGAAACACGGCATCAGCATTTCGACACCGTTGGTGGTGCCGTCGGTGCGGCGGACGTGCGGGGCGTGGGCGAAACCTACCACCGCGACATCGCGAGAGCTCATCTGCGGCTTCCCCTCACAGGTGGTGTTTGTAGGTGTCGTAGTCGGCGTCCGGTTCGCCGGTGGGCCGGAAGTACTCGATGTTGCCCATGTCGTAACCCCACTCCTCGCGGGGCTTCCACAGCGCCTGCACCCGCATGCCCATCCGGACGTCGTGCGCGTCGACATCGGAAACCAGCGTCAGGAACGGGATGTCGGCACCGTCGAGCAGCACATACGCGGCCACGTAGGGGGGTTTGATCCGCTGGCCCAGGAACGGGATGTTGATGATCGCGAACGTCGTGATCGTGCCGGTGTCGGCCACCTCGACGAACTCGGTGAGCTGCCGGCCGGTGGCCGGGTCGGCTTCGCGCGCTGGGAAATACACCTTCCCTTTTTCGCCGCCGGCGCTGACGGTGCGCGCGCCGAGCAGCCTGCCTTCCTTCAGTGCGCGCAGGTAGGTGCTCTCCGGATACGACGTGCTGTGCTCGATTTCCAATTCGATCGGGGTGATGACGATCGAGACCGGGTCGCGCTGTTCGGTCGTCGTCTCGACCAGTTCAGGGGCGTCGCCGAGTGCGAAGTAGGCGATGTCGGTGATCGGCCCGACCGGTTCGTCGGCCCAGTGCGCGTGCACCCGGACGCCGGTGCTGATCGCGTCGGGGGTTGGAACATCGACAGCGTGCAGGATCGGCACGTCGGCGCCGTCCAGTTTGATCAGCGCCCAGGCGAACGGCCGATCCAGCGGCTGGCCCGGCAGCGGGTCTGGCTGCCACGACCACGACACCACGGTGCCGACGCTCGCCACCTCGACGATCTCGGTCAACGGCCGGTAGCTGACCGGGTCGTACTCGGCCGGTGGTACGTAGACTCGACCGTCGGTGCCACGCACGCCGACGATGCGGCGCTCGCGCAGCGCGGTGAAGAACCGGCCCAGCACGGGTCCGACCGAACGGGTGTAGTCGAAAGACAGCCGCAGCGGCGCGGACAGGGGCGGTTCGCCCTGATCGAGCCCGGCGGGGCGGTGTTCGCTCACGGTCACGGCATCGAGTAGAACAGGTTCTAGGAATCTGGGCAAGAAGACGGGTAGGGAGCCAGGCATGAAGCTCGGACTGCAACTGGGTTACTGGGGCGCGCAGCCACCGGGCAACACCGCCGAGTTGGTGGCCGCCGCCGAGCAGGCGGGCTTCGACGCGGTCTTCACCGCCGAGGCGTGGGGGTCGGATGCCTACACCCCGCTGGCGTGGTGGGGAAGGGAGACCTCCCGGGTGCGGCTGGGCACCTCGGTGGTGCAGCTGTCGGCCCGCACCCCGACCGCGTGCGCGATGGCCGCACTCACGCTGGATCACCTCTCCGGCGGCCGGCACATCCTCGGGCTGGGTGTGTCCGGCCCGCAGGTGGTGGAGGGCTGGTACGGGCAGCGGTTCGGAAAGCCGTTGGCCCGCACCCGCGAGTACATCGACATTCTGCGTCAGGTCTGGGCCCGCCAAGCGCCGGTGACCAGCGACGGCCCGCACTACCCGCTGCCACTGACCGGGGCGGGCACCACCGGGCTGGGCAAGGCGCTCAAGCCGATCGTGCACCCGCTGCGCGCCGACATCCCGGTGATGCTGGGCGCCGAGGGACCGAAGAACGTCGCACTGGCCGCCGAGATCTGCGACGGATGGCTGCCGATCTTCCACGCGCCGCGGCTGGCCGGGATGTACAACGAGTGGCTCGACGAGGGATTCGCCCGGCCCGGTGCCCGCCGCAGCCGGGACGACTTCGAGATCTGCGCGACCGCCCAGGTGGTGATCACCGACGACCGTGCCGCGGCGTTCGCCGGGATCAAGCCGTACCTGGCGCTCTACATGGGCGGCATGGGCTCGGAGGACACCAACTTCCACGCCGATGTCTATCGCCGGATGGGCTACAGCGAGGTCGTCGACGACGTCACCGAGTTGTTCCGCAGCAATCGCAAGGACGAGGCGGCCAAGATCATCCCCGACGAACTGGTCGACGACGCCGTCATCGTCGGCGACATCGACTACGTCCGCAAGCAGATCACGGTCTGGGAGGCCGCCGGCGTGACGATGATGGTGGTCAGCGCTCGCGACGTTGCCCAGGTCCGCCAGCTGGGGTCACTGATATAAAGCGCTGGTTGCTAGCCGAGCAGCCGTCCGACCAGCACCGTTTATCGCTCTTCCGCTCGGTTGTCTTTGTGGGTCACCGTTGAAAGACGAACGGCGGTCGCGTTCTGTGACAGTTGGCAGGTGCGAAGGCCTGCAGTCACAATCAACGGTGCTAGATCGTCTACCTCAGTGAGGGACTGACCCTGACCGTTTTGACCATGGGAGGTCGCGACGTGGACGACGAACTGCCCTACATCGACGAGCACACGGTGCGAGTCGATGCTCCGCGAAAGCCGGTGTGGACCGCGCTGCAGGAGTATATGAGATCCTTACTCAGCAATGCGGAACGCAATCCGCTGCTGGCGCTACTGGGCCCGCAACCCCGCGCCGGCTTTGCGGTCGCCGAGCGTACCGAGCAGCGGCGACTCGCTCTGGTTGGACGCCATCGTTTCTCGCGCTATCGGCTGGTCTTCGAGCTCACCGACGCCCCCGGCGGCGGCACCCTGGTACACGCCCTCAGCTACGCGGCGTTCCCCGGACTCCATGGCCGCGCCTACCGTGCCCTGGTTATCGGTACCCGGCTTCACGTTGTGGCCACCAACCACATGCTGCATGCGATCCGGCGCCGCCACGTGTCCCTGACGGCGCCTCGGTGAGTCGGAGTGCCAGGTTCGGTCTACCCGGCACGGCGCCGTCGATCGTGCGGTTTTATCCGCGACACGCGGCTCGGCGTACCGATCCGCAAGTTCACCGGGCGCTAGGCAGCATCCCGTGTTGCGACCAGACTAGAACACGTTCTAAATTAGCCGGATGACCGAAGCCGGCCTGTGGAATATCGCCCGTGACACCCCCGATGCCGTCGCAGTGGTCGACGTGCTCGGCGGCGAGCTGACCTACGCGCAGCTGGCGGCCCGCGCCAACCGCTACGGCCGCGGCCTGCAAGCCCTGGGCCTGCGGCCCGGCGACGTGCTGGTCATGGTGCTGCCCAACGTCGTCGACACCCTGGCGGTGTACTTCGCCGCCATGCAGACCGGGCTCTACATCGTCGCGATCAACTGGCATCTGACCGGCCCCGAGATCGGTTACATCCTCTCCGACAGCGGCGCCAAAGCCCTGGTCGCCCACGAACGCTTCGCCGACGCCGCCCGGATCGCCGCCGACGAGGCCGGCCTGCCCGCCGGCAGGAGATTCGCTGTCGGTGACATCACCGGGTTCACCCCGCTGTCGCAGTTGGGCGCCGACGAGCCGGCCGGTAGGCCGGACATCCGCACCATGGGTGCCGCGATGCTCTACACGTCGGGCACCACCGGCAAGCCCAAGGCGGTGCAGCGCCCGCTGACCGGTGCCGATCCCGACGAGGTGCCGGTCGCGGCGGCAGGCTTCTTCGCGCTGTACGGCCTGCAGCCGTTCGACGACCATGTGCACATCTGCGGGTCGCCGCTGTATCACACTGCGGTGCTGAATTTTTCGGCGATCTCGATCCAGCTGGGCCACAAAGTCGTGCTGATGGACAAGTGGGATCCCGAGGAGATGCTGGCGCTGATCGAAAAACACCGGGTCACCCACAGCCACATGGTGCCCACCCAGTTCCGCCGGCTGCTGGCACTGCCGACGGAGGTGCGGTCCCGCTACGACGTGTCGAGCCTGCGCAACGTCATCCACGGCGCCGCGCCGTGCCCGCCGGAGGTCAAGCGCCAGATGATCGACTGGTGGGGGCCGGTGATCACCGAGTACTACGCCGCCACCGAGGGTGGCGGAACCAAGATCAGCGGCGCCGAGTGGCTGACTCATCCGGGTTCGGTCGGCAAGGCCTGGCCGTACTCGGTGGTCAAGGTGCTCGACGACGACGGCAACGAACTCCCGCCCGGGCAGGTCGGCACCGTCTACATGCAGATGGGCGGATCCAGCTTCGCCTACCACAATGATGAGAAGAAGACCGCCGAGAGCCGCGCCGGTGACCTGTTCACCGTCGGCGACGTCGGCTACCTCGACTCCGACGGCTACCTCTACCTGCAGGACCGCAAGACCAACATGATCATCTCCGGCGGGGTCAACATCTACCCGGCCGAGATCGAGAACGAACTGATCATGCACCCGAAGGTCGTCGACGTCGCGGTGTTCGGGGTGCCCGACGAGGACTGGGGCGAGCAGATCAAAGCCGTCGTGCAGCCCGCCGATGGAGTTGCGGGCGATGACGAGCTGACCGCCGAACTGATGGCCTACGCGGCTGAGCGGCTGGCGAAGTTCAAGCTGCCCCGCTCGATCGACTACATCGTCGAGATGCCGCGCGACCCCAACGGCAAGCTGTACAAACGCAAACTGCGTGACCCGTACTGGGCGGGCCGAAACGCCAAGATCTAACTGCTGATCGTGTTGGCGTCGCCGAAAACCGTCGCCACCTTGGCGACTGACGACAACATCAGGGGCGGCTTGGGCAGACCCGGCGCCGACAGCTCGCGGGCGTAGGCATGCTCACCGAGCCGCAGCGTCGCACCACCGAGCCTGCCACGTGCCCCGGAAACCCGTATTTCCCACGGCACTTCGCGGGTGACGTCGTCGAGGTGGCGGTTGGCATGGAGTACCCGCGGTCGCGCGGTGAAAAACGACGGTGCGCCCAGCCCACGGCCGAACTCGATGATCGCGATGTGCATGCCGTTCTCGCTGACGCCAGAACCGAACGGGCCTGCCGGCGCGAACCCGGAACTGTTCTCCAGCACCGGGGGCATTCGCCCGGACCAGCCGGGCATGCCCTACATGATCGACATGGACGACCCTGAGCATCTACTGCGCCGCAAGCTGGTCAATGCGGGCTTTACCCGCAAGCGGGTGCACGCCCAGCGGCCGGGCATCGAGAAGCTATGCGACACGCTGATCGACGCGGTCTGCGAACGCGGCGAGTGCGACGTCGTCCGCGACATCGCCGCCCCGCTGCCGATGGCGGGGCGCGGTAAAAATGCGGGCCCACGCCCCAACTAACCGGTGCCGCCGGTGACCGCTACCTGCATCAACGGTTCTTGAACTGCGGAGCGCGTTTCTCGGCGAACGCCCGCGGGCCTTCCTTGGCGTCGTCGCTCAAGAACACCTTGATGCCGATCTGGGCGTCGATCTGGAACGCCTCGTACTCGGGCAGGCCCTCGGTCTCGCGGATGGTCCGCAGTATCGCCCGCACCGCCAGCGGGCCGTTGTTGTTGATCAGCTCGGCGATCTCCAGTGCCTTGGCCAGCGCCTGCCCATCGGGTACCACGTAGCCGATCAATCCGATCTCCTTGGCTTCGGCGGCATCGATATGCCGGCCGGTCAGCAGTAGGTCGGCGGCGACGGTGTAAGGGATCTGGCGCGCCAGCCGCACCGCCGAGCCGCCCATCGGGTACAGGCTCCAGCGGGCTTCGGAGATGCCGAACTTGGCGCCCGCGCCGGCCACCCGAATATCGGTGCCCTGCAGGATCTCGGTGCCGCCGGCGATCGCCAGGCCTTCCACCGCGGCGATCAGCGGCTTGGTGAGCCGGCGGCCCTTGAGCAGCGCGTCGATTCGGGACGGGTCGTAGCTGCCGTCTTTGAACGAGTCGCCCGGTGGCTTCGCGGTGGCCGCCTTGAGGTCCATACCAGCGCAG
>DASTNJ010000102.1:0-80036 GCA_035721065.1 Mycobacterium sp.
GGCGCAGCCGCACCAGCGCAGTCTGTGCGACATGCCGGCCGCGCGGCATGGTGGCCAGAAAGTGCGGCTTGTCGACGACCACGATGTCGTCGTCGCGGTGCAGCACCGGGATGTCAAACGGCACCGGCACTTCCACCGGCAGCTCCCGGTACAGGTACACGCACGACCCGGCCGGCAACGCGGTCGCGTCGTCGACCGGCGTGCCATCGGCGCAGACGACTTCGCCGGCAGCGACTTTCGCCGTGGCCGCCGCACCGAACCGGTCGCGCAACTCGGCGGCGACCGAACCGCCGCGAAGACGAATCCGCGCCGGACCGAGCCCGTCGCGAACCGGCAACGGCGCCTTGTGTTTCAATCCTGCGGCACCGGCTCGAGGATCTCCGCGCGCGCCTCCGGCGCACTGGCCCGCAGCGCGTCGGCGGAGGCGTCGTCGGGCTGGGTCTGCGACAGCACCTCGGCCTCCACCCGGGCGAGGTAGTTGGCCACCTCCCAATCGACGTCCGCGGCGTCCCAGCCCAGCACCGGCGCCACCACCTCGGCGACCTCGCGGGCGCAGTCGACGCCCCGGTGGGCATACTCGATCGAGATCCGCAGCCGCCTCGCCAGAATGTCCTCCAGGTGCAGCGCGCCCTCGACGGCGGCGGCGTAGGCCACCTCCACCTTGAGATAGATCGGCGCGGCGGTGATCGGCTCCAGCAGGTCGGGCTGCCCCTCCGCCAACTCCAGCACCTCGAAGATCTGTGACCCGTACCGGTCTAGCAGGTGCCGCACCCGATAGGGGTGCAGTCCCTGTTGCGTCCCGACGTGCTCGGCCTGGTTGATCAGCGCGAAATAGCCGTCCGCGCCCAGCAGCGGCACCTTCTCGGTGACCGACGGCGCCACCCGGGCCGGGATGTATTCGGCGGCGGCGTCGATCGCATCGGCCGCCATTACCCGGTAGGTGGTGTACTTGCCGCCGGCGATCGCCACCAGCCCGGGCGTGGGCACCGCCACCGCGTGCTCGCGGGAGAGCTTGGAGGTGTCGTCGCTCTCCCCGGCCAGCAGGGGCCGCAGGCCCGCGTACACCCCGTCGATGTCGGCGTGGGTGATCGGGGTGGTCAACACGGTGTTGACGTGGTGCAGCAGGTAGTCGATGTCGGCCTTGGTGGCCGCGGGGTGCGCCAGGTCCAGGTCCCAGTCGGTGTCGGTGGTGCCGATGATCCAGTGGGTGCCCCATGGGATGACGAACAGCACCGACTTCTCGGTCCGCAGGATGATCGCCACCTCGGACACGATCCGGTCGCGCGGCACCACGATGTGCACGCCCTTCGACGCCCGGACGTGGAACCGGCCACGCTGCTTGGACAGCGCCTGGATCTCGTCGGTCCACACCCCGGTCGCGTTGACCACGACGTGACCGCGCACCTCGGTGACGTTGCCGTCCTCGGAGTCACGCACCCGGACCCCGATCACCCGGTCACCCTCCCGCAGCAGCGCAACCACCTGCGTGGAGGTGCGCACCACCGCGCCGTAATGCGCGGCGGTGCGCGCGACCGTCATGGTGTGCCGGGCGTCGTCGACGACGGTGTCGTAGTAGCGGATTCCGCCGATCAACGCGTCGCGCTTCAGGCCGGGGCACAGCCGCAGCGCACCGGCGCGAGTCAAATGATGCTGTGGCGGAACGGATTTCGCGCCGCCCATCCGGTCGTAGAGGAAGATGCCGGAGGCCACGTAGGGCCGCTCCCACCACCGTCGGGTCAGCGGGTACAGGAACGGCAGCGGCTTCACCAGGTGCGGCGCCAGCGTGGTCAGCGACAGCTCCCGCTCGTGCAGTGCCTCGCGCACCAGTCCGAACTCCAGCTGTTCGAGGTAGCGCAGGCCGCCGTGGAACATCTTCGAACTTCGGCTGGACGTGCCCGAGGCGAAGTCGCGAGCCTCGACCAGCGCCACCTTCAGGCCTCGCGTCGCGGCGTCCAGTGCGGAGCCCGCGCCCACCACGCCACCGCCGATGACCACCACGTCGAACTGCTCGGTGCCCAGCCGCTCCCACGCGGTCGCCCGCTGCTGCGGGCTCAGCGTGGCGCCGTGTGCGGCCTCTGCGCTGGGGTCGGTCACTGCAGGAACTCCCGTCGGTTACTCGCCAGTACGAATGTCAGGCTACGTGGCGCATACCGGCGTCCGCGCCCCGCCGCCCCCGCCCGAGCGTGAACTTAAGCTCACAGTCGGCGGCGAACGTGAAACCAGGCTCACACCCGCGGCAGGGACGGGTGCAACGCGGCGCCTCGAGTCTCAGTCCAGGTCGTCGTGGGCCATCAGCCGCCGCGCGGCCTCGGTGACCGACCCCGACAGCGACGGGTAGACCGACAGGGTCTGCGCCAGGTCGGCGACCGGAATGCCGTTCTGCACGGCCAGCGCGATCGGCAGGATCAGCTCGGAGGCGATCGGCGCGACCACCACCCCGCCGATCACCACCCCGGTGGCCGGCCGGCAGAACAGTTTGACGAAGCCGGTCCGCAAGCTGGACATCTTCGCCCGGGCGTTGGTCTGCAGCGGCAGCATGACGGTGCGGGCCGGCACCGTCCCGTCGTCGATCCGGGCCTGCGGCACCCCGACGGCGGCGATCTCCGGCCGGGTGAACACCGCAGCAGCCACCGTCCGCAATCGGATCGGGCTGACCGCCTCCCCCAGCGCGTGATACATCGCGATCCGGCCCTGCATCGCGGCGACCGACGCCAGCGGCAGCAGTCCGGTGCAATCACCGGCGGCGTAAATCCCGGCCACCGAGGTCCGCGACACCCGGTCCACCTTCAAATAGGAGCCAGTGCTGGATAATTCGATGCCGACCCGCTCCAGGCCCAGACCGGCGGTGTTGGGCACCGAACCGACCGTCATCAGCGCGTGGCTGCCCGCCACCGTGCGGCCGTCGGTCATGGTGACCGATACCCCGTCATCGGTGCGGGTGACCGAGGCGGCGCGCGCGTTCTTGACCAGCGTGACGCCGCGCTCGGCGAACAATCCCTCCAGCACCATCGCGGCGTCGGAATCCTCGTGCGGCAGCACCCGGTCCCGACTGGCCACCACGGTGACCTTGACCCCCATCTCGGTGTAGGCGCTGACGAACTCCGCGCCGGTCACCCCGGAGCCGACGACGATCAGGTGCTCCGGCAGCGCGTGCAGGTCGTACAGCTGCCGCCAGGTCAGAATCCGTTCGCCGTCGGGTTCGGCTCCGGGCAGGGTGCGCGGGCTGGCGCCGGTGGCGATCAGCACCACGTCGGCCTCGAGCAGGGTGCCGGCCGAACCGGTCGGGGATCCGGCTACGCGGATGCGGTGGTGGGCCATGCCGGGCACCGGGTCGGCCAGCTCGGCGCGCCCGGCGATCACCGTGACGCCGGCTTCGATCAGATGCGCTCTGATGTCGGCGGACTGCGCTTCGGCCAGCGACTTGACCCGCTGATGGATCTGGTCGAGCTCGATCTCGGCATCGGTGAAGTGGATGTCGAAGCCCAGGTGCGGCGCTCGGCGCAGTTCGGTGCGCACCCCGGACGAGGCGATGAACGTCTTGGACGGGACACAGTCCCACAGCACGCAGGCTCCGCCCAGGCCGTCGGAGTCGACCAGGGTCACCTCCGCGACCTCCGGGCCGCGGGCCACGGCCACCAGTGCGGCCTCGTAGCCGGCCGGACCACCGCCGAGTATCACAACGCGAGTCGCCACACGCATAACCTAACCAACTTGTCCGTTTAAGCTCTTCTGCGTGCCGCTCTACGCCGCCTACGGGTCGAACATGCATCCCGAGCAGATGCTGGAGCGCGCGCCGCACTCGCCGATGACCGGCACCGGCTGGCTGCACGGCTGGCGGCTCACCTTCGGCGGCGAGGACATCGGCTGGGAGGGCGCGCTGGCGACAGTCGTCGAGGATCCGGCGTCGAAGGTGTTCGTGGTGCTCTACGACGTGACGGCGGCCGACGAGCGGAACCTGGACCGCTGGGAGGGCTCCGAGCTCGGCATTCACAAGAAGATCCGCTGCCGGGTGGACCGGGTGGCCGGCATCTCGCCGTCTTCGGCGGACGCTCCCCCCGAGCCGGTGCTGGCCTGGCTCTACGTCGTGGACGCGTGGGAGGGCGGACTGCCGTCGGCGCGCTACCTGGGGGTGATGGCCGAGGCCGCGCAGATCGCCGGCGCACCGGACGAATACGTCTACGACCTGCGCACCCGGCCCGCCCGCAACATCGGTCCCGGCGCGTAGCCCTGCCCCTCGCGACCGTGCGTGTCTGTACGGCGACACGCCGCAGACGCCGTACAACTATGCACGGTCGCGGGGGGCTACGCCGCCCTTGCCTGTGTCAATTGCGTCTGGATGCGGCGGACGGTTTCCCACGGCCGGCGCCTGATGTCGTCCGCAATGAGCGCGATCACCGTCCAACCCACCTCCTGCAGAGCGGCGCGGCGCTTTCGGTCGTAGACGAACGCATCCGGTCCGCTGTGCCAGTCGACGCCGTCGTACTCCACGGCGACCCGGTGCTGCGGCCAAGCGAAGTCGACCCGCCAGGTCTGAAAATTGCGGTCGATGATCTCGTGCTGCAAAACCGGCAGGGGTAGGCGCCCGTCGATCATGACGAGACGTGTTTCACTTTCCATCGGCGACTCTGCCAGTGGATTCGCAAAAGGCAGCAGGCCACGCACGTTGACAATGCCGCGCCGGCCGGACTGGCGGTCGGCAGCTACTTGCAACTCACCCCGACTGCACGCGCGGCTGCGCAGCGCCGCATCCAGAGTCGCCAGGGCGCGTGGCCGTCGCAGCCCGCATGCCACCTCGATTGCGGTCCATGCTGGCGCGGTCGCCGGCCGCCCCGCAACGTCGGTCAGCGGTGCGCCGTTTCGTCGGTGTACCACCAGACCCTCAGCCGGCCGCAACTGCCTGTTGTCCGGATTCAGTACATGCAGGTCAGCGGTGTCCTCGGTATCGAAACCGTGCGCAGCGGCCGCGGTGCCCAGGCACATCGCGACCGTCATACCCATCGCCAAGTCCAAGCCACGCAGCTGCACGCCGGCATCGGCCTGGCCGCGGCAATATATCCCGTGCCAAACCTTCTGTAGCACACCGCTATTCAGGGCAGCCTGCAGGCCACGGCGGGTCAGGCACGTCAGCGCCTGCGCGGATGTCACCACGCCACCCTGGTCATCGAGTAGTCGGTGCAACTTCTCATTCACGCTGTAGATCGTCGACGGAAGCTGCGGCCCACGTGTGCAGCCAGCCACCCAGACTGAGGATAGGAGACTGCGAACGTGCGCAAATGTACGCCTTGACCGGCGTGTCGGCGTACAGACACGCACGCTCGCGGGGGGAAGGGCCCTAGAAAGCCTCGGCCTGCTCGACGATGTTGGCCAACACCCGCACCCCGATCCCCAGTGCCCGCTCGTCGAGGTCGAACGTCGGCTGGTGCAGGTCCAGTTGCGGCCCGCGGCCCGGCCAGACGCCGAGCCGGGCCATCGCGCCGGGGACTTCCTCCAGATACCAGGAGAAATCCTCTCCGCCGCCGGACTGCTTGGTGTCGGCCAGGACTCCCGCACCCAGCGCCTCGATGGCGTGGGTGAGGATCCGGGTCGACACCTCCTCGTTGACCACCGGCGGCACCCCGCGGCGGTAGTGCAGCGCGGATTCGATGCCCAGCGGCGCCAGCAGGCCGGTCACCGCGTCGTCGACCAGCTTCTCCATCTCCACCCAGGTTTCCCGGCTGGCCGTGCGCACGGTGCCGGCCAGCGTGCCGGCCTGCGGGATGGCGTTGGCGGCGACCCCGGCGTTGACCGCGCCCCACACCATGACGGTGCTGGTGCGCGGGTCGATCCGCCGGGACAGCACCCCGGGCAGACCGGTGATCAGCGTGCCCAGCCCGTAGACCAGGTCGGTGGTCAGGTGCGGCCGCGAGGTGTGCCCACCGGGTGAGGTCAGCGTGATCTCGATGGTGTCGGCGGCGCTGGTGATCGGGCCGGGCGTGGTCGCGACCCGGCCCACCTCCAGCCGGGGGTCGCAGTGCAGCGCGAAGATGCGTCTGACCCCGGTGAGCACCCCTGCAGCGATCGCATCGATGGCACCGCCGGGCATCAGCTCCTCGGCGGCCTGGAAGATGAGCCGCACCCCGACCGGCAGGGCGGGAGCCGCCGCTAACGCCAGCGCGGTGCCCAGCAGTACCGCGGTGTGCGCGTCGTGGCCGCAGGCGTGCGTCACGCCCGGCACCGTCGACGCGTACGGGGCACCGGTCCGCTCGGTCATCGGCAACGCGTCGATGTCGGCGCGCAGCGCGATGCGTGGCTTGTCCTCCGGGCCGAAGTCACAGGTCAGCCCGGTGCCGGCGGGAAGCACCTTGGGGTTGAGGCCGGCGTCGGACAGCTTCTCGGCGATGAACTGCGTGGTGGCGTACTCCTGGCGGCTCAGCTCCGGGTGGCGGTGCAGGTGCCGGCGCCAGCCGACCAGTTCGTCGTAGTTGGCGGCCAGCCACGCCTCGGCGCACTCCGATGCGGAAGGCACGGTGGCTGCGGGCATTCTCGAAGTATCCCACCAGGGCCCGCGACTAAGCTCGTGCCCTGTGACCGACCCTGATGCGCTGGCGGCGAGGGCCGCACGGACGATCGCCGAACGCACCGGAGTGGACGGGCACGACGTGGCGATCGTGCTCGGGTCGGGTTGGGCGGCGGCCGTCGCGCAGTTGGGCTCGCCGACGGCGACGGTGCCGATGGCCGAGCTGCCCGGCTTCACCGCGCCGACCGCGCAGGGACACCGCGGCGAGCTGTTGTCGATGCGCATCGGTGCGCACCGGGTGCTGGTGCTGACCGGCCGGGTGCACGCCTACGAGGGACACCCGCTCGCCGATGTCGTGCATCCGGTGCGGTCGGCGGTCGCCGCGGGCGCGGACACGGTGCTGCTCACCAATGCCGCCGGCGGGCTGCGCGGCGACTTCGCCGTCGGCCAGCCGGTGCTGATCAGCGACCATCTGAACCTGACCGGGCGGTCCCCGCTGGTCGGTGCGCAGTTCGTCGACCTGGTCGACGCCTACGCGCCGCGGCTGCGTGCGCTGGCCCGCGCGGTCGACCCGACGCTGAGCGAAGGCGTCTACGCGGCCATGCCGGGGCCGCAGTACGAGACGCCGGCCGAGATCCGGATGCTGCACACCCTGGGGGCCGACCTGGTGGGCATGTCGACGGTGCACGAGACGATCGCCGCCCGCGCGGCGGGGGCACAGGTGCTCGGCATCTCGCTGGTGACGAACTCCGCCGCCGGGATCACCGGGGAGCCGTTGAGCCACGACGAGGTGCTGTCGGCGGGCCGGGACTCGGCGGTGCGGATGGGTGCGCTGCTGGCCGGCGTGGTCGCCCGGCTGTGACACCCGAGGAGTGGATCGCCCACGACCCCGACCCGGCGACCGCCGCCGAGCTGGCCGCGTGCGATCCCGGCGAGTTGGCCGCCAGATTCGCCCGGCCGCTGCGGTTCGGGACTGCCGGGCTGCGCGGACCGGTCCGGGGCGGCCCCGACGCGATGAACCTCGCGGTGGTGCTGCGGGCCAGCTGGGCGCTGGCGCAGGTGCTCAAGGACGCGCACCGCGGCGGCTCGATGGTGGTCGTCGGACGAGACGCCCGGCACGGCTCCGAGCGATTCGCCACCGCGGCGGCGGAATTTCTTGCCACCGAGGAGTTTCCGGTGCTGCTGCTGCCCGGCCCGCTGCCGACCCCGGTGGTGGCGTTCGCGGTCCGGCAGCTCAGTGCCGCCGCGGGTATCCAGATCACCGCGTCACACAATCCGGCGACCGACAACGGCTACAAGGTGTACCGGGCCGGCGGCCTGCAGATCATCTCGCCGACCGACACGCAGATCGAAACCGCCATGGGGTCCGCTCCGCCGGCCGACCAGATCGCACGTCAGCCCGTCGAGCCCGCCAACACCCAAGTGCTGCAACGCTATGTCGAACGGGCCGCGGCGGTCCGGCGAGGCGACGGTCAGGTGCGGGTGGCGCTGACCCCGCTGCACGGGGTCGGCGGTGCGGTGGCGGTCGACGCGCTGCGGCACGCCGGGTTCGACGACATCCACGTCGTCGACGAGCAGTTCGCACCGGACCCGGACTTTCCCACGGTGACATTCCCCAACCCGGAGGAACCGGGCGCCACCGACGCGCTGCTGGCGCTGGCCGCCCGCGTCCGCGCGGACATTGCGATCGCGCTTGATCCCGACGCCGACCGGTGCGCAGTCGGCATACCGTCCGCGGACGGTTGGCGGATGCTCTCCGGAGACGAAACCGGCTGGCTGCTGGGCGACTACATCCTGTCCGGACTTTCACACGACAAAGCTGCCGCGAGTGTCGTTGCCAGCACGGTGGTTTCGTCCCGGATGCTGGCCGCCATCGCCGAGCACTACCGCGCACAGCACGTCGAGACGCTCACCGGGTTCAAATGGCTGGCGCGGGCCGACGACGGCGTTCCCGGAACCCTGGTCTACGCCTACGAGGAGGCGATCGGACACTGCGTCGACCCGGACGCGGTGCGCGACAAGGACGGGATCAGCGCGGCCGTGCTGGCGTGCGACCTGGTGGCGACGCTGAAACGCCAACATCGCTCGATCCCGGACGCGCTGGACGACCTGGCCCGGCTGCACGGAGTCCACCGCACAGCCGCGGTGTCGCGCCGCGTCAGTGACGCCGCGGAGGCATCCGCGATGATGGCCCGGTTGCGGGCCGACCCGCCGCCGAGCCTCGGCGGTGTGAGCGTGGCGACAGCCGATCTGCTTCAGCGGTCCGAGCACCCCAGCGACGCACTGGTTTTCACCGGCGAGCGTTCCGGCACCTCGGCACGGGTCGTGCTGCGGCCGTCGGGAACCGAACCGAAACTCAAGTGCTACATCGAGGTTCGGTTGCCGGCCGGCGACGATCTGGGTGCGGCCCGCGCGGCGGCGTCACGGCTGTGCGATCAGCTGATTGCCGACGTCAACGCCTGGTGACGCTTCGCGTCAGCGGGGCCCGAACTGGCGGTCGCCCGCGTCGCCGAGGCCCGGCAAGATGAACGCGTTGTCGTCGAGGCCGTCATCGACGGCCGCGGTGTACACGCGCACGGTCGGCGCCGCCTCGCCCAGCAAAGCGAGGCCTTCCGGTGCCGCCACCACGCACAGCACGGTGATGTCGACCGCGCCGCGGTCGGCCAGCAACCCGACGGTGTGCACCATCGATCCGCCGGTGGCCAGCATCGGGTCGAGGACCAGCACCGGCCGGTCGCTGAGATCCGATGGCAGCGAAACCAGATACGGGGTGGGCCGATGGGTCCACTCGTCGCGAACCATGCCGACCAGGCCCACCTCGGCCTCCGGGATCAGCGCGTGCGCCTGGTCGGCCATGCCCAGCCCGGCGCGCAGCACCGGCACCAGCAGCGGCGGCCTGGCCAGCCGAACCCCGACCGCGTCGGCCAACGGGGTGCGCACCGGCACGGACTCGACCGCCGCGTCGCGGGTGGCGTCGTAGACCAGCATCAACGTCACGTCGCGCAGGGCGGCCCGGAACGCCGCGTTGCCGGTGCGCTCGTCCCGCAGGGTGGTCAGCCGGGCCGCCACCAGCGGGTGGTCGAGCAGGTGCACATCCACGCGCTCGACCCTACGACGCGGCGATCATCGCAGCGGTTTACGCGCCGAACAGGTTGAACATGTCGAACGCGCCTCCGACCAGGGCGATCAGACCCTGACCGGGGATGACCGGCCCGTCGAAGAGGGTGTTGACGACCCCTTGCAGCCCGGCGTCCTTCAACCCGCCGAGCATCAACTGGTCCAGTTCGTTGATCAGGTCGTAGCCGGTGACGGCCTGCAGGCTGCTGATGACGCCGTCGATGGTGCTGATGTCGCCCGGCGACAGCGGGCCGGCGGCCGCAGCGACGTCCACCCAGGGGCCGATGATGCTCTGGATGAACGCGTTGTCCAGCCCGGCCAGCATCTGCAGCGGGTCCATCTTCTCGAACAACCCGGCGACGCCGGAGCTGGCGACATCGCTCGGGTCGAGCGTGCTCTGGTAGAGGTCGCCGTACGGCGTTGCCGCCCAGGGGCCGCCGGCCACCCCGAATGCCGCCTGGAACGGGCTGCCGCTGATGTTGGCGCCATCCACGCCGGGGGCGGACGGAATCTTGAACAGCCCGTCGACCGCCGGGTCACCGGCGTTGCCGTAGCCCCAGTCGATGAACAGCCGCGCCCACGGCGAGAAGAAGTCGCCGAAGAACTGCCCGGCGGTGCCGCCGTTGAACATGAACTGCAAGATCGGCAGGTTCTCCGGGATCATGTAGAAGTTCGTGTCGCCGACCTTGCCGATGTCGATGGTGTCGGCGAGCTGGGCGGGGGTATAGCTCGGGTAGTAGCCGTGCACGGTCTCGATGCCGATCAGGGCGTTGATCATGGCCAGGATGTTGGTCTGGTCCTGCGGCATGTTCGCCCAGCCGTCGTATTCGCCGGTGTAGACCGCGCTGTCACCGATGCCGCTGGTCGGGGTCGGCGCGATGCCCAGCGGGATGTTGACGAACGGGACGTGCTGGGGCTGCGGGGCGAAGTTCGGCCCGATCCCTTCCGGGAACTGGTAGCGGTCCAGGATGCCGCTGACCGGGTTGTTCGGGTCGCCGATGATCACCGAGTGCAGGTTCTGCAGCTGGTCGGCCGTCGGGAACCCGGCCTTGCCCGCGTTGGCGAGCAGGTTGTTCATCTCCAGGGTGGACACGGTGCCGCTCTGCGAGTAGCCGAACACGGTGACGTTGTCGCCGCCGGTCAGCTGGGGCACGATCGCGTCGTTCAGGTCGGCGGCGCCGACGTTCAGCGAGTCACCGAAATTCAGGCCGCCGGGCGGGCAGGCGGTGATCGGGCAGAACTGCTCCGGGGTGGTCAGCCCCTGAAAGTTGTAGCCGGGGAACGTCAGCTGGCCGTCGAACAGCGGCGACGAGGGTTGCAGGTAGAGGTTGGTCACCTCGCCCTGATAGACCGGATCCGGTCCCGGGTTGCCGGTGCCGCCCATGATCCAGCCCTCGTCGGCGAGCAGCCGGAACTCGGTGGCCAACACGAACGCCGACACCCCGGCCGGCGCCACCACCAGCACGACGGCGCTGGCGATGGCCAGCAGCACCGTGGTGACGGGGCGGAATCGGGCAGCGGTCATGACGGTCTCCCATCCCCCGGATTGCACATTCGATTTCCCGGAACCCCCGGTATCGAGTCGATTCTGTACCTCATCATCTAAATCTCGTTGAACTTTGGGATTTTTTTAATATTTCCCGCGCTGGGCGGCGCTGGCGCGTCCAGGGCCGCTCCGCCATCGCACCGCTCCTATACTGCGGCCATGCGGCGCCCACGTCGGCGGACGACCACCCCGTTCGCAGCCCTGGCAAGAATGGCGCTGATCGCGGCACTCGCCGTGGCGGCCGTCCTGCCGCCCGCGCCGGAACGGCACTTCGCCGAGACCCGACCCGCGATAGCCCTGGCGGCGGGTGCGGTGCCCACGCCCGCGCATGTGGTGATCGTGGTGGAGGAGAACCGCTCGCAGGCCAACATCATCGGCAACTCCGCGGCGCCGTTCATCAACCAGCTGGCCGCAGCCGGCGCGATGATGTCGCAGTCGTTCGCCGAAACCCACCCCAGCGAACCCAACTACTTCGCGCTGTTCGCCGGCAGCACCTTCGGAATCACCCAGAACGTCTGCCCGGTCGACGGCGGCAACACTCCCAACCTGGGTTCGCAGCTGCTCGCCTCCGGACGCACATTCATGGGTTTCGCCGAAGGGCTGCCCGCGGTCGGGTCGACGGCCTGCACCGCGGGCGCCTACGGCCGCAAGCACGCGCCCTGGGTTAACTTCACCAACATCCCGCCGACCTACTCGGTGCCGTTCTCCGTGTTCCCGTCGCCGTCTCGGCCGCAGGGCTACAACGGACTGCCGACCGTTTCGTTCGTCATTCCCGACGGCAACAACGACATGCACGACGGCTCCATCGCCCAGGGCGACAACTGGCTGAAGCAGAACCTGTTCGAGTACGCCAAGTGGGCCAAGGACAACAACAGCCTGCTGATCCTGACCTGGGACGAGGACGACAACACGCCGCGCAACCAGATTCCGACGATCATCTACGGCGCCGGCGTGAAGCCCGGCAGCTACGCCGAGCCGATCAGCCACTACAACGTGCTGTCGACGCTGGAGGAGATGTACGGGCTGCCGAAGCTCGGCCTGGCGGCCAGGGCTCCGGCCATCACCGACATCTGGGGCGCATAGCCCGCCCCGACGGCCGCCGCCGCAGGCACCGTTATTCTGTGCCGCATGGCTGCTGACCTTGTGCCGATCCGCCTGAGCCTGACCGCCGGTGACCGCTATACGGTGTGGGCGCCCCAGTGGCGCGACTCCGGTGATGAGTGGGAGGCGTTTCTGGGCCGCGACGACGACCTGTACGGCTTCGAGAGCCCGGCCGACCTGGTGGCGTTCGTCCGCACCAACACCGACAACGACCTAGTCGACCACCCGGGCTGGACGAGGCTGACCCAGGCGGGAGCCCACCGGCTGGACCCGGCCGACCGCAACCGGTTCGACCTGATCGCGGTTGAGGAGCTGCTGGCCGACAAGCCGACCGAGAAGGCGCTGAAAGCGCTGGCCGGCACGCTGTCCATGGTTTCGTCCATCGGGTCGGTGTGCGAGTTGCCGGCGGTGACCAAGTTCTTCAACGGCAACCCGAGCCTGGGCACACTGGCCAGCGGGATCGATGCCTTCACCGGCCGCGCCGGGCGCAAGCGGTGGAACGCGATCGGCGAGATCATCGGGCGACACTGGGCGGACGTGCTCGACGCGATCGACGCAGTCGTGGCCACCCCCGACGTCGACAGCGCGATGTCGGCCCGGGCGGCCGACGAGCTCGCGCAGCCCCGCCCGGAGGAAGACCTCGCGGAGGCGGCCGAGGAAGACGAGCACCCGGAAGAAACCACCGCCGGCGCCACCGGCCGGCATGCCGGTGCGGACGAGCGCGGCACGCACGACAGACACGATCAGGTCGTGCTGGGCAGCGACGAGGACTTCTGGGTCAAGGTGGGTATCGACCCGATCCGGATCCTGACCGGCACCGGCACCTTCTACACGCTTCGCTGCTACCTCGGTGAGCACCCGGTCTTCCTCGGCCGCAACGGGCGGATCAGCGTGTTCGGTTCCGAACGGGCACTGGCCCGGTACCTGGCCGACGAGCACGACCACGATCTGTCCGACCTGGCCACCTATGACGACATCCGCACGGCCGCCACCGACGGCTCACTGTCGATCGACATCGCCGACGAGAACGTCTACGTCCTGACCGGGCTGGCCGATGACCTCACCGACGGGCCGGACGCGGTGGACCGCGACCAGCTGGACCTGGCCGTCGAGTTCCTGCGCGACGTCGGCAGCTACGCCGAGGACGGTGTCGTCGACCAGACGCTGAAGCCGGACCGTCCGCTGGGCAAGCTGGTCGGCTATGTGCTCGACCCGAAGTCGGCGAGCAAGCCCAAGGCGCCGTTCGCCGCGGCGGTCAAGGACTGGGAACAGCTCGAGCGGTTCGTGGAGTCGCGGCTGAGGCGCGAGTAGCGCCGAAGGCCGGCGACGACGTTGGTGTGAGCGTCGCGACTGAGGCGCGAGTAGCGCCCCTGTCTTCGCGGCGAGCGTGCACATTTGTACGCCCGCACCGGCGTGTCGCGGTGCAGACACGCACGCTCGCGGTCAGCGGGACCGCAGCGCCAACAGCCGGTGTACCGCGTCGTCCATGTGCTCGTCGATCAGCCGCACCGCCTCGGCCTCGTTGCCGGCGCCGATCGCGTCGCGCAACGCAAGATGCTCGGCGACCTGTTCACCGAGATCCGGGTAAGCGGCTTCCAATTCGCCGAGCAGCATCCGGGTCTCGCCCAGCAGCGTTCGCATCGCCCGGTGCAGCCGCGGGCTGGCCGCACACGAGACCAGCACCTCGTGGAACTGCTGATCGGCATCGGCCACACCGACACCGTCGTGCTGCCGGGCGGCGGCAGCCATCGCCTCCACCGGTTCCGCCAGCCGCGCCCAGGCGCCACCGGCGTCTGCGCGTAACACCTCGGCGACGGCGGCCCGCTCTATCGCCTTGCGCGCCCGGTACACGTCGCGCACGTCGTCGTCGGTCAGTTCGACGACGAAGATTCCGCGGTGGCGCTCGCTGCGCAGCAGGCCCTCGGCCACCAGGCGTTGCATCGCCTCGCGCAACGGGCCGCGGGACACCTGGAACTGCGCCGCCAGGCTGGCCTCACCGAGCTGCTGCCCGGGGGTGAGCCGGCCGCCGATGATCGCCTCCCGCAGCCGCTCGGCGATCAGCTCGGCCGTCGACTGTCTGCTCAGCGGCTCGAAGGCCGGCGCCGATGACACGGTCATCGTCAGACACCACCTTCGGCGAACAGCGCGCCCAGCCCGTCGGCATGCCGTTCGGCGCCGGCGATGCGCAAACCCTCCCAGATCGTCACCACGTTGGCGGTCAGCACCGGCTTTCCGAGCAACCGCTCCAACTCGCCGACCTGAGCCACCGTGTGCATGGCGGTGTCCGGGACCAGCAGCGCCTCGGCGCCGGGAACGTCGTTGCCCAGTGTCAATTCGCGCACCTGCTCGTCGGTCAGCCGCCCCACCTCGGCCGCGGTGTCGATTCCGGCATCCCCCATCGCGTCGACGGTGACACCATGCGCGGCAAGGAAGTCTGCGAACAGCTCGGCGATCTCGCGCGGGTAGCTGGCGGCAACCGCAACCCGCGAGCAGCCGAGTGCGGCGCAGGCGTGCACGAACGCGAACGACGTGCTGGACGCGGGCACGCCGGCGGCCGCGGCGAGCCGATCCACCTGGTCGGCCGCACCTTCGGGCCCGAACACGAAGCTGCCCGACGTGCACGCCCACACCACCGCAGCCGGCCGGTGCGGCGCAAGCAGTTCCGCGCCGTGCGCGAGCCTGGCCGGGCTGCCCAGATCCATCAGCTCGGGCACCGCGTGCAGGTCGGTGCCGTAGACGTGGACGACCGGCAGCTTCATCCGCAGCAGCCGGGCGGCCAGCGGGTAATCGGATTCGGCGGCGTGGTCGGGGTAGATAAAACCCACCGTCTCGGGGCTCATTGGCGTGTCCCGGTGAAGACGTCGCGCAGCCAGCGGCCGGGGCCCATCATCGGCAGGCCCATCCGGCCCAGGCACGCCCACATGGTCAGCTGGTTGGCGGTCAGGATCGGTTTGCCGAGCATCCGCTCCAGCGGATCGATGATGTCGTAGGTACGCAGGTTGGTGCAACTGACGAAGATCGCCTGGGCCTCCGGCTCATCGGCGGCGACGATCCGTTCGGCCACCGTGCGGTAGTTCACCTTCCAGATGCCGCCGCCCAAACCCAGGTAGTCCGAGTGCAGCACCGTCACCCCGAGCTCATTCAGGAACACCCGCAGCAGGTCGGTGAGCTCCTCGTTGTAAGGGGTCATGATGCACATCCGGGAGATGCCCAGTGCGCGGATCGCCTCGGCCAGCGCCCCGGAGGTGGTCACCGCGGCCTTGGCGCCCGCGGCTTCGATCGCGGCGACCAGTGTCTTCTCGTATTCGACGCCTTTGACGAAGCTGCCCGACGCACACAGGTAGGCGACCACCTCCGGTTCGACGTGCAGCACGTCGCGGGTGGCGGCTTCCAGGTGCTGTGTGTTGGACACCAGTTCGGCCATGGTCCGGCTGACCGGGACCGGCTCGTAGTGCGTACGGGCCAGATGCAGGGTCACCTCCGCCGGAACCCAGCGCCACAGCTCCCGCTCGAGCGCCAGGTCGAACGGCGCGATGACACCGATGCCACGCTGCTCGGGAGGGCCGCCAAAATCCAGGTACTCCGGTAATTCCGGCAACTGCCGCGACTGCCGCGACTGCCGTGACTGCCGTAATGCGGACAGATCCATCGGTGGCCCCACACTCGCATAGCATTCCAGGCCAACCCTGGATTGTTGACAATCATACGATGCGTTCTTACGGTGTCAATGTGGACGCGCGTCCGGTGGTCACCGTCCAGTACGGCGAGTCCGTCCCCGATCACCTCGGCCCGATCAGCGCGGATGCCGAGTTGCGAATGGTTCCCTCGGCGCGGCTGGCCGAGGCTCTTCCCGGTTCCGACGTGCTGTTCGCCTACGACTTCTCGTCCCGGGCGCTGGCATCGGCCTGGAGCGCCGCCGACGCGCTGCGCTGGGTGCAGGTCGCTTCGATCGGGGCGGATGCGGTGCTCTTCGACGAGCTGATCGACAGCGACGTCGTCGTCACCAACTCGCGCGGCATCTTCGAACAGCCGATCGCCGAATACGTGCTGGGTCAGATCCTGGCCTTCGCCAAGGATTTCCGACGGTCCCGGGATGCTCAGCTCGCCGGCCGCTGGCAGCACTTCGACACCGAGCCGATCGCCGGGGCGTCGGTCACCATCGTCGGCCCCGGGCCGGTCGGCCGCGCCATCGCCCGGCTGCTGCGGGCGGCCGGCATGACCGTGCGCGCCGTCGGGCGCAGCGCACGCACCGACCCCGACCTCGGCACGGTGGGCACCGACCTGCTCGAGGCGGTCGCCACCGCCGACTACGTGGTGCTGGCCGCTCCGTTGACGGCGCAGACCCGCGGCATGGTCGACGCCGGCGCGCTGGCCGCGATGCCGGCCACTGCGCGGTTGATCAACGTCGGCCGCGGCGAACTGGTGGTCACCGACGCGCTGATCGCGGCGCTGCGCGCGGGGCAGATCGCCGGGGCGGCCCTCGACGTCGTCGATCCGGAGCCGCCGCCGCCCGACCACCCGCTCTGGACGGCCCCCAACGCGCATCTGACCCCGCACAACAGCGGCGACATCCACGGCTGGCGGGATCAGCTGCAACAGCAGTTCGTCGCGAACTTCCGGCGCTACCTGTCCGGTCGGCCGTTGCACAACATCGTCGACAAGAAGCGCGGATACGCGAGGAGCGGCGCACATGACTGAACCCACCGACCTGACGGCCCTGCAGCTGGTGGCCGCCTACACCTCCGGCGAACTGTCGCCCGTCGAGGCCACCGCCGCGGCGCTTTCGGCGATCACCGAGCGCGACGGCGAAGTCAACGCGTTCTGCCTGGTCGACGAGGAGTCCGCGCTGGCCCAGGCACGCCAGTCCGAGGACCGCTGGCGCGGCAACTACACCCGGGGGCTGCTCGACGGGGTGCCGGCCGCCGTCAAAGACGTGTTCCGCACCGCCGGCTGGCCGACCCTGCGCGGCTCGCTGCTCACCGAGGCCGCGGGGCCGTGGACCGAGGACAGCCCGGCGGTGGGCAAGATGCGCACCGATGGCATGGTCCTGCTCGGCAAGACCACCACCCCCGAGCTGGCGTGGAAGGCCGTCACCGACAGTGCGCTGGCCGGCGTCACCCGTAATCCGGTCGACACCAGCCGCACCGCGGGCGGCTCCTCGGGCGGCAGCGCCGCCGCGGTGGCCGGCGGGATGGCGCCACTGGCGTTAGGCACCGACGGCGGCGGCAGCATCCGCATCCCGGCGAGCTTTTGCGGGGTGGTCGGCTTCAAACCCACCCACGGACGGGTGCCGATGTATCCGGTGAGCCCGTTCGGGCCGCTGGCGCACGGCGGACCGATCACCCGTACCGTCGAGGACGCGGCGCTGCTGATGGACATCATCGCGCTGCCCGACTATCGCGACCCGACCTCACTGCCGCCGACGCCGGCCACCTACCGCGGCGAAGTCCGCCGGGACGTGACCGGACTGGGCGTGGCGTACTCCCCCGCACTGGGCTACGTGGACGTCGACCCACAGGTCGCGGCGGCCGTGGCCGCAGCGGTGCGGGCGCTGGCCGACGCCGGTCTCAATGTGGCGCAGGCCGATCCCGGCTTCGCCGACCCGATCGACGCCTTCGAAACCCTGTGGGCGGCCGGCGCGGCCGGCAGCCTGGCCGGCTACGAGCACAGCCGCGACCTGGTCGACCCCGGCCTGGCCGACATGTGGGCTCGCGGCCAGGCGATCTCGGCGGTCGACTACCTGGACGCCCGGCAGGCCTGCATCAACCTCGGCCTGGTGATGGGACAGTTCCACGAGCAGCACAATCTGCTGATCACCCCGACGGTTCCGATCCCGGCGTTCGACGCCGGTCACGACGTTCCGACCGGATCCGGGATGCGCTGGTGGGCCGAGTGGACCCCGTTCACGTACCCGTTCAACATGACTCAGCAGCCTGCGCTTTCCATCCCGGTCGGCACCACCGCCGACGGTCTGCCGATCGGCATGCAGATCATCGGGCCTCGGCACAGCGACGACCTGGTGCTGGCGGTGGGTCTGTTCGCCGAGCAGGTGCTCGGCTAGCTTCCTTGCGCCGCGAGCGTGCGCAAATGTACGGCGCCATCGGCGTGTCGGTGTACCGACACGCACGCTCGCCGGGTATTACGGGCACCGCTCAAAAGCCAACTTTTCGCCGATTGCTCCACCCATCCACAGGTCGTTGCACGCCGCCGCCATGTCGGCCAAACCGTCCTCGATAGTCGCGAACACGTTCCCGGGAACCCAGCCGACGTCACCGTTGAGCAATAAGTTGTTGCGGCCGTAAAAGATCGCCAGATCGGTCGCACCCCGCGACGAATGTGCTTCCGACGTTTCGTCATACCCGTAGGCCGGGTTGCCGATCTCGACGGCTGGGAAGTCGAAAAAGCACACGTCCCCCGGAATCGGTGTGACCGTGGAGTTTTCCCGACCGGGCGAACCGACTAAAGGCAACAGGGTGTAGACCTCGTTGCGCGCGTACTTGCCGTGATATGCCTGCCCGGCAAGCGGCAGCGCATCCCACACCACGTCACACGTGCGCGGCGCCGCATCGTCGAGGAGTCGTGCCGTGCAGGACACGTGGCGTTTAGTCAGCGTGATCCGCAGATATCGAGTCACATTCGCCCCTTTCGTCATCCGCGTCGCCGGTCGTATGGCGCCGGCTGCGGGCAACCACAGCCTAGCTGCGCCGAAAATCCGAATTTGTTTTTAACGCTTCCACAAACGCATCGCCGGTGTACCATCTCGACGGGCCGCGTCGATGCCGAGCCCTTCCAATTCGAAAGGACCACCATGCGCAATACAATGAAACGGGTAGCGGCGATTTCTGTAGCGCTTGCGGGATTCGCGTTCATCGGCTCCGGCTGCCAGGCGACGAAGGAGAAGGCCAGCGAACTCAAGACTTCGGCCAGCTCGGTTGCGGGATCGGCCAGTTCGGTGATCTCGTCGGCCATCGCCGAGCCGAGCGAGTCGGCCGCGCCGAGCACCACCGCGATGCAGGGTGCCGACGGCAAGGAGTACACCGTTTCCGGTCCCATCCTGGCCAAGTACGACTCGCTGGACTCCACCGCCAAGCAGGACCTCGGCGAGCCGACCGGCAACGAGCAGAAGAACCCCGACGGCGGCACCTTCCAGCAGTTCGACGGTGGGGTCATCGTGCACACCACGAAGTCCTACGTGGTGTGGGGCAAGATTCGCGACAAGTGGAACGAATTGGGCGGCTCGCAGGGCAAGTTGGGCTACCCGACCAGCGACGAGACCAACACGGCCGACGGTGGCAAGCAGACCACCTTCGAGCACGGCATCGTCACCTGGAAGCCGGGTGAGGACGAGGCCACCGTCGTCGAGCACTGACCTCTGCGGTAAACGCAGACGAAGCCGGGCAATCGCATCGCGATTGCCCGGCTTCGTCGTCTGCTTCAAGCCAACGCCGAGCCGGGCACGAAAACTACTGGAAAACTACTGCCGGACAACTGCGTTCAGCCGATCAGCACCGCGAAACGCGGTTTGATCACGTCGTCGATGATCGCCACCCGCTCGTCGAATCCGATAAACGCCGACTTCATCGCGTTGACGGTGAACCGCTGCAGGTCGGCCCAGCCGTAACCGAAAGTTTCGGACAGCAGCAGCATCTCCTTGCTCATCGTCGTGTCGCTCATCAGCCGGTTGTCGGTGTTGACGGTGACCCGGAACTTGGCCCGGGCCAGCAGGTCGAACGGATGCTCGGCGATGCTGGCGGCCGCCCCGGTCTGCACATTGGAGCTGGGGCATAGCTCGAGCGGGATTCGCTTGTCCCGCAGGATCGCCGCCAGCCGGCCCAGCCGCAGCCCACCCCGGCCGTCGATCGCTATGTCGTCGGCGATCCGCACCCCGTGTCCGAGACGGTCCGCTCCGCAGAACGCGATCGCCTCGTGGATGGACGGCAGTCCGAACGCCTCACCGGCGTGGATGGTGAACCGGGCGTTTTTGTCGCGCATGTACTCGAACGCATCCAGGTGCCGGCTCGGCGGGTACCCGGCCTCGGCGCCGGCGATGTCGAAACCCACCACGCCCTTGTCCCGGAACCGGATCGCCAGTTCGGCGATCTCCCGGGACAGCGCCGCGTGGCGCATCGCGGTGACCAGGCAACGCACCATGATCGGCTGGCCGGCCGCGGCGGCCGCCTTCTCCCCGTCGGCGAAGCCCGCCAGCACCGCGTCGGTGACCTCGTCGAAGGACAGCCCGCGCTCGATGTGCAGTTCGGGTGCGAACCGCACCTCGGCGTAGACCACCGAGTCGTCGGCCAGGTCTTCCACGCACTCGCGGGCGACCCGGTGCAGCGCGTCGGGGGTCTGCATCACCGCGACGGTGTGCGAGAACGGCTCCAGGTAGCGCTCCAGCGAGCCGCTGTGCGACCGGGTGCGAAACCACTTGGCCAGCGCCGCGACATCGGTGGCCGGCAGGTCGTCGTAGCCGGTCTGGCCGGCGATCTCCACCACGGTGGCCGGACGCAGGCCGCCGTCCAGGTGGTCGTGCAGCAGCACCTTCGGTGCACGCCGGATCGAGTCCATGGTCAGCGGGGTGGTCATCGGGCATCCCCACCGATTCGATCGATGACCAGCGGTGACCGCGATGGCGGCAGGGCTCCGACGCGCCACCCGCCAGCCAGCTCCGCCAGCGCGGCGCCGAAGCGTTCCGGGGTGTCGGTGTAGAGGGTGAACAGTGGCTCGCCGGCGGCCACCGGCTCCCCGGGGCGGCGGTGGATGCGGACACCGGCGCCCGCCTGCACCCGCTCACCGGGCTTCGCGCGGCCCGCGCCGAGCCGCCACGCCGTCATTCCCACCGCCATCGCGTCGATGTCCCCCATTGTGCCGCCCGCCGGTGCGGTCACCGTCTCCGAACACGCGGCGACCGGCAGCCCGGCCGACAGGTCGCCGCCCTGGGCGGCGACCATCGCGGCGAACCGGTCCATCGCGGTGCCGTCGCGCAGCGTCTGCGCCGGGTCACGCCCGTCGATCCCGGCGCCCGCCAGCATCTCGGCGGCCAGCTCCACCGTCAGTTCCACCACGTCGGCCGGCCCGCCGCCGGCCAGCACGTCCAGCGCCTCGCCGACCTCCAGCGCGTTGCCGACGGTCTCGCCCAGCGGCCGGTTCATGTCGGTCAGCAGTGCGCGGGTGCGGACGTGGTGCGCCGTCCCCAGTTCGACCATCAGCGCGGCCAGCTCGCGGGCCCGGGCGCAGGATTTCATGAATGCCCCGGAGCCGACCTTGACGTCCAGCACGAGCGTGCCGGCGCCCTCGGCCAGTTTCTTGCTCATCACCGAGCTGGCGATGAGCGGCAGCGACTCGACGGTGGCGGTGATGTCGCGCAGCGCGTAGATCTTGGCGTCGGCGGGTGCCAGCCGGCCGGCCGCGAAGATCGCCGCGCCGACGGCACGCAGCTGGGCCCGGATCCGGTCGGCGGGCAGCGCAGCGGTGAAGCCGGCGATCGACTCCAGCTTGTCCAGGGTGCCGCCGGTGTGGCCGAGCCCGCGTCCGGAGGCACTCGGCACCGCGCCGCCGCAGGCGGCCACCACCGCGACCAGCGGCAGGGTGATCTTGTCTCCCACCCCGCCGGTGGAGTGCTTGTCCACGGTCGGCTTACCCAGGTCGGTGAAGTGCATCTGTTCGCCGGAAGCCACCATCGCCGCCGTCCAGCGGGCGGTCTCGGCTGCGTCCATGCCGCGCAGGAAGATCGCCATCAGCAGCGCCGACATCTGCTCCTCAGCGACCTGTTCTCGGGTGTACGCGCTGATCACCCAGTCGATCGCCGCGTCGGACAGCCGCCCGCCGTCGCGCTTGGTGCGGATCAGCGTCGGCGCGTCGAACGCGTTCACGCCCATCCATCCGAGCTGAAAGCGTCCGGCAGCAGCTCACCGAGCGGCCGCGGCCCGCCCGGATGGTCGATCAGCAGACCGGGACCGCCATTCTCGAGCAGCACCTGGCGGCACCGGCCGCACGGCATCAGCAGCCCTCCGGCGTCGTCGACGCAGGTCAACGCGGCCAACCGGCCGCCGCCGGTGGCGTGCAGGGCCGACACCACACCGCACTCGGCGCACAGGCTCAAACCGTATGAGACATTCTCCACATTGCAGCCGGTCAACACCCGGCCCTCGCCGGTCAGGCCCGCCGCACCGACCCGCAGCCGCGAATAGGGTGCATACGCCCGTGCTGCGACTTCAATTGCCCTGTCCCGCAACATATTCCAGTCAATCGATGCCGACACCGGAACCGTCTCCGCATCCGCTCGCACGCATTGAAAACCCCATCCACCCAATCGGCCGACGTCGCATGTCACCCTAACTTCGTCGCCGCCGACCTGCCGGTAACCCACGATCCGGTCGTTTCCACCGGACCCGGGGGTTTAGAGTCCCTTGAGGGGTTTTCCAGAGCGAACGCGTTGGAGGCGCTGATGACGACGGCGACATCCACGGATGCCGTGGCGCCGGGGCCGCGGAGTGGAGCACCGCGCCGCCGGCAGAGCCTGTACAAGGGCGACCCGGGCATGTGGGCCTGGGTGCTGCACCGGATCACCGGGGCGACGATCTTCTTCTTCCTGTTCGTCCATGTGCTGGACACCGCGCTGGTCCGGGTGAGCCCGCAGGCCTACACCGAGGTGATCGAGACCTACAAGACCCCGCTGGTCGGGCTGATGGAACTGGGCCTGGTGGCCGCCGTGCTCTACCACGGCCTGAACGGCATCCGGGTCATCCTGATCGACTTCTGGTGGCTGGGCTGCAAGTACCAGCGCCAGATGCTGTGGACGGTCTGCGCCGTCTGGCTGCTGGTGATGGTCCCGGCGGGGGTGGTGGTCGGCATGCACATGATCGAACACTTCGGATGGCTGGGGCACGCCCGATGAGCTCGCCGGATCTGCAACTCGGCCGCGGCGACATCGCCCCGGTCCGCGCACCCGACCGGGACCGCCCGGCCAACCTGGGCAACCCGCGTTCAGCGCACCGTCACTCCGGCATGCCCAACTTCGAGAAGTACACCTGGATCTTCATGCGGTTCTCCGGCATCGTTCTGGTGTTCCTGGTGCTCGGGCACCTGTTCATCATGTTGATGTGGCAGAACGGCGTCTACCGGATCGACTTCAACTATGTGGCGCAGCGCTGGCATTCGCCGTTCTGGCAGGGCTGGGATCTGACGCTGCTGTGGCTGGCACAACTGCACGGCGGCAACGGGTTGCGCACCATCATCGGCGACTACACCCGCAGCGACCGCAGCCGGTTCTGGCTGATGAGCCTGCTGGTGGTCTCGATGATCTTCACGCTGGCCCTCGGCACGTACGTGCTGGTGACATTCGATGCCAACATCTCGTAGCGGACGGGTGATGACGCGGTGATTCAGGAACATCGATACGACGTGGTGATCGTCGGCGCCGGCGGCGCCGGGATGCGGGCCGCGGTGGAATCGGCGCCACGTGCTCGAACTGCCGTGCTCACCAAGCTCTACCCGACCCGCAGCCACACCGGCGCGGCCCAGGGCGGGATGTGTGCGGCGCTGGCCAATGTCGAAGACGACAACTGGGAATGGCACGCCTACGACACCGTCAAGGGCGGCGACTATCTGTCCGACCAGGACGCCGTGGAGATCATGGCCAAGGAGGCCATCGACGCGGTGCTCGACCTGGAGAACATGGGGATGCCGTTCTCCCGCACCCCGGAAGGCCGCATCGACCAGCGCCGGTTCGGCGGCCACACCCGAGACCACGGCAAGGCCCCGGTGCGCCGGTCGTGTTACGCGGCCGACCGCACCGGCCACATGATCCTGCAGACGCTCTACCAGAACTGCGTCAAGCACAACGTCGAGTTCTTCAACGAGTTCTACGTGCTGGACCTGGTGCTCACCGACACCCCGACCGGCCCGGTGGCCACCGGCGTGGTCGCCTACGAACTGGCCACCGGCGGGATCCACGTGTTCCACGCCAAGGCCATCGTGATCGCCACCGGCGGCTCCGGCCGCATGTACAAGACCACCTCCAACGCGCACACCCTGACCGGCGACGGGATGGGCGTGGTGTTCCGCAAGGGACTTCCGCTGGAGGACATGGAATTCCACCAGTTCCACCCGACGGGATTGGCCGGGCTCGGCATTCTCATCTCGGAGGCCGTGCGCGGTGAGGGCGGCCGGCTGCTCAACGGCGAGGGTGAGCGCTTCATGGAGCGCTACGCGCCGACGATCGTCGACCTGGCCCCCCGCGACATCGTCGCCCGGTCGATGGTGCTCGAGGTGCTCGAGGGCCGCGGCGCCGGCCCGCACAAGGACTACGTCTACATCGACGTGCGGCACCTCGGCGAGGAGGTGCTCAACACCAAGCTGCCGGACATCACCGAGTTCGCCCGCACCTACCTGGGCGTGGACCCGGTCAAGGAGTTGGTGCCGGTCTACCCGACCTGCCACTACGTGATGGGCGGCATTCCGACCACCGTCACCGGACAGGTGCTGCGCAACAACACCGCGACCGTGCCCGGCCTGTACGCCGCCGGCGAATGCGCGTGCGTGTCGGTGCACGGCGCCAACCGGCTGGGCACCAACTCGCTGCTGGACATCAACGTCTTCGGCCGCCGGGCCGGGATCGCCGCCGCCGAGTACGCCAACTCCCACGACTTCGTGGACATGCCGGCCAATCCCGCGCAGATGGTCGTCGACTGGGTCGCCGACATCGTCTCCGAGCACGGCAACGAGCGGGTCGCCGACATCCGCGGCGCACTGCAGCAGTCGATGGACGCCAACGCCGCGGTGTTCCGCACCGAGGAGACCCTCAAGCAGGCGCTCAAGGACATCCACGCGCTCAAGGAGCGCTATTCTCGAATCACCGTGCACGACAAGGGAAAGCGGTTCAACAGCGACCTGCTGGAGGCGATCGAGCTGGGCTTCCTGCTGGAGTTGGCCGAGGTGACCGTCGTCGGCGCGCTGAACCGCAAGGAATCCCGCGGCGGGCATGCCCGCGAGGACTACCCCAGCCGCGACGACACCAACTACCTGCGGCACACCATGGCCTACAAGCAGGGCAGCGAACTGCTGTCCGACATCCGGCTGGACTACAAGCCAGTGGTGCAGACCCGCTACGAGCCCAAGGAGCGGAAGTACTGATGACGCTGACGTCAAGCGAGGTTATCGACACGCCCGAGCCCGGCGACCCGCCGCTGCCGCCGGTCCCGGAGGGTGCGCATCTGGTCATCCTCAAGATCGCCCGGTACAACCCGGAGAACCCGGACCAGTACGCGGCCACCGACGGCTGGCAGAGCTTCCGGGTGCCGGCCCTGCCCAGCGACCGGGTGCTCAACCTGCTGATCTACGTCAAGAGCTATCTGGACGGCTCGCTGACCTTCCGGCGGTCCTGCGCCCACGGGGTGTGCGGGTCCGACGCGGTGCGGATCAACGGACGCAACCGGCTGGCCTGCAAGACGCTGATGCGCGACCTGCTGCCCGACCAGCCGGGCAAGCCGGTGACCCTGGTGATCGAACCGATCAAGGGCCTGCCGGTGGAGAAAGACCTGGTGGTCGACCAGGAGCCGTTCTTCGACGCCTACCGGGCCATCAAGCCATACCTGATCACCAGCGGAAACCCGCCGACCCGGGAGCGCATCCAGAGCCAGGAGGACCGGCTCCGCTACGACGACACCACCAAGTGCATCCTGTGCGCCATCTGCACCTCGAGCTGCCCGGTCTACTGGAGCGAGGGCAGCTACTTCGGCCCAGCCGCGATCGTCAACGCGCACCGCTTCATCTTCGACAGCCGCGACGAGGCCGCCGCCGAGCGGCTGGACATCCTCAACGAGGTGGACGGCGTGTGGCGGTGCCGCACCACGTTCAACTGCACCGAGGCCTGCCCGCGCGGCATCCAGGTGACCAAGGCGATCCAGGAGGTCAAGCGGGCGCTGATGTTCGCCCGTTAGTTCTTCTCCCGCGAGTTCATCTCCCGCGACCTCGTCTCCCGCGAGCGTGCATGTTTGTACCGCCCTACCGGCGTGCCGCGGTACAGACACGCACCCTCGTGACGACGAAGACGACGGAGTTGTCACACTTCGGCCAGCTGCATCGTCTAACGGGTATGACAACGACAACCCGTATCGAGCCCCTACCCCCGAAGCGCGTCAACTGGCTGGTGCGCACCATGTATCGCGTTCTCAAGCGGCGGCTGGGCGAAGTTCCCGAGCCGTTCGCGGTCGAAGCGCATCACCCGCGGTTGCTGGTGGCCAATGTCGTGCACGAGGCCCTGCTGCAGAGCGGGTCTCGCAAACTGCCCACCAGCGTGCGTGAGTTGGCGGTGTTCTGGACCGCCCGCACCATCGGCTGTTCGTGGTGTGTGGACTTCGGCGCCATGTTGCAACGACTTGAAGGCGTGGATATCGAGCGGCTGAAAGACATCGAAAACTACGCGACCTCACCGGCGTTCACCGACGACGAGCGCGCTGCCATCGCCTACGCGGACGCGATGACCACCGACCCGCACACGGTCACCGACGAGCAGGTCGCCGACCTGCGGACCCGCTTCGGCGACGCCGGCGTGATCGAGCTGACCTACCAGATCGGCGTGGAGAACATGCGGGCGCGGATGTACTCCGCGCTGGGCATCACCGAGCAGGGCTTCAACTCCGGCGACGCCTGCCGGGTGCCGTGGGCGAGCGCCGACCGCAAGGCGTAGCCGAGCGCCGGGGACACTCCCGCGCACGCGGGAGGTACCCCACCCGCGTGCGCGGGACGGGTCGCCGTCAACGCGTAACTCGGTGTCCACCACAAGCCTCGGCGTCACCGACACAGATCACGCAGTGGAGAACCGCTGAACTTGTCCGGGTTGGCGATATCCCAGACCGCGCACACCTTCCCGTCGCGCACCGTCACCGCGGTGACCCGGGGCAACACCGGCGGGAACCCGTCGCCGCCCGGGGCCCCCGGCGTGTAGGCGCCCAGCTCCCCGTTGATCAGCGCCAGCTGGTTCGAGGTGAGCATCGCCGGCCCGTAGCGTTTCGCCAGCCCGAACAGGAATCGGGCCACCTTGTCCGGGCCGCGGATGACTTGGGGGGCGGTCGGCGCCCTGCGGTTCGAATCACCGGTGAACGTCACGTCCGGGTGCAACAGGGCCACCACACCGGCGATGTCCCCGGCGGCCATGGCAGCCATCAGCATGCCGACCACCTCGGCGTGTGCCGGGTCCGGTTCCGGCGGCGGATCGATTGCCACGGCCCGCCGCGCCCGCGACGCCAGCTGCCGGGCGGCGGGTTCGCTGACCCCGAGCACGCGAGCCACTTCCCCGAACGGCACCGCGAACCCGTCGTGCAGCACGAACGCGACCCGCTGATCGGGGCTGAGCCGCTCCAGCACCACCATCGCGGCGAACCGGGCATCGTCGGCGGCCACCACGGCCGACACCGGGTCGTCATCACCGAACCCGGTCACCACCGGCTCCGGGAGCCATTGGCCCACATAGGTTTCGCGTCGGCGCGCGGCAGAGCGCAACCGATCCAGACCGAGACGGCTCACCACCGTCGTCAACCACGCCCGCAGGTCCGCGATCACATCGTGGTCCGCAGCCTCCCACCGCAGCCAGGCGTCCTGCACGATGTCTTCGGCGTCGGCGAACGTCCCGGTAAGCCGGTAGGCCACCGACAGCAGGTGGGGACGCAACTCCTCGAAGTCATCGACCCGCTGCGCCGCGGCCATGAACGTCAGCTTACGTTTGCCGGGTCACGGTTTTGCCGCCTCGCCGTTGTCCCGGCCCGGCCCCGAGAAATCGCGAGCCTGTCGTTGTCGTGCAGAAGCGAGTGGGGCGCTCCATAACAACAGGCTGGCGAGACACCGGGCTGGCGGCGCACCAGGCTGACGGCACACCGGGATCTCGACACAATCGAGTCACAGATATAGCTTCTGAATCATCCGTCACAGCGTGGCTCCCCGGATTCCGGCCCCCGATTGCCTACCCTCGACAGGCGATGACCGCGATACGTTCTGCATCTTGCCTGGTAGCTGCGATGTTCCTGGCAGCCGCACCGGCCGCACCGGCCGCGCTGGCCGAAACCGGCGACGAGCCGGACACCGCGCTGGTGGGCTGCCCCTACAAGGTCACCACCCCACCTGCGGTGGACGCCTCCGAGGTGCCCGAGGCAGGTGAACCGCCGGTGCCGCTGGCGGTGCCGGCGACCCCGGTCGGCGGCGAAGCGCTGAGCGGCTGCGGGATCATCACCGCGCCCGGCACGCCGGAGGTGCCGGGAGACGTCTCCGCCGAGGCGTGGCTGGTGGCCGACATCGACAGCGGCGCGGTGATCGCCGCTCGCGATCCGCACGGCCGCCACCGGCCGGCCAGCGTGATCAAGGTGCTGACCGCGATGGCGGCGATCAACGAACTCGACCTGAACAAACCGGTCGCCGGTACCGTCGACGACGCCCGCGCCGAAGGCACCAAGGTAGGTGTGGGCGGTGACGGCACCTACACCGTCAACCAGCTGCTGCACGGGCTGCTGATGGGCTCCGGCAACGACGCGGCCAGCGCGCTCGCCGGTCAGCTGGGCGGAATGCCGGTCGCCCTGGAGAAGATCAACACCCTGGCCGGCCGGCTCGGCGGCAGCGACACCCGGGTCGCCACGCCATCCGGACTCGACGGGCCCGGGATGAGCACCTCGGCCTACGACATCGGCCTGTTCTATCGGTACGCCTGGGGCGACCCGACCTTCGCCGGCATCGTCGCGACCCGCGACTTCGACTTCCCCGGCCACGGCGACCGTCCCGGCTATCAGCTGGAGAACGACAACAAGCTGCTCTACAACTACCCGGGCGCCATCGGCGGCAAGACCGGCTACACCGACGATGCCGGGCAGACCTTCGTCGGCGCGGCCAACCGCGACGGCCGCCGGCTGGTCGCGGTGCTGCTGCACGGCACCCGCCTGCCGATCGCGCCCTGGGAGCAGGCGGCGCGACTGCTCGACTACGGGTTCGCGACCAAGCCGGGCACCCGGGTCGGAACGCTGATCGAGCCCGACCCGGCGCTGAAGCACAAGCCCGCAGCCGAGGCCAACCCCGTTTCGGCGACCGTCCGGACCGCGGGCATGGTGACACCCGCCGACGCGCTTCCGGTGCGGGTGGGCGTCGGGGTGATCGGGACCGTCATCGTCTTCACGCTGATCATGGCCGCCCGCTCGGTGAACCGGCGCCCGCAGTACTAAACCTGAGCAGTCAGCGCCGCCGCCACGTCCGGCCGCGACACATCACATACGGTGGTCTCCGAAGACGCCAACGTCGCACGCGCCGGAAGGAACAACCGTGGGCCGCATCGGTGAGTTGCGACGCTCCTCACCGGTCGCGCTGCTGGTCGGTACCGCAGCGGCCAGTGTCGGCGTCATCTACGGCTACGACCTGTCCAACATCGCCGGCGCGCTGCTGTTCATCACCGACGAGTTCCACCTGTCCGGGGCAGACCAGGAGCTGGTCACGACGGCGGTGGTGCTCGGCGAGATCGCCGGGGCCCTCGCCGGCGGCTGGCTGGCCAACACCATCGGGCGGCAGAAGTCCATGGTGCTGGTGGCCGTCGCCTATGCGCTGTTCGCCCTGCTCAGCGCGGCATCGGTGTCGCTGGCGATGCTGCTGGTAGTGCGGGTGCTGCTGGGCATCACGATAGGGATATCGGTGGTGGTGGTTCCGGTGTTCGTCGCCGAATCCGCGCCCGCCGCGATACGCGGTTCCCTGCTGGTGGCCTACGGGGTGACGTGCGTTGTCGGGATCATCGCCGGCTACCTGATCGCCTACCTGCTGGCCGACACCCACAGCTGGCGCTGGATGCTCGGCCTGGCGGCGGCCCCAGCCGTGCTGGTGATCGTGCTGCTGCTGCGGGTCCCCGACACCGCGCGCTGGTACATGCTCAAGGGGCGGGTCGCCGAGGCACGCCGGACGCTGCAGCGGGTGGAACCGCGAGCCGACGCCGACGCGGAGCTGGCTGAAATCGGCCGCGCCCTCCAGGAGGAGAAGGATCAGCGGGTCGGGGTGCTGCGCGAGATGCTGCGCCCGCCGTACCTGCGGGCGACGGTGTTCGTGGTGACGCTCGGCTTTTTCGTGCAGGTGACCGGGATCAACGCCGTCGTCTACTACAGCCCGTGGCTGTTCAAGAAGATGGGCTTCGCCGGCGACTTCGGGCTGCTCGTGCTGCCGGCGCTGGTTCAGGTCGCGGCGCTGGCGACGATGTTCGTCTCGCTGGCGCTGATCGATCGGGTGGGCCGCCGGCCGATCCTGCTGTCCGGGATCGCCACGATGGTCGTCGCCAACGTGATCTTGGTCGCCGTGTTCGCCGCGCAGCCGGTCTTCGGAGAGGCGCTGGCACTCTTCAAGTTCGGCGGCGTGATGCTGTTCACCGTCGGCTACACGTTCGGGTTCGGCGCCCTGGTCTGGGTCTACGCCGGCGAGAGCCTGCCCTCCCGGATGCGCTCGCTCGGCTCGTCGGCGATGCTCACCTCCGACCTGGTGGCCAACGCGATCGTCGCCGGTTTCTTTCTGACGATGCTGACCTCACTCGGCGGCGCGGCGACCTTCACCTCGTTCGGCGTCCTGGCGATGATCAGCTTCGTGTTCGTGTACCGATACGCCCCGGAGACCAAAGGCAGGCAGCTGGAAGACATCCGGCACTTCTGGGAGAACGGCGGGAAGTGGTCCGACAGCGTCGACGCGCAGCCGGAGTCGGTGTGCCGCTGATCGCCGCCGGCACCGTCGTTCTCGACGGCCGGGCCGACCGGCCGGGTTGGCTGCGGGTGTCCGACGGCCGGGTGGCCGACTGCGGTTCCGGCGCGCCGCCGGGGCTGCCCGACTTCGATTTCCCCGACGCGACGGTGGTGCCCGGGTTCGTCGACATGCACGTGCACGGCGGTGGCGGCGGCGCCTACACCGACGGCTCCGACGCTGCGTCCCACGCCGCGATGCTGCATCGCCGGCACGGAACCACCACCACGGTGGCCAGCCTGCTCAGCGCGGCGCCGGACGCACTGCTGGCCCAGGTGGGTGCGTTGGCGGAGGCAACGCGCGCCGGCATCATCGCCGGGATTCACCTGGAGGGGCCGTGGCTGAGCCGGGCGCGCTGCGGCGCACACGACCCGGCGCAGCTGCGCTCCCCCGATCCGGCTGAGGTCGACCGGCTGCTCGCGGCCGGTGCCGGCAGCATCCGGATGGTCACACTGGCACCGGAGTTGCCGGGCGCCATCGACGCGATCGGGCGGTTCGTGGACGCCGGAGTCGTTGTCGCCGTGGGCCATACCGACGCCGGATACGAGCAGGTGCGTGCCGCCGTTGAGGCCGGCGCCACCGTCGGCACGCACCTGTTCAACGCGATGGCGCCACTGCACCAGCGCCGGCCGGGCCCGGCGCTCGCACTGCTGGAAGATCGGCGGGTCACCGTCGAGTTGATCGCCGACGGCGTGCACGTTCACCCCGCGCTGCTCCGCCATGTCATTCGCACGGCGGGGCCGGACCGGGTCGCGTTCGTCACCGACGCGATGGCGGCCGCCGGTGCCGGCGACGGCTCGTTTCAGCTCGGCGCGCTCGCGGTGGATGTTATCGACGGCGTTGCCCGGGTGAGCGGCACGTCGACGATCGCCGGCAGCACCGCCACCATGGACCGGCTGTTCGCGACGGCGGTATCACTACTCGGGCCGGACACCGACGACGCGCTGGCCGCGGCGGTGCGGTTGACCGCGACCACGCCGGCGCGGGTACTCGGCCTCGGCTCCGTCGGCAAGCTGCGGCCGGGCCTTGCCGCCGATCTTGTTGTGCTGGATCAGGATCTGCGACTGCTGCGGGTGATGAGCCGCGGGCAGTGGCTGACTGACGATCAACGTTGCTAGCGTGGTGCCGTCAGCACCCGACACCGGACGAGGTGCGCCGTACCCGGCCAGCGACAAGACGGCGCCAGCGGAGGCGTGCGGTGGCGTGGATTTTTCTGGTGGTGTCCGGTTTCTTCGAGGCGGTATGGGCGACCGCGCTGAGCCGGTCCCAGGGTTTCACCCGGCCCGGCCCGTCGATCCTGTTCGCCGTGGCGCTGACGTTGTCGATGATCGGGTTGGCTTCCGCGATGCGCACGTTGCCGGCCGGAACCAGCTACGCGGTATGGGTGGGCATCGGCGCGGCGTCGACGGTGACCTACGCGATGGCCACCGGCAGCGAAGCGGTGTCGCTGGTGCGGGTGCTGCTCGTCGGCGGCCTGATCGGCTGCGTGGTCGGGCTCAAGGTGGTGGGTTAGGCTGCGGCAATGAGCGATCCGACGGTATCGGCCGCAGACCGGCAGTATGAGATCTCCGTCGACGGCGTTCGTGCCGGGTTCGCCGCCTATGTCGACAGCGCCGGCCAGCGAATCTTCCACCACACCGTGATCGACGAGGCGTTCGGCGGGCGCGGCCTGGGCACCGAACTGATCGGCGCCGCCCTGGCCGACACCCGTGCCGCCGGTAAACGCATCGTGCCGGTGTGCTCGTTCGTCGAGGCTTATCTGGCGAAGCATCCCGAGTACGCCGACGTCGTCGACCCGGTCACCGAGCAGGTGCGCCAGACACTAGTCGCACATCAGGACTGACCTGCTTCGACACCTCGCATGCCGAGGCCCGGCCTCACTTCGGCGGGTCGCCGAAGGTGAGAATTCCCTTACCCGGAGGGTTGTTGTCGACATAGATCGGCTGCTGCGCGAACGGCGGGTTGCCGGTAACCATGCTGGTGGCGTTCGGCCTGATCAGCGGCGTGTCGGTGTCGGTTGTCGTGTAGGAGTACAGCGGGCGGTCGGCGTTGTCGTAGACCGAGATGAGCGTGCCGGGTGGCAGTTGGGAGTCACCCTCGAATTCGGATCCGACCACCGACTCCGGCAGGTATCCGGACAAACCACCGGTGTCGAAAATCGCCGAAATCTTGTGCAGCGGCCCGTCGTCGATCGACACCTGCACGCCGGTGATCGGTGCACCGAAAATCGAGGTGGTGGTGGTCAAATCCAGCGGATTGGGGCCGAACTGCAGATATCCGTCCGGTTCGTCGATCAACACCCCCCGGCTCAGGTCGCCCGGTAATGCCGCGCTCACCAGGGGGTCGCCGGAGAGCGTGGACACATTCGGGCCCATGCCCAAGATGCCCGGCGCGTAACCGGCCTGCGCCTGGAACGCCTCCAACGAGTAATACCTCGGGTTGAAAATGTTCGCCAGCTGGGTCGGCCAGGCCGCCAGAACAGCGTGGACGTCGGTCGGTGCGGTCACCATGCCGTCACCGAAATCCACCGGCACCTTGATATCGGCGTAGAGGTAGCCCAGTCCGCCTGCGTACCCGGTCACACCGAACGTGGAGGGCCAGGAGAACACCTGAGATCCGATGTCGTACCAGGGCATGGCCAGGGCGGCGGATCCGGTGTCGACCACCGCGTCGACCGGCCGCCCCCCGTTGACGGAGAGTTGGATCACCGGATCGGTGCCGCCCCGCACCTCCAGCGGCACCGAATTCGGCGGGAGATCGGTCGGCGTGCTGCTGGCCGCCGCACCGGTGGAGGTGTCACCGAAAAGCCAACTCGCGGCACCGGCGGTGCCCGCGGGTGCGCCGTCGCCGAACGGCGCATGCCCGGTCGCCGTGAACATCGAATCGATCAACGAGTCCACCGACTGGCCGAACGGACTGCTCACCCACTCCTGCTCAAGCTGGGCGAGCGGGTCGTCGACGAGGGTCTGGTACCAGCTGGTGAGCAGCCCGTCGAGGGTCTGCGGCAGATCGCTGATCGCCTGCGCGCTCGCCGAACCGACCGCATCCACCGAATCGGCCGCAGCCAGTGCCGGCGCGGCCAGGCTGTCGCCGTCCACCGCATTGGCGGCATCGCTGAGCGTGTCCACAATCGGCTGGACCAGATTCTCGATGTCGGCGTGCGCTCGCGGAGCGCCGGTCAGTGCGACCATCCCGAACGTCGACAACGCTCCGGTGGCGGTCACCAGGGCGACCAGGCGACGGCCGCGGCGGCGCGTCTCGCCGCCGGGTAGACAACGGCTGCCGCCGGCCCGACGCAATATCTCCAGCATTGCCCACCTCACATCTTCGGGAGACGCTGATAACGAGATGATAATCGCTTGGTAAAACGCAAGATAACAAATGTTTCGGCGATCCACCAGAGCCAGTCCGGGGGTTTGTTCGTTTCCGGCGACGGCTACGACGGCTACTCAGATACCGCCGCCCACGCGGTGGCGAACAGCACCAGCCGCGCGGTGATATAGGCGAACACCATCAGCCCCAGCACCGGCCCGAACGCGGCGCCGGCCGGGCCGCTGGTGACCGACCGCAGATAGATCGAACCGAGTTGCTTGAACAATTCGAAACCGATCGCGGCGATCATCCCGGCCCGCATCGCCCCGGCGAAACCGACCGGCTCGCGGGGCAGCCGGGCGATCATCCAGGTGTACAACAACCAGGACACCGCAAGCGACACCATCAGCGAGGCGGCCCGCAGCAGCCCGTCCAGCAGGGCGAAGTCCGGCACACCCACCCAACCCAGCACCTTCGCCATCAGCTTCGGGTCGCCCAGCGCGGTGAGCGCGATCGTGACGGCCATCAGGATGAACGCCGAGACCATCGCGAACAGGTCCGACACCTTGGTGCGCAGGAATCCGGCCCGCTCGCCGCGGTCCTGCCACATCACGCTGAGCGCCTCGCGGAGGTTGGCCATCCAGCCCAGCCCCGCCCAGCAGGCCACCGCCAGACCGATGATGCCGACCGAGGTGCGCGACGCTATCGCCGAGTCCATCAGCGCGATCAACTGAGCGCCGAACTCACCGGGAACCGAAGTCCTGACCCGCCGGTCGATCTCGTCCAGCAGATGGGGCTGCCGGGACAGCAGGAACCCGCCGGCCGCGAACCCGACCATCAGCAGCGGGAACAGCGCGAAGATCGTGTAATAGGTCAAGCCGGCGGCGTAGAAGTTGCCCTTGCAGTCGTCGTAGCGCTGCTGGGCTCGCAACACATGGTCGAGCCAGCCGTAGCGGGCGCGCAGCCGATCGACGGTTGCGATCAAGGCGACAGGAACCCGACCCGGCCGTACACCCGTTCGATGGTCTCCGCAGCCACCGCCCGGGCTCGCTGCGCACCGGCCGCCAGCACCGACTCCAACTCGCCCGGATCGGACAGCAACTCTTCGGCCCGGGCTCTGATCGGGGTGACAAAGTCGGCGACGGCCTCGGCGGTGTCCTTCTTCAGGTCGCCGTAGCCGCGCCCGGCATAGCCGTCGACCAGCTTGTCCACCTCGGTGCCGGTGATCGCCGACTGGATGGTCAGCAGGTTCGACACCCCGGGTTTGGCGTCCGGGTCGTAGTAGATTTCCCGGCCGCTGTCGGTGACGGCCGAGCGGATCTTCTTGGCGCTCGCCGCCGGTTCGTCGAGCAGGCTGATCAGCCCGGCGTCGGTGGCCGCGGACTTGCTCATCTTGGCCGTCGGGTCCTGCAGGTCGTAGATCTTGGCGGTGGCCTTGGCGATCAGCGGTTCCGGCACGACGAAGGTGTCCGGAAACCTGGTGTTGAACCGCTGCGCGATGTCGCGGGCCAGTTCCAGGTGCTGACGCTGGTCCTCACCGACCGGCACCACGTCGGTGTCGTAGAGCAGCACGTCGGCGGCCATTAGCACCGGGTAGGTGAACAGGCCCACCGTGGTCGATTCGGCGCCCTGGCGGCCCGACTTGTCCTTGAACTGCGTCATCCGCGACGCCTGCCCGAAGCCGGTGAAACATCCCAGCACCCAGGCGAGTTCGGCGTGCGCGGGAACGTGGCTCTGCACGAAGACGGTGCTGCGGGCCGGGTCGATGCCCAGCGCCAAGTACTGGGCGGCGGTGACCAGGGTGCTGCGGCGCAGCGCGTCCGGGTCCCAGCCGGGCACGGTGATGGCGTGCATGTCGACGACGCAGAAGAACGCGTCGTGGCCGTCCTGCAGTTGTGCCCAGTGGGCGATCGCCCCCAGCGCGTTGCCCAGGTGCAGCGAGGCGGAGGTGGGCTGCACACCGGAGAAGACGACGGGACGCGACGACGGGGTGCTCATGATCTGTCGATCCTGTCATGTGGGCGCGGCGCGGTGGCCCGCGCGTGGTGGGATGGACTCCCATGAAGCTCAGTTACGACGACAAGATCGCGATTCTGGATCTCGGTGACGACGAGAATCGGTTCTCTCCGGAGTTCCTCGACCAGATCGAGGCGATGCTCGACGAGGTGATCGCCGGCGATGCTCAAGGTCTGGTCACCACCGCGGGCGGCAAGTTCTACACCAACGGCCTGGATCTGGACTGGCTGATGGCCAACGGCGAGCGCACCGGCTGGTACGTCGGCCGGGTGCAGGCCCTGCTGGCGCGGGTGCTGACGCTGCCGGTACCGACCGCCGCCGCGATGGTCGGCCATGCGTTCGGCGCGGGTGCGATGCTGGCCGTCGCCCACGACTTCCGGGTGATGCGCGCCGACCGCGGCTTCTTCTGCTTCCCCGAGGTCGACATCCACATTCCGTTCACACCGGGGATGGCCGCGCTGATCCAGTCCAAGCTGGCGCCGCCGGCCGCGGTGGCGTCGATGACCACCGGGCGCCGTTTCGGCGGGATCGACGCCGCCGCGACGGGCATCGTCGACGCCAGCGTTGCCGAGGGCGAGGTCACCTCCGCGGCGGTCGAGCTGCTGCGCCCGCTGGCCGGCAAGGACCGGGGCACGCTGGGCGCGATCAAGGCCACCATGTTCGGTGGCGCGGTCACCGCACTCACCCAAATCTGAGCGTCGCGATCCGCCGGTGCCGCCCGACCAGCCAACCCGGCCATCGAAATCCCATACCCTGATCCACTGTGGGGACCAGGGTGCGCACCGACCTGTGCCCGGGTGCGCTGCGACCCTGGCCGGCCGACGACGGGCTGCTGGTCCGGCTCCGCCTGGTGGGCGGCCGGCTGCCGGCCGTCGCGCTGTCTCGCCTGCTCGAGGTCAGCGCCGATTTCGCCGACGGTCGAATCCGACTGACCAAGCGCGCGAACCTGCAGATCCGGGGATTGCCCGGTGCGGCCGGGCAGCTGGCGCCGGCGGTCCTGGCCGCACTCGAGACGACCGGGCTGCTGCCATCCCGCAGCCACGAACTGGTCCGCAACATCCTGGTCTCGCCGCAGACCGGCTACCCGGGCGGCCTGATCGACCTGCGGCCGGTGGCAGCCCGACTCGACACGCTGCTGTGCGACAACCCGCGACTGGCGCTGCTGCCCGGTCGGTTCCTGTTCACCCTCGACGACGGGCGCGGCGACCTGCTCGACCGGCTGACCGCTGCCGGGCGCACCGGCACCGACCTGGGCCTGATCGCGGTCAGCGGCGCCGAGGTGCAGCTGCGGATCGGCGGGCAGTGGGGTGAGGTGGTGGACGTGTCCGACGCCGCCGGCCGGCTGGCCGGGCTGGCGGCGGCATTCCTGACCGCCCGCGGCACCGGCCCCGACGCTCCCTGGCATGTTCGGGAACTGGACACACCACTGCGGGAAGCGGTCCCCGCTGATCAGCGGATGCCTTCCTGGTCCTGCCCCCTGCCGTACGGGCCGGCGGCGGGCGGCATCCATCGGAACATCCCCGAAGGTGTGCTGACCCCCGAGCTCGGACACGCACTGCTCGAGATCGCCGGCCCCGACCTCGTCGTCACCCCCTGGCACGGCATTTTCGTACCCCAGCCACCGGAGGCCACCCGATGACCAGCCCGCAAGCCCGCCCGACCATGCGTCCGACGAAGCGCTATGCCTACCTCGACGACGGCCCGGCCATCTATGCCGAATCCTTTGCCACCATTCGCCGAGAAGCGGATCTCTCCCGCATTCCGCCGACCGCTGAGCGGCTCGCGGTACGGATGATCCACGGCGCCGGGCAGACCGATGTGGCCGGCGACCTGGTGATCCACCCCGACGCGGTCCCGGTGGGTCGCACCGCGCTGGCCGGCGGCGCCTCGATCCTCTGCGACACCCGGATGGTGGCGGTCGGGGTGACCGCCGGCCGGCTGCCCGCCGGGAACCAGGTGCTGTGCCACCTGGCCGACGAACGTGTCCCGGAACTGGCCCGCACCTGGGGCACCACCCGGTCGGCGGCGGCCGTCTCGCTGTGGGAACCGGTGCTGGCCGGCGCCGTCGTCGCCATCGGCAACGCGCCCACCGCGCTGTTCCACCTGTTGGAGCTGATCCTGGACGGCGGTCCGCGACCGGCGGTGATCGTCGGCTGCCCGGTCGGGTTCGTCGGGGCGGCCGAGTCCAAAGAAGCACTGGCGTCGCTGCATTCCGACCACGGCGTCGACATCCCGTTCATCACGGTGCGGGGCCGCCGCGGCGGCTCGGCGATGACGTCCTCGGCACTCAACGCACTCGCCTCGGAGGCGGAGTGACCGGCCGGTTTTACGGGGTGGGCCTGGGGCCCGGCGACCCGGAACTGATCACCCGCAAGGCCGCGAGGGTGATCGGCGAGGCCGATGTGGTCGCCTACCACGCCGGCGTCAACAAGCAGTCCTACGCGCGGACCATCGCCGCCGATCTGATCCGCGACGGTGTCATCGAGGAGGAGCTGCGCTACCCGATCACCACCGGCAGCACCGACCATCCCGGCGGCTACACCGGTGCGCTCGCCGACTTCTACGAACAGTCCGCGGCCAGGCTTGCCGCGCACCTGTCGGCCGGCCGCAGCGTGGCGCTGCTCGCCGAGGGCGACCCGCTGTTCTACGGCTCGGTGATGTACATGCACGACCGGCTGAGTTCCAGGTTCGACACCGAGATCATTCCGGGTGTGCCGGCGTTCGCCGCCGCCACGGCCGCACTCGGGGCGCCGCTGGTGCGCCAGACCGACGTGCTCACCGTGTTGCCGGGCACCCTGCCCGAACACGAGCTGGCGATGCGACTGGCCGACACCGACGGCGCGATCATCATGAAACTCGGCCGCACCTTCCCCGCGGTGCGACGTGCCCTGGTGGCTGCCGGCCGGCTGGAACACGCCTGGTACGTCGAACGCGCCAGCCACCCCGAGCAGCGCTGGCTGCCCGTCGCCCACGTCGATGAGGCAGACGTCCCCTACCTGTCACTGATCGTCGTCAACGGCGACTCCCGCAACGGAAGGCGCTCCCGGACCACGGCGGATCTCGCTGCGGCGGTTGAGGAAAAGTCGGCCGGCGCGGCTGAGCTGTTGGTCGTCGGCCTCGGTCCCGGACCCGACCACTGGCTGACCGGTGAGGCCGCGGCCGCGCTGGCCGACGTCGACCATGTGGTGGGTTACGGGCCCTACGTCGCGCGGGTGCCGCAGCGGGCCGGATTGCAGCGGCACACCTCCGGCAACACCGTCGAGGTGGACCGGGCCCGCCTCGCACTGGACCTGGCCCGCCGCGGCGAGAAGGTCGCGGTGGTTTCCGGCGGGGACGCCGGGGTGTTCGGTATGGCGTCCGCGGTATTCGAGGCAGCCGCGGAAACCGGCTCGGCCGAGCGGTACCGCGACGTCAACATCCGGGTGCTGCCGGGCGTATCGGCCGTGCAGGCGGTGGCTGCTCGCGCCGGTGCCCCGATCGGCGCCGATTTCGCGGTGGTCAGCCTGTCCGACCGACTCAAGCCGTGGCCGGTGATCGAGTCCCGGCTGCGAACGATCGCCGAAGCGGATCTCGTTCTGGCCGTATACAATCCGGCGTCCCGGGCCCGGCCGGACCAGCTCGGGATCGCCCGCAAGATCCTGCTCGAACACCGTCGGGCCGAGACCGTGGTGGTCGTCGGCCGCGACACCGGCCGGGAGCAGGAATCGCTGACCGTCACCACCCTGGGCGAACTGGACACCGACGCCGTCGACATGAGATGCCTGCTGCTGGTGGGCGCCTCGTCGACCCGGGTGACCTCCTCGGGGCGGGTGTGGACGCCCCGGTGGGTCCGGTGACGCCGGTCCGGTTCGTCGGCGCCGGACCGGGCGCGGCGGATCTGCTCACGGTGCGGGCCACCCGGCTGCTCGCCGACGCCGACGTCGTCCTCTACCCGGGCAGCTATCTCAATCCCGAAGTACTCGAATACTGTGCTCCGGCAGCTGAACTCGTCGACACCCAGGATCTCGACCTGGACATGATCGCGCACCGGCTGACCGAGGACCAGCGGGCCGGCCGGCGGGTGGTGCGGCTGGTTTCCGGCGACCCGTCGCTGTACAGCGCGCTGTCCGAGCAGACCCGGCGACTGGACGCGGCCGGCGTGCCGTGGACCGTCACCCCGGGAGTGCCGGCGTATGCCGCAGCCGCGGCAGCCCTCGGCCGGGAGCTCACCGTGCCGCTGGTGACACAGTCGGTGGTGCTGACCCGCACCCGGGCCGCCTCGACCGCGATGCCGGAGGCTGAGTCACTGGCCGCGTTCGCGGCGACCCGGGCCACCCTGGTACTGCACCTGGCGATAACCCGGATCGGCGCCCTGATGGCCGAGCTGACGCCGCACTACGGTGCGCAGTGCCCGGTCGCGGTCGTCTACCGTGCCTCGCAACCGGACGAACTCGTGGTGCGCGGCACCATCGCCGACATCGCCGACGCGGTCGAAGCGGCCGGTCTGCGGCAAGCGGCGGTGATCCTGGTCGGCCCGGCGCTCGCCGAAACGACCGACCCGTGCGCCGGGGAGAGCCACCTGTACGACCCGGCCCGAATCAGGGGTGCGTCCAGGCCCACTGGGTGACCGCCCGGCCCGGGGTCCACCCGGTGAATCCGCCCAGCGGCGCGGCGTGCTCGACCTGGATTCGGGTCAGCTCGCCGCCATGGTCGCGGTACCCGTCGGCCAGCACCGCCTCGGTTTCGATCGTCACGGCGTGCGCGACCAGGCGTCCCCCTGGTCGCAACACGGCCAGGCAGGTGGGCAGCGCCGCGGCGACGCCACCCCCGAGGAAGATTGCGTCCGGGGCGGGAAGATCGGCTAGTGCCACCGGAGCGGTTCCGCACACGACATCGAGCGCCGGCACCCCCAGGTGGCGCGCGTTACGTGAAATGCGTTGCGCTCTTTCCTGACTCGATTCCACCGCTACCGCCCGGCAGCTCGGGTGGGAACGCATCCACTCGATGCCGACCGACCCGGCGCCCGCGCCGACGTCCCACAGCAGCTGCCCGGGCGCCGGCAGCAGCCGGGCCAGGGCGGACGCGCGCAGATCCCGCTTGGTGAGTTGGCCGTCGTGTTCGAACGCGTCGTCCGGCAGCCCGGTCGCCCAGCCGGCCAGCAGCGGTCCGGCGGCCACCAGCGCGACGATGTTGAGACGTGGCACCGAACCGGTGAACGTCGCGGCGGTGGTTTGCCAAGCCGATTCGGCATCGCTGCCAAGATCACCGAGCACCGTCATAGCGCTTTCGCCGTAGCCGTTTGCGGTCAACATTGCTGCCAGGTCGGCGGGGGTGTTCTCGTCGGCGGACAAAACCAATATCCGCCGGCCCGGTGCCAGTTCGCGCAGCACCGCATGCGGGTCGCGACCGGCCACCCGGACCACCGCGGCCGATTCCGCCGGCCAACCCAGCCGGGCCCGGGCCAGCGCCACCGACGACACCGCGGGCAACACTTCGACCCGGTTCGTTCCGAGCATCTCCACCAGGGTGCCGCCCACCCCGCTGAGCATCGGATCCCCGGACGCCAGTACCACCACATGGCGGCCGGTGAATTCGTCCAACAGCGCCGCCAGGCCGGTGCGCAGCGGACTGGGGAAGGCCTGCCGTTGCTGGCCGGGCACCGCCGGCAGCGAATCGAGGTGGCGCGGCGCGCCGATCACGGCGTCGGCGGCGGTAATCACCGCACGCGATGCCTCGGACAACCCGGACCAGCCGTCAGCACCGATCCCGACGACCGTCAGACGGTCAGCTTCACCCGGCACGGATGCTAGGGTATCGGCGCTACGAGCGGAGCCTCCATGCAACAGCTTTACCCGTTCCCCGCCGTGCTCGGCGGCGACCCGGACGCTCCGGGCGGCCTCGACGACATGGCGCTGGCGCTTGTGCTGAGCACAATCTCTCCCGGTATCGGCGGAGTGCTGATCCGCGGCGAGAAAGGCACCGCCAAGTCGACGCTGGTTCGCGCCCTAGCGCAGGTGCTGCCGCCGATCCAGGTGGTGGCCGGCGACCGGTTCTCGTCCGACCCCGCCGAAGCGCACCCGCTGTCGCCGGACGGGCCGTTCGCCGCCGACGCGGCCGTGGAGACCCGCCCGGTGCGACTGGTCGAACTGCCGGTGGGCGCCACCGAAGACCGCGTCGTCGGCTCGATCCACCTGGAGCGCGCGCTCAGTTCCGGAACGGTCGACTTCGAACCCGGTCTACTCGCGAAGGCACACCGCGGCATCCTCTACGTCGACGAGGTCAACCTGCTCGCCGACCACCTGGTCGATCTGCTGCTCGATGCCGCCGCGATGGGCCGCCTGACGGTCGAGCGCGACGGCGTGTCGGTCAGCCACGCCGCACACTTCGTCATCATCGGCACGATGAACCCCGAGGAGGGCGAGCTGCGCCCACAATTGCTCGACCGGTTCGGGCTGACCGTAGAGGTCGCGGCACCGCGTGATCCGGCGATGCGCGCCGAAGCGGTGCGGCGACGCCTGGCGTTCGACGCCGATCCCGACGGGTTCCGCGGACGATACGCCGGCGCCGAACATCGGTTGCGCACCAGAATTCAACGGGCACAGGATCTGCTGGAGCAGGTGCGGCTCTCCGACGACATGCTGCTGAAGGCGGCGGAGGTCTGCGCGGCTTTCGACGTCGACGGTCTGCGTGGCGACATCGTCTGTGCCCGTACCGCGGTCGCGCACGCGGCATGGCAGGGCCGTGACGAAGTCACCACCGACGACCTGCGGGTCGCGGCGCGCCTGGCACTCCCGCACCGGCGGCGGCGCAAACCGTTCGACGCCCCCGGGCTGGACGACACCGAGTTGGACGAGCTGCTGCCGCCCGCCGCCGACGACTCGGACCCCGACCCCGACCCCGACCCCGGGCCGCCGGATACGCCCCCGGACGGCGGGGGCCAAGCCGCACCACACGAACCCGGTGGTACGCCGCGGCAGGCCAGCGGTAATGCCACATCGAAGGTGGGTGCTGACTCCCCTTATCGGGCACGGCTTTTCACCGTCGACGGGGTCGGTGAGGGCCGGGCCGGACGGCGCAGTCGCGCCCGCACCAGTTCCGGCAGGCAGATGGGAGCCAGCCCGGCAGCCGTCCACGGCAGTCTGCATTTCGTCGACACGGTGCGAGCCGCCGCACCGCATCAGGTTGCCCGCGGGCGCACCGAAGGCCGAGTCCTGCTGCAGGCCAGCGATCTTCGCCGGGCCATCCGCGAGGGCCGGGAAGCCAACCTGGTGCTGTTCGTCGTCGACACCTCCGGCTCGATGGCCGCTCGCGAACGGATGCGCCAGGTCAAAACCGCGATCCTGTCGCTGTTGCTCGACGCGTACCGTCGCCGGGACCGGGTCGGCGTGGTGACGTTCCGCGACACCGATGCGCGGGTGGCGTTGCCGCCGACCTGCTCGGTCGAGATCGCGGCAACACTGCTCGACGACGTACCCGCCGGGGGCCGCACCCCGCTGGCCGAGGGGCTGCTCGAAGCCGGCGAAGTGATCCGCCGGGAGAGGCTTCGCGACCCGGCCTGCCGCCCGCTGCTGGTGGTCGTCACCGATGGCCGGGCCACCGCCGGCCCCGACCCGGTCGAACGATCCCGGGCGGCGGCCGCGCTGCTGGCCGATCGGGGTGTCGCCGCGGTCGTCGTCGATTGCGAGAACGGCCGGATGCGGTTGGGCTTGGCCGGGTTGCTGGCCGAATACCTTCGGGCCGAGTACATTCCGCTGCCCCAGATCAATGCCGAAGCGCTGACCGGCGTCGTTCGGCACGCCACCAGCCGAGATGGAGCCGCCTGATGCCGCAGGGACAGCCGTTGGCGGTGCCCGACGACAACCTGACCACCAGGCAGCGTCGCAACCGGCCGCTGCTGATGGTGCACACCGGAGACGGGAAGGGCAAATCCACCGCGGCCTTCGGCATGGCGCTGCGCGCCTGGAACCAGGGTTTTGCCATCGGCGTGTTCCAGTTCGTCAAGTCCGCCAAGTGGCGGGTCGGGGAGCAGGCGGCACTGGAACGGCTGGGCGCCGTGCACGACGAGACCGGTGAGGGCGGGCCGGTCGAGTGGCACAAGATGGGCTCCGGCTGGTCGTGGAGCCGCAAAGCCGGCACCTCCGAGGATCACGCGGCCGACGCCGCCGAGGGTTGGGCACAGGTCAAGCATCGCCTGGCAGCCGAAACTCACGACCTCTACGTCCTCGACGAATTCACCTACCCGATCAACTGGGGCTGGGTGGACGTCGACGACGTCGTACAGACGTTCACCACCCGGCCGGGCCACCAGCATGTCGTGGTCACCGGTCGTCGCGCCCATCCGCGGCTGATCGAGATCGCCGACCTGGTCACCGAGATGACCAAGATCAAACACCCGATGGACGCCGGACAGAAGGGCCAGCGCGGCATTGAGTGGTGAGCGCGTGGTATCCACTTATCTCCCCCGTCTCATGGTCGCCGCGCCCGCATCGGGACACGGAAAGACGACGGTGACGATCGGGGTGATGGCGGCGCTGTCCGCCCGCGGACTGCAGATCAGCGGGCACAAGGTCGGTCCGGACTACATCGATCCCGGCTACCACGCTCTTGCCACCGGCCGGCCGGGTCGCAACCTGGACCCGTATCTGGTGGGCGCCGACCGGATCGCGCCACTGCTGCTGCACGGTGCGGCCGGAGCGGATGTCGCGGTGATCGAAGGGGTGATGGGACTGTTCGACGGCCGCCTCGGTGCCGCCGGCGAAGCCTCGACCGCACACGTCGCGGCGCTCACCGCGACCCCGGTGCTGCTGGTCGTCGACATCTCACACGCCTCCCGCACGCACGCGGCGGTCGTCACGGGCCTGGCCGGCTTCGACCCGGACGTGCACATCGCCGGCGTCGTGCTCAACAAGGCGGGCAGCACTCGGCACGCCGACGAAGTCGTGGATGCCCTTGGCGCGACCGGATTTCCGGTGCTCGGCGTGCTGCCCCGCGACGCCGGCGCCGAGATGCCGTCCCGGCATCTGGGCCTGGTTCCGGCAGCCGAGCGTGACGAGTCGGCTGCGATCCTGACCCGGTTGGCCCGCACGGTCGAAGAACACCTCGACCTGGACACGGTGCTGTCGATCGCCCGGCGGGCACCGGCCTTGCCGGACGCCGCGTGGAATCCGACGAGCGAAGTCAGCGCGGCGTCGACGCGACGCCCGGTGGTGGCGGTCGCCGGCGGGCGGGCATTCACCTTCCGCTACACCGAGACCACCGAGCTGCTCGCCGCCGCGGGCTGCGACGTCGTCGAATTCGATCCGCTCACCGACCCGGCACTGCCGCGCGGGACGGCGGCCATCTATCTGGGCGGCGGGTTCCCCGAGGTGTACGCCGCGGAACTGGCCACCAACACCGCGCTGCTGGGCGAGCTGCGCGCCGCAATCGCCGCGGGGGTACCGACCGTGGCGGAGTGCGCGGGCTTGACCTACCTGTGTCGAACCCTGGACGGTGTGCCCGGCGTCGGGGCGTTGCCCGCCACTGCGGCGATGACACCGAAGCTGCGTCTGGGGTACCGAGCCGCCACCGCCCCGGCCGACTCGCTGCTGGCCGGGGCCGGGGACCACGTCACCGGGCACGAATTCCACCGCACCGACGTCACATTCGACGACAACGACACTCCGGCGTGGCAGCTCGGCGATGCGCTGGACGGATTCGCCGGGCCGACCCTGCACGCGTCCTACCTGCACACCCACTGGGCCGGCCAGCCCCGGCTGGCTCAGCATTTCGCCGACGCAGCACACCAGTACGCCGACGCCGCCGGCCCCGATCTGCGCCACCACGGCGATGCCGAAACCGCGCCGAACCTGGTCGATTTCGCGGTGAATGTCTACGCTGGACCACGCCCGGGTTGGCTCGACGCAGCCCTGCACGCCGCCATCGACGACGCCGGAGCGTACCCCGACGCGGCCGCAGCCCGGGCCGCACTGGCCGGTCGGCACCACCGCCCGGACGGCGAAGTGCTGCCCACCGCGGGCGCTTCCGAGGCATTCGATCTGGTGGCTCGACTGCGCCGGTGGCGCCGGCCGGTGATCGTGCACCCCCAGTACACCGGGCCACACACCGCGCTCACCGGCGCCGGACACACCGTCACCACGGTGCTCTGTCACGCCGACGACGGCTTCGCGCTGCACCCCGGCGCGGTTCCGGATGACGCCGACCTCGTCGTGGTCGGCAACCCGACCAACCCCACCGGGATCCTGCACCCCGCCACGGCCATTCGTCGGCTGCTGCGGCCCGGCCGGGTCGTCCTCGTCGACGAGGCATTCCTCGACGCGGTTCCGGACGAGCCGGAGAGCCTGGCCGACCACCGCGTCCCCGGCCTGCTGGTGAGCCGCAGCCTGACCAAACACTGGTCGATCCCGGGCATCCGGACCGGCTACCTGGTGGGCGACCCGGCGCTGATCGCAGGAGCCGCACGGCTGCAGACCCCGTGGTCGGTCTCCGCCCCGGCGCTGGCCGCGATGTCGGCCTGTACCGACGAGCGTGCGCTCGCCGAAAGCCGACGCCGGGCGGTCGAACTGGCCGGGTGGCGAACGCATCTCACCGACGCGCTCACCGAGCGAGGGGTGCAGTTCGTGGCCGGCCGCGCGCCGTTCGTGCTGGCGCATGCCGGCGCCGGGACGCACCGGGCACTGCGCGAACTGGGCGTCGCGGTGCGCCGCGGCGACACCTTCCCCGGCCTGGACGACCGTTGGGTGCGGATCGCGGTCCGGCCGCCCGAGACGACCCGTCTCCTGCTGGCCGCCCTGGACCGGATCCGCCGGTGATGCTCACCCGCGCCGTCGGCCTGCTGCTCGGTTATGCGGCCGACCGCATGTGGGCTGACCCACGCCGGCTGCACCCGGTCGCCGGGTTCGGGACGGTTGCGCTGCGGCTCGAAGACCGCATCTATGCCGACAGCCGGACCCGCGGCGTCGGCTATGCACTGACGCTGGTCGGGGGCGCCTCGGCGCTCGCGCTGGCCGCCGAGCGCGGCGCCCGGAACCCGCTGGCCAGGATCGTGCTGACCGCGGCGGTCACCTGGGCGGTGCTCGGCGGCCGCTCACTGGAACACGAAGCGCACGCCGTGCACGGTTTGCTGCAGGCGGGTGAGCTGGACCAGGCCCGGGCCAGGGTGCGTCACCTCGTCGGCCGCGACACGGCAGCGCTTGGCTCGGACGAAATCGCCCGCGCCGTGGTCGAATCCGTCGCGGAGAACACCTCCGACGCCGTGGTCGGTTCCTTCGTGTGGGGCGCGCTCGCCGGCGTCGGCGGCCTGGTCGCACACCGCTCGGCCAACACCCTGGATGCGATGGTCGGCCACCGCAGCGCGCGCTACCGGCGTTTCGGCTGCGCCGCAGCCCGCCTGGACGACCTGCTCGGGCTGCCCGCTTCCCGGGTGAGCGGCGTGCTGGCCGCCGCCCTCGGCCCCGATCCCCTTGGCGCGCTGGTGGCCTGGCGGCGCGACGCCGGAGCACATCCGAGCCCCAACGCCGGAGTGGCCGAGGCGAGCTTCGCCGGTGCGCTGGGCCTGCGACTCGGCGGCACCAACACCTACTACGGGAACCGCCGCGAGGAGCGCGCACGGATGGGCAGCGGGCGGGGCCCGACCCCGGCGGACATCCCACGCGCCACCCGGCTGGCCCGACGCATCGGCATGGCGGCCGCGCTCACCGCGGCACTGTTCTGCCTGACCGCGCCCGCCCGCATCAGTGCACGTCGGTGAAGTGCTCGATGACCGGGGCGGGATCGTAGAACGGGTGCAGCAGCTGTTTCCACCGCTCGAACTCCGGTGACTTCCGGAAACCCTCGGTGTGCGCCGCAACGCTCTCCCACTCGACCAGCAGCAGGTAGAGATTCGGCGACTCGATCGACCGGGACAGCGAAAGCCCCCCGAAGCCGGGCTGGCAGCTGATCAGCGGCCGGGCCCGGCTGAACGCCTCCTCGAACTCGGTTTCCCGGCCGGGCCGGATGGACAGCACCCCATGCTCTCGAATCACGCCCGTCAGTCTGCCTGACCGGGGAAGCGGTCCCGCGGGCGTGTCGCGTCTCAGGACCGTCCCCGAGTGGCCGGCGCCAGTAGCTCGTAGCCGACACCGAGTCTGCGGTAGGTCGCCTCGGCGCGTCGATCGCAGGTGATCAGCGGCAGCCCGTGCTTGCGCGCGGCGGCACCGACGAGACCGTCGTAAAGTGCACCACCGGTCAACCCCGCGTCGGCGAACTCGCGCAACAAATTCTTGGTATCCGTGGCGGACAGGAAGCGCGATTCCGGAAAATTCGTCTCCATCAGCCGCAGCGCCGCGGCCGGAGTGAGGCGGTGTGGCGCGGGCAACCTGGTGAGCACCGACAGCAGCTCGACTGCCGCATGCCCCGATATCCCGCGCGCACACGGCAGCAGCCTCGCCCTGGCAGCAAGGTGAAACGGGTTTTCCTTTTGCGCCAGCGCAACCGCGGAGCTGGTGTCGACCAGCACGTGTTCAGCGTTGGTCGGCAAGCCGCAACTCCCGCACCGAGTCGGCGTCAAACGCTGGCCCGCCGCTGGGCAGCAGCAGGAGCCCGTCCTCCTCGACAAGCTCGTCGGCCGCGACGCTTTCGATCCGGATGGCAGCGCCGTCCAGCGATAGCTCCACTTCTCCCGCCGCGATGCCGGCACGCTCGCGGATCGCCTTCGGGATCACCAACCTGCCGACCTTATCTATGGTTGTACGCATACCATTACATTACCATTCGAGTGGCGGATACTTTGCGAATCATCCCGCCGCTTTCGCCGCGACCACCCGCACAGGCAGGAGGCAACGTGTCCCAACTCGACGGTGTCGAATTCTCGACAGCGGTCGCCCGGGTGGACCGTGACTGGCTGTGGCACGAGCTGATCGAGTACTCGTACTGGGCGAAATACCGCACGCGCGCGATGTTCGACGAGCAACTCGACAATGCCTGGCGGGTGGTGGGTGCTTACCGCACCGTCGACGGTCGGATGGTCGGCTTCTGCCGGGCGTTTTCCGACGGGGTCGCCATGGCCTACCTGGCCGATGTCTATGTGGCCAGCGACGAACGCGGCCGGGGTATCGGCCAAGGGCTGCTGCGGCTGATGATCGACGAAGGTCCGGGACGCGACTTCCGCTGGATGCTGCACACCGCCGACGCACACGGCCTGTACGCGAAGTTCGGCTTCACACCACCGGATACCGCGTTCATGGAGCGCCTGAGCCGACTGGTGCCGGTGCGTTGACGGACGGCCACCTGCCGTCGCCGGACGATGAGGCTAGTACGAAGCGTCAAATGGCCGTCCATCTCGACTTCGAAAATCCTGCGGAGGGACCGGTTCTTGCGGAGCGATACGGGAAAAGCCGCTGTAGCCCACCGGAGTCCAACCACACGCCGGTGTCGACGTTGTTAAAGTGCTCATGTGCCAGACGGATTCGACACGACCCTCAACCGCTGGACACCGCAGGCGTTGGGCGTGTTCCGCGTGGTGTGTGCGTTCATGTACACCGCGGCCGGCACATCCAAGCTTTTCGACTGGCCGGTACCTGCGTTCGCCGCACCCGGTTTCGGCAGCTGGCCGATCTGGTGGGCCGGGGTAATCGAATTCACCGCGGGAACCTTCATCCTGCTCGGGCTGTTCACCCGGTCGGCGGCGTTCGTGGCATCCGGTGAGATGGCGGTCGCCTACTTCACCCAGCACCAGCCGCTGGCACTCTGGCCGATCGATCCGGCGCAGGACTACGGCGAGATCGCCATCCTGTACTGCTTCGCGTTTCTACTGCTGGTGTTCACCGGTGGCGGGGCCTACACGCTGGATGGTGTCCTGCGGCGCCGCCGATAACCCAGGCGACCGCCTCGTCCACGTCGTGCACCCTCGACACGCCGGCGGGCCGCGCGGGGCGGCGCACGACGACGACCGGCACGGCGAGCCGTTCGGCGGCAACCATCTTCGGCCAGGTGTATTCACCGCCGGAGTCCTTGGTGACAAGCACGTCGGCCCGGTGGCCGGTCAGCACCGCCAACTCACCGGGCAGCGGGTAGGGGCCCCGGCTGGTGACCACCCGCCAGGCCGCGGGCAGGTCGATCTCCGGCGGGTCGACGACGCGGGCCAGCACCGACGAATCCCGCAGCGCCGGAACATAAGCCGCCAGTCGCTGCCTGCCTGTCGTCAGCAGGGGCCGCTGACCCAGTTCGGCCGCGCACGCCGCCGCCTGCTCGTGCGAGTCCACCCAGTGCCACGACGGCAGGGCGCGGTCTGACCAGCCGGGTCGTTCCAGCCGGAGCAGTGGCCGGCCCACCGCCGCGCACGCCGCGACGGCGTTGGTCGACATGGCCGTCGCGAACGGGTGGGTGGCGTCGACGACCGCGTCATAGTTCGCCAGAACCCCACGCAGGCCGTCGATCCCACCGAACCCGCCGACCCGCACCGCGCCGGCCGGCAACCGCGGATCCGCAACCCGGCCGGCCAGTGACGATGTCACCTCGACCCCCGCCGCAACCAGTCGCTCGGCCAAGGCTCGGGCCTCCGCCGTCCCGCCCAACAGTAGAATCCTCGCCGCCATCAGGGTGCTCCCGGCGGCAGAAACGGCAGCCCTTGCGGCGCACCGGAATTGATCAGATCCAGCAATGCGTCAACATCGAGGTGCTGTTCGACGAGGTCGCCGAGCAGATCCAAGCGGCGCCCGCGGGCGGCTGGGAACGACAGCCCCGACGGCGCCAACCCCAGGGTTTCGGCCAGAAACGCCCCGCGCAGCGCGTCACCCTCGAACGCTCCGTGCCACATGGTGCCGAAAACCTGGCCTGACCGGGCACCGCCGAGGAACTCTTCAGCACCGTCTCCGCGGCTGATCCGACCGTGGTGCACCTCGTAGCCGGAAGCCGCAACCCCCAGCCCGACTCCGGTGGGTAGCCGCAGCACCTTGGTTGCGGCGAACCGGGTTTCAATATCGAGCAACCCCAACCCAGGCGTCTGACCGGCCCGGCCCTCGACACCGTCGGGGTCGTGGATGGTCCGGCCCAGCATCTGGAACCCGCCGCAGACACCCAGCACCGGCTTGCCGGCGGCGGCATGGTCGGCCACCGCCCGGTCCAGCCCGCGGGACCGCAACCAGGCCAGGTCGGCTACCGTCGCTCGGGTTCCCGGCAACACCACCAGGTCCGCGTCGGCGAGTCCGCGTGGGTCGGCGACGAACGTCACATCCAACTCCGGTTCCAGGCCGAGCGCGTCGACGTCGGTGAAGTTGCTGAGCCGCGGCAGCCGGATCACCGCGACCCGCCGCGCTCCGGTTCGCGGCGAGCGCCTGCCGTCCAGGTCGAGTGAGTCTTCGGAGTCCAGCCACAGATCGGGGTGCCAGGGCAGGGTGCCGAGGATGCGCCGGCCGGTGAGCCGCTCCAGATCCCGCAGCCCGGGTTCCAGCAGCTTCTGCCGGCCGCGGAACTTGTTGACGATGAAGCCCGCCACCAGTGCCTGGTCTTCCCCGCCGAGCAGTGCGACGGTGCCGAAGAACGCGGCGAACACGCCACCGCGGTCCACATCGCCGACCACCACGGTCGGCAGGCCGGCGTGGCGGGCCAGGCCCATGTTCACGTAGTCGCCATCGCGCAGATTGATCTCGGTCGGGCTGCCGGCGCCCTCGGCGATCACGACGTCGTAGCGCGAGGCGAGGTCGTCGTAGGCGGCCAGCGCCACCGCTGCGAGGTCGCGTCGCCGCGTCTCCCAATCGGCCGAGCAGATCTCACCGGCCGCCCGGCCCATCAGCACCACGTGGCTGCGCTGGTCGCTGCCCGGCTTGAGCAACACCGGGTTCATCGCCACCTCGGGTGTCGCCCCCGCCGCCAGCGCCTGAATCCATTGGGCCCGGCCGATTTCAGCGAAAGCGCGACCTCGCCCGTCGACCACCATCGAATTGTTCGACATGTTCTGCGCCTTGTACGGCGCCACCCTGGCACCACGTCGGGCCAGCGCCCGGCACAGGCCCGCGGCGACCACGGTCTTGCCGGCATCGCTGGTGGTCCCGGCTACCAGCAGCCCACCCATCAGCCTCTCCGCACCAGCAGGACGTCCATCACCCAGCCGGCTGCCGTTTTCGCCGCCGCCCGGGCCCCGACGATCACCGGCAGCGCCTCCGCCAGACGGCCGGTGACCAGTCGCTCGCCCACCGCACCCAGGTTGGCGCCCCACCAGATCGTCCAGTCGTCGAGTCCGGTGAAGTCGAGGCGCTCCGGCGGCGGGTTGAGCATCGCCACGATGTTGTCGCAACCGGCCGCGACCGCCTCCTGCAGGCGGCGACCGGTGGTGATGTGCACCGGCCGCCCCACCTCGTGCAACACGATCCGGTGCCGCGCGGCCAGCAGCTGTGGGGCGCTGATCCCCGGCAGCACGTCGTAGTCCACCGGAACGCCGAGTGCGGCAACCTGATCCACGATCCGGACGGTCGAATCGTAGAGCGACGGGTCACCCCAGACCAGGAAGGCTGCGGTGCCGCCGCGTTCGCGCAACAACGCGGCGTACCGCTCGGCGCGAGCCGCGTGCCAGTCGCCGACGGCTTTCTGGTAGCCGGTGCCGGTCAACTCCGCCGAGCGGTCGCGCCGTGGGTCGGGGACGGTCACGATCGGCACCGAGCGGGCATGAGTTTCGACGATCGCCCGGCGCAGCTCGAGCAGCCCGTCGGGATCCCCCTCGGTCCCCTTGTCGGCAGCCAGCACATAGTCGACCGATCGGAGCGCCTCGACGACCTCCGGTGTCACGTGCTGCGGGCCCATGCCGACGCCGAGGACGCGTACCCGAACCCGTTCCATCACCGGTCCTCCAGATCGCCTTCGACGTCGAGGTACGCCTGCTGCAGCGCCGCCATCGTCGCCGGATCCGGCTCGGCCCACAGCCCCCGGTCGGCGGCCTCGGTGAGCCGCTCCACGATCCCGTGCAGGGCCCACGGGTTGGACTTGTCCAGGAACTCGCGCGTGGTCGGGTCCAGCACGTACTCCTGGGCGAGTTTCTCGTACATCCAGTCGTGCACCACCCCGGCGGTGGCGTCGAAGCCGAACAGGTAGTCGACGGTCGCCGCCAGCTCGAATGCTCCCTTGTACCCGTGCCGGCGCATGGCCGAGATCCACCGCGGGTTGACCACCCGGGCGCGGAAGACACGGGCGGTCTCCTCGGCGAGCGTCCGGGTCCGGATCGCGTCGGGCGACGTCGAATCCCCCACGTAGGCCTTCGGATTGTCGCCGGTGAGCGCGCGAACGGTGGCGATCATGCCGCCGTGGTAGACGAAATAGTCGTCGGAGTCGGCGATGTCGTGCTCGCGGGTGTCGATGTTCTTGGCGGCGACCTTGATCCGGCGGTAATTGGTGCGCATATCGTCGGCGGCCGCGACACCGTCCAACCCGCGTCCGTAGGCGAAACCGCCCCAGGCCGTGTACACCTCGGCCAGGTCTTTGTCGTCGCGCCAGGTGCCGGCCTCCACCACCTGGAGAATCCCGGCACCGTAAGACCCGGGTTTGGAGCCGAAGACGCGGGTGGTGGCCCGCCGTAGATCGCCATGTTCGGCCAGGTCGGCACGGGCGTGCGCGGCGATGAAATTCTGCTCGTCGGGCTCGTCGAGCACCGCGACCAGTTGCACCGCGTCATCGAGCATCGCGACGACGTGCGGGAAGGCGTCCCGGAAAAAACCCGAGATGCGCACCGTCACATCGATTCTGGGCCGACCCAGTTCGGCCAGCGAGATCACCGCCAGGCCGGACACCCGCCGGCTCGCCTCGTCCCACTCGGGCCGAACCCCCAGCAGGGCCAGCACCTCGGCGATATCGTCACCGGAGGTCCGCATTGCCGACGTTCCCCACACCGACAGGCCCACCGACTCCGGGTAGCCGCCGGTCTCGTCGAGGTAGCGCTGCACCAACGAATCCGCGATCGCCTGACCGGTCTGCCACGCCAGCCGGGACGGCACCGCCCGCGGATCGACGGTGTAGAAGTTGCGGCCCGTCGGCAGCACATTGACCAGTCCGCGCAATGGCGAACCGGACGGTCCCGGCCGGACGAAGCCGCCGGCCAGCGCCCGTACCACCGAATCCAATTCACCAGTCGTGCCGGCCAGCCGCGGAACCACCTCCGCCGCAGCGAATCTCAGAACCCGGCGCACCTCGGGATCGGCATGCAGCGAATCGGCCGTCGCGGCGTCCCAGTCGGCCGCTTCCATCGCCTCGACCAGCCCGCGCGCGGACTGCTCGATCTCATCAACGGTCGAGCCCGGCGATTCCTCCTTCAAGCCGAGCGCGGCTCGCAGTCCGGGCACCGCGTGGTCCACCCCGCCCCAGACCTGCGGGGCGCGCAGGATCGCCAGCACCAGGTTGACCCGCTCCGGCCCGACCGGCGCACCGCCCAGGACGTGCAGCCCGTCGCGGATCTGGGCGTCTTTGATCTCGCACAGCCAGCCGTCCACGTGCAGCAGGAAATCGTCGAACTCCTCATCCTCCGGCCGCTCGTCCAGTCCCAGGTCGCGATGCATCTCCGCGGCCCGCATCAGGTTCCAGATCTCGCCGCGGATCGCCGGCAACTTGCCCGGGTCCATCGTCGCGATGTTGCCGTACTCGTCCAGCAACTGCTCCAGCCGGGCGATGTCACCGTAGGATTCGGCGCGCGCCATCGGCGGGATCAGGTGGTCGACGATGGCCGCGTGCGCGCGCCGTTTGGCCTGTGCTCCCTCACCCGGGTCGTTGACCAGGAACGGGTAGACCAGCGGCAAGTCAGCGATCATCGCGTCGGTGGCACACGCGGCCGACAGCGCCGCCGTCTTGCCCGGCAGCCACTCCATCGACCCGTGCTTGCCCAGGTGTACCACCGCGTGCGCACCGAAACCGTGGGCCAGCCAACGGTATGCGGCTAGGTAGTGATGACTGGGCGGCAGCGCCGGATCGTGGTAGATCGCCACCGGGTTCTCACCGAATCCGCGCGGCGGCTGGATCATCAGCACGATGTTGCCGGATCTCAGTGCGGCGACCACGATCTCGCCGCCGTCGTTGACGAAGAGCTTTCCGGGTGCGGGCCCCCAGGCCTGTGCCATGGCGTTGCGCAGGGTATCCGGCAGATCGGCGGTCCACCGGGCATACTGTCTGGGGCTCACCGTCACCTGCGCATCCGTCAATTTGGCGGTGGTCAGCCAATCCTCGTCCTGGCCGCCCGCCTCGATCAGCGTGTGGATCAGCCGGTCCCCGGCCTGGGTCTCGTCGGCGATGCCCAGCACGCCGAAGCCGTCGCCGACGTCGTAACCCTCCGCAGCCAGCCGGCGCAGCAACCGCACCGCGGAGACCGGGGTGTCCAGACCGACCGCGTTGCCGATCCGGGCGTGTTTGGTGGGATACGCCGACAACACCAGCGTCAGTTTCTTCTGCGCGTTCGGAACGCGCCGCAGCCGGGCATGGGCAACCGCGACACCGGCCACCCTGGCACAGCGCTCGGGGTCGGCCACATAGTGCGGAAGGCCGTCGTCGTCAATCTCTTTGAACGAGAACGGCGCGGTGATGATGCGGCCGTCGAACTCCGGAATCGCGATCTGGGTAGCGGAATCGAGTGGGGTGACGCCGTCGTCGTTGGCCGCCCACTCCGCGCGCGACGAAGCCAGGCACAGACCCTGGAACACCGGGACGTCCAGCGCGGCGACCCGCTCGATGTTCCAGGCGCCGTCGTCATCACCGGCACCGACCGTGGCGGTGGCGTTGATCGCACCGCCGGCCGCCAGCATGCAGACCACGACGGCGTCCAAGGTGGCCAGCGCCTGGTAGAGCTCGTCCGGGGCGTTGCGCAGTGATGCGGCGAAGACCGGCACTCCCACCGCGTCGGTTTTGGCGTCAATGGCGTCGGCCAGCGCGTGCGCGAAGCCGGCGTTGCCGCTGACCTCGTGGGCGCGGTAGTAGAGGACGCCGATCCGCAGCACGTCGGGCGCCGGCGGGGTTTCCTGCCACGGCCGCCGGGCATATCCCCACTCGGGGATCACCGTCGGCTCCTGGAAGCCCTGGCCGGTCAGCAGCACCGTGTCGCAGAGGAACGCGTGCAGTTGGGCGATGTTGGCCGGCCCGCCCTCGGCGAGGTAGGCGTGCGCCTGCGCCGCCAGGCCGATCGGCACCGTCGAACACTCCATCAGTTCGGCGTTGGGTGCCCGCTCACCACCCAGCACCACCAGCGGCAGCCCGCTGGCGCGCAGCACCCTGAGCTCGGACTCGATCTCCGCCGACGATCCCAGCACCCGCAACACGACGACCTCGGCGTCATCGATGACCGGTTCGATGTCCTGGCGGGCCGGGTTGCCGAGCTGATAGCAAGCCCCGCTGGCCCGCGCCGAGAGCAGATCGGTGTCGGACGTGGACAGCAGTGCGATGCGCCGGGCCGGGGAGGCGACCTCAGACATGTCGGGTCCTCCTCGGCTCCTGGCGGTCAACTGGCCCGTGGTCATCGCAGTACCCCGGCCCACTCCCGGTGAACACGTCCGGACTCGCACTGGGCCCCTGATGCCCATGAGAGCTTAGGGTGCCTGCCCTAACCACAATTCCCACGGGACTGATTCGAGACACCCGCCCACGTACTTGGCAGCATCGGGTCCGTCACGTCGGAGGTCACGATGTTGCCAGCCAGCGTGGCTAACCCCACCGGCCGCCCGTCGCCGGTGCGGTACGCGGTTCCGGTGCGGTCCGACAACGACGAGCGAGGGACATCTGATGTATCGCCCAGGTCCGGCTCGAGATCCATGTACTCGTAGCCACGGCCCAGCATCGTGACCCTCGCCCGCCGGCGCCGCGGGGCCTTCGCCGGCTCTTCCGCGGTGGCCGCGGCCGCCGGAGCCTCGGCGGTCTCGGGTACCGGCGCCTTCTTTTTGCGGGCACTGGCACTCGCCGCGCGGCGGGCCTGGAGGCCCATGCCGCCGACCATGTAGAGCAGACCGTCCATGGTGCTGACCGGTGGCGCCGACGGCGTCGGCGGCGGCGCACCGGGCGGTGGCGGCGCGGGCGTCGCCGGGGGTGCGACGGCCACCGCGGGCGCCGGCGCCGGGACCGGGACCGGAGTCGGGGCCGGCGGCGGGGTCAGAGCCGCGAACGGCGGGGCGGCCGGCAGCACCGGGACGGGCTGCAACCCGGCCAGACCGGCCAGGCCGGCCAGGCCGCTCAGACCGACCGGGGCGGCCACCAGCGGAACCAGCGGCAAGGTCATCAACGGCAGGAACAACGGGAGCAGGATGGCCTGCTCGAGCAGCGTCTTGAGCAGCGCGATGGTGTCGGTGATGACCGTTCCGATGGCCTCGACGGCGCCGAACAGCAGGGTGAAACCGATGCTGCCAGGATTCCCCGACGCGAACGCCGCCGTCAGATCCGAGCCGATGAACGCGAAGGTTTCCGACAGGAACGCGGCGTACTGGCTGATCGTCATCGGATAGCCCAGCGCGAACGCCACGTTGGACGGGCTGAAGAAGATCAGCGGGTTGCCCAGCTCGGACAGATACGGGTCGAACCCGGAGAGCACCGACTGCAGGTACGGGTTGTTCATCACGGCGTTGATCAACGGCTGCAGCACGTTGTTGAAAAACGTGTTGTACCCGTGGCTGTCCAGCCAGGCCGTGATCTGGTCCTCGGTGTCCGGCGGCAACCCGTTGGAATCTGCCGCCAGCGCATGAGATTTCGCGATCTTCGGCGACGGCGAGGTCTGCGGCATGGCTGTCGTCGCGGCGGCGCCGACGGCCTGGTAGGTGCTCATCACGGTGGCGGCCTGAACCCACATCCGCGCGTAGTCGGCCTCGTTGAGTGTGATCGGGATCGTGTTGATACCGAGGAAATTGGTCGCCAGCAGCGCCGCATGGGTGGCGTGGTTGGCCGCCAGCTCGGCCAGCGTGGGCATCGCCGCCAGTGCGGAACTGTAGGCGGCCGCGGCGACCTGCTGCTGGTCCGCGGTCGCGGCGCTGTCCGCACTCGCCTGCATCAGCCAGGCGTGATACGGCAGATTGGCCGCCAGGTAGGTCTCAGCCGTCGATCCCTGCCAGGCTCCCGCCCGCACCGCATCGAGCAGCGCCGCCAGTTCGTCGGCCACCTCCGCGTACTCGGTGCTCAGCGCGGCCCACGCGGCCGCCGATGCCAGCAGCGGACCGGGGCCCGGCCCGCTGGACAGCAGTGCCGAGTGGACCTCCGGGGGTGCGGCCATCCAGACCGGCGCGGTCACCTGGACACCCAGGTATGACGTGACATGGAGGCTCGCCAGCTCTCTCGGGGTGCACCGCCCCGGGCCGCAGGACGCGATGACGCCAGTGTCCTGGCTCTCGGATCAGTGCTCGCCTCGCCTTCCAGCTCTTAGAGATCACGAGCCGTGGCCGATGAGGGTCGCTCCCCGATGACAGTGGCGGGACCGCGCCGGATTCGCACCGGCTTCCTACACGTCATCGCCTTACCGGTGGAATTGTAGCGGTGATCGCAAGTGCGCCCGCGGAGATCGCCAGCGCGGGCGAAGCCGCCCCTACCCGATTGCGGCGTTGAAAGTCTTGCTGGGCCGCATCACGGCCGTCGTCAACTCGCGGTCCGGTGCGTAGTAGCCGCCGATGTCCACCGGCTTGCCCTGCACCGCGTTGAACTCGGCCACGATGGCGTCCTCGTTCGCGGCCAACGCCTCCGCCAACGACGCGAAGTGCTTGGCCAGGCCGGGGTCGTCGGTCTGCGCGGCGAGCTCCTGCGCCCAGTACATGGCCAGATAGAACTGGCTGCCCCGGTTGTCGAGCTCGCCGGTCTTGCGCGACGGGCTCTTGTTGTTGTCCAGCAGCTTGCCGATCGCCGCGTCCAGCGTGACGCCCAGGATCTTGGCGTCGGCGTTGCCGGTCTTGGCGGCCATGTCCTCCAGGCTGGCGCCCAGCGCGAGGAACTCACCGAGCGAGTCCCAACGCAGGTGGTTCTCCTCCACCAGCTGCTTGACGTGCTTGGGCGCCGAACCGCCGGCCCCGGTCTCATACATCCCGCCGCCGGCCATCAGCGGCACGATGGACAGCATCTTCGCGCTGGTGCCCAGCTCCAGGATCGGGAACAGGTCGGTCAGGTAGTCGCGCAGGATGTTGCCGGTGGCGGCGATGGTGTCCTTGCCGCGAATCAGCCGCTCGCAGGTGTGGCGCATCGCCCACACCTGCGGCATGACCTGGATGTCCAGGCCCTCGGTGTCGTGGTCGCCCAGATAGGCGTGCACCTTCTTGCGCACTTCGTTCTCGTGCGGACGCTCGTCGTCCAGCCAGAACACCACCGGCATCCCCGAGGCGCGGGCCCGGGTGACAGCCAGCTTGACCCAATCCCGAATCGGGGCGTCCCGCACGATCGGCATCCGCCAGATGTCGCCGGCCTCCACGTTCTGGGTCAGCAGCACCTCACCGGTGGCCAGGTCGACGATGTTGGCCACCCCGTCCTCGGGAATCTCGAACGTCTTGTCGTGCGAGCCGTACTCCTCGGCCTTCTGCGCCATCAGGCCGACGTTGGGGACGGTGCCCATGGTGGCCGGGTCGAACGCGCCGTTGGTCTTGCAGAAGTTGATGATCTCCTGGTAGATCCGGGCGAAAGTCGATTCCGGGTTGACCGCCTTGGTGTCCTTCTGCCGGCCGTCCGCGCCGTACATCTTGCCGCCGGCCCGGATCATCGCCGGCATCGAGGCGTCGACGATCACATCACTGGGTGAGTGGAAGTTGGTGATCCCGTGCGCCGAATCCACCATCGCCAGCTCGGGGCGGTGCTCATGGCAGGCGTGCAGGTCCTCGATGATCTCGTCGCGCTGGGAGGCCGGCAGCGTCTCGATCTTGTTGTAGAGGTCGGCCATTCCGTTGTTGACGTTGACGCCCAGCTCGTCGAAGAGCTTCTGGTGCTTGGCGAACGCGTCCTTGTAGAACACCTTGATCGCGTGCCCGAACACGATGGGGTGGCTGACCTTCATCATGGTGGCTTTGACGTGCAGGGAGAACATCACGCCGGTCTTGCGGGCGTCCTCCATCTGCTCCTCGTAGAAGTCGCACAGCGCCTGCACGCTCATGAACATCGAGTCGATGATGTCGCCGTCGAGCAGCGACACCTTGTCCTTGAGTTCGATGGTCTTGCCGCTCTTGGTGATCAGCTCCATCTTCACGTCACGGTCCCGGTCCAGGGTGATGGACTTTTCGCCGTGGTAGAAGTCGCCGTGCTTCATGGTGGCGACATGCGTGCGCGACGCCATCGACCATTCGCCCATGCTGTGCGGGTGCTTGCGCGCATACTCCTTGACCGCCCGGGGCGCACGACGGTCCGAGTTGCCCTCGCGCAGAACCGGGTTCACCGCACTGCCCAGGCAGTTGGCGTAGCGGTCGTGAATCTCCTTCTCCTCCGAGGTCTTCGGATACGCGGGGTAATCGGGAAGTTTGAAGCCCTTGTCCTGCAGCTCCTTGATCGCCGCCACCAGCTGCGGAACGGAGGCGCTGATGTTGGGCAGCTTGATGATGTTGGTGTCCGGCAGCTGGGTCAGCCGGCCCAACTCGGCCAGGTTGTCCGGGACGCGCTGCTCTTCGGTCAGGTGGTCGGAGAACTCGGCCAGAATCCGCGCGGCCACCGAGATGTCACTCGCCTTGACATCGATGCCGGCCGGTTCGGCGAAGGCCTGCACGATCGGCAGGAACGCATACGTCGCCAGCAGCGGCGCCTCGTCGGTCAGCGTGTAGATGATGGTCGGCTTGTCGGCGCACATGGCTGTCTCTCCCGGGCGTCACTGTCGTTGACGTACCCCCGCGACGGGTGGCGAGGATTCCGGTCGCAGCTTACGCCCGGCGCATTCCCAGCGACGACCCGCTGCGCACGATGGCGGCGACCCGCGGCGCCCGGCTCAGTTGTAGCGCCGACCCGCTGCGCCCTGCTCCGCCGCGCTTGCGGTCGTCGCGGCCGCGCTCGCGATCCCCGCGGTGGCGGCCGCGCCGCGCAGTGCGATAAGCTGCAGGTCGGTCATGAGCGCCAGCGTCAAGCCCCGGCTTGCTGGCCGGCAACCCTCCAACCGCGGTGGGGTGCCCCGGGTGATGACCAGGTTGAGTAGCCACCAGCGGCTACGCGGCAAGCGCGGGTCCGCCATGACGGGCCCCCCGAGTAGACAGGGGAACCTGATGCGTACTTTTTCCGGCCGGTTCGCCATGTGCTGTTGTCGCTGATCCCACGACCCCAGCACATCCCACCGCACCAGAAAGCATCCGAACATGACCGCCGGTAACAACGCCGACAGCACCGACGACGACGCAGCACACTGGTCGTTCGAGACCAAGCAGATTCACGCCGGCCACGACGGCGACCCGGTGACCGGCTCGCGCGCGCTGCCGATCTACCAGACCACTTCGTACCTGTTCAGCGACACCGACGAGGCCGCCGGCCGCTTTGCGCTGACCACACCGGGCAACATCTACACCCGGCTGACCAACCCGACCAGCGCGGTCATCGAGGAACGCATCGCTGCGCTCGAAGGCGGGGCCGGCGCAACGTTCCTGTCGGCCGGGCAGGCCGCCTGCGTCTACGCGATCCTCAACCTGGCCGGAGCCGGCGACCACATCGTGGCCAGTCCGCGCCTGTACGGCGGCACCTACAACCTGTTCCGCTACTCGTTGCCCAAGCTGGGTATCGAGGTCGGCTTCGTCGAGGACCCGGACGACCCGTCCTCATGGCAGGCGGCGAGCCGGCCCAACACCAAGGCGTTCTTCGCCGAGACCATCTCGAATCCGAAGATCGACGTGCTGGACACCCCGGCGGTGTCCGCGGTGGCACACGAGCAGGGCATCCCGCTGATCGTCGACAACACCATCGCCACCCCGTACCTGATCCAGCCGATCAGCCAGGGTGCCGACATCGTCGTGCACTCGGCCACCAAGTACCTGGGCGGACACGGCACCGCGATCGCCGGCGTGGTCGTCGACGGCGGGACCTTCGACTGGACCCAGGGCCGCCACCCGGGGTTCACCACCCCGGACCCCAGTTACAACGGCCTGGTCTACGCCACCCTGGGGCCGGGGGCGTTCGCGGTGAAAATCCGCGCCCAGTTGATGCGCGACTACGGGTCGGTGGCCTCGCCGTTCAACGCGTTCCTGATCGCCCAGGGCCTGGAGACGCTGAGCCTGCGGGTGGAGCGCCACGTCGCCAACGCTCAGCGGGTGGCCGAATTCCTGGCCGGCCGCGACGACGTGCTGCACGTGAACTACGCCGGGCTGCCCAGCTCCCCGTGGCATGAGCGGGCCACGAAGCTGGCCCCGCGCGGTGTCGGCGGCGTGCTCTCCTTCGAACTGGCCGGCGGGGTCGAGGCTGGAAAAGCCTTCGTCAACGCCCTGCGCCTGCACAGTCACGTCGCCAACATCGGCGATGTGCGGTCGCTGGTGATCCATCCGGCGTCGACAACCCACAGCCAGCTCGCCGAGGAGGAGCTGCTGACCACCGGCGTCACCCCGGGCCTGGTGCGGCTGTCGGTGGGCATCGAGGGGATCGACGACATCCTGGCCGACCTGGAGCTCGGTTTCGCCGCCGCGCGGGCGAAGCAGACCGGGGCCGGCGATCCGCACGCCCTGGCGGCTCGTTGAGGAGTTCCAAGGTGACGATCTCTGACGTGGCGATCCAGACGCTGCCCGCCGAAGGCGAGGTCGGCGTGGTCGACATCGGCCCGCTGACGCTGGAGAGCGGTGCGGTGCTCGACGAGGTGTCCATCGCGGTGCAGCGGTGGGGCGAGCTGTCGCCGGCGCGCGACAACGTGGTGATGGTGCTGCACGCGCTGACCGGGGACTCCCACATCACCGGGCCGGCGGGACCCGGGCATCCCACCGCCGGCTGGTGGGACGGGGTGGCCGGCCCGGGCGCCCCGATCGACACCGACCGCTGGTGTGCGGTGGCCACCAACGTGCTGGGCGGCTGCCGTGGCTCCACCGGACCGAGCTCGCCGGCGGCCGACGGGCGGTCCTGGGGGGCGCGGTTCCCGGCGATCACGATCCGCGACCAGGTCGACGCGGACCTGGCAGCTCTAGCGGCACTGGGCATTCGCGAAGTCGCCACGGTGCTGGGTGGCTCGATGGGCGGCGCACGGGCGCTCGAGTGGATGGTGGGCCACCCCGACCGGACCCGTTCGGGTCTGCTGCTGGCCGTGGGTGCCCGGGCGACGGCCGACCAGATCGGTACCCAGACCACCCAGATCGCCGCGATCAAGGCCGACCCGGGCTGGCAGAACGGCGACTATCACGGCACCGGCCGCAGCCCCGAGGCCGGGCTGGCGATCGCCCGGCGCATCGCGCACCTGACCTACCGCGGCGAGGTCGAGCTCGACGACCGGTTCGCCAACGCCGCCCAGGACGACGAGAACCCGCTCGCCGGTGGGCGTTACGCGGTGCAAAGCTACCTCGAGCACCAGGGCGCCAAGCTGGTCTCCCGGTTCGACGCCGGCAGCTACGTGACCCTGACCGACGCCTTGAGCAGCCATGACGTCGGGCGGGGTCGTGGCGGGGTCGCGTCGGCGCTGCGTGGTTGCACGGTGCCCGCCGTCGTTGCCGGCATCACCTCGGACCGGCTCTACCCACTGCGGTTGCAGGCCGAGCTGGCCGGCCTGCTGCCCGGGTGCGACGAGTTGCAGGTGGTCGAGTCGATCAGCGGGCACGACGGGTTCCTGCTGGAGATGGACGCGGTCGGCGAGCTGATCCGGCAGACCCTCGACCTGGCCGAAGGCGACGGCGAGTGAGCGCCAACTCACGAGTAAGGAGCCGAGCAGTGGGCACCGAAGGCGACGGCGAGTGAGCGCCAGCTCACGAGTAAGGAGCCGAGCAGTGGGCGCAGCACAGTGACCCGATCCCGGGTGGACCGCTCGCTGTCGTTCGGATCGCAGGCCGCGGCCTACGAGCGGGGCCGGCCCTCGTACCCGCCGGAGGCGATTGACTGGCTGCTGCCGTCCGGTGCTCGCGATGTGCTCGACCTGGGGGCCGGCACCGGCAAGCTGACCACCCGGCTGGTCGAACGCGGCCTGGCCGTGGTTGCCGTCGATCCGATCGCCGAGATGCTGGAGGTGCTGCGCACCGCGCTGCCGGACACCCCGGCGCTGCTGGGAACGGCCGAACAGATTCCGTTGCCCGACAACAGTGTTGACGCGGTGCTGGTGGCCCAGGCGTGGCACTGGTTCGACCCGGCGCGGGCCATCCCCGAACTGGTGCGGGTGTTGCGGCCGGGTGGGCGGCTGGGCCTGCTGTGGAACACCCGTGACGAGCGGCTGGGCTGGGTCAAAGAGCTGGGCGAGATCATCGGCCGCGAGGACGCCCGCGACGTCATCGACGCGGGGGTGACGCTGCCGGAACCGTTCTCCGGCATCGAGCACTTCTCTGTCGAGTGGACGAGTTACCTTACCCCCCAGGCGCTTATCGACCTGGTGGCGTCCCGCAGCTACTGCATCACCTCACCGGCGGCGGTGCGCACCAAAACCCTCGACGAGGTACGCGAGTTGCTGGCCACCCATCCCGCGCTGGCGGGCAGTAACGGCCTGGCCTTGCCGTACGTCACGGTATGCGTGGGGGCGACGCTGGCCGACTGAGGCGGCGCCGGCCGGTTGCGCTCCCCTACGCCCCGTTGTTGGGTCCGCCGGAGTTCGCGCCCGGGATGTCGGTGATCGGGAAGTTCGGCATCGGCGGCGGCGACGGCGTGTTGGGCAGCGTCGGGATGTCGGCCGCCGGGATGTCGTGCAGATCGTTGGCGGGCGGGCCGTTGTCGCGGCCGCCGTAGACGCTGCCCGGGGCGCGCGGCCCGAGCAGCTCGCTGACCGTCACCAGGTGATACCCGTTGGCTTTGAGCACCGGGATGAACTGGTAGACCAAATCGACTGTGGACGAGTAGGTGTCGTGGAACAGCACCACCGCACCGGGCCTGATCTGGGTCATCAGCATGTATCGGGTGGCCGCGGTGTCGGCGTCGTTGATCCAGTCGAACGGGATGACGTCCCACAGGATTCCGGCCAGCCCGAGCTTGCCGGCCTGCTGGTTCACCGCGTCATCGGTCAGTCCCCCGGCGGGCCGCCACAGCGTCGGGGTCTGCCCGGTCGCGGCGCTGATCGCGTCACTCGCCTTCGACAGCTGACCGGGAACGTCCCGCGGTGGGATGTGCGTCATGTCGGGGTGCTCGAACGTGTGACTGCCGATCTCCATGCCCGCGTCGGCGATCGCTTTGGCGCCGGCCGGATCGGCTGCCACCTTGTTGCCGATCAGGAAGAAGGTGGCCTTGGCGTCGTCGTCGGTGAGTACCCGCAACAGGCGTCGCGTGTACGGCGACGGGCCGTCGTCGAAGGTGAGCGCCACGCACTTGACCGCCGCGCAGTCCACCGGCCCGGCATCGCGCGGGTGGTTGGCGCAGCCGCCCAGCACCACAGCGAGCGCCGCAAGAACGCGGACCAGCCGGGATTTGCGCACGCCGGCAAGCCTACCGGCCGGCGTTGATTCTGCGGCTGCCACGAAGAAGTGCGAGTAACCCGTTTGGTAGACGCAGAGTCAACCCAGAAGGGGGCCGCTGATCTCCTCCAGCATCTCGGTGACCAGAGCGGCGATCGGTGAGCGCTCGCTGCGCAGCAAGGTGATGTGGGCGAACAACGGATGCCCCTTGAGCTTCTCGATCACCGCGCCGATACCGTCGTGGCGGCCGACCCGCAGATTGTCGCGTTGCGCGACGTCGTGGGTGAGCACCACCCGCGACCCGGTGCCCAACCGGGACAGCACGGTCAGCAGCACGTTGCGCTCCAGCGACTGCGCCTCGTCGACGATCACGAACGAGTCATGCAGCGACCTGCCCCGAATGTGGGTGAGCGGCAGCACTTCCAGCATCCCTCGGGATGCTACCTCGTCGAGCACCGCCGGACTGGCCAAGCCCTCCAGAGTGTCGAACACCGCCTGCGCCCACGGACCCATCTTCTCGTTCTCGGTGCCCGGCAGATAGCCGAGTTCCTGGCCGCCGACGGCGTACAGCGGCCGGAACACCACCACCTTGCGATGCGTGCGCCGCTCCAGCACCGCCTCCAGGCCGGCGCACAGCGCCAGCGCCGACTTGCCGGTACCGGCTTTGCCGCCCAGCGACACGATGCCCACCGATTCGTCGAGCAACAGGTCGAGCGCCACCCGCTGTTCGGCCGATCGCCCGCGCAGCCCGAACACCTCGCGGTCGCCGCGGATCAGCTGAACCCGTTTGGCCGCGTTGACCCGGCCCAGCGCATGCGAGGTTCCACCAAGCAGGCGGATCCCGGTGTGGCACGGCAGATCCCGGGCTGCTTCCAGGTCGATCTCGCCGTCGGCGAACAGCGTGTCCACCTCGCCGGTGGTGGTCTCGATCTCGCGCATCCCGGTCCAGCCGGAGACCACCACGTCCTGGGCGTGATACTCGTCCGCGGCCAATCCCACCGCGGCGGCCTTGACCCGCAGTGGGATGTCCTTGCTCACCAGGGTGACCAGCCGCCCTTCGGCAGCGAGGTTGGCGGCAACGGTGAGGATCCGGGAGTCGTTGCTGTCGGTGCGGAAACCCGCGGGCAGCACCGCCGGGTCGCTGTGGTTGAGCTCGACATGCAGCGTACCGCCTTGTGCGCCAACAGGAACCGGCTGATCGAGCCGACCGTGCTCCAACCGCAGATCGTCGAACAACCGCAGCACCTGACGGGCGAACCAGCCGAGCTCGTGGTGGTGGCGTTTGGCTTCCAGCTCGCTGATCACCACCAACGGAACGACGACCTCGTGCTCGGCGAACCGGGTGCACGCCCACGGGTCCGACAGCAGTACGGAGGTGTCCAGCACGTAGGTCCGGATATCAGTCACGAGGCACTCCTGAATCAAGGGGATCGCGACGGCACCGGGAGAGGAGGCGGTCCTCCCCCAATCGCGACGAGGTACCGCTCAGACAGCAACGCATGTGGCCAGCCATCGTTTGCGACGCTACGCCGCCGTCGAACACTGGGCGGTCAGGCGCGCCGGGACTGGAGAACCCGCTACGCCGCACTTGCGATCACCGATAAACTTGCCACGTGCAGCGTTTATCGGGTGTTGATGCCGCTTTCTGGTACGGCGAGACCGCGGGCTGGCATATGCATGTCGGCGCCCTGGCGGTGTGCGACCCGACGGATGCGCCGGACTACAGCTTCGACCGGGTTCGCGAGTTGATCATCGAGCGGCTGCCGCAGATGCCGCAGCTGCGCTGGCGGGTGGCCGAGGCGCCGCTCGGGCTGGACCGCCCGTGGTTCGTCGAGGATGCCGAGCTGGACCCGGATTTCCACATCCGCCGTATCGGGGTGCCCGCGCCCGGCGGGCGCAAGGAGCTCGAGGAGCTGGTCGGCCGGTTGATGTCCTACAAGCTGGACCGCTCGCGGCCGCTGTGGGAGCTGTGGGTGATCGACGGTGTGCAGGGCGGGCGAGTCGCCACGCTGACCAAGATGCACCACGCCATCATCGACGGGGTGTCCGGCGCGGGGCTCGGCGAGATCCTGCTGGACATCACCCCCGAACCGCGGCCACCCGACAGCCACACGGTGGGCTCGCTGGTCGGCACCCAGCTGCCCAGCCTGGAGCTGCGCACCGTCGGCGCGCTGGTCAATGTCGGGATCAAAACACCGTTCCGGATCGCCAGGCTGCTGGAGCAGACGGTGCGCCAGCAATTGGCGATGATGGGCCTGCAGAGCAAGCCTCCCGGCTACTTCGACGCCCCCAAGACACGTTTCAACGCCTCGGTGTCACCGCACCGGCGGATCACCGGCACCCGGGTCGCACTGGCACGGGTCAAAGCGGTCAAGGACGCCTTCGACGTCAAGCTCAACGACGTCGTCCTGGCACTGGTGGCGGGGGCGGTCTGCGACTACCTGGGCAAGCGCAACGAGCTGCCGACCAGGCCGCTGGTCACGCAGATCCCGGTGTCCACCCGCACCGACGAGGACCGCGGTGAGGTCGGTAACAAGATCAGCTCGATGACCGTCTCGCTGGCCACCGACATCGCCGATCCCGCGGAGCGGCTCAAGGCCATCCACGAGAGCACGCAGAGCGCCAAGGAGATGGCCAAAGCGCTGTCGGCGCACCAGATCATGGGGCTCACCGACACCACCCCGCCGGGCCTGGTGCACCTGGCGGCCCGCGCCTACACCGCCACCGGACTGTCCCGCAACGTCGCGCCGATCAACCTGGTGGTCTCCAACGTCCCGGGTCCGCAGTTCCCGTTGTACATGGCCGGCGCCAAGCTCGACTCGCTGGTGCCGATCGGCCCGCCGGTGCTCGACGTCGCGCTCAACATCACCTGCTTCTCCTACATGGACCATCTCGACTTCGGTTTCGTCACCACCCCTGAGGTGGCCAACGACATCAACGAGATGGCCGACGCGGTCGAACCGGCCCTGGCCGAGCTGGAACGCGCCGCCGGGCTGTAGCGCTAGCCCAGCGCGAACTGCCGCAGGTCGGGGTGCTCGGCCAAACCCCAGGCGCTGATCCGGTCGGCGATCACCCGGCGCAGGTCGTCGGGTCCGAAGATGCCCACCTCGGCCATGGCGGCGACCTTGTCCCGGTAGGCATCGATGTCCCCGCCGACGACGTCGAGGTCGGCGGCGCGCGCGGCGATGGCGGCGATCGTCTCGTCGCGGGTGTAGTCCAGACAGTGCGCGACCAGGTTGGCGAAGAACTCCTCGTGGCGCTCCTCGTCGCCAGCGATCCGGCCGATCAGCCCTTTGAGCACCGGCTCGTCGGTCCGCTCGGCGAGATTGCGGCAGAACACCGCGTGCGCCCGTTCGAAGAACGCCATGAACACCAGCGTCTCGACCTGGCTGTACCGGTCGGCGCGGTAACCCTTGCACACGTGCTGCATGCGCACGTCCTCATTGGCGACCGGGTCGATCTCCCGCGTCACCACCAGGTATTCGCGCAGCGCGATGGCGTGCAGGTGCTCTTCGGCGGTCCACCGGCCCAGCCACCGGCCCCACTTGTCCTCGAGGATGAAGTGCTCGACCAGTTCGCGGTGGTAGGCGGCGACGGTGTCCTTGACGATGAGCAGGATCTCGCAGGCGTCGGTCACCTCCCGGGGCAGCGAGACATCCGAGGGCTCCCAGTCGCGGCCGCCCAGGAAGGCGAAGTTCTCGCCCTGCTCGAACGGGACGTAGTCGTGTGCGAACCACGGATCCTGCGAATCCAGGTGCCGGATCATGTTCGCGGTGACCACCGGCTCCAGTTCGAGGATCAGCGCGTTAGCGACGGGTCGTTCAGCCATGAAAGTTACTGTAACTGAAGTTCACATGTTTTTCGCAACCGACGTGGCCTTCGACACGCGTCAGACGAGCTTCCAGTCCTCCAGGCCGTCGTACAGCGGAAACGCCCGTGCCAGCCGGGTCACCCGGGAGCGCAGCGCGGACACGTCGGCACCGGAGCCCTGCGCCAGCGCGGTCGCGATGATGTCGGCGACCTCGGTGAACTCGGTGTCCCCGAAACCGCGGGTGGCCAGCGCCGGGGTGCCGACGCGCAGACCCGAGGTGACCATCGGCGGACGGGGGTCGTTGGGCACGGCGTTGCGGTTGACCGTGATGCCGACCTCGTGCAGCAGGTCTTCGGCCATCTGCCCGTCCAGCGGGGAGTCCCGCAGGTCGACCAGCACCAGGTGCACGTCGGTGCCGCCGCTGACCACCGACACCCCTGCCTTGGCGACGTCGGGGGCCAGCAGCCGGTCGGCGATGATCCGGGCACCGGACAGGGTGCGCTGCTGGCGCTCGGCGAACTCCGGTGTGCCGGCGATCTTCAGCGCGACGGCCTTGGCGGCGATGACGTGCATCAGCGGGCCGCCCTGCTGGCCGGGGAAGACCGCCGAGTTGACCGTCTTGGCGAATTCCTTCTTGCCCAGGATCAGCCCGGACCGGGGGCCGCCGAGTGTCTTGTGCACGGTGGTGGACACCAACTGGGCGTGCGGCACCGGCGAGGGGTGCAACTTGGCGGCGACCAGGCCGGCGAAGTGGGCCATGTCCACCCACAGGACGGCGCCGACCTCGTCGGCGATCGACCGGAACGCCGCGAAGTCGAGGGTCCGCGGGTAGGCCGACCAGCCGGCGATCAGCACCTTGGGCCGGAACTCGCGCGCCTGGTCTCGGACCTGGTCCATGTCGATCCGGTGCGTTGCCGGGTCCACCCCGTAGAAGGCGTTCTCGTAGAGCTTGCCGGAGAAGTTCAGCCGCATCCCGTGGGTCAGGTGGCCGCCGTTGGCAAGGTCCAGGCCCATTAGCCGCTCGCCCGGGCTCATCAGCGCCGCCAGCACCGCGGCGTTGGCCTGCGCGCCGGCGTGCGGCTGGACGTTGGCGAACTCGGCGCCGAACAGCTCCTTGGCCCGGTCGCGGGCGATGTTCTCCACCACGTCGACGTGCTCGCAGCCGCCGTAGTAGCGCCGGCCCGGCAAGCCCTCGGCGTACTTGTTGGTCAGCACACTGCCCTGCGCCTGCAGCACCGCCCGGGGCACGAAGTTCTCCGAGGCGATCATCTCCAGGTAGTCGCGCTGGCGGTGCAGCTCCTTGTCCAGCAGTTCGGCGATGTCGGGGTCGACCTCGGCGAGCGGGGCGGACATCACGGAGGTGGTGGTATCGGGTGTCGCGGTCACGACAGCTAGTTTGTCACGCGTTGCCGAAGCGGCGTCGGCGACATCTGATACCGAGTCACGCCCCTTGCGCTTTCTCACCGGAGACGAAGAGGTTCGGCATCCGATCGGAGGCCAGGTCACCACGGCCGTAGCGGGCCAGCCACTGTGTCAGCGACTCGGTCGAGGCCCGCCAGCCATGCTCGGCCAGCCAGGCCCCGACATCGCTGCGCGCCTCGGCGTACCAGAGATCTTCGAGGTCGGTGACCTCGGTGTTGACCAGCGCGGCAGCGGCCGACCGCAGCCGGTACATCTGCTCGCGTTGCCGCGCCAGCCGCTCCGGGTCCACGGCTTCGGCGGCGACCGCGTTGGTGGCCAGCCTGCTGCCCGGGGCGCTGAGCCCGTCGATGCGCTCGAACAACAGATCCTGGGCCTGCGCGGGCAGATAGCGCAACAGCCCCTCCGCCGACCAGGCGGTGCGCTTTTCCGGGTCGAACCCGGAGTCGCACAAAGCCTTTGGCCAGTCCTGGCGCAAATCCACCCGTACATACACCAGCTCGGCGGTCGGGTGCGCGCCGTGCCGCCGCAGCGTGTCGGCTTTGAAGTCCAGCACCTTCGGCTGGTCGAGCTCGAAAACGGTGGTGCCGGTCGGCTGGTCTGGCCAGGGCAGCCGCCACGCCCGTGCGTCCAGGCCGGACGCCAGGATCACCACCTGGCGGATACCGGCGTCGGCGGCGGCGAGGAAGAACTCATCGAAGAACACTGTCCGCACCGCCATGAAGTCGACCATGGCCTGCACCAGCGCCCGCACCTCTGCGGCGGTCCCGTCGGCCCCGCCGGGCAATGCCGCCGCGGAGTACACGCTCCAGATGCCCTTGCCGGCCCGGTCCAGGAACAACCGGGCGAACGGGTCGCTGATCAGCGGGTGCGCACTGGCGGTTTCCGCGGCCCGCGCGGCCGCCACGCCCAGCGCCGTCGCACCTACGCTCTCGGTGATGTCCCAGGTGTCGTCGTCAGTCCTCGGCATGCTTCCCAAGCTACCCGTTTCGCATAGACTGGCTAAACGTATCTCCTCGGGAAGGTTTTTGGTGGGATGCCGCGAACCGATGACGACACCTGGAACCCGGCCACCGGGGTGGGCGCCACCGCCACCATGGTGGCCGCTGCCCGCGCTCGGGCCGCCCTCGACGGGCTCGTCGACGATCCGTTCGCCAAGCAGCTGGTAGCCGCCGTCGGCATCGACTTCTTCACCCGATGGGCCGCCGGCGAGCTCGACTCCGCCGACGTCGACGTCGCCGGAAACCCGTGGAGCATGCAGGCCAGCACCTACCGGCTGGCGGCCCGGACTCCGTTCATCGACACATTCCTCGTCGACGCCGCGGCCGGCGGTATCGGGCAGGTCGTGATCCTGGGGTCTGGACTCGACACCCGCGGATACCGACTGTCCTGGCCGGCCGGTACGGCGCTGTTCGAGGTCGATCAGCCGCAAGTTGTCGAGTTCAAGCGGTCAACGCTGGCCGCGCTCGGCGCCGAGCCGACCGTCGACCTGCGCGCGGTGCCGATCGACCTGCGCCGCGACTGGCCGGCCGCGCTGCGACAGGCCGGATTCGACCCCACTCAGCCGGCCGCGTGGATTGCCGAGGCGCTGCTGAACTTTCTGCCGCCTGACGCCCAGGACCGGCTGCTGGACGATGTCACCGCGCTCAGCGCCGACACCAGCCGGCTCCTGGTCGAAGTCCTGTGGAACTCCGCCGACTCGCCGCGGATTCTGCGGACGGCCACCCAACGGTGGTACCAGCATGGTCTCGAGATCCGCCTGGACGACCTGGGATATTTCGGCGGGCGGCACGACGTCGCGACCTACCTGGACGGACACGGCTGGCACTCGGTGCGCACGACGCTGCGTGACCTGTTGGCAGACAACCGATTACCCACCCCGACAGCGGTTGGAACCGACGACTACTACTGCACCGCGACGCGGCGCCGGGTCGACTGACGGCGGACCGCATCACCGGGCTCCTCGCCCGGGCTCACCGCGGTCCGTGGTGGGGCGACGCCGAGCGCAAGGATGAGTTGAAGGACGGTGGCCGGGTTTTCCAGTTGGTCTCCGTAGCGCTCGCGAAGTTGGCCGAGGCGATAGCGAACCGTTTGCGGGTGCACGTAGAGCGCGGCGGCGACGTCTTCGCGGCGGCCCTGATGCAGCAGCCAGGCGCGCAGCGTCTCCATCAACTTGTCTTTGACCGCCGGACGCAGATCATTCAGTGGCGCAAGGACTTTGGCCCGAAGATCAGCCAGGGCGTCGGGGTCGGCACGCAACACCAGGTCGGCGAGGAATGCGTCGGTGTCCACCGTGGCCTGAGATTCCAGGGCGGATCCCAAGTTCAATTCGACGGCGCGCAGCGCCCGGCGCACCGAGGATGCGGCCTGCATCCAGGGCCGATTCGGGCCGATCACGGCGCGGCGACCGGCGAGCGTGGCGCTCAACCGCGACCGTGCTCGTCCCCCTGCGTCGGGGACCAGCAGCACGGTCAGCGGGCCGCCGGCGCTGTCGGTGTAGTCGTCGGGCAGTCGCAGGGTGCGCGGATCCAGTAGTGCGCCAACACCGCGCTCATGACTTTCCGGCAGGGCCACTGCGGTCAGCGTGCGGGGCGGCGACCAGTCCGCGCGTTCGGCCGCGACGGCGAGATCCTCGGCCGGCGCCGCGTTGACCAGGTGAAGCGCCAGCTGTTCGCGGTTGCGCCGGCGAGCCAGCCCGGTGATCGCCAGTTCGTCGGCGTGTCCGGACACGCTGAACGCGGAGAGTCGGTCGATGTAGGCGAACATCACCTCGGCGAACACAGCGAGCGCCTCGCCGGCCAGCCCGTGCGAGACGGCGATCGCGCTCAGATCGCGCCAGGCAACCTTGGCCCCGGTGCGGTAGGCAGCGAGCAACACATCGGTGGAGCGGCCGTTGCGGGCTTCGCCGCGGCCCAGCGAGTAGGCGCCGTCGAGTGCGGGATTCATCGCGCCAACGGTGTCGTCCCCCGGTGGCTCGGCGACACCGGCGAGGAAGCCTTCCAGCGCCTGCTGTACCGCCAGTTCGATAACCCGGCCCATTCTGCCGCTGAACGCGTCGGCGTAGCTGGGTACTTCGGCGACGACGGTGGTCACCGTCCGTTCGGCGACCGAGGGCAGTGCCGACCACATGGCCGACACCACCTCCTCCGGCAGCTGCACCTGCGCCGATGTCATAAATTATTCTCACACAACAAAAAATAACTCTACTTTCACTCGGCTTGGTCAAGATTTTACCTCTTCAGGCGGTCCACCATAGAAACATGCCAACTTCCACGAACACGGCCACCGCCGAGCACCGTGCGGTCGCCACCCGCACCGCCGGCAGGTTCCGCAAGTTCGCCGAACTGGTCACCACACCGTTGCTGCCCGAAGACTTCCTGGACCTGGTCTCACCGCTGAGCAGCGGCGCCGATCTGCGGGGCCGGATCGAGGCGATCCACGCCGAGACCTGCGACGCGGTCACGGTCCGTATCCGGCCCGGGCGGCGCTGGCGCACCCCGGCCGCCGGCCAGTATGTGCGCATCGGCGTCGACGTCGACGGGGTACGCCAGTGGCGCAGCTACTCGTTGACCACCCCGACCAGCGCGGACGGCTGCTTCACCGTCACCGTCAAAGCCGTCCCGGCGGGAAAGGTCTCCAACCACCTGGTCTCCCGGGCCCGTGTCGGGACCGTCGTGCAGCTTGACCGGCCGGCCGGCGATTTCGTGCTGCCGACCCCGCGCCCGGACAAGGTGTTGTTCGTGACCGCAGGCAGCGGCATCACCCCGGTGATGGGCATGCTGCGCGAATCCCTGCACGAACTGGCCGACGTCGTCCTGGTGCACTCCGCGCCCACCGCCGACGACACCATCTTCGGTGCCGAACTGCGCACACTGGCCGCGGATGGTCGGCTGCGGCTCATCGAGCGCCACACCCGCACCGAGGACCGGCTGACCACTGACACGCTGACCGCGTTGGTTCCCGACCTCGCGCAACGCCAGACCTTTGCCTGCGGCCCGGCAGCACTGCTGGACGCCCTCGAAGAGCACTACGCGGGCGTCGGGATTGCCGATCGCCTGCACACCGAACGGTTCCAGGCCGCCGTCATCGCCACCGGCTGCGGCGGCACCGTCACCTTCGGCCGGTCGGACATCACCGCGGATACCGACGGCGCCACCAGCTTGCTCGACGCCGGAGAGAGTGCCGGGGTGCTGATGCCCTCGGGCTGCCGGATGGGGGTGTGTTTCGGCTGCGTCGTCCCGCTGCGCCAAGGCGGGGTGCGCGACCTGCGCAACGGCGACCTCACCACCGCCAGCCCTGGTGACGGCGTGCTGGTCCAAACCTGCATATCCGCGGCCGCCGGGCCCTGTGAACTCGACGTCTGACCCACCTAATCAAGGAGACCTTGCACATGACTGCACTGCAGAAAAAACCCATTAGCCCGATAGCGCACCTGTCCGACAAGGACATCGAAAACCTGGGTGCCGAACTCGACGCCATCCGCGACGAGGTCCTGACCAGCCGGGGCGAACACGACGCCGCCTACATCCGCACGGTGATCACCAGCCAACGCGCGCTGGAGGCCGGCAGCCGGCTGGTGCTGCTGGTTTCGCTGTTCCCACCGGCCTGGGTGCTCGGCACCACCGGACTCGCGCTGGCGAAGATCCTGGAGAACATGGAGATCGGGCACAACGTGATGCACGGCCAGTGGGACTGGATGCGCGACCCGAAAATCCATTCCACCACCTGGGAGTGGGACAACGCCTCCCCGGCGCAACAGTGGAAGCACTCCCATAACGAGCTGCACCACACCTACACCAACGTGCTGGGCAAAGACGGCGACCTGGGCTACGGCATCATGCGCGTCGACGAGGACCAGCCCTGGCACCCGTTCCATCTCGGCCAGCCCCTGTGGAACTTGTTGAACGCCTGCTTCTTTCAGTACGGGATCGCCGCCTATGACCTGCAACTGGGCAAGAACCTGCGCAAAGACCGGCGCCGTGACCCGAAGTTCCGCGCGATGGCCGGAGCCACGCTGCGCAAAATCCGCCGACAAGCCGCCCGGGACTACCTGATTCACCCACTGCTGTCGGGCATCTCGGCACCGACGACGTTGGCCGCCAACGTCACCGCGAATTTCATCCGCAACATCTGGACCCACTCAGTCATCATGTGCGGGCACTTCCCCGAGGGAGTCGAAACCTTCACCTGCGACTCCATCGACGGCGAAACCCGCGGACAGTGGTACCTGCGCCAGATGCTTGGCTCGGCGAACATCAGCGGCAGCCGGCTCACCCACCTGATGAGCGGCAACCTGTCGTTTCAGATCGAGCACCACCTGTTCCCCGACCTGCCCAGTAATCGCTACGCCGAAATCTCCCCCAAGGTCGCCGAACTGTTCGACCGCTACGGCCTCACCTACACCACCGGCCCGATCTACCGCCAGGTCGCCTCGGCGTGGCGCAAGGTCATCCGGCTGTCGCTGCCCAACGACCTGCTGCATTCCGGTCAACGTGCGGCCGAAACCGTCGCTGCCGCAGCGTAAGGCGGTCGCGCCGGGTGGTGGGGGCCGAAGCGACACCGCGCCTCAGACGCGGGTCGGTATCGGCTCGGTTTCGGACCCGGCCACACCGGCGGCTGAGGCTGGTCGGCGCACGTACGCCGTCCAGGTCAAGATCGAAGCGGCGACATAGCACGTCAGGAAGACCCACAACGCGGGTGTCTCCGTGCCGACACTCGAATAGGACTGCCGCAGAGCCAGATTGATTCCCACACCGCCGAGCGCACCGACCGACGCGGCGAACCCGATCAGTGCTCCCGACATGGAGCGCGACCAGTGCCGGCGTTCGGCTTCGCTGACATCCAGTGAGCGGCTACGCGCCTCGAACACCGACGGGATCATCTTGAACACCGAACCGTTGCCCATCCCGGACAAAATGAACAACGCGATGAAGCCGACGACATAGCCGACCATCACGGCAGCCGTGGTAGGTCCGGTGTTGTGGTCATCGACGGTGCTGACACCGACCAGGAACCCGGCCGCCAGGATCATGCCGCCGAAGACGGCCACCGTGACGCGGCTACCACCGATGCGGTCGGCCAGCTTGCCGCCGTATATCCGGGACAGCGACCCCAGCATTGGTCCGATGAAGGCGATCTGGGCGGCGTGCAACGACGCCTGCGCGTCGCTCTGCCCGGCGGCCACCAGGTTAAATTGCAGCACCTGGCCGAACGCGAACCCGAAGCCGATCCACGAGCCGAAAGTGCAGGTGTAGAGCGCCGAGATCACCCAGGTGTCGCGCTCGGACAGGATCGACCGGATGGTATTCACCTCGATGCCGTGCACCAGGTTGTCCATGAACAGTGCCGCTGCGATACCGACGATCACCAGCAATACCAGGTAGAACGCGCACACCCAATAGGGCTGGCGATTGCCGGCGATGGCGATCACCAACAGGCCGACCAGCTGGACGCCCGCCACCCCGATGTTGCCGCCGCCGGCCTGCAGCCCCAGCGCCCCGCCCTTGAGTCGCTGCGGGTAGAAGGCGTTGACGTTGGCCAGCGACGCGGCGTAATTGCCGCCGCCGAGTCCGGTCAGCGCCGCGCACATCACATACGGCCACAGCGGCAGGCCGGGGTTGGCCAGCAAGGCGATGGTGCCGACGGTCGGAATCAACAGCACGAGCGCCGAGAAGGTCGTCCAGGTGCGGCCGCCGAATGTCGCGATGCCCAGCGTGTAGGGGATGCGCACGCATGCGCCGACCAGGGTGGCAGTCGCGGCCAGCAGAAACTTGTCGCCGGCGGAAAAACCGTAGACGGACGCCGGCATGAACAGCGCCATCACCGGCCAGAGGGCCCAGATCGAGAAGGCGACGTGGTCGCTCGCCACCGTGCAGATCAGATTGCGGCGGGCGATCGCGTTGTTGCCGGCTTCCCATGCCACCGTGTCATCGGGATGCCAGTCTGCGATGCGATGCGAGCGGTGCATGGGCTCTCCTGGTGGTCGATTACGCCGATCCCGACAAGGGTAGAGCGATCTGTTCTCGTCCCGATAGCATCTCCAGCACTCCCGAAAGCAGTTCACAGCTAACTGTCGGGTCGGCATGCGTTAATGGCATTAGCGGTCATCGGCGCCCGCATTGGCCTAACGCGCAAATGCATTTGTCAGATCAATGGCCAAGCACAGCGAGAATAGAAGTTCAGTAGCCAACCAAGAAACATCCAGCGGGGGTGACAAGCCATGGTTGGAAGAACATCGGTAATGACGATCAGCTATCGATGCTGCGGCGTTGGCGGCCACCGGGTGACCCACGGACCTGGCGGATTTCGCCTACGCCGACAACATCGGCAATGGCGCAATAGGGGATCCTGACCTTGTACTACAGGCCGCGATCCGGCATCACCCGAAGCCGCCGGCAGCACCTGAAGCCGGTTCGCTGACAGGTCTTGTCCACCGCGGCCCCCCACGCACCGCCAATCACAGCCTGACAAGTTATCTCGATGGTGATTACTAGTGATTTTGAGGAGTTGACTCCTCGTTAATCGAGCCATCGAAAATCTGTGTGGCACAGTCCACGCAATACACGCCGACGGCCCGGGCAGTGCCCCCCGTTTGTACGCAGCTATTAGCTGCATACCGATGCGATTGGGCATAGCTAAGCGATCGGAGGTAAAGGGATATGGACTTCATGATGTTACCGCCGGAGGTCAACTCCGGGCGCATGTATGCCGGGCCGGGATCGGGGCCGATGATGGCCGCCGCGGCGGCCTGGGACGAGCTGGCGGGCGAGTTGGAGTCGGCGGCCAGCTCCTACCGGTCGGTGATCTCGAGTCTGACCAGCGGATCATGGGCGGGTCCGGCGTCGGCGTCGATGGCGGCCGCGGCCGCACCGTATGCGGCGTGGACCAGCGCCACCGCCATCCAGGCCGGGCAGGCGGCCACCCAGGCCAAGGCTGCGGCAATGGCCTACGAGGCGGCGTTCGCGGCGACGGTGCCGCCGGAGGTGGTCGCGGCCAACCGCAGCCTGTTGCTATCGCTGATCGCGACGAACTTCCTCGGGCAGAACACCGCGGCAATCGCGGCCACCGAGGCCCACTACAGCGCAATGTGGGCCCAGGATGTCACCGCGATGTCCGGCTATGCCGCAGCGTCGGCGAGCGCCTCGACGGTCACGCCGTTCACGGCGCCGCCGCAAACCACCAACGCGGGCGGGCTGGCCGCGCAATCCACCGCGGCCGCCCAAGCCACCGGCACGTCGGCCGGCACCGGCGCGCAGACGTTGTCACAGTTGATCTCGGCGGTGCCTTCGACACTGCAAAGCCTCGCATCGCCCACTTCGTCGGCGTCGGCCGCAACACCGTTATCGGGCCTGGCGGGGAACCTGTCGAACATCGCCAGCGTGCTGGGAACCCTCGGCGGGGCGAACTCCCCGTTGGGGATTTGGGATATCGGCGGCGTTCCTTATCTGCTGGGCATCCAGAGCGTCCTGCTGCCGCAAAATGGGCAGGGTGTTGCCACTCTGCTCAGCGGCGGGGCGGCGAAAACCATGTTGCCGGCATCGCTGTTGCCGGCTGCGGGGGCCGAAGTGGGTTCGGGGACTGGAGCACTGGGTGCGGCAGGCCTGAGTGGGGCTGGGTCGACGGTGTCGGCGGGCATCGGTCGCGCCGGCTTGGTCGGGGGGTTATCGGTGCCGCAGGGCTGGTCCGTGGCCGCCCCGGCGATCAGAACGGTCGCCGCGGTGCCGAGTGCCGCCCTGAGCGCCGCCCCGATGGTCGCCGCAGACAGCTCGGGAGGCCTGGCCGGCAACGTGGCCCTGTCGAGTTTGGCCGGGCGCGCGGTAGCCGGTGCCGGTGCTTCTCGCGCCATGGCGAGTCCTGCCGCCCGCGTCGTCGGTGGTGCTGTCGCCGAGGAGCCCGCCACGTCCGCCATATTTGTGATCCGCCCGACTGCGGACTAACCGAAGGCAGGGGCAGGGATATGGATTTCGGAGTGTTACCGCCGGAGGTCAACTCCGGGCGCATGTATGCCGGGCCGGGATCGGGGCCGATGATGGCCGCCGCGGCGGCCTGGGACGAGCTGGCGGGCGAGTTGGAGTCGGCGGCCAGCTCCTACCG